>JAAESI010000111.1 GCA_024229515.1 Pseudomonadota bacterium | reverse complement strand
GCACCTTCTCCATCTTGACGCTCGACGGGGCCGGCAGGTGCAAGGGCTCGTCGTGCAGCCGCGCGGCCTTCCCCCACCGCCATGCCGTGCGGAAGATCGACAGCTCCGCCCACGCCGTCCTGACCCGGAGCCCCTCAGCATGGCGCGCGTTCAGGTATCCCTGCGTCTCCACGATCGACATCTCCGTGAGCCGATAGCCCCCGATCAGCCGGGTGAGGTTCGTCGCCGCATCCCTGTAGGCCTTCAAGGTCCTGGGGGAGATGTACGGCCGCGCGTAGCAGTCCTCCATCCACCGCTCCAGCACCGCCGCCACGGTCAGGCCAGCTTCCGCCTCCTGCTTCGCCTGGGCGTCTGGCGTCCCGAGGTCCGTCGGCAGGGCAGCCCGGGCCTCGCAGGCGGCGCGCTCGGCCTCAGCCTTCGTGGCCCACCCCGACCAGATCGTCTTGCGCTTGCTGGCGACCGTGCAGGACGCCTGCCAGTACCAGCGCCGATCCTCCCGGGGACCCCGGACGACGTAGACCCCGACCGCGCCGAGCTTCAGGTTCTTGGGCTTGCGTCGTGCCATGTCGTCTCCCGGTTCTTCTTACAAGCTGCTCTTACAGGATGCAAGAACGTTGCACTGGGAGACTGCGCTTGAGAACATCGGAGTTCCGGCGCAGTAGCGCCCCCCGCTCAGAACCGAAACGCGACCCCACCGCTGAGCCCACCGACGTCGTTCGGTCCCAGCGACCACCCCGCGAACTGCACCCGCCCGGGGCGCCACTGCGTCGCGAGGATCCGCGCGTCGTTCTCGAACGCGGTCTTGGCGGCGTCGACGATCAGCATGACCATCCCGGCCCCCCACGCCACGCCGCCGCCGATCGACAAGGCGACGGCCAGGGGGGTGTTCGTCAGCACGGTCGCGCTGGTCGCCACGAGCGTGACCGCGTACCCGACCCCCGCCAGCGACGGGCCGACGATCAGCCAGTGCAGGTTCTCGACGAAGGTCCCCCCCGACAGCAGCCGCGCCGCGCGCGACATCGCGTTCAGGGCGATGCCCGTGCCGAGCCCTCCCCCCATCACGCCGACGCCGACGGTGCGCATCAGGTTCCAGCCGAGCAGATCCCCCTCCGCCCACGCGATCGGCGAGCTGTAGGCGATCGACACGCCCGCCACCGCCAACGGCGTGGCCAGCGCGATCGGGAGCACCTTCAGCGGGGGGCTCATCCACCGCGCGGTCTCCATGTGCACCTCGTCCACGGTCGCCGCCGACGCGGGGGTGGCCGACAGCGCGGGCATGGAGAGCAGCAGCAGCAGCAGCAGTCGAGTCATCGGTTCTCCTCCGGATCGCCGCGAGCATACGACGGACGTGTCACCATCGCCGCATGACCGACCGACGGCTGCACTGGCCCGCCCCCGTCCGCAACCGCGACCCCATCCTCGAGGTGCTCCGGCGCGTGCTTCCCCCGCGCGGCACCGTGCTCGAAGTGAGCGCCGGCTCCGGCCAACACGCCGCCTGGTTCGCCACCCACCTGCCCGAGTTGACCTGGCACCCCACCGATCTGGATCCCGAGCACCTCGTCAGCATCGACGCGTGGGCCGAGGACTGCGGCGCTCCCAACCTCCGCCCCGCCGCACCCCTGGACGTCCGGGACGACGCCTGGCCGCTGGACCGGGCCGACGCCGTGTACTGCGCCAACATGATCCACATCGCTCCCTGGGAGGCCGCCCTCGGCCTGCTCGACGGGGTCGGCCGACTCCTGCGGGACGGCGGCGTCTTCGCCCTCTACGGCCCCTTCACCCGCGACGGCCGCCACACCGCGCCGAGCAACGAGCGCTTCGACGCTTCCCTGAAGGCGCGGGACCCGTCGTGGGGAGTCCGCGACCTCGATCACTTCGCCACCCTCGCCGCCTCCCGAGGCCTTCGCCTCGACGAGGCCGTCGCCATGCCCGCCAACAACCTCACCGCCGTCTTCCGGCTACCCTGAGCCGAGGAGAAGGCAGCCTGTGGGGCTCCGAGTTCGCGTCATTGTGCTCGTCGTCATCGCCGTGCTGGTGACCCAGTTCTCGTGGGGCATCCGGCGGATCCAGAACGAGTCGGACCAGCTCCACCAGGACGCCGAGCGGCACGGCCAGGAGGTGCTTCGCGCCCTCGCCGCCTCCTGCTCGGTCCCCCTCGCGACCCGCCGCATCGAAGAGCTCGACGCCATCCTCGCCCGCTTCGACGACGACAACGAATGGAAGCGCTTCGGCCTCGTCAAGGTCGCGATCGTGGATGCCGATGGGGTCGTCGTGGCCCACACCGACGCCAGCCAGTTCGGCAGCGTCCAGACCGACGCCTTCACCGCCGCGGCCCTCGCGTCCGACCACGCCACCGCCCAGGCGTCCGAGGAGGAGAACCTGCTGCTTCTGTCGGTGCCCGTGACCTCGGGCCTACGGTGGGGCACCGCGACCGCCAAGGTCTCGTTGGACGAAGTGCACAGCCGCATCGCCCGATCCCGGATGGAGATCCTGGGCGTCAGCCTCGGGATGTCCGCGTTCCTCGCGCTGGTCCTCTACATCGGCCTCGCCATCCAGGCGCTGCGGCCCCTGGAGCAGCTGACCACCGTCGTGCGCAACATCCGCGACGGCACCCTCCAGGCCCGCTTCCCCAAGGGCCGCTCCGACGAGGTCGGCATCCTCGGCGAGGTCTTCAACGAGATGGCGGACCAGCTCCAGGCCTACACCGTGCAGCTGGAGGAGAAGGTCGCCGCCCGCACCGAGGAGCTTGAGGCGGCCAACGAGGAGCTCGCCCTGCTGGCCCGCACCGACGGCCTCACCGGGCTCGCCAACCACCGGGCCTTCCACGAACACCTGGGCCGGGAGCTCGACCGCGCCCGCCGCTACGGGCAGCCGCTGTCGCTGGTGATGGTCGATGTCGACCACTTCAAGCTCTACAACGACACCCACGGTCACCCCGCCGGGGACCGCGTGCTCGAAGGCATCGCCGAGCTGTTCCGCCGGCGCCTCCGCAGCGTCGACATCGCCGCCCGGTACGGAGGCGAAGAGTTCGGGCTGATCCTCCCCGCGACCCCCCTCGAAGCTGCCACCCGCGTCGCCGAACAGCTCGTCGCGGCCGTGCGCGAGGCCGCCCTCGTCGGGGAGGAGTCCCAGCCCAACGGAAAGGTCACCATCTCCGCCGGCGTCGCCCGGTGGGACGGCAACGAGGCCGCGACCGAGCTCCTCCAACGCGCCGACGCCGCCATGTACAGGGCGAAGCAGTTCGGTCGGGACCGGGCCCACGTGGCGCCCAGCCCCCCCCTGCGGGAGACCCCGCGGTGATCCGGCCCCTCCTCGTCGCCGCGCTCGCGCTCGTCGCGGTCGGCTGCCCCCCCGCGGCACCGATCGACACCCCGGCACAGACGAGCCCCGCGCCCCCCATCGAGCCGCTGCTCCAGCAGGCCCGAGCCGCCCTCCGGCAGGCCGGCATCTCGGAGATTCGGTGGGGTCTGGTCCCCTACATCGACGCGGACGTGGTCAACGAGCCCTACCAGGCGATCGTCGGCCACGCGGAGGCCCGGCTGGGGGTGCCGATGTCGATCGTCGTCGGTGAGGACTACGGCGCCGTGCGTCAGGCCGCGGTCGACGGCAGCGTCGACATCGCCGTGCTCCCCCCCTACACCTACGTCAGCGCCCGGGCCATCGACGACGGCCTCTACGCCTTCGCCACCCACATCGCCGAGGGCTCGCCCACCTACGGCGCCTACATCGTCGTTCGGGACGACGCGGGCGTCCGGGACGTCGCCGATCTGCGCGGCCGCTCCTTCGGCTTCGTCGACCCGCTCTCCACCTCGGGCTGGCTGTTCCCCGCCGATCGGCTCCTGGAGGCCGGCCTGCACCCCCTTCGGGACGTCCGCCCGACCTTCGTGGGCGCCCACGATGACGTGCTCGATGCCGTCATCGCAGGCGAACTGGACGCCGGCGCCTGCTACTCCGGCGCCATCGTGGAAGCCCGCGGCCGCAACCCCGGCGCGAGCCGACTCCGCGTCGTCGCCAAGAGCCGACGTATCCCCTACGAGGCCTACTCCGCGCGCAGCGGCTTCCCCCCCATCGCGGCGGAGGCGATCGGGCGCCTGCTGGCGGAGATCAGCAGCCGCACCCCGCAGGGGCGGGAGCGACTCGCCTCGAGCCTCGCCATCAACGGGTTCCTTCCGGTCCAGGACGACCACTACGACGTCGTGCGCGACGTTGACGAACGGGTCCGCGCCGCGGTCGACCCCGCTGCCCTCTCGCTCGCCGCCACCCCCGCACCGCCCGTCGATGGGACGCCCGCGGACGAAACTCCGTGACTGCCGTTTCGGGGGCGGAGGCAGTATGTTGGCGAAATTGTGATTAGCCGAGACCGACGTCCGGCGGCCCTGAGGGGTGCCTTCGAAGCCGACGGCTTCGCGATCATCGAGGGGGTGTTCGGGCGCGCCGAGATCGATGCGCTCGTCCAACACTTCATGAGGTTGCGAGCCGAAGGGCCCAAGCCGCTGGACTTCGTGGGGGAGGACTCCGCGGAGGACGATCCGCTGCGCGCGTTCCCGCGCATGGTGCACATGCACCGGTGGGACGCGACGAGCCTCCGCTGGATGCTCGATGAGCGCCTGGGCCGGATCCTCACCGTGCTCCTGGGTGCCGAGCCGTACGCCGTTCAGTCGATGATCTACTTCAAGCCTCCAGGCTCCCGCGGGCAGGCGCTCCACCAGGACCAGGAGTACCTCCACGCGACGCCGGGAACCTGCGTCGGGGCCTGGTTGGCGCTGGATCCCGCGACCGAGGCGAGTGGCTGCCTGCGCCTCGCCCCCGGCACCGGCCCCCTCGAACCCCACGGCACCACCCGGACGGACACCAGCTTCACCAACGTCGGGGTCGAACGGCAGGACCGGCCCACCGAAGCGGCGGTGATGGAGCCCGGGGACCTGCTCGTCTTCGTCGGCTCCGTCGTGCACGGAAGCCTGCCGAACACCTCGTCCGACTTCCGGCGGGCCCTCATCGGCCACTACGTCACCGCCGACTGCGAGCAGGTGCACGAGTTCTACCTCCCGGCCCTCCGCTTCGACGGCACGACGGCCCCCATCGGTCCCCTCGGAACGCGGACGTGACCCCCGCTCGATCTGCGGTGTGGGGGGCGGTCGCGGCCGTCTTCTTCCTCCTCCCCAGCCCCCTCACGATCGAGGCCTCCGACGTCTACGGCGGCTTCGCCCTCCACCTCAAGGTGGCGCTGGCGCTGGCCGTCGGGGGCGGACTCTGGGGCGCCGCTCGCGCTCGCTTCCGGGCCGTCGATCCCGCCGACCGCGTGCCCCGCCCGCTCCTCGCCCTGGGGGTCGCGACGACGCTCCTGGCCCTCGCCGCCTCCGCGGCCTCCGGCTTCGGCGAACGGCTCGCCGTCGAACTCCTGGACGACGGCGGCTACGAGGTCGCGGCGCAGCGGGGAATGATCCTCCGGGCGACCGCCATCGCCGTGCTGCTCCGCCTTGCAGTGGTCCGGGAGGAAGGCCCCCTCGCCCTCGGAGCGGCCAGCGTGCTCGTCGGCACCCTGGCCGCAGGAGCGCTCCTGGCCGGCGCCGTGGGCCCCACCGGTCTGCCCCCCTCGTTCGGGATCGCAGCCCAGGTGATCGCGGCGGCCGCCATCGGAGCGCCCCTGCTGGGCCCGCGCCTGCCGCTGGCCGTCGGCGTCAGCTCGATCGCCGCCGCCGCCGCCGTCGTCGGATGCCTCGCCGCGATGCTCCCCAGCGGGGCCCCCCCCGAGAGCGGCGAGCTGCTCCCCGCCGCCATCGCCGCCAGCGAGGCCGCGCACCGCACCCTGGCGGTCAAGGGACTGATTCTGGGCGCCCTCCTCGGCGGAGCCGCCGGCGTCTGCCTCTGCCGCATCCGGGTTCCCCTGCGGGAGGCCTTCGGCCGGCCGCTCAGCGTGGTGGGGCACAGCGTGCTGTTCGTGCTCTTGGTCCCCGCCGGCTCCCTGCTGCACGACCTCGCCACCATCGGCGCCACCTTGTGGGCCTTCCCCACCGGCCTGATCCCCCAGGCCCAGCTGGCGACGGCGCCCGAGCCTGCGGAGATCGGGCTCATCATCGCTGTCGTGGTCGGCGGCCTGATCGCCCACACCGGGCTGCAGGTGCAGCGCTGGCTGGGGGGCGTGGGCCTCGTGTGGGCCCTCGCCACCGCGGGCCATGCCTTGGCGCTGCAAAACCCGGAGTGGGGACGCGCGACCTGGATCCTCCCGTCCTCGGCCTGCTTCCTGCTCGCTCTGGTGTGGGCTCCCCTGCTGCGGGCCGACACCGAGGGTCGAGACCTGGGGCGGCACTTGCGCTGGGGCTTCGTCGTGGCCGGGGCCGCGGCCGGTCCGCCGGCCCTTCGGTTCGCCGCCGCCTCGCTGCTGACGTGGTCCCCCGACCCCGCTTGGGTGTTGGGCGGGGGAGCGCTCGTGGGCATCGCGGTCGGCTTCGGGGCGGCCCGCCTGGAACCACGGATCCAGCTCTCGCTCGACGAACGGATCGGGGTGCTGGTGCTGACCGGCGTCGGCGTGCTGCTCCCCTTCTACATCGCCGTGTTCGTCGGACTGGCCCCCGCCACCGCCGCCGCCGCCGCCGTGGCCGCTGCCGTGGCGGGGGCGTTCGCGGCCCGCCGGGAGCTGGGGGGCGGGCCCGCCTGGGTCTGGCTCCTCACCGTGCCGTGGCTGCTCTTCTACGTCTCCTTCGGCGCGGTGACCGACTACCGCCGCGGCCCCAGCGAGGCAGCCTGCCGAAGCGTGATCGAGCGCACGGACGCCCGCGTCCTGGTCGACCGCTACGCGCTCACCGACGACCAACGCGCGGCCCTCCCCTACGACGTGCTCCCGCTGAGCGACCCGGACGTGGTGCTGGCTTCGTTCAAGCGCATCCAGTCCGGCACGGGGGGCTTCCTGCTGACGCTCGATCGCACCGATCCGGAGCGTCGCCACCTGCTCCGCACCCTCCGCGAGGACGGCCCCCTGTGGCCCGAACGGATCGTGCATGAGCCAGTGACGGGGACGACCCTCGTCCAGATCCTCGGCGTCGGCGCCTACGCGATGTGGGAGCTCGAGGTCAACGCCGGCCCGGAGACCGCGGCGGGCCGGGTGGTGCCGCTGGAGTGGGAGCCGTCCAACCCCGGGATCGACTCGACCCGCGGCCGCGCGGTGCTCAGCTACGTCCCCAACCGGGGCGGCTCCAACCCGCTGATCGACGCGATCGATCTGCACGAGATGCAGATCGCCGAGCACCACTCCAGCAACCCCGACGCCGTGCAGATGTCCGACTGGGCGACCGTGGATCCGGTCTCGGGCAGCTACTGGGTGGCGGCGCTGCAGGGCCCCCTCAGCTTCATGATCACCGAGATCGACGGCGACTCCATGCAGCCGACGCGGCGGCTGGACACCTACTTCCCCACCGTGGGCATGGAGATCGATCGCAAGCAACGGCGCATCCTCGCCACGAACGTCGTGGGCGGCGACCTCGCGGCGATCGATCTGGACACGCTCGCCATTCGGCAGACCATCCCCGCGGGGGCGTTCCCGCGGGACGTCGCCATCGACCGAGAGCGCGGCCGGCTGTACGTGGCCGGCTACGGGGACGGCTTCGTGCATCGGTTCTCCCTCGGCCCCGAAATCACCGCCCTGGGCAAGGTCGAGGTCGGCCCCCTGCTGCGCGGCGTCGGCATCGACCCGGTCTCGGGGCGGGTGGCAGCGGCCAGCGGCTGCGGGATCTTTGAGCTGCCCGCCCTGTAGGATTCCCGGATGCGTCGTCTGCCTATCTTGCTCAGCTGCCTCTTCGTCGGCGCGTTGCTCATGCCCGGATGCGGCGACGAGGAGGCGCCCGCGGACACCTACCGAGGCCCCTCCGGGGGCTACGGCACCACCACCGGGTACGGCGACGGCTCCGGCCAGGCGCCCGCGACCACCGGCTCCATGGGCACCGGCTACAGCGACGAAGAGCCCGAGGAGCCGGACGGCCCGATTCCGGTCGCCGCGGACGCGGACCTGCCGCTGGTGAGGCGCCTGCTCGCCATCGACGGCAACGCCGCGACCCGGCTCATCGACAAGGGACCGCTGACGGTCGAGGCTTACTCGCCGGTCCAGATCACAGACACCGGGCTCCCGCGGGAAGGCTCGGCGCCTTCGTTCCGCTGGACCGCCGATGCGGGCACGCGGACCTGGCCGCTCGAGGAGGTCGTGGCGGTGCCCGCCGATGGCAGCTCCTGGCTGGTCGCGTACATGGACCTGAACGGCACCGGACGGCTCGACACCGGAGACCGCGTGGGCCTCCCCAGCGAGCCCCTGGCGGTCGGCGCCAGCGACGTCCCCGCCGAGCGCCTCGAATTGCGGGTCGACCGGATCTTCGTCTCCCTCGAACCGGCCGGAGGCTACGGCGGCGCGGGGGACGACGACGACGGTCGCGAAGGACCTCCCGACGGCGGACCCGGCGGCGGGCCCGATGCCCCCGACGGGGAACCTGACGAGGACGAGAACCCGCCTCGCCCCGTCACGCTCGAAGCCTCCAGCGAGGACGTCGCGAAGCAGAGCCTCGGCGGGCTGATCCTGATGGGGTTCGAGGGCAAGGACGTCGCCGAGAACGGACTCCCCAAGGCGGGAGCCCGGGGCGTCTGGTCGTTCACCCGCGCCCGCGGCGCGCTCCGGTGGCCGGTGGTGGTGCAGGTGCGGGTCCCCCAGCACGGCGACCTGTGGGTGGTGCCGGTGCTGGACGTGGACGGCGACAACCTGCTCGGACCGGGGGACTGGCTCGGCGTGCCCAACGCCCGCTTCAACCCGCCGGGCGACCGTCGGGAACCGATCATGTTCGGGATCGACCGCTCCTTCGAGTCGGCCGAGTACGAGGCGGACGTCACCTTCGCGGCCGACGCTCCGCCCCCGCCCCGCCCGCTGGAAATGGGGGGCCCTCGACCGGGAGGACCGGACGAGGCCGGCACCCCCAACGAGCCGCCCGCCAAGGGCTGCGGCAGCTGAGCCCTATCGCTCGCGCCGACGAAGCGCGGGGAGGGCCAGGAGCGGAAGCAGCGCCACCGCCCCGCCGCCGGACGAGCAGTCCGAGCAGGCCGCGCCGGAGCGGCCATCGTCGTCATCGTCGTCGTCGTCGTCGTCGTCGTCGCCCTCGACGCAGTCGCCATCGACCGAGGGGCAGTCCACGTCGCACCAGCCGTCGTCGTAGAAGCCGTTGATCTCGCACAGGTCGCGGCTGCCGTGGACCTCCTCCACCTGGTCGAGGATCCACTCGTACTCGTGCTCCTCATCGACCCGCGTGCTGCCCGAGGTCACGGTGCAGTTGGCGTCGCCCCAGCTGTGCACGGCCCACTCGATGAGCCGCCCGTCGGTGACCTCCAGCTGGGGTCCGCCGCTGTCGCCGCCGCAGATGTTGGCGTTGTTCGGGTTGGTGACCGAGTCGGACAGGATGAACTGCTGCCAGAGCTGGTCGACGGTCAGGATCGCGGACCGCTTCTCCCCTCCCCCGCTGCCGTCTCCGCTGGTCGTGCCGAACCCCACCGACAGGATCTCCGCCCCCAGATCGTCGTCGGTGAGGGCACGCCGGCGCAGCAGCGCGGGCTCCACCTCGGTCACCGCCTCAGCGAGCGTGAGCACCGAGACGTCGTGCTCTCCGTAGCTCTCCGTGCCGTTGGGGCCGGAGACCAGCTCCTCGTACCCGGGGTGCTGCACCAGGTTGGTGAAGCCGACCTGCAGGAAGTGGTCGCCGACGCGGTCGCCGAAGAAGGCGGAGCCGAGGGCGACGACCAGCTCCAGGTCCAGGCCGGCGCCGCAGTGCCCCGCCGTGAGCACCAACTCGGGGGTGATCAAGGTGCCCGTGCACGCCGAGAAGGCGTTGTCGCCGAAGACCGCGCCGAGCCCCACGACCGGCTCCATCCCGGGCTCGAACTCACCGTTGACGATGGGAAGCGACGTGGTGCCCGAGGAGGCGATGACGAGAGCGAGGAGGGGGGCGAATCCGGGCATGGCGCGCACCCTAGCGGACCGATCCGGGGATCGATGTCAGGGTCCTGTCAGGCAACCGTCAGGTGCGGCGGCCCCGGAGAATGAGGGACACGTCCGAGAAGAAGCGCGCTTCGATGGCGAAACCGGAGCCTTCCAGCCGAGCCTGCCAACCGTCGGCGCTGAGCAGCTCCATCGGGATGCCCATCATCGCGGGCCAGCCGCGCGACTCCTCGTGCTCCTCGTAGAAGTCCGTGCCGATCGTCAGCGTGCCGCCGGGGGTCACCACCCGGTGGATCTCCGCCAGCGCGACGTCCAGATCGGGGGCGTAGTACAGCGCCTCGAAGCTCCACGCGTGCTGGAACGAGCCGTCGTCCCAGGGGAGCGTGCCGAACGCGCCCACCCGAAAGTCGAGTCCGTGCAAGCCGGTGGAGGCCTCCGTCGCGCGAGTGATCATCTCCGGGGCGGCATCGAGGCCCACGGCCGAGCCTCCCTCCCCCGCCGCGGCGCGCAGCCACCGCGTGGCCCAGCCGTTGCCGCAGCCCAGGTCGAGGATGGCGTCGCCGAGGGCCACGGGGACCTGTTCCAGACCGGCGAGGGCGCGCGGCTGGTGGCCCGCTTCCATGCCTTCGGCCCGACCTTGGCGGGCCCAGTCGTCGAACAGGGCAGAAGTCTGAGGGTAGGCAGGCATCGCCGCGGATTGTAGGGTCCCCGCGTTCGAAAGGAAGCCCATGCGCCGCATCGCCCTCTCCCTCGCCCTCGCCCTCGCCCTCTTGAGCCCCGCCGCGGCGCTCGCCGACGACGTCATCGCCGGCCCCGCCCTGAGCAACAACATCGGCAACTGGAATGAGTCGGGGATGTACTTCACGGCGCTGAACAGCGTGACCCTGGAGAGCTTCACGTACGAGAACCAGGGCGGCGCCGACACCGTGCGGCTGATGAACCACTCCACCGGCGCCATCCTCGAGACCCACACCACCCCGGCCGGTCAGCCGATGTACTCCGCGGTGGTCAACTGGGACCTCACCGCCGGCGTGACCTACCGGATCACCTGGGCGGGTGGCAGCAACGGACGCTGGGTCGGCTACACCTCCTTCCCCACGAGCGGCACCGACCTGAGCGTGCACGGCGTCGTCAACGCCAGCGGCGGCACCTACCAGACGTGGTGGTTCAGCTTCACCGACCTCGTGACGACCGGCACCAACGACGACCCGACCATCAGCGCGATCCCCGACCAGGAGACGGACGAGGACACGCCGATCCTGTCGATCCCGTTCACCATCGGGGACACCGAGGACGGCCCCAGCGCGCTGACGCTGGTGACGGCGTCGACCAACACGACGCTCATCCCGGACGAGAACCTCGTGCTCGGCGGCAGCGGCGCGAACCGCACGATCGACATCACCCCCGCGGCCGACCAGTTCGGCGACGCCTCCATCCTGATCACGGTCGAGGACTCCGAGGGGGCCACGGCGTTCACTTCGTTCACGGTCGACGTGCTGTCGGTCAACGACCTCCCCACCGCCGACGCGGGCAGCAACTACAGCGGCGACGAAGGCGCGAACATCCAGCTGGACGGCTCCGCGAGCACGGACCTGGAGGGGCCGATCGCGGTCTACGACTGGGACTGCGACAACGACGGCGTGTACGAGCAGACCTCCACCGGCCCGACCATCGACTGCGTGTTCGATGACGACGGCAGCTACACCGTCGGGCTCCGCGCCGAGGACGCCGACGGCGGGCAGGACACGGACACCGCCAGCGTCACCGTCGCCAACGTCGCCCCCACGGCGGGGGTCTCTGGCCCCAGCGCGACCAACGAAGGCACCCTCGAGACCTTCACCGGCACCGGCAGCGACCCCAGCAGCGTGGACGAAGCCGCCCTCACGTTCACCTGGGAGGTGCTGGAGGCGTCGGTGGTCATCGGCTCCGGCGCCGGGAACACGGCCTCGTGGACGTTCCCCGACCAGGGGACCTACGAGGTCGCGTTCACCGTCACCGACCCCCAGGGGGCGAGCCACACCGCGACGGACAGCGTGACCGTCAGCAACGTCGCCCCGACCATCACGTCGGTGCCGTCGGTGCCCGCCACCGAGGCGATCGAGTACACCTACGAGCCCACCGCCACCGACCCCGGTCTGGGGGACGGCCAGACCTGGACGCTGGACTCGGGACCGGCGGGCATGACGATCGACGCGGGCAGCGGCGACATCGCCTGGACGCCCGGCTACGGCGACGTCGGCGCGCACAGCGTCACCATCACGGTGGACGACGGCGACGGCGGCACCGACTCCCAGACCTGGACGATCCTGGTGGACTACCTCGACACCGACGGCGACGACATGCCGGACACCTGGGAGACCGACAACGGCCTCGATCCGGGCGATCCCGCGGACGCCTTCACCGACCCCGACGCCGACGGCCTCACGAACCTCGATGAGTGGAACGCGGGGCAGGATCCGCAGTCCTTCGACGGCCCCACGGCCCCCGTGCTCGCCGCCCCCATCGGCGGTGAAGAGGTCGCCACCACGCAGCCGTTGCTGCAGTGGACCAACGCCACGGACCCGCAGGGCGAGGAGCTGACCTACGAGGTGCAGGTCTTCGCCGACGCGGCCGCGACCATCCCCCTGACGGCGGACGCCAACCTCGGCGAGGACCCGTCCGGCACGACCGGCTGGACCACCGACGTGGTGCTCGGGGAGAACTTCACGATCTACTGGCGGGCCCGCGCCGCCGACCTGTTCGTGGACGGCCCGTGGTCCACGCTGGAGTCGGCCTTCGTCAACGAGACCGACGAGCCGCCGCCGGTACCCGTGCCGCTGTTCCCACTGGACGGCGAGGTCGTCGCGCAGGCGGTGCCGCAGCTGGTGTGGGCGGAGGTCGAGGACCCCGACCAGGACGCGGTCAGCTACCACGTGCGGCTCTGGGACGAGGGGCTGACGACGGTGCTGGGCTCCGAGAACGTCGACGGCGCGTTCGTCGCCGAGGGCTCCTGGGAGGTGGACGTCGCGGTGATCGAGGACACGGTCTACGCCTGGGACGTCAACGCGACGGACGAGGACGGCCTGAGCTCCGACTACAGCGACCCGCAGCCGTTCCTGTACTCCACCGAGGACGCCGCCCCGGCGGACATCGCCTGGGTCGACCCGCTCGAGGGCGACGAGGTGGAGTCGGTCTCCCCCGACCTGACCGCCACGGAGTCCTCGGACCCCGAGGGGACGGACCTGACCTACACGTTCGAGGCGGACACCGCTTCGACGTTCGATTCGCCCGACCTCGTGGCCGGCTCCGCCGATCACACCGGCACCGGCGAGGTGACGCTGAGCCTGGAGGACGAGGGCGAGGCGCTGGCCGAGAACCAGGACTGGCACCTGCGCGTGCGGGCCGAGGACGCCGCCGGCCTGCCGAGCAACTGGGCCTCGATCACGGTGTTCGTGCGCGGTCCCAACGACCCGCCGGCGGTGCCCGTGCTGATCGAGCCGGAGGACGGCAGCAGCTCGACGGAACTCCGCCCGGTGTTGGTCCTGGCGCACAGCGAGGACCCCGAGGGGGACGACGTGCGCTACGACGTGGTCATCTCGCGGGACGCCGAGGGCACGGACGTGGTCGACAGCACGACGGACCTGGCCCCGAGCGCCGGCCCCGGCGGCACCGACGCGCGGACGTCCTGGCAGCCCGGCGCGGACCTCGAGGTCGGCACCTTCTACTGGACCGCCCGCGCCATCGACGAGTTCGAAGCCGCCAGCGAAGACGCTGAGCCCTTCGAGTTCACCATCGACGCCGAGGGGGACGACGACGACGACGACGACGACGATGACTCCACCGGCGACGACGACGACGACGACGACGACGACGACGGCGGCAGCACGGACTGCAACTGCAGCAGCTCGCTGGCCTCGACCGGCGGCGGTGCCCCGGCGACGTTGCTCCTGGGTCTGATCGCCCTGGTCGGTCTGCGACGTCGTCGGTGAGCGAGGGCCTCGCCGACCTCCATCGGCACCTGGACGGCTCCCTTCGCCCAAGCACGCTGCAGGAGCTCGCGGGCTCCCTCGGCCTGAGCGTGCCGGATGACCTCCCCTTCTTCCCCGGCATGGGGTTGATGGCGGCGCTGGCGCGCTTCGAGTTCACGCTCTCGCTGCTGCAGACGACCGACGCGGTGCGGCGCGTCGCCTCGGAGATGTGCGAGGACGCCGCGGCGGACGGGGTGACCACGCTGGAGATCCGGTTCGCCCCCCAGCTGCACCCGGGGGCGGGCTCGATCGATGCCGTCACGGACGCTGCCCTGGACGGCATCGACGGGCGCGCGGGGCTGCTGCTGTGCGGTCTGTACGGGGAGCCGCCGTCGATGTTGGAGGGGCACGTGGACTGCGCTGCGTCCCGCCCGGGGGTGGTCGGCATCGATCTCGCCGGCGGTCCGGCGCCGAGCAACGAGTGGGGCCTGGCGGACTACGCGGCGCCGTTCACCCGAGCCCGAGACCTGGGCATCGGCCGCACGGTGCACGCCTCGGAGGGTCGGCCCCCCGAGGAGATCCAGACCGCGATCGAGCTGCTCCACGCCCAGCGCATCGGCCACGGCACGACGCTCCTGGAGGACCCCACGGTGGTGGAGCTGGTGCTCGAAGGAGGCGTCACGATGGAGGCCTGCCCCACCAGCAACTGGCAGGTCGGCGCGACCGACAGCGTCGAGGCCCACCCCCTGGCGAAGTGGCTGGAGCTCGGCATCAAGGTCTGCGTGAACACGGACAACACGCTGCTGTCGCAGGTCGTCGCCAGCGAAGAGCTGCGCCGGGTGCGCGCGATCCCAGGCATGACGGACGCCCACGCGGACGCCCTGGTGCGGTGGGGGCACGAAGGTGCGTTCACGCGATGACCCGGTCGGGCGGGGGCCGCTCGTGAGCGACATCGGTTCGCTGAACGAGAAGCCGCTCCACGCCGATCTGAAGGAGTGGTACCGCCGCCCCGGCGACGGGGTCGAGGTGCCCCTGGCCGGCTTCGTCATCGACCTGGTCCGAGGCGATCACCTGATCGAGATCCAGACAGGCAGCTTCTCGGCGCTGGGCCGCAAGCTCGACCACCTGTTGGACGCCCGCCGCCTGCTCCTGGTCCACCCGGTCGCGGCGGAGACCTGGATCGTGAAGGTCGATGCGGACGGGGCCCCGACCTCTCGCCGCAAGTCGCCGCGACGCGGCATCGTCGCGGACGTCTGCGCGGAGTTGGTGGCGTTCCCCTCGCTGCTGAGCCACCCGAACCTGGAGTTCGAGGTCGCGATGGTCCAGGAGGAGCAGGTGCGGAAGCCGAGCCGGCGGCGTCGGCGGCACGACTGGGAGCTGGTGGAGCGCCGGCTGCTCAGCGTGGTGCGGACGGAGCGGTTCGCGTCTCCCGACGACCTGCTCGGCCTGCTCCCCGACGGGCTCCCGGACCCATTCACGACGGCGGATCTGGCGGCGGGGTTGAAGCGCACGCGGCACGTGGCGCAGCAAGTGGCGTACTGCCTGCGGGAGTCGGGAGCGGTGGCGGTGGAGGGGCGCGGTCGAGGGGGCGTGCTCTATCGGCGCCCCCCGGGTGTGGGGATCGTCACCGAACTACCGGCGCGGGGACGCCGGCGGTGGTCGGACCCCCGCCACGACGGTCAGCAGCGCGAGCCAGGTCAGTGCAACAGCGACGGGGGTCAGCAGCGCGACCAACACGCCGGGCAGTCCCAGACTCGAGAACGCGACGAGGCAGGAGGCCCCGAGGATGATGTCGGGCGCCATCGCCACGGTAACCAGGAAGTCCAGGCGCTCCCCGCCGGCGTCGACAAGCACGACGGCCGCAGACAGAGCCAGGCGAAGGCCAACCACGAAAGCAAAAACCCGCGGCCGCTTCACCGTGAACGACCGAGCGATGCGGGTGGAGCCGGCGGCGAGGGCAGCGATCCCGACGGCCATGCCCGCAGGCGCCCCCTCCAGGCTCCAAGCGAGGAACGCGGGCCCGACGGCGGCCGACGTCAGCAGCGCGAGCCAGAGCAGGAATGCACGGACGTCGCCCCGCCGAAGGGGATGGGGGTCGTTCACCGAGAGGACCGTCCGACGTGCTGCCGGAGCAGTGCCGCGACGGACGCCGCCTGGCTCGTAGCTGCGCTGGGCCCATAGCCGCCCGCAAGCACCTGGACCTACGCGATGCCACGCCCGCGCACCGCCTCGGCGACCAGAAGATCGCGGTCGACGAGGTCTTCAGCCTCGAGCGCGAGCCCAGCCAGCGGGTCGTCCGACAGCACATCGGCCCCCGCCACGTGAAAGACAAGCCTCAGGGAGCTCCTGCTCCAGCACCTCATCGAGAAGGGAAGCGACGACCTCGTTGAAGAAGGCGCCGTCGGCGCCAGCATCGAAGTCGTAGTCCAGGTCGCCCACTCTCCGGGGCGGGAAGATGTGCGCCTGCTGGAACGACAGGCCGAAGACCGACTCGTCGTTGGCGAACGCAGCCTGATTGCCGTCCCCCTGGTGCGCATCGGTGTCCACGATCAGGACGTTGCCAGAGAACCCGCTGGCTCTGAGTCGAGCGATTGAGACGGCAACGTCGTTGTAGACGCAGAAGCCGTGCCCCTTGGCGGGATGGGCGTGGTGGGCACCCCCTCCCAGGTTGATCGCAAAGCCATGCTCCAGGGCGAGGTGAGCCGCCAGCACGGTCCCGCCCACCTGGAGCCGCATGGGCTGAAGCATCATTCGGTCCAGCTGCTTGCGATTGGCCAACAGTGGCGGTGATTCGAGGGCCCGCTGGAGGACCCGGGCGTCGGTCAGGCTGTTCAGATAGAGGACAGATCTACAGCCATTGGGCGACGTCTCTGTCCCTCCTGGCCGCCCGGCGGCTCACTCCAGCTTGGCAAGCATCGCCACCACCCGCCGGAGCTGCTGCTGCCGTGCGGCGCCGTCTCGGAAGTCCAGGAGGTCGAGGACCGCCGAGGTCTCCATCGCGGACCCCCGCGCGTAGTTGAAGTGCTTGCGCCGGTTGCCGCCCTGGCTCCCGACGGCCTCGGCGATGTTGAGCACCACCGAGTCGGCCGCCCGCTTGGCCTGGTCCTTGAGCGCCGCCTCCCCGGCCGGCCACCGCGTCGCCCGGACCCACCGGGCCACTTCCAGCGCCAGCTGGTAGGCGACGAGTTGTTCGTGGGGCATCTGCTGCATGTCGAGATCTCCGCCCGGCTTGAACTCGAGGTAGGAGATGCCTGACGGCGTCGCAGGCTCCCGTCTGTCCGCGGCCCTCCCCGCAGGCTCCCGCCCCCGGCCAGCTTCCCCGGAGCCCCCAACTCCAGTCCCTCCACCCCCGCCAGTCCACACACCCCCAGATTCCGGCGCGAAGCGCCTCCTGCCGCCTCCTCTTCCGGCGCGAAGCGCCATCCGGCCCGCAGGGCCATCCGACCCGCAGGGTCTCCGGCGCGAAGCGCCTCCAACAGGACGGTCCTGCGGCCCGAGAATCGGCCCTACGGGCCTCGGAGCGACCTGTGGTCGGGAAGGTCCTACGGCCCCGGAATGCGGCCTGCGGCCGCGGAGGCGGCAGGAATCGACCTGCGGTCGGGAGGGCCCTGCAGGCCCGGAAGAGGAGCGGTCCTATGGACCGCGCGAAGTCTTCTACGAGTCCTGCAGCAACTCCTCGAACCGGCCCTCGCGCTCCCCCACCGCGTCGCGCACGCCGTTGACCTCTTCGGTCTTGAAGATCACGTCCTTCATCCGGTCGTATGACTCAGCATCCACGACGCCATCGCCGCCGCGGAGCGCCGCCCACCCGCCGTCGGACAGCAAGCCCGTGAGGGCTCCCGCGACAGCAGCGATGGCGACGAGTCGGCGCACCCCTTCTTCTTCGACGGCCTGGGCCGGTCCTTGACCGCAAGACGCGGTGCCCTCCACCCCTTCCATTGACTTCCGTTCGAACCGGGGTATCTTCGCCTCACATTCAGAGCGTAACTCTGAACGGAGTCACTAATGTCCGCACTCGCCTCCATGGCCTTCTCGTCCACCGATTCCACCGCGCTGTGCGTGTGGTGCAAAGCCGCCACCGAGCCCACCGACGAGGCCGCCGGACGCGGCGCGCGCACCGCCCATGCGGCGATCCAGGCGGCGCTGACCCACCTGATCGGCCTGTACGCCGATGCCGCCCACCCTGGCGTGCTCGCGACCGTGCTCGCCGACGCCGACACCGACGAACGCGCCCTCGCCGAACGCCCCGCCGCCTCGCTCCGCCGCCTCGCCGACGCCTTCGCCACGCCCGCGCTGTCGGCCGACGCCGAAGGCCGGACCGCCGCCCTCCTGCTGCTGGGCGCCCTGCTGGACAACGACGCCCTCGCCCCCCAGCGGAGCCTGCTGGATGCCCCCTGCGTGCGCCCCCGGTCCCGCGCCGGTCGGCTCCTGCGGGAGCTCGAGGCCCGCCTCGCCGACGAGGCTCCCCTGACCGCCCTCGGCGCCTCCCTCCCGGCCCTGCTCCGCGCCCCCGCGGAGGCCTCCCCGACGTCGCTGGACGGCCAGCTCGCGTACATCCTCGAGGCCTGGGACGAGGTCCTCACCGACGCCCTCCGCCTGCAGCTACTCCGCGCCCGCGACCTCGTCGCCGAGACCGAAGCGGCCCGCTTCAGCGGTCCCGGACCGGCCGAGGTCCTCGACTTCGGCACCGACGAAGGCTTCGACGGCGCCCCCGGCCGCGCCCGCTTCAGCGACGATGGCGCGTGGATGCCCAACCTCGTGCTCGCCGCCCGCCAGGCCCTCGTCTGGCTCGACCAGCTCAGCTCGCAGTACGGCCGCTCCATCACGACCCTGGACCAGGTCCCCGACGAGGAGCTCGACGAGCTCGCCGCCCGCGGCTTCACCGGGCTGTGGCTCATCGGCCTGTGGGAGCGCTCCCCCGCCTCCCGGGAGATCAAGCAGCGCATGGGCAACCCCGAGGCGGAGTCCTCCGCCTACGCGCTGTGGGACTACGTCATCGCCGATCGCCTCGGCGGGGAGCACGCCTACCAGCAGCTCCACGGACGGGCCACCGCGCGCGGCATCCGGCTCGCCGCGGACATGGTCCCCAACCACGTCGGCCTCGACAGCCAGTGGGTTCAGGACCACCCCGAGTGGTTCGTGCAGACCGAGCAGCCGCCGTTCCCCGGCTACCGCTTCGACGGGCCCGACCTGTCCAGCAACCCCGACGTCGGCATCCGGCTCGAGGACGGCTACTGGAACCACAGCGACGCCGCCGTCGTATTCCAGCGCGTCGATCACCGATCGGGCGAGGTCCGGTACCTCTATCACGGCAACGACGGCACCCAGATGCCGTGGAACGACACCGCCCAGCTGGACTACCTCAACCCCGAGGTCCGCGAGGCCGTCATCCAGACCATCCTCGGCGTCGCCCGCCGCGCCTCCGTCATCCGCTTCGACGCGGCCATGACGCTGGCGAAGAAGCACGTGCAGCGCCTCTGGCACCCCGCCCCCGGCAGCGGCGGCGCCATCCCGTCCCGCGCCGAGCGGGCCGCCTCCCCCGACGCCTTCGACGAGGCCATGCCCCGCGAGTTCTGGCGCGAGGTCGTGCAGCGGGTCCGCGAGGAGGTCCCCGACACGCTCCTGCTGGCCGAAGCCTTCTGGATGATGGAGGGCACCTTCGTCCGCGATTTCGGCATGCACCGCGTCTACAACAGCGCGTTCATGCACATGCTCCGGGACGAGGACAACGCCGGCTACCGGCAGTCCATCAAGAACGTCCTGGAGTACAGCCCCGCCATCCTCGAGCGGTTCGTGAACTTCATGAACAACCCCGACGAGGAGACCGCGGTCGAGCAGTTCGGCAAGGGCGACAAGTACTTCGGCATCTGCACGCTGATGGCGACGCTGCCCGGCCTGCCGATGTTCGGCCACGGGCAGATCGAAGGGTTCGCCGAGAAGTACGGCATGGAGTTCGCCCGCGCCTACGCCGACGAGTCGGCCGACGCCGGCTTCGTGGCCCACCACCAGCGGGCGATCTTCCCCCTGCTGCGCCAGCGCCACGTCTTCAGCGGCGTCGAGCACTTCGCCCTGTTCGACCTAGTCGACGGCGACGGCGCGACCGACGAGAACGTCTTCGCCTTCAGCAACCGCGGCGACGACGGCACCCAGGCGCTCGTCATCTACAACAACGCCCACACCGCCACCGCCGGCCGGCTCCGACTGAGCACCGCCATCAACGTCGCGGACGCCGACGCCGAGCAGCCCTTCCTGGAGCGACGCGCCCTCGGCGACGCCCTCGGGCTCAAGGCCCACGACGGCGTGCTGTACGGCATGCACGACGCCCGGACCGGCCTCTGGTACCTCCGCAGCGGCGCCGACCTGCACCGCGAGGGGCTCTGGGTGTCGCTGGACGGCTACGGCTGCCACACCTTCCTGGGCTTCCGCGAGATCGTCGACCACGACAGCTCCTGGTCCGAGCTGATGGCCGAACTGTGGGGCCACGGAGTCCCCGATCTGGACGCCGCCCGCCGCGAGCGCAAGGCCCGTCGGATCGCCAGCAAGCGCGCCGCCGTGGAGGCCCCGAGCGAGCTGCCGGAGGGCCTGGCCGCACAGCCCACAGCCCACAGCCCACAGCCCTGTTAGGGTCCGCGGCGTGAGCGAACGCCGCCGACCCGTCATCGTCACCTGCACCCGCGGGGCCGAGACCGCCCTCGCCGAGGAGCTCGGCACCATCCTCCCGTTCCCGGGGGACGCGAACTTCCAGGTCCAGCGCGGCGCGGTGCAGTTCTCCGGCACCCGGGAGGACGCCTACCGCGTCTGCCTCTGGTCCCGCCTGGGGAGCCGGGTGCTCGTCCAGATGGTCAGCTTCGACTGCCGCGACGCCGACGAGCTGTACGACGGCGTGCGCGACCTCGCCTGGAAGGAGCACTTCGGCGTGCGCGAGAGCTTCGCGGTCACGTTCGTGGGGACCAGCGAGGAGATCCGGAACAGCAAGTTCGGGGCCCTCGTCGCCAAGGACGCCATCGTCGATCGCATCCGCGGCCGCGGGGAGGACCGACCGTCCGTCGACCTCAAGACCCCCGACGTCCGCGTGCACGTCCGGCTCGCCCGGGAGGTCGCCTCCGTCTCCATCGACCTCAGCGGAGTGCCCCTGCACCGCCGCGGCGAAGGCGGTCGCGTCCAGGGTCCCGCGCCGCTGAAGGAGAACCTCGCAGCCACGCTGATCTGGCAGACGGGGTGGTTGAAGCGGGCGGCCGAGGGAGTGCCCCTGGTGGACCCCATGTGCGGCTCCGGCACGCTCCTGACCGAGGCCGCCGCCATGGCACTGGACCGCGCTCCGGGGCTGGGCCGGCACCGCTGGGGCTTCACCGGCTGGCGCCCCCACCACCCCGAGACCTGGGACCGGCTCGTCGAAGAAGCGAAGGACCGCGCCGCCGCCGCCGCGGATCGCACCGTCGCCGTCTACGGCTCCGACATCCACCCCGAGGCGATGGACGCGACCCTCAAGAACGCGACCGCGCAGGACCTGACCCTCCGGCTGGCGTGCAGGGACTTCTTCGAGGCGACGCCGCCCGCGGACGTCGAGGCCGGCGTGCTCGTGACCAACCCGCCCTACGGCGAGCGGCTCGGCGACGAGGACGAGATGCCCGCCCTGTACGCCCGGATCGGCGACCACCTGAAGCGGTCCTGGCCCGGATGGGACGCGTGGGTGCTCGCCGGGAGCCCGCTGCTGGCGAAGCGGTTCGGCCTCAAGCCGTCCAAGAAGCTGGAGATCCACAACGGCCCGCTGGACTGCCGGTTCGTGCACCTCGCCATCGGTGAAGCCGCGAACGGCACGGACGGTCCCGGTTGGCGGAAGGCTCCCCTAGACTGAGGCGGATGCGCCCCTCCCGGACCCTGATCGGCCTCGCCCTGCTGCTCGCCACGACCGGCCTCGCGGGCGAGAGCATCGTCTACGAAAACGACTTCTCCTCCGACCTCGGCGAGTGGGAGTTCTGGGCGAGCACCTCGCCCACGGAACCCCACACCTACGTCGTCGCCATCTCCTCCGACGTCGGCGGGGACGCGCGGCGTTGTTGCACGGCTCCGAGCGAGGCCGGATCGGGCCACTGAGCGGCTCTCTCGGAGTTTCAGCTTCGGACAGCGTGCGATTCCGGCATCCCGAGCTCGGTCATGCGATTGAGGATGTTCACACCGATCATCGCTT
>JAAESI010000110.1 GCA_024229515.1 Pseudomonadota bacterium | reverse complement strand
GCAACTTCTCGCCGCCCCCCAGTACCGACGGGATCAGTGTCTTGGTCGTGGCTCATTGGTCCCGGCCGAGTCAGGTGTCTATTGCTGGTGGTTCCGCGGGGAAGCTGTGCCGGTACCCGCGTCCAGAGCCGAAACCAGAGGCGACTACCGGCTCCTCTACGTTGGAATCTCCCCGAAGGGGGAGAAGAGTACGCAGCAGTTGCGTAGGCGCATTTCTGCCCATCTGGGTGGGAACGCCGAGGGGTCGACTCTCCGCAAGACCCTTGGCACCTTGCTGGCGTCAGAGTCGGGGTTCCCTTTGCGAAGAGTGGGGTCCGGCACCCGGATGACCCTCACGCATCAGGGAGAGCAGTGGCTCGATCGTTGGCTGCAAGAGAACGCTCGTGTGGGATGGGTAGTGTGCGATCGCCCCTGGACAGTCGAGGACTCCGTCATCCAGGCGCTGTCCGTGCCCTTGAACCTCGACGGAAATTCGAGCCACCCGTTCTGGCCGCGCTTGACGAGTCTTCGAAAGAGCGCGGTCGAGAGCGCGCGGGGCGCTGGGATTGCAGACGAGGGCGGCTGGACGCGAAAGGGACGGACCTAGCTCCCGATGGCAGTGGCGAGTCAAGCACCGCTCGGATCTCGTGGTGTCCCAAAACTCAGCCGAGCTCGATGTCCATCGTTCGGTACGGCTCGGTTCCCGGCCATTCTGCAGCCTCTCAGGTCGAGATTCGACAATTTCACGCCTGCTCCTGATCGATGGACGGAGACGACGATCGAGTTTTGGGACAGGACGACGTCCACTTCAGCTGCCACGGCAACGAGTCCAGCATCGAGCTGACCGACGGAACCAAGCTGTTCTGGCGCGAGCTCGGCGACCTGGGCTGGCCGCACCTCAAACAGAAGTCCCTCGTCTTCTCGAGCTGCCTCGTCGGCCGCGGTGCTGAGGCCCTGTTCCACCGTTGCAAGACCTTCTGCCGGTTCGTCGTCGGACCCACCATCGAGATCAGCTGGGCCGAAGGACTGGTCACATACACCGCCTTCTATCACCGGGCGACGTTGAGCAAGACCAGCTCACGCCGGGACGTGAAGCTGATGAACGACATCCTCCTGAAGAAGGGGGCGTTCGCCTTCATCGACTCACCCGCCAAGACCGTGCCCGACACCCAGCCCCTGATCGGGCGGCGCTAGGAAGCCGCGCGGGAGGCGATCGGGGCGACGGAGTTGGCGAAGCTGGCGCGCAGCGAGCGGAGCTGAGTCAGCGGGCGAACCAGACCTTTCGGATCGCCCCGTCCACCACCTGGTAGATCGCCACGGCGAACACCGTGCCGCCGCTGGTCCGGCCCGTGACGCGCTCGTGATCGACCGACGTCTGCCCATGAACGATGCGGCTCAGCAGCTCCGCATGCTGGTTCGGTTGGCTCTCGAACAGCCGTCCATACCGCTCCCGAAGCGCCTCCCGCCCCGCGAACGTCAGCGTCCCCGAGTGCAGGTCGAACACTTCGACGTCGGCCGCATAGCAGGCCGCGAAGGCGTCGATGTCGCCGGCGTTGTAGGCATCCAGCTGGGCTTGGGCGAGTCGCTCAGTTTCGGTCATGGCCCGGAATCTACCGGCCCTCAGTCCTGGACGCGCACCTCGTAGACGGTGCCGCCGACCTCGAACTCCCAGCTGCCCAGGTACAGCGAGCCGCCCGCCACGGCGATCGACCACGCGGCGAGCTCCGGCAGCGTGCAGACGTTCTCCCACGCGGTGCCGTCGTCGCTGCGCAACAGTTGCGCGTTGCCGGTGTCGTACTTCCACCCGTCGGACGTCGCCGCCCATAGGCTCCCGTCCCACTCCCGCAGCTCGGTGACGTAGGCGGCGTCGATCGTCTGCACGAGGTTCGGCTCCTTGCCGTCGTGCCGCCAGATCCCGGTGACCCCGTTGCCCCCGCGCTCGGTCGATCCGATGAACATGGCGTCGTCGGTCGAGACCCCGCGGAAGACCGCGACGGCGTCGGCACCACCGTCCAGGCGGCGCCGTCGGTCGAGCTCAGCTGGTAGCCCTGAGCGTCGTCCTCATCGACCCCGAAGGCGAAGAGCACGCCGTCGTGAGCGAGCAACTCACGCAGGTACATCGAGTCGGCCCCGCTGTCCCACACGGTCTCCCAGTCGGCGCCGTTGGCGCTGCGCAGGATGACCCCGTGGTCCTGGGCCCCGTTGCCGTACTGCACCGCGTAGATCCGCCCGTCGAACACCTTGAGGGCGCAGCCGATCGTGGAGCCGGGGCCGTCGTAGACACACTCCCAGTTCGCGCCGTCGGACGAGCGGAAGAGGTCGCCGCTAGACTCGGTGTTGGCGTACAGCAACGAGCCGAAGATCCGCATCGCACAGACCGACTCGGTGATGCCCAGCAGCCCCGGGGTCACCAGCTCCCAGGGGTCGGTGCGGTAGAGCATCGAGGCGCCCTCGTGGCCGTAGCCGAACTGGCCCGCGTAGAAGGCGATCCTGGAAGCCGCGGAGCACGAAGAAGCCGTCCGCGTCGGAACCACCGATGGGCACGCACTCGTAGGTCGGCGGCGGCGCCGTGTCGTCGTCGTCGGGCGCGGTGTCGTCGTCGTCGGCCTCGGGGGGCGACGGGGAGGGACATCCAGCCAACGCGAGGGCCGTGAGCACGAGGAAGAACGGGACGGGGCGAACCATCGCCAGAGCTTGCCGCTGAAGATCAACCTCACCAAGCCCGCTCGCCAGTTGCTCAAACGCAACTTTCAGGCGCCAAATCGCTCCATTGTTCGTTCTACGCGACGAACTACGTTGGTCCTCGCCGCCCCAACGCGGCACTGAAACCAACCCTCAGGAGTTCCCCATGAACCTTCGCACGATGATTCCGTCACTCGCCGCCGCCCCCCTCCTCCTCCTCGCTGTCGGCTGCGTCGACGAGGTCGGCGCCGGCAAGACCGCGGCCGTCGTCGCCGAACCGACCACCGCCCTGGCCTCCGCCGCCGCCGAAACCCGGGAGCTCCCCATCGACGTGGCCCAGTCCCGCATCCACGCCCTCGGCGCGAAGATCACCGCGACCCACGACATCGAATTCGATCGCTACGACGGGAGCCTCGAGTTCGCCAACGGCACCCTCGTCGGGTTGAGCGTCACGGTGAACATGGACTCGCTGCGCGCCGACCGGGAGAAGCTCACCGGCCACCTGCAGTCGCCCGACTTCTTCGACGTGCAGCAGTTCCCCACCGCGTCGTTCGTGTCGACGAGCGTCGAGGCGAAGGCGGGCGCCAACGGCGCGACCCACCAGGTCACCGGCACGCTGACCATGCACGGCGTGAGCAAGACCATCGCGTTCCCCGCGAAGGTGAGCGAAGGCACCCGGACTCACGCCGAGTTCGTCATCGACCGGCAGGACTTCGGCATCGCCTACCCCGGTCGGCCCGACGACCTGATTCAGGACAACGTGGTGCTGACCATCGATCTGGTCGACTCGTCCGCCGCCTCGTCGTCCTAGGTCACTGCAGCAGGCGATCCACCCGGGCCCGCGCCTGGTCCTCGGGGATCCCCAGCCGCGCCAGCCCCTCCAGCGCCGCCGCGTACTCCGCCTCGTTCCCCAGCAGCCGCGCTGCGACCGCGCGGTTGACCAGCGACGCGGGCAGGTCGGGCAAGCCCTGGCGCCGGGCCTCATCGAGGGACTCGAGGGTGCCCTCGGGGTGCCCCGTGGTGAGCTCCATCGCGGCCACCAGCGGCCACGCTTCCAACCGCGGAAACGGCTCCGCTACCAGCCCACCCGTTGTGCGTTGCCGGGACGCTAGCAGGGAGGTGGGATCAGCCGCGGGGCGTCAGGGCGGGTCCTCGGTCGAGTTGAGGTAGTCGAGCAGGCAGAAGGGGTCGGGCTGCTCGACGCCGTCGAGAGTCCAGGCGACGCACCCTCCGCAGCCGCCCTCGGCGCCGGGGTCGAAGGCCACCTCGTGCGCGGCATCGGAGATCCTCAGTGGACCGGTCATGTAGGCGGCGCCCTCGTCGCAGGCGGGATCCACCATGACGATATTGGCGGTTTAGGAGAAGGTGAAGTCGGACCGGCACCGCGCGGTCGCGCTCCCTTCGTGGGTGGACACGATCGTTCCTTCCGCCCCGTCGTACGTGCCGCTGGCGGTGGCGACGGCATCCAACCCCTCGGGGAACACCGGCATCCAGTCGACCGGCACCGGCCCCATGCCGGGCGGAGCCCACCGGAGCACGAGCAGCCCGTCCAGGGGGTGGCGGACCAGCCGAACTCACGCCCCTCGAGGAGGACCTCGATGTCCACCGGCAGGGACGAGCCGCGTGAGCCGTCGGACCAGTTCCACGACGCGTCGAGCTCTCCCTCGGAGCGCACGCCCGCGGTCGTCTCGCCCCCCCCGACGGCGGTGCTGGCACCGACGTCGCCGCCCGGCTTGCCTTCGCTCCAGGTCGGGCAGGTCTCCTCGCTGGTGCTCATCACGGTCTGGAAGACGGCGAACACGTCGTTGAACTCGCTCAGGGTCAGACCGTGGGTGAAGGTCACGAGCGTGGCCATGCCCAGGTCGTCTGGGTCGGTCAGGTCGAGGGGTTCGATCCCGAGCCCATCGCAGTGTTCGGCCCACGGGTCCACGGAGTCATCGTCGTCCGTCGCTACGGAGTCATCGTCGTCACCGCCGCGAGCGGGGCAGCCGAGCAGCACCAACAAGGCGAGCAGCCAGGGGACGGGGCGGGCGAGTCCGGCGAGCAGGGGCATGAGACCTCCGGGGAGTTGACCCGGAGGAGAGCAAGCTGCGTGCCAGCGGCAGATGGGAGCCGTGCGGGGCGTCCGTCGCCTCGGGGCGTGCGAAGCGGCACACGATGGCGGAGCCGAATCGTTCGAAAACGCGCGGCCGGCTCAGTTCCTGCGGCCGCCGCCACCGCCACCGCCACGTCGACCTCGGCCTCCACCGCCGCCGCGACCGCCGCGATAGCCGCCGCCGCCACGACCGCCACCACCACCACGACCGCCGCGACCCCGACCGCCGCCGCCGCCGCCGCCCGAGGGGCGCTTCTTGCGGGGCCCGCCCTTGACGGGGATGGCCGACGGGAGGTGCCACTCGTGGTCGTCGTCCTTGGGGACCTCCATCCCGATGAGCTTCTCGATGTCGAGCAGGTAGTCGCCCTCGGTGTCGTCGCAAAACGCGATAGCGATCCCGTCGCGTCCGGCGCGCGCGGTGCGGCCGATGCGGTGGACGTAGCTCTCGGGGATGTTGGGGAGGTCGAAGTTGAAGATGTGGCTGATCCCGTCGACGTCGATGCCGCGGGAGGCCAGGTCGGTGGCCACGAGGATGCGCAGTTCGCCGTTTCGGAACGAGTTCAGCGCCCGCGTCCGCGCCCCCTGGCTCTTGTTGCCGTGGATCGCGGCCGCTTCGATGCCGGCCTGGGCCAGCTGCTTCACCAGCCGGTTCGCGCCGTGCTTGGTGCGCGTGAAGACGATGGCGCTGTCGACGTCGTGCTTGCGGATGAGCCACGCCAGCAGCCGCCGCTTGTCCGCCCGTTCGCAGAACATCACGCTCTGCTGGATCGACTCGACCGTGGTCGCCTGCGGCGTCACCTCCACGTGCACCGGCTCGTACAGGAAGCTGCTCGCCAGCTTCACGATCGAGTCCGGCATGGTCGCCGAGAACAGCAGGTTCTGACGCTCCACGGGGAGCAGGTCGAGCACCCGGCGGACGTCGTGGATGAAGCCCATGTCGAGCATCCGGTCGGCCTCGTCCAGGACGAAGAACTCCACCTTGCCGAGCTTGATGAAGCCCTGGCCGATCAGGTCCAGGAGACGTCCCGGGGTGGCCACGAGGATGTCGATCCCCTTGGCCAGGCGCCGGGTCTGGGCGCCCTGCTTCACGCCGCCGAAGATGACGGTGTGGGAGATCCGCATGAACTGCGAGTACTGCTCGATGTTCTCGCCGATCTGAGCCGCCAGCTCACGTGTGGGCGTCAGGATCAGGGCGCGAATCGGCCGCTTGCCGGGCTTGCGCCCGTAGCTCGCCTCTTCGATGTGCTGGAGCACCGGAAGCGTGAACGCCGCCGTCTTGCCGGTGCCGGTCTGCGCGCAGCCGAGCACGTCGCGACCCTCCAGCAGCGGCGGGATCGCCTGCTCCTGAATCGGCGTCGGCTCGGTGTAGCCCTGGGCCTCGACGGCATCCAGGAGGGGCTCGATCAGATCGAGCTCGAAGAAGGTCGTCACGGACACGTCCAGTCGGTTCGGACGCGCGCGGGCACCCGGGTGGAAAACGCTCGATAGAGCCTTTGCCACCGCATGTCCAGCGAGGCTAGGGGGACGGCGCCAGCTCTTCAGGGGTGCCGACAGCGTCGACCCAGGTCGTGAGGAACTCGGTCAGATCGGCATTCATCGAGGCGGCGTCCACCGATTCGACGAGGGACTCGGACGTGGCGCCGACCGGACGCGAGGACGATTCGAACCAACGGGCGATCGCGCGATCGAAGGCGTCCGCGCCCGCGAGCGAGCGCAGCCGGTCGAGCACCAGCAGCGACCTGGTGTAGGCGATGGAACCTCCCGCATCCCCCGGCGACCGCCACTGCGGCACGCGAAGTGCTCGCCCCCCCCCTGACTCGACCGTGCGGAGGTACCGCTTCCGCGCCCGCTCCAGCTCCGCCGCGCCCCGCTCGGGGCCCCACTGGTGCTCCGAAAACAGCCACGTGGACGCGACCGCGAATCCTTCGTTGAGCCAGTTCTCGGACCAATCCAGCGGCCCCAGCAGCCGCCCAAACCACTGGTGGGACAGCTCATGGATGACGAACCACGCCTCCGACGGCGCCTCGTCCGCGATCGCCACGGTCGTGGCCCCCAGCAGGGCAAAGCTCGCCTTCTCCTGGGTAGCCCCGCCGGGCACGACGACCTGCGTGTAGACGGGGTCGGGGTAGCGCACCCCGGTCCACTGCTCGAGCCACAGCAGGGCCGGCCCGGTCGAACCGAAGCGCTCCTCGAAGGCGACGTCGGCCCCCGGCGCGAACAGGTACCGAAGGGTCACCTGGGACTTGCGGGGGCGGCGGCGGTAGCGGCTCACGGTCTCGACCCGCTCGGTGAACGGCCCCACCGCAAACCCGAGCAGGTAGGCGGGCGTCTCCGCCTCGAGGGAGAAGGCGTGAGTCTCGAGTCCCCCGGCGGCCTCACGCATCGGCTGCATGACGCCGGGGCCCACCGCCTTGTGGCCCGCCGGCACCGTGAGGAGCAGGTCGAAGGCGAAGGGATCGGCGATGAGGTCGGGGCCGCGGGAGGTGAACGGCAGCGGGAGCCAGGCGTCGGTGGCGAAGCCCGTGAAGCAGATGCCGTCACGCGCCTTCAGGCCATCACCGTGAGCGCCGCCCGCCCACCGCACCGAGTGCTCGACCACGTCAGCGATGTTGGCGATCTCGATGCCCTCGGCCGAGCCCATGGCGCCCACGAGCAGCAGGGACGGGTCGTCGTCTTCGAAGCGCACCCGGTACGTCGCCATGGCGGTGTAGGCGCAGGTGTTGGGATCCAGCAACAGGGCCGCCCGCACGTGCTCCAGGTCGGACGCCTGGGCGGAGCCGGCAGCAACCAGGAGAAGGAAGCCCGAGAGGATCAGCGCGCGCACCGGCGGAGGGTATCGCGCTACAACCGAAGGATGGATGCGCTCCGCCACTGTCTGCCGGTCCTGCTGATGCTGGGCCTCCTCGCGGTGCCCGCCGGAGCCGACGCCAAGAAGAAGAAGAAGGGGCCCGCCGTGCCGACCGATCCCGGACTCCACCGCCTCACGTTCGACGGAACCGCGGGGCCGGTTCGCTACACGGTGTCGCTGCCGGAGGCCGACGGACCTCGCCCGCTCGTGCTCAGCCTTCACTACGCCGGCCACGGCACCGAGTGGTACGGGGCGGGCCTCGTCGAGGCGGTCGTCGAGCCGGGCCTCCGCGAGCTCGCGTCCATCATCGTGGGCCCCGACTGCCTCGGTCGGACCTGGGCCGATGCATCCTCCGAGGCCGCTGTCGCCGAGGTGCTCGATCACGTCGCCGCCACCTGGTCCGTGGACCCCCAACGCACGCTCGTGACCGGCTACAGCATGGGCGGCATGGGCACGTGGACGATGGTCCAGGAGTTCCCCGACCGGTTCGCCGCCGCCATCCCCATGGCCGGCCGGCCGCCCGCGGACGTGACCTCGTGGACGCTCCCCACCTACGCCCTGCACAGCCGTGACGACGAGTTCATCGGCCCCGGGCCGACGATGCAGGGCGTCGAGAAGCTCCAGGGCCTCGGCGCCCGGTGAAGCTCAAGCTCGTCAACGGACCGACCCACTACGACACCCACGAGTTCGCACCCTTGCTGCGCGAGCTGGTGCCGTGGCTGACGGAGGTCTGGGGCTCCTAGAGCGGGTCGAACCGACCGGGGCAGAGCGCCACCGCCGCCGCCCACGGATCGTCCGCGTCCCGCACCGGGTCGGTGGTGAACGGAAGCGCCAGTTCGGTGACGAACTCGGGCGGATCGTCCGCAAGCACGAAGCGGCGAAGCAGCTCCACCGCGATCGGGTACCAGCGCGCCGCCGCGCCCTCCCACTTGATCTGCACGCGGCGGGCGACGCCCTTCATGGAGAAGTCCGGACCGCCCTTCAGGAACGAGGACTCCTCGGCGAGCACCTGGTCGAACTGCTCCACCGACACGCGGCCGTGGTGGACCTCCGCCCAGAGCTCCCAGCGCGAGCGCTCGGTGGTGGCGAGGTCGTCCATCACACGGACGAACACCGGCTCTCCGCGCACGTCCCGGAGCGTCGCTGGGAGGGCCACGCAGCCGTTGCCGCCGAGCCAGTCGGCGAGGTACTGCAGCGCCTGGAAGACGTTGTAGCGAACCTCCTCGGGGTCGTCGTTGGCGATAACCGGCGAGGTGTCGAGGTCGGCCGCGAGCACCGCCCGCAGGTACCGGGGGTCGTCCTCGTCCAGCCCAGGCACGTCCTCGCCGCGCAGGAACGTGAGCAAGAGCTCCTGCTCGGCCTCCTCGGGGACCAGCGCACAGACCAGCCGTTCGAGCGTGAGGTCGCCGGGCTCACGCTGCTGACGGCGGAACGCCTCGACCATCGCGATGCCGACGCGGACGAAGTCGGGGTGGGCCACCCAGAAGCCCGTGAGTCCTCGACGCAGCTGCGTTACGACGTCGCGGATGTAGCCCACCATGGTGGTCCGGTAGGAGGCCGGATTGCCCTCCTCGAAGAGCACGCCGTACATGCCACCGATGGAGATCGCGCCCAGGGGTGCGAGCGTGCTCGCGAGCAGCACGTGCGACTCCTTGATGTGCCGGATCACGATGTCGGGGTCTGCCTTCACGGGGATGCGGTAGCCGGGCTCATTCTTGAGCATGCGGGCGGTCGAGCCCAGGAAGTCGTGCCAGCCGAGGCTCCCCCCGACGAAGTAGGGGGCCAGCGCCGCCGCCATCTCGGGGATGCGGAAGATCGCGCGCGGGTTCTCGAACACCAGCAGCACGCGCACGCTGCCGAGCGGATAGCCGGGGGCGCGGTCGGCGACCTCCTCCTCCGCGGTCTCGATCAAGGTGCGGAAGTAGGCCGCCTCCTCCTCGTTCTCCAGCTTGGGCACGTAGAAGGCGAGCGCCTCGGGGCGGTCGCGGTTGTGCCAGAGGTGCTGCACGAGATCGAAGAGGTGAAGCGGCAGAGGGCTGCCGTCGACGAAGTGGGCGGCGTCGGGGAGGGCGAGCCCAGGCACGCGCTTGATGGGTCGGCTGAGCTTGTCGGGGGCGAGTTCGTACGTGCGGCCGCGCGCGGGATCTTCGAACCGGAGGGTGCGATCGAAGCAGCCCACGAGGTTGTCGCAGGCGAGCAGGAACGACCGTACGATCGGGGTCTTGCTGTCCTCGTCGTCGGCACCCCAGCGGGGGACCTCACCGGAGGCGTCGACCAACTCCGCGACCAGCGCGGGCTCGTCGGCGCGGCGGCGGTGCAGCGCGTTCATGGCGTTGATCGCCATCTTCGGGGTGTCGGGCGGACCGAACAGGGTGACCTGCTCGCCCTGGAGGAACGGCGGCACGTCCACGGGCGCAGGGTTGGCGCGCTCCGACGGCGGCAGCGGCCCCAGCACGACCCGCCCGGCGTCGTCGTGGAGCCCAAAGGGGGTCGGGTAGACGGGCGAACTCCAGGGGGTCACCGCCCGCGCCCCTCGAGCCGCGCAGTCGGCGACCGCCGCGTCGAGGAAGGCGCGGTCCACCGTCCGCTGGGCGAGCACGGCAGCCAGGGGCCCGCGGACCCGGCGGTACACGGCCGCGACCAGCTCCAGCGCTTCGACCGTCTCGATCTTCGGAAACTCGTCCCGCAGCCCGGCCTGCACGCGGAGCCCCGGCACCTCGGGCACGGGCACGGCGTCCTCACGCAGCCGCTCCAGCAGCGTCTCGGGGAGGAAGTCCGCGTACGCGGGTACGTCCAGCGGCATCAGCCCTCCCGCTCCGCGATCATCGCGAAGACGGGGGAGACGTCGCCCTCGCCGTGCATGTACTCGGTGGGCTCGAGCAGGCCGATCTTGCCGATGCTTCGAACCAGGACCTTGCCCGAGTCGGGGTAGACGGCCACCTCGTCGGCATCGTTGTCGCCGATGGCGAGGTAGACGAGGTCCTCGTCGTAGGGGTTGGCGATCTGGTGGGCCGTCTGGGAGCCGGCGGGGCACGAGACGCAGTCCCCCGGACCGATGTCGTGGAACTCATCGCCGTAGCGGAGCACGCCCCGACCGCGCAGCATGTAGAAGACCTCGTTCTCGCGCTGGTGGTAGTGGAACGGGCAGAGCGCCCGGCCCGGCGGCAGGCGGGTCTCGTTGACTCCGAGCCGACCGACGCGGGCCCCACCAGGCCCGCGTAGCGCCGGCGTCAGATCCTTGTACGAGCCCCCCCAATGATCGCCGAAGAGGTGCGTGCGCTCTTCCTGATCACGGGCGTTGACGACGACGGGTGGGGTCTCGGACATGCGGTCTCCGGTGGACGAGGAGCATCCCAGATATCATCCGCCGATGATCTCCTTCGACGAGTTTCAGTCCCGCGCGCTCGCCCGCCACGGCGAGGACAACCTGGAAGCCCGCTTCCCCACCGTGCTGCCGGCTGACGAGCTGCGGAAGGTGACCGACGACCGCTGCCTGGCGGCGATGAGCAAGCGGGTGTTCGCGGCCGGCTTCCGGTGGGCCGTGATCCGCGCCAAGTGGGACACCTTCGAGGAGGCGTTCGAGGGGTTCGACCCGCACATCGTGGCGGCGTACGGCGAGTCGGAGATCGACAGCCTCGCGCAGGACAAACGGATCGTCCGCAACCGCCCCAAGATCGTCTCGACGATCAACAACGCCCGGTTCGTCGTGCAGACCGCAGACGAACACGGCAGCTTCGCCAGCTGGCTCGCCGACTGGCCCGCCACGGACACCATCGGGCTGTGGGCCGCGATGAAGCAGGGCGGAGACCGGCTCGGTGGCGACACCGGTGCCTGGTTCCTGCGGCTCATCGGCCGGGACACCTTCAGGCTGTCCGGTGACGTCGTCGCCTGCCTCATCGAGGCGGGCGTGGTGGAGAAGAAGCCCACCGGTAAGCGCGATCTCGCGGCCACGCAGGAGGCCTTCAACCAGTGGGCCGAAGAGAGCGGGATGCCGATGTCGCACATCAGCGTCGTGCTCGCCTGCAGCGCCGGTGAGGTCTACGAGCGGTGAGCGGCAGCTACCACCTCGGCATCGGCCCCGAGCACCTGGCGGGCAACGACGGCCGGGGTCGGTACGTCTTCCTCCCCGGCGATCGCAGCCGGGCCGAGCGCATCGCCGAGCGCTTCGAGGTGACCGACCGCGTGATCAGCCCGCGCGGCCACGACTCCCACCTGGGCGTGCTCCGCTCCGAAGACGGACGCCAGGCGGTCGACGTGCTGGCGGTCTCCTCCGGCATGGGACCGCCCTCGGTGGAGATCGTGGCGCACGAACTGATGGAGGCGGGGGCGCGACGGATCGTGCGGGTGGGATCGTCCGCGTCCCTGAACGACCGGGTGACTCCCGGCAGCGTCGTCATCGCCACCGGCGCGGTCCGGGACGAGGGCACCAGCGACCGATGGATGCCCCGTGAGTTCCCCGCCGTCGCTCACGCCGAGGCAGTCGCGGCCATGAGCGAGGGGGCCCGCGACGCCGGCCTCGCCGAGCACACCTTCGCGGGCGTGGTGCACTCGAAGGACTCGCTTCAGGGACGAGAGTTCGGCGTCGGTCCGTTGGCCGACGAGAACCTCCGCTACATGCGGCTCCTGAGGGAGTCGGGGGTGCTCGCCACGGAGATGGAGGCGTCGATCCTGTTCGTCATGACAGCGGCTACGTCCGCGACTCACGCCACCTCGCTGGAGGAGCGGTCGGGTCCGGTACCGGCCCAGGCCGCGTGCGTGCTCGGAGTCTACGGGGGAGAGGCGAGCACCACCGCCGACCAACGAGCGATCACCGTCGCCTGCTCCGGAGTGCTCGCCTGGGCCCTCCGCGATCTCGCCCGGTAGCGTGAGCCCGTGACTGCGCCCCTTCGGACGCTACGAGTTGGTGTCCGTGCTTGGCGAAGGAGGCATGGCGCGGGTGTACCGGGCCCGCCTGTCCGGCCCCTCGGGCTTCGCCAAGACCCTCGCGCTGAAGCTGGTGCACCGGAACCTCACCGAGGGCGACGCGGCGTTCCGGCAGGCGCTCGTGACCGAGGCTCGGATCGGCGGCCTGCTGAAGCACCCCCACATCGTGGACGTGTACGACTTCGGCGAGGCCGAGGGGCAGCACTTCGTCGCGATGGAGTGGATCGACGGCGTCGACGGACACGCGCTGCTGGAACGCAGTGACCCACTCACGCCCCGGCAGGCGCTGGATGTGGGCGTCGCCCTGGCGGAGGCGCTGCACTACCTGCACACCCTGGACGGCGACAACGGACCGCTGGGCCTGGTGCACCGCGATTTGAAGCCGAGCAACGTGCTCCTGGGCCGGCGGGGTGAGATCAAGTTGATGGACTTCGGCATCGCCCGCGGCGAAGGCATGTCCGACGCCAAGACCGCCACCGGGATCGCCAAGGGGAGCGCTCCGTGGATGTCGCCCGAGCAGGCGTTGGCGCAGCCCCTCGATGCCCGGTCCGATCTGTTCGCGTTGGACACGGTCGTGTTCGAACTCACGGCGGGCCGACGCTTCAACGACCAGCCCAGCGTGACCGCGGTCGTGGCCGGCCTGCTCTCAATCGAAGAGCGCATCGTGCCGGGCGGCGAGCTGGACGGTCTGGACAACCTGGTCCCCGGACTCACGGAGGTGATCCGACGCTGCCTCCGGCGAGATCCCGCGGATCGATACCCCGATGCCGCGGCGGTGGCGACCGCCCTTCGGGCAGTTCGGTCCGCGCTTCCCGAGGGCGATCCCCTCGGCGCACGCGTGGAGGCTCACCTCGACGCCGCCCCCCGACCCAGCGCCCTCGACGCCACGGAAGAGGTCTCCGCCGACCTGCTTCCGTCCACGCCCCCGCCCCCGTCGGCCCCCACGCTGGCGGTGCGTGAGCCAGACACTCACGGCCGCCGCAGCACCCTCCCGATCATGCTCGGCGCGGCGATCATCCTCGTCTTCATCGGGTTCGTGATGCGTGGCCCTCCGGACGAAGCAGCCCCCGCCCCGCCCGAGCCGCTACCGGTTCTCAAGTCGACCCTGATCAGCGCTTCGGGCTACCTCGAGGGCGAGCCCGCGCTCGCCCCCGACGGGAGCCGGGTGGTGTTCGTTCGCATCCTCGACGGTACCCGCCACTTCATCCTCAAGGACCTCGCCACCCGAGGAGGAGCGTGAGCTGATCGCCGGAGAACTCACGGACCTCAGCGGTCCCTCCTGGAGCCGCGACGGCAAGCACCTGGCGTTCTCCGCGCGACTTCCCCGGGGCGGGCTCTACACGCTGGCGGTCGACCTGCCCGACGTCCAACCCCAGCGCATCACGGAGGAGGGGGTCCACCCCGACTTCTCCCCGGGCGGGCAGCGGATCGCGTACTCCACCGAGCCCATCGGACGGCCGCTGGGCAAGCACACCCGGTCGAGCCTGAAGATCGTCGACCTCGCGGGCCTGGACCGGTCGGTGCTGCTCGAGGGGACGCGAACCAACCGAAGTGGTCGCCCAACGGCAAGCGCATCGCCTACTGGGCCACGGGCGACAGCCCACGCCGCAACGTCTGGACGGTCGACGTCGCCACGGGGGAGGCCGTGGGTGTGACGACCGGCGATGCGGTCGACTGGAGCCCTGGGCGGAGCGCTGCAGGCGCTGCCCGGGCTGCTCAGCATCGGTCCCCGCGGACGCTGGATCGCGTTCGACACCTCCGTGCTGGAGGAGAACGTGCAGTTCCTCCGTCTCGACGAGGAGGGGCGGGTCGAGGACGAACCCACGTGGCTCACACGCGGCACCCGATCGGTCGTCTGGTCCGAGCCGACGCCCGGCGGTGAGCAGGTGGTCTGGGTGGAGCAGCACCGGTCGGTGGAGGACCTCTGGGTGGGTCCGCCCGATGGCAGCGAGCCCCCGCGGCGGCTGACCAACGACCCGTACCGCGACCGCATGCCCAAGTGGCTCGACGACCACCGGATCATCTTCTATTCGAACCGCGGCGGACGCTGGGATCTGTGGCTGATCCACGCCGACGGAGGCGACCCCATGCAGGTCGATCCCGAGGGAGACACCTCCACCTTCGACATCTCCCCCGACGGCACGCTCCTGGCCTCATCCCTGCGCAGCAAGGCCGAGGTCGCCCTGCTGACCCTGGACGAGGACGGCCACGAGCGGACCCGGAAGCGGGCGCTGTTCGACCGTCCGCCCAACATCAAGCCGCGCCCCTCCAGTTGGTCGCCCGACGGCACGCGGCTGCTCCTGGAGGGAGCGAGCACCGTCGGCGCCGGTCGGTGGGTGGGGGCGTGGACTCCCCACACCGGCGAGGTGGAAGAAGGCGACCCGTCGCTGTCGATGCTCCGCTGGGTCACCGACGAGGCGGTGCTTGGCTGGCAGACCACGCGGGTGCTGCGCTTCGACTGGCCTGGGGGCGATCCCGAGGTCGTTCACGAGCTCCCCGAAGGCACGTCCCTGGGTTGGCTCGGGCTGTCCCGCGACCGACGCTTCCTCACCGTGCACGCGGCCCGCGACACGACCGGGATCTGGCGCTGGGAGCTGGCCGAACGGTGAGCTTCGCCTTGCAGGATCGCCGCGGCGCACCAATGCTTTAGGCATGGTTCATCCACGCAACGACGACTTCGCGATGTTGACCCGAGTCCCCCAGCGGGCGCTTGGTCAGCCGATCGTGGACCTTCTCCTCGACCACGAGATCAAGGCCTGGATCCAGTCCGATGACTGCGGCGGCGTCGACCCGGCGCTGAACTTCGTCAACGGCACGCACGTGATGGTCCCGCGCGCCAAGCTCGCCCGCAGCCAGGAGCTGCTGGCCGAGTTCCAGGCGGCGGCGCCGCTCATGCCCGGCGACGACGGCTTCGAGTAAGCCCCAGGAGCCCCAGCAGCAGCCCCAGCGCGGAACGGCCCGGGGCCGAGTTCGCCCCCGTGTCGCACGAGCAGAACGGCTCGACCGCGTAGACCTCGCCAGCCTTCAGATCCGACTGCCCGTCATCGTCGTCGTCGTCGTCCTGCGCGGCGTCGTCGTCATCGTCGGCGGGGTCGTCGTCGTCCTGCGCCACGGTGTCGTCGTCGTCCGAAGGGACGGTGTCATCGTCGTCGTCATCGGTGGCGTCGTCATCGTCGCTGGCGTCGTCGTCATCCCCGGCGTCCGGGGTGCCCACGAGCACGTCGTCGACGAACAGGTTGTTGCCGTACCCGGTCACGTTGACGAACTCGATGAGCACGCTGTCGTCGCTGCCGTAGGCGTTCAGACTCACGGTCTCGGTGCGCCACTCGGACGAGGTCGGAACGAACGCTTCGTCGTGATCGGACGACGTCGCCAAGGTGGTGCCGGACTTGTCGTACAGAGTGTCCCAACTGGCGCCACAGTCATCACTCACGCGTACTCGGAGGCCGTCGGAATACTCGCCGTTGTAGCGGGCGTACGCGACGTCGAACTGAAGCGCCGGAGAGGCGGTGTCGGTGAGGTCGATGAACGGAAGCTGGAGGGTGTCCGTCTGAGGTCGGTAGTCGTCGTCGAAGTTGTTGAAGTGAGCGGCCCCGCCCCCGCCGGAGGTGGTTCGGGTCCATGCCTCGGCGCCGTCGGGGTTCAGCCGGGCCCAGCCGGTCGGCGGGAAGGTGCCGCCGCTGAAGTCCTCGTCCGCGCCCGGCTCACCTGCTCCTCCCCCGACGCTGAAGTCGGAGGCGGTGGAGTCGTTGCCACCGCCTCCACCGCCGCTGGCATCGACCGACCCCTCCACGTCGTGGCTGCCCCCGCCGGGCGTGAGCGATCCGAGGCTCACGGTGGTGCTCTGCCCGGGGCTGAGGCTCCCGCTCCACGAGTCGCTGATCCAGCCGCCGCCGTCGGTGCGGTAGTCGATGTCGACGGCCGTGAGCGTCTCGGAGCCGGCGTTGGTCACCTGGACTTCGAAAGGCACGGAGCCATCGCAGTGCATGGAACCGTCAGCCGGCTCGACGACGCTCACGGACGCGTCGACCGGCGATGCTGGCGTCGTTGGGTCGAACCCGTCGATGGCCGTGGAGCCGCTGTTGCCGGGATCGAGCCAGTCGCTCAGCCGTGAGTCCGAGCTCCCGCCGGTCCACGAGACGTCGACGCGGCCGTAGATGTCGGTGCCGTTGTTCTCCCCCGAGCCCCAGCACGCCGAGGACCCGCCGTACAGCTGGCCGACGATGCGGTGGTCCTGGTTGTACAGCGGCGACCCGGACGAGCCGCCCTCGGTGGTGCCGTCGTCCCAGGGGCCCACGTCCCACATGGTCGACTGCCCGGAGATCTGGTTCGCCTCGAAGCTGAACTTCTTGATGTCCCCGGCGGGGTGGTGGATGCAGACGGCAGAGTTGGGGGCGCTGCTGCTGCGGCTCCAGCCGGAGTAGTAGACGGCGAAGGAGTCGGGCGGGTCCGAGCTGAGCTCCACGAGCGCGAAGTCGGAGTTGCTCGAGCTGGCCCGGTGCGATGCGCCGGAGATCGAGTCGTACGACGGGTCGAAGCTGGGGTTGCTGCAGCCGTCCGCCTCGTAGTTGAAGTGGAACACCCAGTACGACGGGTTGGCGTAGCAGTGATTCGCCGTGAGGAAGTAGGGGGTGCCGTCGTTGGCGGCGTTGTTGATCAGCGCGCCCGTGCACAGCCCGCCCCCGCCCGTGAGGTACTTGGCGACCGACCGGCTCTGGTTCTCCCACCCCGACGTCAGGGGCGGGCAGTTGACGTTGTTCTGGCAGGAGCCGGAGTTGTTGAACGCTGCTTCGGCGCCCGCCTTGGGGGTCCGGTAGCCGTGAGTCACGCGCAACAGGCTGAGCTCGCCGGGGTAGGGCGCGCTCGCGGGCTCCCGGTACTCCAGGACGATCTCGTCGTCGAAGATCCAGGTGGTGGCGAAGCGGCCGTCGGCCTTGTTGTTGGCGTCGGTGAAGGCGCCGAGCACCTCCCGACCGTCGGCGCTCCGCACGAAGAGTGTGGCCCCCGGGGGGAGCACGAACACGTCGAAGGCGAGGTTGATGGAGACCGCGTCGTCCGACCGGATGCCCAGCCGCCAGACGCGGGTCCCGTCGGCCAGGGTCTCCCACAGGCCGCCGCGGTCGAAGCCGAGGTCGACGGGGATGTTCTCGCCGAAGCGCCACGGCACGCCGCCCTCGGCATCGCGCACGACGTCCTCGGCGCGCAGGCGTCGACGTCGATCCACGGCATGACGGCGACGGGCACGTCGGCGCGGAGCTGCGAGGCAACGTCGCGATCCAGACTCGGGGGGGTCCCGCCCTGGCTGATCTGGGCGAGCGCGGCTCCGGGGAGCGCGACGACGAGCAGGGCGATCAGGGACAGCAGACGCATGCGGGGGCTCCGGCACAAGCGGACACCCGAGGAGCCGAAGCTTCCCGTCGAGCGGTGTCCGCGCCGTCCCTCCAGCGGCGGACGCAGCAAGGCTACCGGCCGGGGGCGGGGGCGACAACGAAAACGCGCCGCATCAGAGTCAGGCGCCCGTTCGCTTGCGCGCGCGACTGCCGACCCGCAGGCTCACGGGGTGACCGCACCTCCCAGCTGCTTCGCCGCGCTCGCGCTCCCGTCCGTCCCCGCCATCGAGGAGCTCCAGGGCCGACTCCCCCCGGAGCTGCGCCGGATTCACCCCGCCGACATGCACCTGACGGTCGCCTACTTCGGACGCATCGACCCGGCGCTGCACGAGCCGCTGCTCGATGCGCTCGGCACCTGCTCCTTCGGCGGGGTCGAGGTCGTGCTCGACACCCTCCTGCCGCTCCCCGCCCGCGAGCACCCGACGGCGCTCACCCTGACGCTCGCCGACGGCCCGAGCCGGGAGGCCGTGGTGGTGCTGATGACCGAGCAACGGCCCCGCCTCGCCGACGTCGCGGGGGTGCCCCCCGAAGTCCGCGGCCTGCTCCCCCACGTCACCTTCGCGCGCCCTCGAGGGAGGCGCATGGACGACGCCAAGCGAGCGGCGATCCTGGCGTGGTCGGACGCTCAGCCGGCCCTGGGAGCGAGGGTCACGCTGGGCCGGCCGATTCTGATGCGGTCCCGACCTCCCGGAGGCCCTGGACCGCACTACGAGGTCGTCAGCCCTCGGTAGCGAGCGCCTTCAGGGAGTCGCCCGTGAGCCGCCAGCGCGTCCACTCATCCATCGGCACCGTGCCGAGGCTCCGGTAGAAGCCGATCGTCGGCTCGTTCCAGTCCAGCACCGGCCACTCCATCCGCGCGCAGTCCCGCTCCACCGCAATGCGCGCAAGCTCCGCAAGCAGCGCCCGACCATGCCCTTCGCCCCGCCGTGAGGGCTCGACGTAGAGGTCTTCGAGCCACAACCCACGCTTGCCCGTCCAGGTCGAATAGTTGTGGAAGAAGAGCGCGAACCCGACGGACTCGCCGTCCACGTCGCACATCACGCACTCGAACAGCGGCGGCGTCTGCGCGATCTGGGCGGCGAGCACCTCGGGCGTCACCTCCACCTGATCGGCCTCCCGCTCGTAGGTCGCGAGGTCGACGATCAACTGGTGGATGCGGGCGGCATCGGCGGGTCGCGCGAAGCGAAGCGTTCGGGCCATGAGCCAGCCTAGTCGGCCGCGGCCGCCCACTGCGCGCAGATCTCCGGGTGGAGTTCGATCATGGCGACGGGCGCCTCGATCCCGCAGTCGGAGTACTGCCCCTCGTACTCCCCACTGGAGCCGAACGTGAGCCTCACGGGGCAGCCCGCCTCCCCCGGCGGCTTGAGCCGAAGCGTCATGCCCTCGTCCGAGGGATGCAGCCCCATGGCCACGAACTCGGACGCCTCCCACGCGTACCCGATGCGATGGCGCAGCACTTCGCCGCCCCCGCAGCCGGGTGGAAACTCGGAGACCTCGCCCTGCCGGGGAGGTGGCGTCACCCACAGCACGGTGGTCTGCTCGCAGGGCGCCGTGCCGCCGGGGCAGAGCCGGTTGTTCACGCCCGCCGCCGCCACCGTGCCGTCGCTCAGCGTGAGCACGCGACGGAGGTGACCGGGGTGGTAGCGGCGGCCGACCTCAGCTCCGGACTCGTCGATCCGGACCATCCACGATGGCGCGAAGAACCGGTCTCGGGCGAGCCCCACCGCGTGGGGAACGCCGCTCGCCTGCGGGATCATGGCGACGCCATCGAAGCCGTACGCCGTGGCGCGGTGAGCGCCCAGCGGGACCTCCGGGGACTCGGCGAAGAAGTCCGCCACGCGCCACGACTCACGGGGCTCACGGTCGCGGAGATCGAACAGCGCCAGCACGCCCGTCTCGGTGTCGGACGGTTGGGTCCCCACCAAAGCGAAGGTGGGGCGGCCGTCGTCTCCGCGGAGCAGATCGAGGGCGTCGGGGCCCGGGGTTCCGGGGAGCACCGGCGCCAGCAGCACCGCCCCCCGCTCGTCCTTGAACGTGACCGTGGCGGTGCCTCCGGGCGACTCGGACACTTCGACCGCGGCGGTGTGCGCGGCCGGGGACGGCGCCGACGCGGCGATGGTCCCCTTCCGATTGAGCGACCACACCACGAGCAGGCTGACGACCAGGCTCGACATGGCCAGCAGGGCGATGAGCAGCGGGACCGTCTTGTCCTTCTTCTTCGGACGTCGTCGCCGGCGGCGCGGCCGGGGGGCTGCAGGTTCGGCTTCGGCTTCGGCCGGCGGCTCCGGAACCCGGGCTCCGGGCTCCGTGTCGATGCCGCCGTCGGTGTCGTCGGTCTCGTCCGGATCGCGATCGAGCGAGCCCGGCGGCATCAGCAGCGAGGGCTCCGCGAGCAGCTCCTTCGACAAGGGACGGGTGGGGGCCGACCGCCCCACGCGGCGGGCCAACTCACGCTTGCCCTCCTCGGGACGCCACCGGTCGTACAGCGCCTCCAGGTTCGTCAGCGCTTCCGCGGCCGACGGGGTGCGAGCGTCCGGCTCGGCGGCCAGGAGCCCCTTGAGGAACACCTCGATCCGACGCGCCTCCTCGGGCTCGAGGCCGTGAATCTCAGGCGCCATCAGCACCGTGAGCAGCCGCTCACGCCGGTGCTCGAAGCGCGTCGCGACCAGCTGTTGCATCAGCTGCACCCGCGCCGAGGGCGTCCACGCCAGACCGGCCACGTAAGGCTCACCGGCCAACGCCTCGAACGCGATCACGCCCACCGAGTACAGATCCGAGCGCGCCGTGAGCGGCTGGCCCTGGACCTGCTCGGGACTCATGTAGGCGAGCGTGCCCTTGGTCAAGCCGGTGCCGGTCTCCTGCGTGCGGCGCTGACGCACCCAGGCGATGCCGAAGTCGAGGACGCGCAGCTGCCCCTGCAGATCGACCATCAGGTTGTCTGGTTTGAGGTCGCGGTGGACCAGCCCCAGCCTGGCGTGAGCCTCGTCCGTGAGTCCGTGAGCGTAGGCCAGCCCGTCGAGGATTCCGGACAGCACCGAGAGCACCGCCGCCACTGGCAGCGGCCCCTCGACGGCGTCGGCCATCAGGGCCGTGATCGTCTGCCCCTCGACGTACTCCATCTCCATGCCGATGGTGTCGCCGAGCACCTCGTGCGACACCCGATGCAGCTGACGTACGCCCACGATGTTGGGGTGGTGCAACTTGGCGAGGAGGTGCGCCTCGTCGATCAACGCGGTCGCCAACTCCGGCTGGAGCGTCATCAGGTTCGGGTCGACCAGCTTGACCGCCACGACCTGCCGGAACCCGAGGTCTCCGGCGATCTGGCCGAGGTACACGGAGCCGAACGAGCCCTTGCCCAGGAGGGACAGCAGCCGCCAGGGGCCGATGGTCTGCGGGAGCCGCACGCCCGGAGTCTAGGACGGACCTAGCGCGCGCGAAGTTCGCGGCGGAGGATCTTCCCCGAGGCGGACTTCGGAATGGCGTCGATGAACTCCACCTGGCGCACCCGCTTGTAGGTGGAAACGTGGTCGGCGACGAATGCCTGCAGGGTGCCTGCGTCCACGTCGCTGCCGGGGGCGCGAACGACGAACGCCTTGGGCAGCTCGCCCGCATCCTCGTCGGGGATGCCGATGACGGCCACGTCGGCCACGTCCGAGTGGGTGATGAGCAGCGCCTCGAGCTCCGCCGGCGGCACCTGGAAGCCCTTGTACTTGATGAGCTCCTTGAGCCGGTCGACGATGAAGGTGTGGCCGTCGGCGTCGACGGTGGCGACGTCCCCGGTGTGCAGCCAGCCGTCGGCATCGATCGTGATGGCGGTGGCGTCGGGGTTGTTGAGGTAGCCCTTCATCACCTGCGGTCCGCGGACCCAGATCTCCCCCGGGCTCCCCGGCTCCACGTCGTTGCCCTCGTCGTCCACGACCCGCGCTTCGGTGCCCGCCACCAGCGTGCCGACGGACGAGGCCTTGTAGTCACCGTCCTCCACCGAGTGGGTCACCGGGGACAGCTCGGTCATGCCGTAGCCCTGGCCCACCGTGCAGTCGAGGCGCCTCGCCGCGGCTTCGGCGATCTCCCCGCCCAGCGGCGCTGCGCCGCTGAAGATCTGCCGCACCGAGGACAGGTCGTACTTGTCGATGATCGGGTGCTTCGCCAGCGCCAGCACGATCGGCGGCACCAGGAACAGCCGCGTGATGCCGTGAGTCTGCGTGAGCTCCAGCATCTGCACGAGGTCGAAGCGGGGCACCGTCACCACCGTGCCGCCGCGCGCGATCATCGCGTTCATGAGGATCTGCATGCCGTAGATGTGGAAGAAGGGCAGCACCGCGTAGCAGGTCTCGTCCGAGCCCAGCGGGAGGTGCCCGAAGAACTGCTCCAGGTTCGCCACCAGGTTGCGGTGCGTGAGCATCACCCCCTTGGGGAAGCCGGTGGTGCCCGAGGAGTAGGGCAGCACGACGACGTGCTCCGTCAGCGACACCGGCACCTGCTCGGCCAGCGGTTCGCTCATGAGGCCGGCAAGATCCGACTCGAGCAGCAGCACTTGCTCCAGCCCGGCCTGCTCGGCGGCGGAGCGGGCGGTCTCCTCGAACAGCCCGACCGTGACGATCGTGGTCGCGCCCGAGTCCTTCAACTGGAACGCGATCTCCTCGGCCCCGTAGGTCGGGTTCAGCGTCGTAACCGTCGCGCCGGCCCACGCCAGCGCGTGAAAGACCATCGCGTACTCGGGCACGTTCGGCGCCATCAGCGCCCACGTGGTGCCGGGTCCCACGCCGCGCGCCTGCAGCCCGCCGGCCAGCGCCTTCACCCCGTGAGCGAAGGCCGCGTACGTCACCTCACGCCCGGAGGTGCCCTCGATGAAGGCGGCCTTGTCACCGAGCTCATCGGCCCGCTGGAGGATGTACTGGGTGACGGTCAGGTCGGGGACGACGGGGTCGGGCTTGGTGCTGCGCAGGATCATGCGCGGCAGACTGCCACGGACCGGTGGTATGGGTCCCGTCATGGCCCGACTCCCGCTCCTGTTCGCTCTGCTCCTGTGCGCCTGTGAGGTCCCGCCCCCCACGGTGGAGGACGAAGGCTGGGACGAGGGCTGCGACCCGGAGACGCAGAGTTCCAGCGCATCGAGGTCGGCCGGGTCACGCTGAATGTCGCCTGCCGCGGCTCCGGTCCCACGATCCTGCTGCTGCATGGGTTCCCCGAGTTCTGGCTCGGCTGGGACAAGGTCATGGACGAGCTCGCTGGTGACTACCGCGCAGCGGCACCGTCGACCCGGGCGCATCGCTGTCGCTGATCCACGGCCTCGGCGCGGGGAACCTGGGTGAGGTACAGACGGTTGGCGAACTCGGCGTCCCGGAACGAGACGTCGGCGTGCAGCGAACTGCGGCTCCACTCGTCGGCGTCGTGGTCGTCCAGCCGGACCGTGGGCGCAGTCAGGTCCCACAGCCGGGCGTAGCCGGTGCGGGAGACATGGAACCAGTCGGCTCCCAAGAGCACGGTCACCGTCTCAGTCGTGGCGGGGGCGGTCGGCTCGTCGGGGCGCACGGACGAGGTCGCGACCTCGAACTCGAGTTGCACCGCAGCGGTGGCGGAGGCGGCGGTGGCGAGGAGGAGGGCGAGGACCATCAGCAGTCGTTGCATGGAACGCACGCTACCGGAACGCAAGAGGGCGCCGATCCGGCCGGATCGACGCCCCGTGAATAGGACTAGCTGGCAGCCGCGCTCAGGCGAGCCTCTTCGACCTTGTCCAGCGCCCGCGTCACCAGCCAGTAGGCGAGGAAGGGGAACGGGAAGTCCAGCACCATCACGAGTTGGAGCGGCCAGACGGTCTGGATCCCGCGGCTGCGGGCGTCCCGACCGACCCAGATCACCGACCAGACGAGCAACGCCAGGACGGCGAGGGTGAGGATTACGGCGAGGGTGGCACCAACGGCAACAATCATGCTCTCGAACAGGGTCATCAGACGACCTCCTTGTGCCTACCAGTAAGGGTGGCGAGGAGGTCTATTCCGCGAAATCGATCCCGTTGAGCAGGTCGACCGCTTCCAGCGTGTCGCCGATCGAATAGAAGTCGACGGACACGAGGTTCGGGAGGTGCCCAAGTTCGGCCTCACAGCCTCGCAGTCGGTCGATCATGTCGGGGTTGTGGTTGACCAGATCGGCCAGGTCCGGCGACGCGATGGGGTCGGTCAGCACGTTGTTGATGCCCAACAGCCCGTGGTCGATCGGCTCGCTGACCTCGCAGGTCAGGTCCTCCGGCGTGGCGGCCGCCCAGCCCGTTCCGTAGACGAGAGAGTTGGTGTTGTGGAACCAGGCGGGGGTCTCCTCGTCCCCGTCGGCGAGGATGACGAAGTGCGAGCCAGCGTCGATCAGCTCGCGCAGCGTCGGCCACGGCTCCCCCGGGACCTGCACGTGGGCCATCGACGCAAGCCCCGCGCCCTCCATCTCGGTGACGACCCACTGCTTGTTCGCCTCGTTCTGGAGGTCCAGCAGGATCACGTTGTCGGGCGCGCCCGCGAGGAAGTCGGTCATCTCCGCGAACACCTCGGTCAGCGGCTGCCGGCCCAGATCGCAGTAGCCGTGGCAGGTGTAGAGCCCCTCGGGCTGCTCGTAGACGTCGATGTTCAGCGCGCGCACCCCGTCTTCCAGCTGGGTCGGGATCGCGAAGTAGTGGTTCGTCGAGAGCACGTGGTAGCCGCGCTCCTCACTGGAGTGGGCGTTGTGGGCCCGCAGCCAGGCGACCTCATCGACGGCGCGGCCGCACAGATCGGCGGCGCCGTTGCACGTCTGCTCCGGCTCTGGTTCGGGGCCGCAACCGGCGAGCAGCACGGCGATGAGGAGGGCTCGTTGCACAGCAACACATCTTTACGCTTCTTCACGCAAGTCGCTCGATCCGCGGCCGTAGGTTCGAGCATGACTGCGATGCATTCCCACTCCTACTGCCCCATCACCTACATCCCCAGCCCGGTTCCGTTCCTGTTCGCCGGCCTCGCCACCTTCGCGGTGTTCGGCGCGCTCGGATTCCTGGTGACCCACCCGCTTCTGCTCGTGCTCGGCGCGTGGTTCATCGCCCACAAGACGTCCCGACGCCACGGCCGCCACTGGCGCTCCCAGTGGCGTGAGCACAAGGTCGAGCGCCGCGAGGCGTTCATGGCCGCCTGCAACGACGTGAGCCGGCAAGCTCGGTCGCCGCGGTCCGCCCGCGCCTCCTACCAGCGGGCCGCCGACGCCGTGCGCAACTCCGACAACCTGTCCGATGCACGCAAGGCGGAGCTGCTCAAGCAGCTCTCGAACGGCCTCGAGGAGGTCGCCTCGTTGGAGACCGCGCGCCAGCGGCTGGATCGGTTCGACGACGTCGCCGGCAAGGCCGAGGCCAAGGCCGCCAAGTTCGAGGCCGACTGCGACAAGTTCGCCGCGTCGCTCGCCGCCCTCTCCATCCAGGAGAACGGCACCGAGGCGCTCGATGCCTTCGGCGACGCCGTCGATGAGCTCGCCGGTCGCGTCGATGCCTCCTCGGAGGTCGACGAGCTGAGCGTCTAGCCGGTTGCCCCGTCCCCGAAGTGGGGCGACACTCTCGCCCCACTTCGGAGGACCACCTTGGGTGATCACGACCACTGGCACGACCGCTGGAACGAAGGCCGCACCGGCTTCCACCAGGGCGAGACGATCAACGCACACCTCCAGCGCCACTGGGGGAGCCTCGCCGTCGACCCCGGCGCCCCCGTGCTCGTCCCGCTGTGTGGCAAGACCACCGACCTCATCTACCTCCGCTCCCTCGGCCACGAGGTCGTCGGCGTCGAGCTCAGCCCCATCGCCTGCGAGGCCTTCTTCGAGGAGAACGCGCTCGCGCACACGCGTGAGGGGGAGCGCTTCGTCGGCGACGGCATCACGCTGGTGTGCGGCGACTACTTCGCCCCCCGCGACCTCCCCGCCTTCGGCGCCGTCTACGACCGCGCGGCCCTGATCGCCATCCCGCCGAGCTGGCGCGAGCGGTACATCGCGACCACCCGACGCCTCGCCGCCCCCGGAGCCCCGATGCTCCTGCTGACGCTGGAGTACCCCTCCAAGGACAAGAGCGGCCCCCCCTTCAGCATCGCCCCCGACCTCGTCCGTGAGCTCTACGGCAGCGAGCGGGTCGAGCTTCTGGAGCAGGAGGACCGCTCCGACCAGGAGGGGGTGAAGTGGGGCCTGGAGTACCTCCACCAGTACGCGATGCGCGTCATCTGCTAGGAATGCGCGCCATGTTGCGCAAGAGCTTGATCCTGACCGCGATTCTGACCCTGGCGGCGTGCTCCGACGGAGCCGACACCGAGACGGTCGAAGAGCCCGTGGCCAACAAGGCCGCCCCCACGAAGCCGGCCGAGGCCGCCCCCACCCCCGCCGTCGCGAGCAACGCCGCGTCGACTGAAAAGGACGCTGACGTGAACGCCATCCCCGCCCCCGCTGATGTCGCCGCCGCCCCCGCGGACGCCACCACCACCTCCTCCGGCCTCGCCTACAAGGTGCTGCAGGCCGGCACCGGCGAAGCCCACCCCGCCGCCGCCGACAAGGTCGAGGTGCACTACACCGGCTGGACCATCGACGGAAAGATGTTCGACAGCTCGGTCGTGCGCGAGGAGACCATCACCTTCGGCCTCAACCAGGTCATCAAGGGATGGACCGAGGGCGTGCAGCTGATGGTCGTGGGCGAGAAGACGCGCTTCTGGATCCCCGCCGGCCTCGCCTACGGAGAGACCCCCCGCCGCCCCGGCGCCCCGTCCGGGATGCTCGTGTTCGACATCGAGCTGTTCAACATCGTCGAGGCGCCCAAGCCGCCGGCCGTGCCCGAGGACGTGGACAAGCCGCCGACTGACTCCAAGACCACCACGTCGGGGCTGTCCTACAAGGTGCTGAAGGCCGGCACGGGCGACGCCCACCCGTCGGCGACGAGCCGCGTCGAGGTCCACTACAGCGGTTGGACGCGCGACGGAAAGATGTTCGACAGCTCCGTCATGCGCGGTCAGACCATCACCTTCGGCCTCAACCAGGTCATCCCCGGCTGGACCGAGGGCGTGCAGTTGATGACCGTCGGTGAGAAGACCCGCTTCTGGATCCCCGCCGGCCTCGCCTACGGAGATACCCCCCGCCGCCCCGGCGCTCCCGCCGGCATGCTCGTGTTCGACATCGAGCTGTTCAACATCGAGTAGGGACGCGGGATGACCGAGAAGGACCCGGCCGCGGCCGCGCGTGTCAGCGGCAACTGGATCGCGATTCCGTTCGCGATCCTCGCCATCCTGATGGTGATCGGCGTGGGTCGGGTCATCTACCTGACCAACTTCGCCGAGGTCCCCGAGGGCATCACGCCCCCGCTCGAGGACGAGCCTAAATCAGAGCACTGAGCGCCCAGACCACGAGCCCCGTGGCGATGGGGATGGTCAGGTTGTCATCGACCCGACGCGACAGAAGCTCCGCGATGGCCCCGCCTGTGGCGCCGCCGTACGACAGCAGCGCGGCCTGACCGAAGCTCAACTCTCCGAAGAAGATCAGCAGCGCACCCAGCGCCAGCGAACCGCCGGCCGCAATGAACGCCAGCGAGCCCTCGAGGCTGCGACCGTTGATCAGCTTGGTCCGGCCCCACCGTCGGCCGATGATCGCGGCGGACGGATCGCCCAGGCCGAGCACCAGCACCGCCACCGCGCAGACCACCGGTGATCCGGTGAGGGCGAGGCCGATCAAGGCGGTGGTGTACCAGGTCGCGGAGTTGATCCGCTCGCGCTCGTGCGGGTGTGCCACGGGCCCGTAGAACTTCATGATCCGTTCGTTGACGGACGGCCACCGCCGCCGGCTGAACTCCATGGTCCAGGCGTAGACGAAGAAGCTCCCCGCGATTCCGATCATCCAGGCGGGCGACGGCACCGCGAGGATGACGAACAGCGCGAAGAACCCCGAGCCGACGTGGAGCACGTTGCGCCGATAGTTCGTCGGCCGCAGGGCGGGGACGTGGATGTCGTACCCGAGGAGCTCGACCCGAAGCTGCTCGTAGGCGGGACGCAGCCGCTGCCCCAACGCGAGCCACTCCTCCCGGGTCTCCGCCGCGGCGCTCCGGAGGATGGTCTCGAGCTCCACAATCTGCCCCTTGAGCCGCTCTAGGCTGTCGTCGTGCGACGAGATCGACCGCATCGCCTCCAACCGCTCCTTCACCGTCTCGAGGCGGAGTTGGAGCTTGGCCCGCATGTCGTCCCGCAGACGCGCGGGGTCCAGGTCACGGAGGATCGCGTGCAGTTCGACGGCGATCGGCCGGGCGGCAAGGCTGTACGAGGCGCTCATGAGTCCTGCTTCTATAGCGCAGGTACAGTCCCGCCATGACCAACACGTTTGCGAAAGTCCTCGGCACGGTCGCCGAGGGCCCCGAAGCCGCCGCCCTCGTTGCCCAGTACGGACTGCTGCCCCACATCACCCCGGACGGGGAACGCTTCTTCATCGGCGGCGGCGTCCGCCTGTGGACCACCGAGACCGAGCCCATCACCATCCCCACCATCACGCTGTTCGGCCCGGACGCCGTGCAGCAGCCCGACGACGGAGACGCGGGCGTGTTTGCGGACACCCTCCCCCACGGCCTCACCTGGGGGGCGCGCCTCGACGACGTCGCCGCCCTGTTCCCGGAGCCCCCCGCGCGCATGGGTGCAGGCCTCGGCGATCGCTCGCTGTTCGGCGATTGGGCCGGTTTCTGGGTCGGCACCCACGGGGTCCACACCGACTTCGGAGCCGACGGACTGCGTCAGATCATGCTGATGCTGAACCCTCCCGGGTGGCCCTGACGTATCCTGAGGGCCGTTGGGCCGACTTTCTGGATTCGTCATGACCGAGTTGCTCGGGGCAATTCTCGACCGCATCCCCCACTTCGGACACGTCGTCGACGCCGCGATGGCCGACGCGATGGGCGTCCCGGCCGAAGCGATGGTCGGCAAGACGCCGGACGAGATCTTCGGCGCCGCCCCCAACTCGGCTCGCATGATCCGCGAGATCAACGAGGTGCTCCGGACCGGCGACTCCATGGTGTTGCACGAAGTCGAGGTCACCGACCCCAGCGGGCGCGGCCGGGTCGTTCGCAACCACCGGTCGGCGCTGCCCCTGGACGCCACCGGAGGCGTCTCCGCGGTGCTGACGGTGACCCAGGACATCACCGAGTTGAAGCGGGTCGAGTCCGCCCTCCGGCGGCGGGCGATGTACGACTCCCTCACGGCGCTGCCCAACCGACTGCTGTTCCTGGAGCGCCTCGTTCACGCGCTCCAGTCGATGTCGCGCCGAGGCGCCAGCCGGGTCGGGCTGTTGTTCTGCGACGTCGACTCCTTCAAGCAGGTCAACGACACCCACGGTCACCTCGTCGGCGACCAGGTCCTCGTCGGGGTGGCGGCGCGACTGCGCCAGGCGGTCCGCCCCCAGGACACGGTCGCGCGGTTCGGCGGGGACGAGTTCGCCGTGCTCGTGAGCCGGGTTCCCGACCACGGCACCTTGAACATCGTGGCCGCGCGGCTGCAGGAGGCGATGAAGGCCCCGCTGGAAGCGGCCGGCGAGGTGACCAGCCTCCCCGTGACGCTGTCGGTCGGCGGATCGCTGGCGGAGCAAGCGGACATCCGCGCCGAGACCCTCTTGGAGGCTGCTGATCGGGCGATGTACCGCGCCAAGCGGCGGGGACCGGGCCAGATCGAAATCGAAGGCTTCGAGCCCACCGACTCGGGAGCGGACCGGCAGGTCTCCTAGAGGCCGTGGCCACCGCTGTCCTCGATGATGGCGTGCTTGCCCGTCGGCCGCAGCAGCGCTTCGTGGAACCGCACGTTCTTGCCGCCGAACTCCAGCAGCGCGCCATCCTCCAGCGGAGCGACCACCAACGACTCACCGTTGAGGCTGACCGCGCCCCGCCCTCCGGCGGAGGCGAACCAGCGCCCGCGACCGTCCCGCAGAAGGAGGACCTCGGGGGCCAGGAGCTTGCGCCCGCCGAGGCGGACGTCCGCGCCCGGACCGAAGCCGACCGTGTAGGTGTCGTCCTCCAGCTTGATCCCCTCGGGACCGTCCCCGACGTCGACGACGAGGTGGCAGCTGCTGCGGAGGTGGGCCCGGCGGATGAGGTGGGCGACCGTGACGCTGGGGAGGATCGCGGTGGAGTCGGTGCCCGGATCGGTCATCCGCTTGCGCGCCTTGTGCGCGACCTCCCACTCGGCCGCGTCCATCCCACCCATCTGGTAGACGACGAGGTGCTGCCCCATCACGAGGATGTCGTTGTCGATCAGGCCGACCTTGGTGATGCGTTCGTAGTCGCGCCAGGTGCCGTGCAGGGTCTCCAGATCCTCCACCCACCAGATGCCGTCTTGCTTGTAGAAGCGAGCGTGGCGGCGGCTGACGAGGCGGTCCTCCAACTGCAGGTGGCAGTTGCGCAAGCGGCCCACCACGAACTCCTTGCCGCGGAGCTCTTGCACCACGGTCTTGGTCCGGCCTCGGTAGACAACCAACTTCGCCACAGATGGATCCTATCGGTCCTTGACCCGGAAGTATTTGGGGTCAATGCGGCGGTAGGCCACGCTCAGCACCGCGAACAGGGCCGCGGCCGCTGCTCCCTGGACCAACAGAGTCGTCGGCAACTCGTACCGCCGAGCCACCCACCCCATGGCCGGCGCGGAGATCGCGAACGACAGACGGACCGCCAGCGACGACACCGACAGCACCGTCGAGCGCTTGTCCGGATACGTGTAGCGAAGCACCCGTTCGCTGAGGATCACCTTCCCCAGCCCGCGCGCCCCCTGGTGCCCGAGGATCAAGAACACGGCGGCGGGGTGCACGAACACCGCCATCAGCAGCGGCGGCGCCACCTGCAGCGTCGCCAACAGCACCAGCGTGCCGGACGGGCTGAGCCACTCGTCGATCTCCGCGGCCCGGTGGCTGGCGAACGCGGCGAACAGGTTGAACCCCGCGAACGCGATCCCGAACGACCACACCGGCAGCTCCACGTGCGCCATGTACGGCTGATACAGCCACAGCAGCCACGTCTGCCCCATCCCCATCACGGCGAGGAGGACGATGTACCAACGCACCAGCGCGTGCTTGCGCACGAACTTGAGCGTCTGCCCGACCAGCGAGCGGTAGCCCCGCCACGCCTCGGAGAACCCCGTCGTGCGTTGGACCGGCTGCACCTCCGTCAGCTGCAGCACCACGAACAGCGCGATCGCCGGCCCAATCATCGAGGCCCACACCGCGGCGCGGTAGTCGTAGCTCCCGATCACCCCCCCGAGCAGGTTGCTGGCCGCGAACGACACCATCTGCACCGACCGCGCGCGCCCTTCGCGGCGCGTGTACTCGGCCGTCCTCCCCAGCGCGTCCAGCGAGTCGTACAGCAGCGACGAGTCCGCCCCCGACAGCAGCGCGATCCCGAGGGCGAGCAGCACCTCGGCGGCGAGGAAGGCGGCGAAACCGTGCCCCAGGCCGTAGACGAACATGCCGACCAGCACGATCAGCACGCCGGCCGTCAGGCTCGTCTTCTTGCCAAGGCGGTCCGCGACCATGCCGGTGGGCACCTCGGCGACGGCCATCGCGACGGCGAAGAGCCCCTGGAGCACGAACACCTCGAGCATGTCGAGGCCGTTGTCCTCCCAGAACAGCACGATGATCGGGAGCATCACCGGCGTGAACACGATGGCCTGCACCACCGGGTAGAGGCGCAGGTTGCGTTCGATGCGGGACGTGCGTGCGGCGGGACTCATGCCGGTGGGAGTATCCTCCCGCGATGCGGATTCTCGCCCTCCTCGCCCCCATTCTGATCGCCGCCGCCCTGACGGTCCCCGACGGCTCGGTCTTCTACGCCGGCGTCGCCACTAACGGCGGCAAGCCGACCATCACGGGGCTGGCGTTCGTCGCCGCGCAGGAACCGACGCCCGTTCTGATCTCCGCGCTCTCGATCGCCGGGGACGTGCCCGGCGATGCGCTGACGGCGCGCGTCGACGTGTCCGTCACCGAGGCGTTCGCCCGGCAGGAGGCGTTCAAGGCGACCGATGCGATGGCCATCGCGGGCGCGTCCGTCGACGAGGTGGCGGCCAACGTCATGGTCTGGACCCTGCCCACCAACAAGAAGGGGCGGGTGAAGTCCCAGATGCCGCTCAAGCCGCTGACCCTGGCGGAGGACTGCCCCCGCGAGGGCGCGACCATCTGGCTCGCCTCTCCCTTGATCGAAAAGGGCGGACGCGGCGGCGGCGGCAAGGTCCTGAAGTGCGACGCCCGCACCATCGAGGTTCGCCTCGACGGCGCCCACAGCCTGACGCGCTCGGTCGGCGGTCCGATCCTGGATCGCGGGGGGGACGTCGTCGGCATGCTCGTAAGCGGGGAGAAGCCCAGCGGCGGCGCGACGGTGGCGGTCGGCGTGTCGGTCGAGGCGCTCCTGGCCCACCTCGCGGGCGAGCCGTTGGGCGACAAGGCGGACGACGGTCCGGTCGCGGCCGAGACCCTCGAACAGGTGCAGGCGCTGGGCAGCGACCCCTGGGCCAACCCCTGGGGCGTCGACCTCCAGGCGCTGCACACCGAGCTGCTGCCGGCGTGGGCCGGCGACGACGCCTCGGAGGCGGACGTGAAGGCGGCGATGGGGGACGTGCCGGAGATCCCCGCGCTGTTCGCCCGCATCGCCCGACTGTCCTTCGGCGACGCCATGACCAGCTACGACGAGATCACCCGCGTGCTGGAGGAGTGGTCCGGCTTCTACGCCGAGGAGGGGGTTCGGCTGACCGTGCGCCCCGCGAAGGTGAAGGCCGACTTCACGTTCCTGGTGAGCTGGCAGCTGCACTCGGCCGTGCTCGAGGGACGATCCGTGCACCTGCAGGCGCGGTTGGACGACCTCGAGTCGCGCGAGCCCCTGCTGGAGTGGACCGAGGCGGGCGCGCTGATCGTCTCGGTGGCGCGCGCCCAGGAGATCGCCCTGGGGCACCTCTGGCCGGCGCTGGCGCTGGACTCGGGGCACCCCCGCGCCTCCGCGCTGCGCGACGAGCTCGACGAGGCCCTCGGCACGACGACGATGGCGTTGCTCCTGACCAGCAGCAAGGACGCCCAACCCGGAGCCTCCGAGCTGCCCGCCGAGCTGGACCCGGGGGTCGAGGTGGCGCTCATGAACCTCGTCGCGTACGTGACCCGCCTGACGGTGCAGGCCGCCTCGGGCGGGCCCGAGGACGACGACCGCAAGCTCTGGGCGGCCTACCTGGGGCGGCCCGAGTCCCACCAGGGGGGCGCGATGATCGTGTGCGGCGCCGCCGCCGCGGGCGATGCCTCCGCCAAGGCCGTGGCCGACGAACTCGGCGTCTGCGAAGGCACCGGCGAAGACGTGCTGGAGCGGGTCCGTCGCACGATCGGGAAGCTCGGCGAGGCGGAGTTGCACGGCCTCCCGGACGCCCTCCCGATCCGCATCCCGCGAGGCTAGAGGCCGGGCGGGAGCACGTAGGGAGTCAGCGCGTTGGGCATGCCAAGATCGGGGCTGAGGTAGCCGAACGGTCCCCCGATCAGCTGCAGGAACGCGCGCACATCCAGCAGCGGCCAGAGGCACAGGAGCAGCCGCCGGGCCCGCGCGTCCGCGATGGGCAGCACCATCGTGGGGAAGACGAGCACGTACCAGAACTCGACGTTGCCATGGACCTTGAGGAAGGCGATCCACAGCAGCGGAGCGACGTACGCGACCCGGTCGTCCGAGCGCGCCGCGAGCACCACCAGGAGCGCCGCGACCCCGTAGGAGGCGGCCTCGTTGATCGCGATCAGCCAGCCCGGATTCCAGGCGAAGAGGTCCGCCCAAGGGTTCCAGAAGTAGGGGTTGTAGGTCAGCGGCGCGCTGAAGCTGAACACCTGGCTCACCGCCGGGTAGGCGAGGCAGGCGAGGGCCGTCGGCGCGAAACCGAGCAGGAAGGCGGCGCCCCCCACGCCCGCCCGGTCACGGTGCTGACGCCACAGGATCGCGACGAACACGGGCAGCAGGGCCAGGGCGGTGACCTTCACCTGGATGGCGAGCGCGAGCCCGACGAAGGCGCCGCCGATCCGGCCGCGGCGCAGCAGCAGCAGCGCCCCCAGCGCGAACAGGTTCTGCAGGGGCTCGAACTGCCCCTCGCGCGACGCCCACCAGATCGATGCGGGGCAGGCGAAGTAGAGCAGCCCGAGCCACCGCTCCTCGGTGATCTTGGCCACCAGCACCGCGTTGGCGGCCTCGATCGCGGTCAGGGCGAGCTTCGCGAAGAAGATCGTCGGAGCGACCGCCGCGACGCCGCTGAAGAAGCCCAGCGTGATCACCGGGTAGTTGTACGGAAGCCCGATCCAGGGGGTCGGCGGCCAGGCGTCGGACAGGGCCCCCAGCGGCGCCGCGGCTGCCCCCAGCCCCTGCTCCAGCACGAGCAGCCCGTACAGCAGGTGGCGCACCAGGTCGGCGGTGTTGGCGGTGAGCTCGGAGCAGTGCCGGAGGCGAATCGCGGCGACCGCGACGACCGCCCCCCCGAAGGCCAGGCGCAGCAGGCGGGCGCGCCGTTCGTCCGGCTCGTTCATCGGTCCCCGACCACGAGCATCGTGGCTAGGGCTCCAGCAGATCCGCGATGCCGCGCGCCAGCTTGAGCAGGATCGGCGCCGGCAGCTCGGTCTTGTTCTCCCACAGCCCGATGGCGACCTTGCTGACACCGCAGCGCTGGCCCAGGGCGGTGTCGCTCAGCCTCTTCTGCTTGCGCCAGCTACGGAGGGCGGCGCCGGTGCGGGGCACGCTGTCCGAGAGCGCCGCGAGCTCGGCCCGCTCGGCGTCGCTGAGCGTCGTGCGGCGCGGGCGGCGGCGGCGGTCGCCGTGGGGCAGGGCCGACTCGGAGCGCCGCTGCGGGGGGGCCGCGGCGGCGTAGTCGTCGTCGAAGAGATCGAGGAGGTCGTCGTAGCCGTCGTCCCCGAGGTCCAGCGTGGGCAGGTCCGCGACCAGATCCAGGAGCATCTCCCGGGCGGCGTTGCCGACGATGTCCCGCAGCAGGAGCTCGGGGCTGGTCTGGCGCATGCCCGCGACCGCCCGCAGCGCGGCGTCGACCCGGTCGCCCAGCTCGACCCACACCCCCGCCCGAGTCTGCGCGCGGTGGCCCATCTCCAGCTCTTCCAAGAGCTCGCCGGGGAGGATGCCGCGGGCCTTCGCCTCGCCTCGGAGGCTGGCTGCGACCTCCTCCTTGATGCGCACGTTGAACTGGACGGAGCGAGCCATGGGCGGATGCTAGCAGATGCCGCTAGCTCCTCCGCGGACCTTGCTAGAATCGCCCCATGACGCGGTTCCCGACCCTCCTTGGCCTGCTCCTGGTCAGCCTGTTCGTCCTGGGGTGCCCCGACGACGACGATGACTCCGCGGGCGCCGACGACGAGGCGTTGTTGCACGGCTCCGAGCGAGGCCGGATCGGGCCACTGAGCGGCTCTCTCGGAGTTTCAGCTTCGGACAGCGTGCGATTCCGGCATCCCGAGCTCGGTCATGCGATTGAGGATGTTCACACCGATCATCGCTT
>JAAESI010000109.1 GCA_024229515.1 Pseudomonadota bacterium | reverse complement strand
TGTGGCCTCGGATGCTCATCGGTCTCGGTGAAGAGGGCGGGGGACCCATCTACTGTCCAGGCTCAAGGCCTCAGCCCCTAAGGGTCTCCCCGGAGTTGGTGAGCCAGTACAACACCGGCACGCCACGAGACATACAAGCCCTTAGAGTCCCTTGAATCGCGCCTCGCGGCGCTCGACGAACGATGCCAGCCCTTCGGCAGCGTCCTGCGTATGCATGAGGCGGCGAGCCTCCCCCATCAACGCGGCGCGGGCCTCAGCGGGGCCGTGTTCGACCGCCAGCGCAGCGTTCCGACGCGTCGCCTGCACCGCCAGGGGGGCTTGCGCGGCGATGCGAGCAGCCACTGCCCCGGCGGCTGCGAACTGCTCGCCATCGGCCACGACCTCCTGGATCAGCCCGATGCGCAGCGCCTCGGCGGCCGTGAACTCGGCGCCCGTGAGCAGCCACTTCATGGCATCGCCCCAGCCCAGCAGCGTGGGGAAGCGGAGCGTGGCCCCGCCGAACGGCATGATCCCCCGCGCCACCTCCATCTGCCGGAACCGGGTGCCGGCGGCGGCGACCCGGACGTCGCAGGCGAGGGCCAACTCGATGCCGATGGTGAAGCAGTAGCCCTGCACCGCGAGCACGACGGGCTTGCTTCGACCGCGCCCGAACAGCTGCAGGGGGTCGACCGCCTCGGCGGGGAAGAGCTGCTCCCCGCGGGAGACGGCGGGCCCCACCTCGGCCAGATCCAGCCCCGCCGTGAAGTGATCGCCGTGCGCGAACAGAAGCCCGCAGCGGACCTCCGGATCCTCCTCCATGCGGGTGTACGCCTCCGCCAGTTCTCGCAGGAGCTGCAGGTCGAACGCGTTGCGCTTGCGGGCCCGGTCCAGCCCCATGTGGAGCACGTGATCGCGCAGTTCGACGGTCAGGGTCGATTCGGTCATCGCGACACTCTGCCTGAGCCTGGGGCTAGCATCCTCAGATGCTTTGCCCCGCGCTTCTGCTGCTCCCGATGGTCGCGACCTGCTCCGGCAACCCCGTCAACGACGTCCGCACGGCCGTGGACGAGGTCGAGCGGGTGGCGAAGCCAGGGCCGAAAATGGCGCTGTCGGCCGCCGTCCCGAGCGTGGCGTCCGCCACCGTCCGCCCCGTCGAGGACTGGTCGCTCCTACGCCCCGCTACGACTACCCGCCGGACCGCGACGTCGAAGCGCTGATCGCCGCGGGGGCCTGTCGCCCGCCATGCGGGAGCGGTGGATGCAGCAGGGCTGGCTGGACTGGTCGGCGGTCGAGGTCACGACGACGTCGATCGCGGTTGCGGGAACCGCCGTCCTCGAACTCGAGGCCGGCGTCGTGCCCGCCGGAGCCAAACGGGGCGTGCTGATCATGCCGCTGTTCGACGTGCTGACGGAGCGGGCGAATCAGGCCACGGCGAGGCGGGAGGTCACCGGCGGGGCGCTGCCCTTTGCCGGCCGCTTGCTCGCCGTCGTCGACGCGGCCGTGCCGTTCTCGGTGGTTCAGGGCGTGATCTACACCGCAGCTCAGTCGCAGTACTCCGAGGTCGCATTCCTCATCGCCGGAGGTGCCCCGGCCGCCGCTCCGCCCCCGGCCATGGGCAGCCGTCAGGTGATGCTGGGCATGGGCGCCGATGGACCCTGCTGCTGAAGCCGTTGGCGTCGTCGTCGAGGAGATCGACCTCCTCGACCAGGGTGGGGGTGTCGGGGGCGGCGGGCTCGGGGGTGGAGGGGAGGGCGCCGTCACCAAACTCGCAGCCGGCGAGCGCGAGGACGGTGACGGCGAGGAAGAGGGTCGGGATGGTCCGGGGCATGTCGTTCTCCGTTGGGTTCGTTCAGATCGACCCGCCACCCCAGAACGAGGCGAAAAGAAATCTCCCCTCCGCTACTCTCCCCCGCTTGAAGATTCCCCTCCCCCTCGCCGGCGAACGCGTCGCCCCCGACTACGGTTCGAACCTGACGCCCCGGGGCGTGCTGTTTGCCACGGGCTTCCGGCCCTTCTTCGGTGGCGCCGCCCTGGTGGGCGCCCTCCTGGTCCCCCTGTGGATCGGGATGCTCCGCAGCGCCGCGCCCTCGCCTCCGCACTTCAACCCGATCGCGTGGCACGCCCACGAGATGCTCTTCGGCTACACCGCCGCGGTGCTGGCGGGCTTCCTCCTGACCGCCGTCGCGAAGTGGACCAAACGCCCCACCGCCACCGGCGCCCCCTTGATGGGCTTGTTCCTGCTCTGGCTGGGAGGCCGGGTGGTGATGCTCCCCGCGCTGGGCGTGCCGGCGATGGCGGCGGCGGTGGTGGACCTGGCGTTCCTCCCGGCCCTCGCCTTCACCCTCGGTCGACCGATCGTCGGCAGCCGGAACACCCGGAACTACGGCTTCGTGGTGCTGCTGCTGGTGATGGCGGGGGCCAACACCGTGCTCCACGTGCGCGCGCTTCAGGGGCAGCCGCTGCCGCGGGCGGGGCTCCAGACCGCGGTGGATGTGGTCGCCCTGTTCATGCTGGTCGTGGGCGCTCGGATCATCCCGCAGTTCACCGGCAACGCGCTGAAGGTCGAGACGACCCGGAGCCCCCGCTGGGGTCGGGTCCAGCTCGCGCTCGCCGTCGCGGTGTTGGGGATGGACGTCGTGGGCGCTCCGGAGGAGGCGATCGCCGCCGCCGCCCTCTGCGCGGGAGCCGCGACCCTGATCCGGATGCGGGGCTGGAAGACCGCGGCGACCCGCACGGTGCCCATGCTCTGGGTGCTGCACGCCGGCTACGCCTGGGTGGCGGTCGCGTTTCTGCTGCGAGGGGCCCAGCCGTACGTCGTCGCGATCACACCGTCGCTGCCGGTCCACGCGATGACCGCGGGCGCGATCGGCACGCTGACGCTGGGGATGATGGCGCGGGTCTCGATGGGCCACACCGGCCGTCTGATCAAAGCCCGGCCGGCGGTCACGGCCGCCTTCGTGGCGATGGTGGCGGCGGGGCTGGTGCGGGTGCTCGGGCCGGCGATCCTGCCCGACCGCGCCTCCGACCTGCTCCTCGTCTCGGCCGTGCTGTGGTCCGGCGCGATGGTGGGGTTCCTGGTCGTGTTCGCGCCGATCCTCCTGACCCCTCGGAGCGACGGCAAGGCCGGCTAGTTCGCCAACCCGGTGGGGTGGCAGTAGAGGCAGTCCTCCCGGTCCAGACCGAACTGCGGGATGCCCTCGTGAGCGGCGTCCAACACGTCGGCGGCGTGGGCGTGGCAGTCGGTGCAGACGAAGCCTGCGGCGGGTCCGGCGGGGGCGCGGTGGCAGGCGATGCAGTCCGATCGCCCGGCGTGCGGCAGGGGGAAGTGCAGGTCGGGGTCCACCACCGCGTCGGTCCAGCGATCGAGGCTGTGGCAGGCGTGGCAAGCGCCGCCGAGGTGCTCCCCGCCGGGGCGCGAGTGGCATGAACTGCAGGCCAGCTGCAGGCCCTCCCACCGCTCCTGATCCTGGTGGCAGTCACCGCAGGCAAGGTCCACGTGGCCGCCGGTCAGCGCCAGCTCGTGGGCGAAGGTCGACGGGCTCCACCCCAACGCGTCGTGGCAGGGCTCGCAGGCCTTGGGGGAGTGCTGCGCCGGCCGCGACCCCTCGTGGCACCCAGCGCACGTCGTCGGCAGGCCGCCCCAGCCATCGGAGTCGTGGCAGGACTCGCACGCGACCGCGCCGTGGCGGCCTTCGTTGGGGTGCACCGACGGAGGACCCTTGTCCCACGGCGCGCACGCCCCCGCGCAAACGAGCATCAAGAGCAGCGCGGGGATCCGGGGGGCCATACCCGAGAGTAGCGCCCCGGCGGGGAACTCAGCGGTCCAGCTGCATCCGGAGGATGTGACGGGGCGTTGTTGCACGGCTCCGAGCGAGGCCGGATCGGGCCACTGAGCGGCTCTCTCGGAGGTTCAGCTTCGGACAGCGTGCGATTCCGGCATCCCGAGCTCGGTCATGCGATTGAGGATGTTCACACCGATCATCGCTT
>JAAESI010000108.1 GCA_024229515.1 Pseudomonadota bacterium | reverse complement strand
GGAGGGAAGCGATGATCGGTGTGAACATCCTCAATCGCATGACCGAGCTCGGGATGCCGGAATCGCACGCTGGCCGAAGCTGAAACTCCGAGAGAGCCGCTCAGTGGCCCGATCCGGCCTCGCTCGGAGCCGTGCAACAACGCCGTGGATCGCGAACGAGGCGGGCGACGTGTACTTCTACACAGGCGACGTGATCGCCGCGGCCAGCGGGCGCGAGCTGTTGACTCCGTAGCGCTACTCTCCGCTGGACGGGGCGGAACGGGCCGGACCGGGTAGAGTCGGTCGGTCAGGAGCCCCATGGGTCCATCGCCCCGCTTCGGGGTGGCTGCCTTCGGCGCAGTCGCCTTCTCCCTCGCCGCCCCCGCCTGGGCGCAGGTCGAGGGCTATCCAGTCCTGGACAACGAGACGATCGGGCTCGCCCGAGCGGTCTCCATGGCCGTCGAGGGCGCCCCGGAGACGTTCGACGAGAGCCAGTGGGGCATCGAGCTGATCCAGTCGTTCGGGGACGTGGGCGGGATGTCACCGTTCCGCTACCTGATCGCCTTCTCGGGCTACTCCGTCGCCCAGACCGCCGCCGTCACCCCCGCCTGGCGGGAGCCCTACCAGCGGAGCTCCGAGGGGTTCCTCGACAAGATGGCCCAGCCGATCGCCTGGGAGGACTTCCTGACGGTGTGGGGAGGCGCCGACCCCTTCGGCCCGGACAACGTGATGTACACGGGGCACCTCGTCTACATGATGACCCTCCACCGGCAACTGTTCGGTGACGACCTCTACGAGGGGCCGTACGTCGTCGTCGGCACGGACGGCTCGACGTACCAGACCGACGTCGTCGCCCTGACCGCCTCCATCGCCCAGCAGGCGGACACCTACGTCGACGCGGACGGCGAGCTCGTCCACAACATCGCCTGCGAGCCGGGCCGGATCTTCGTGCCCTGCAACACACCCCACCGGCTCAGCGAGGTCGTCCACGACCGGATGTACGGCACCGACTACGCCGCGGCGCACGACGACTGGCTGGGCTGGGTGCGGGATCGCATGGTCGACGAGGAGAGTCAGCTCCTGTTCGACCTGTACTGGCCCTACGGGCGCTACCAGGCCGTACCGTCGGGTCTCCCACCCGAGCGGGAGCCTCGCCTGAGCGGCGTCTACAACGCCTGGACCATCTGGTTCCTGGCGGCGCTCGACCCGGACTGGGCCGCGGAGCTCTACCCGCGCTTCGCCGAGCACTTCGTGGTGCGGGGCGAGGACTCGACCTTCTCGGACGGCCGCACGCTCGTCGTCGATGTGGTCGGGGCGGAGGGGGCGATGGAGGCGGTGATGTCGATCGTCGCCACCGGCTTCGCGATGAGCACGGCCAGGGCCTTCGGTGACGAGGCGCTCGTCGGGGAGCTCGACGCCTCCTGGCAGCTGTTCTTCGGCGCGCCCGAGTGGAGCACCGACGGCACGACCCTGTCGTACGCCTCGTCGGCGCTGCCTCTCGTCTACCAGAACGCCTTCCCGCTGCTGGCGCGCACCACGTCGGCGACCTCGGACGTGCGGCTGGCGGGGCTGGCGAACTGGAGCGAGGAGCGCTTCGACGAGCCCTACCTGGGGGCGATCAGCGACGAGCGGGTGTTCGTGAACCAGGCCGTGTGGGACGCCGCGGCGGGGCAGCTCGTGCTGACGGTCAACGGCGGCGACGCGGTCGACTCCGCGGTCGAGCTCGAGGTGGTCTCCCTGGACTCGTCGGCCGCCTGGGAGGTGATCCGCGACGGGGAGCTGTACGACGGTTGGGGCTGGTCCGGGGAGCGCTTCGTGATCACCACGCCGCCCCTGAGCGCGACGCTGGAGTCGTACCTCGTGCGACCGGCGGGGGACGAACCCGACCCGCCCGATCCGACGCCGGCCGAGGAGGGCCCCCCCGCGTCGGACGACCCGGACCCCGCCGGCTGCGGATGCGCCGACCTCGCCGGCGGCATCGACGCGGGCGCCCCGCCGACCCTGGCGCTGCTGCTGTGCGGCTTCGCGGCGCGGCGTTGTTGCACGGCTCCGAGCGAGGCCGGATCGGGCCACTGAGCGGCTCTCTCGGAGGTTCAGCTTCGGACAGCGTGCGATTCCGGCATCCCGAGCTCGGTCATGCGATTGAGGATGTTCACACCGATCATCGCTT
>JAAESI010000107.1 GCA_024229515.1 Pseudomonadota bacterium | reverse complement strand
CGAGATCACCGACCCGGGGCAGCAGATGCTCCAGCGGCTGCTCGCGTCCTCGCTGCCCCCCGCGGCGATGTCGGAGTCGCCGTTCTACCTGCCGCTGATGTTCGCCGGCGTCAGCCACGTGTTGGATCAGGGCCTGACCGACGAGGCGAGCGACATCAGCTGCGCCCGCCGGGCCGCTCGCATCAGCAGCCCCGCCAGCACCATCTGCTCCTCGGGATCGGAGACCAGCTCGCCGGCGCGCTCGAAGTGGCCGACGATGGAGAAGAGCTCGTCCTCGAGCCGATGCTCGGGCGTCTCCGCCAGCAGCAGCCGGCCGAGGCTCAGGTGCAGCTCAGCCCGACGGTCGGCCGGAAGCCGCGAGTACGCCGCCTCCTGCACGCGGTCGTGGACGAAGCGGAAGCTCGCCGCGGCCCGCGAAGTCATGCTCGCGTCCAGCAGGTCCGAGACTCCGAGCGCGTCGCTCAGGGGGTCCAGGAAGCCGGATTCGGCAGCGGGCCACAGGTCGTGGGCGACCTCGTCGTCAGGGCGGCCGAGGGCCTTGGCGGCGGCTTCGATGCCGAACCGCGCGCCCAGGGCGGCCCCGATCGACAGCGCCTCCTGGACCGCTTCGCTCATCCGGCCGATCCGCCCCACCACGTGATCGATCACGTTGTCGGTGTAGTCCTTGGCCGCGATCGACCGCGAGTCCCACGTCCACGCGCCCCCGTCCGGGTCGAAGGTCAGCAGGCCGTCCTCATGCATCTCGCTGAGGAAGGAGCGCACGAAGAACGGGTTGGCCCCGGTCTTGTCCATCACCAGACTCAAGAGGGAGTCGAGCTTCGCCGACCCGCTCCCGACGGTGTCCTGAATCAAGGAGTGGACCGCGGTGCTGGCCAGGGGGCCCAGCTCCAGCGAGGTCTGTGGTACGCCCCGCTCGGTGAGGCTCGCGAGCATCGCGTTCAACGGGTGGTCAGCATCGACCTCGTTGCTCCGGTACGCGCCCAGCAACAGCACGTTCCCGGTCCCCGGGGCCGGCAGCCACGCCGACAGCAGCTCCAGGCTGGCGTTGTCGATCCACTGCAGGTCGTCCAGGAACAGGAGCATCGGCCGCTCGTCGCTGGGGGCGGCCTGGAGGAACCGGGAGAAGACCAACTCGAACCGGTTCTTCTCCTCCAGCGTGCCGAGGGCGGGCACGTCGGGCTGCTCGCCCAGCAGCAGGCCGAGCTCGGGGAGCACGTCCACCAGCACCTTGCCGCTGGGGGCGATGGCCGCCGCCGCACGCTCCCGTCAGGTCGCGATCTGCTCTTCGGGTTCGGTCAGCAGCTGGTTGCAGAGATCGGCCAGCGCCTGCAGGAGGGAGAAGTAGGGGACGTGCCTGGTGTGCGGCTCGCTCTTGCCCACGACGAAGTAGCCATGGCGCTCGCTGAGCGGTCGATGGACCTCGCCGACCAGCGCGGACTTGCCGATTCCGGACCAGCCCGAGACGAGGCCGACCTTCGGACCGTCGGGGTGGATGTCGTCCACGAGGGTGAGCAGACGCTCCACCTCGGGATCGCGGCCGTACAGCTTCGAGGGGAGCAGGAAGCGGTCCGAGACGTCCTCGCTGCCGAGATCGAAGTCGTCGATGACGCCGGTGGTCTCAAGCTGGCTGATGCAGGTGTCGAGGTCGGCGAGCAAGCCGCGGGCGCTCTGGTAGCGGTCCTCGGCGTTCTTTTCGAGCAGACGCGCGACGATGGCGGAGACCGCGTCGGGCACGGACGGCTCGACCTGCGAAGCGGCGTGGGGGCGCCGGGCGATGTGGGCGTGGACCCATCCGGCGGCGTCGCGGGCGCGCAGCGGGAGCTCGCCCGTCAGCAGCTCGAACAGGGTCACGCCAAAGGCATAGAAGTCGGACCGGTAGCCGACTCCGCGGTTCATCCGCCCGGTCTGTTCGGGGGACAGGAACGCCAGTCGGCCCGCCAGCGCGTCGGGGGACACGGACTCCGGGTGGGACTCGTCCAGGCGGGTGCCGTGGTCGAAGCCGATTAGCGTGACCTCGCCGGTCTCGCGGTGCACGAGGATCGTCTGGGGGTTCGGGTGCCCGTGGACGATGTGGGCGTCGTGGACGGCGCCCAGGGCCGCGGCAGTGGCGCGGGCGGTCTTCAGCTGGGTGAGGAGATCGCGGCGGGGGAGCGCTTCGAGGAGCCCGAAGCCGGGATCCGGGAAGACCAGCACGGGCCCTTCGTCGGTCTCGGTGAGCTCGACCTAGACGCCCATCGCGCCGAGCAGATCGGCGTCGTGGCGGATGGCGGTGGATCCGCGCCGGAACCCGGGTCCGGGCCGGACGCGGCGTACGAGCACAGGCTCGCCGTTGTTGGTTCCACGGTGCAGACGGGTGTCGCCACCGTCCACGAGCACGTCGGTCAGTCGAAGGTCTTGCATGCGTCCCTCCCCGAAAAAGGGAGGACACGCTACCCGAAGCCTCAGCGCCGGACGAATAGCTCCTTGCCAATGATGAGGCGTTGGATCTGGGAGGTGCCCTCGTAGATCTGGAACACCTTGGCGTCGCGCATCAGCTTCTCGACCGGATACTCCTGGCTGAAGCCGTAGCCGCCGTGGACCTGGACTGCATCCAACGCGCACTTCATTGCGTGGTCCGCGGTGAACGCTTTGGCCATCGACGCGTAGTAGGTGTTGCGACGGCCCTGGTCGATCTCGAAGCCGGCCTTCTGCACCAGCAAGCGCCCCGCCTCGATGCCGATGGCCATGTCCGCGATCATGAAGTTGATCGCCTGGTGGAACGCGATGGGCTTGCCCATCGTCTTGCGCTCCATCGCGTACTTGGACGCCTCGTCCATGCAGCGCTGGGCCAGTCCGACCGCCGCGGACGCCACCAGGGGCCGCGTCTTGTCGAACGCCTTCATCGCGATCTTGAAGCCGAACCCCTCGTCGCCGAGCCGGTTGGCGTCCGGGACCTCGACGTCCTCGAACGTGATCCCGCGCGTGTCGGAGGCGCGCTGACCCATGTTCCATTCCTTCTTGCCGATGGTGATTCCGGGGGAATCCGCGTCGACGATGAAGGCGGTGAAGGCCTTGCCCGCGCCCTGGTCGGGGTCGCTCTTGGCCAGCAGAAAGAACCAGTTGGCGACGCCGCCGTTGGTGATCCACATCTTGTTGCCGTTGATGACCCAGGTGTCACCCTTGCGGACGGCGACAGTCTTGGCGGCGGCGACGTCGGAGCCGGCGCCCGGCTCGGTCACCGCGTAGGCGGCGTACAGCGGCGCGTCCATCATGCGACCGAGGTACTTCTTCCGCTGCTCGTCGGTGCCGGCGATGACGACCGGGACCTCGGCGAGGGTGTTCGCCTCCATCGCCGTGCCGATGCCGGTGCAGCCCCAGGCCATCTGCTCGGCGATGATCGTGCCGTCGAGGCAGCCGAGGCCGAGGCCCCCGCAGTCTTCGGGCACGTGGGTGTTCATCAGGCCCGACTCCCACGCCTTCTCGAGGATCGCGCGGGGAAACTCGCCCGTTCGATCGTGGTGTTCAGCAGCAGGAGCGATCTCGTTCCGGGCGAAATCTCGCGCCAGATCTTGGAACGCTTTCTGATCTTCAGATAGTTCGAAACCGATCATGGCCGACGAACGTACCAAGGACATGAATGCCTCGCTGCCCTTGACACTCAATCGGTCGGTGCAACGTTGAAACAAGAAGGAACGTAATCCGTATCAGAGGTGTCCCTTCTACTGACGACCAAGGGAGTCAGCCATGAGACGAGATCGAGACGACGCCCTGAAGCTCTACTACAGCCACGTTCAGGCTCATCCGGTGCTCACCGCCGAGGCCGAGATCGAGCTGTCCCGCCGGTGGCTCGACCACCAGGACAAGGCCGCAGCCGACAAGTTGGTGCTTTCCAACATGCGGGCCGTGATCAAAATCGCCAGCGAATTTGCCAATCAGCACGTCGCGTTTTCCGACCTCGTCCAGGAAGGGACGATGGGCCTGCTTCGCGCCATCGACCGCTACGACCCGGACCGCGGCACCCGCTTCCTCAGCTACGCCGCGTGGTGGATTCGCGCCTACATCCGTGACTACCTCCTGCGAACCCGTTCGCTGGTCCGCCTGGGCACCACCCAGCGGCAGCGCACCGTCTACAGCCGGCTGGGCCGCGCCCGCCGCGAGGCGGACCGCGAGGGTCTGACCGGCGAGAAGCGCATGGAGCGGCTGGTGGAGCTCATCGGCGTGGACCGCAAGACGGTCGAGAGCATGATGGGACGCCTGGGCGGCTACGACGTCAGCCTGGATGCGCCCGTCAACGGCGACCCCGACGCGGCCCCCAAGAAGAACTTCATCCCCGGTGACTCGGCCGACCCGGAGGAGACCCTCCAGATCTCGGAGCTGGACGCCCTCCACAAGGAGAAGCTGCGCGAAGCCATCGCGTCGCTGCCCGATCGGGAGCAGCTCATCATCCGGCGTCGGCACCTGTCCGACACCAAGGAGACGCTGCAGGAGGTGGGCGAGGAGCTCGGCATCAGCCGGGAGCGCGTCCGCCAGCTCGAATCCCGAGCGATGCGCCGGATGCGGGACCACCTCCGCGCGGGGGGCCTCAAGCAAGTAGCCTGACGCCGTGCAGGTACAGCGGCTGGGCGTCGTCGACTACGACGAGGCCTTCGAACTCCAGAAGAAGCTGGTCCAGGAACGCATCGACGGTGCGATCCCGGATCAGCTTCTCCTCTTGGAGCACCCGCCAACCATCACCTACTCGTTCACCGGGCGCGGCTCGGAGAACCTGATCGGCGACTTCGCCGCCCGCGGAGTCGCCGTGCACGAGACCGACCGGGGCGGGAACATCACCTTCCACGGCCCGGGTCAGCTCGTCGGCTACCCGATCATCGAGCTGGTCGATCGCGACCTGCACAAGTACCTGCGGCGGTTGGAGGAGGTCTGCATCCGCGTGGGACGCGCCTTCGGCGTGGAGACCGACCGGGTCAAGGGCCGGACCGGTACGTGGATCGACAACCGCAAGCTCGCCGCCATCGGGGTCAAGGCGCGGCGGTGGGTGACGCTGCACGGCTTCGCCCTGAACGTGACCACGGACCTGAGCTTCTTCGATCTCATCGTGCCGTGCGGCATCGCGGATGCCGGGGTGACGTCCCTGGAGCGCGAGCTCGGCACCGCCCCGACGATGGAGGCGGTCATGGACGCGACGGTGGACGCGTTCGCCGCTACCCTTCCCGCGCCATGACCACCGAGGTGATTCTTCCAGGGCTCGGCGAGTCCATCTCCGAGGGCACGATCGTGCGCTGGCTCAAGCAGCCCGGCGACGCGGTCAAGCGCGATGAGGATCTCGTCCTCGTCTCCACGGACAAGATCGAGACCGAGGTGCCCGCGCCGATGGCGGGGGTGCTCGTGGCCCATCAGGTCGCCGAAGGCGCCACCGTCGAGGTCGGCGACGTCATCGCTCTGCTGGATGCGGGCGACGGAGCGGCGGCAGCGGACGACGAGTCGACGGAGATCGCCACCGCGCCCGGCGCCCAGCGCCCCGAGCGGGCTCCCGCCGCCGTGTCGGCGCCCGTCACCGATCCCGGCCACGGGGCGGCGGCAGTCCTCGCCGTTCCCGACGGCTACAAGCTGTTCGTCTCCCCCGTGGTGCGCCGCCTCGCGCGGGAGAACAACGTCGACCTGGGCCAGGTCTCCGGCACCGGCCGGGGCGGGCGGGTCACGCGCAAGGACCTGGAGGCGTTCGTCGGCACCGGCTACGTGAGGCCGGCCGAGGGCTACGTGCCGGGGCAGCGGGTCGACGCCTTCCGCGGGCGGGTTCCGTTCGCGGCCGACACGCCGGGCAAGTACGCGCCGCAGATCTACGCCGGCGACGAGGTCGTGCCGCTGAGCCCCCTGGGCAAGGCGATGGCCGAGCACATGGCGTGGACGTGGTGGCGCGCCCCGCACGTCAGCACCGTCATCGAGGTCGACATGTCGCGCATCGCGGCGACGCGGGGCAAGCGCAGCTACACCCTGGTCGTCGCCCACCACGTGGCCCAGGCGCTGTGGGACCACAAGGGCTTCAACAGCTCGCTCGACGGCGATCGCAAGATCGTCCACAAGCGCATCAATCTCGGCGTCGCTGTCGCCAAGAAGAACGGCGGGCTCGTGGTGCCGGTGCTGCACGGGGCGGGGGAGCGCTCGCTGGACGAGCTCGACACCGACTTCAAGGCGGTCGTCGGGCGCGCGCGTGACAACAAGATCCAGGCCTCCGATCTGCGGGGCGGCACGTTCACCATCACGAACGTCGGCAGCAACGGGAACCTGGCGTCGATGCCGCTGATCAACCAGCCGCAGGTCGCCATCCTCGCCATCGGCGCGATCGTGAAGCGGGTGGTCGTCGTCACCGACGAGAACGGCCACGACGCCATGGCCATCCGGCCGATGATGTACGTGACCCTGACCTACGACCACCGCGCCAACGACGGCGCCGCGTCGGGCCGGTTCCTGAAGGACCTGAGGAAGCGCCTGGAGCAGGGTTGAGCCCGCTCGTCACCTGCTTCGGCCCCTTCGGAGAGGTCACCCACAACCCCACCGTCGACGTCACCGCGGGCTTCCCCGGGCGGGTCGTGGTGCGCACCGCGCTGGAGTCCCTGGAAGTTCCGGTGGGCGTCTCCGCGGTCGTCGCCACCGGGCTGGCGCAGAAGCGGACGGTCGTCTCGGTCGAGCGGGTGGCGATCAACGTGGCCGACTTCCGGATCCCCGACGTCGCCGGCGCCCAGCCCAGGGGCGAGCCGGTGGCGGCCGACGGTCCGGACGCCTACCTCAGCGGTGTGGACGTGCGCGGCCTCGCCGACGCCATCGCCGCGGCCGACATCCCCGCGAAGGTCAGCAACACCGCCGGCACCTACGTCTGCAACGCCTGGTACTACCGCCTGCTGCATGCCGGACTGCCCGCCGTGTTCCTCCACCTGCCGCCGCTGGAGGCGGTGCCGCTGGAGCAGCAGGTGCAGGCCGTCCGCATCGCGCTAGGCTTCGTGTCGCCGTGAACCGACTGCTCCCCCTGCTGCTGCTCGTCCTGTTGGGCTGTGAGCCCCAACCGAAGGTGCAGCAGCCGTTCCCTACCCCCGCGCCGGAGCCGGCGACGGTCGAACTGGCCGACGAGCACACCCTCGAGGGGATGGTGCAGCGGGTGCCCACCCAGGTGGACGCCATCGAGCAGCGCCACCGCAGCCTCGTCGAGAAGGTCGTCGCCGCCGAGCAGGCGCTCCTGGCCGTGGACGCGGCGATCCTGGAGGCCACGACCCCAGAGCAGCACCAGGAGCTGCAGGCCAAGGCCGAAGAGCTCCGGACCGCGGCTCACGCCCTCGCCGCCGAGGCGGCCGAGCTGCGCAAGGAGGCCGATACCCTCAAGGACACCTCCACCAGGCTCCGAGCGATCAGTGACTAGGGCGACGGTGACCTGGTTCGGCTGGGGCACCTTCAAGGTCGAGGCCGGCGGCAGGTCCCTGATCGTCGACCCCTGCGTCACGTCGCTCGTCGATGAGCCTCACGCCGAGCGATCGGACTGCGTCGCCGACGCGATGCTCCTCACACACGGGCACCACGAGCACATCCGGGACGCTCACCTGTTCGACCTGCCGAAGCTGGCCCCCCCGCAGGTCGCGGCCTACCTGGGGTGCCCGTCGATCCTGCCGAACCAGACCTTGGTCCACGGCGGAGTGAACGTCACCGCCCGCTCCTTCCCGCACCTCCAGAAGCACGACGTCGCCGGCAAGCTGGCCATCCTCAAGGCCAACGGGGTGCTGCGCCAGGCGGTGCGAGACCTCCCCCGCGTGCTCGCCAGCGCGTGGGCCATCCGCGGCCAACCCGCGGAGGGGCCGTACCTGGCCTACGACCTGCGGTTCGACGGCGTGAGGATCTTCCTGACCTGTGAGGCGTTCACCGAGCTGTTGGATCCAGAGATCGCGGATGCGTGGGGGCTCGGGGGGATCGATCTCGCCGTCGTCGGGGTCGAGTCCGGCCAGGAGGAGGCTGCCTCACGGCTGTCTCAGCGGCTGGGTGCGGCGCTCACGGTGGGGGCGGCGGTGCACGCCCCGTTCGAGCGCTTCTACGGCCGGCCCCCCGTCACGGGGTTCGCGTATCCGATGCTCCAGCCGGGCGAGGCCATTCAGGTCCTTTGACCTCGACGTGGACCCGGTGAATCGCCTTGAGCGGCATCGTCGAGGCGCCTGAACTCACGCGGGTCTTCACCTGAATGGGGCCTCCGTCGGCCTCGAACCGGAGCACCCGCTTGGGCACCACCCGGGTGTAACCGCTGGGTTGCGGATCGCCGGCTTCGCGGTACGTGAGGCCGACCACCTGGCCGTCGCGGATCACCTCGTGCTGGGCGGTGATCGGGAGCCACATCGTCTCCGTGAGTCCTCCCGCGGTCACGTCCACGAGGGCCTGCCGCTGGACTCGTCCGTCGTTCCACCCCATGAGCCGGGCGGGGTCGATTTCCCACCCCACGCTCACGGTGTGAGTGCCGTCGGATGGGGCGTCGAACGTGAGTTCCTCCGCAAACGGAGCCTCCAAAGAGGTGACTGAGTTCGATCCGCAGTTGACACAGATCAGGCTCAGAACTACCGTGAGCGTGAGTTGCTTCGCGGCTGCAACCTTTCGGTGTGAGTGACGAATGGGTGTCCTTTCCAACTACCTCTACTCCTCGGTGAGCGACGGCATCCTGCCGCACATCCGCGAGCCCGTGGAGGAGATCTTCGACGGGGTGGTCCAACACAAGGGACTACCCACGCGGCAAGACTTCCGGGATCTGCGGAACCGGGTGGACATGCTCGACTACCACACCCGTGAGGCGACCAAGAAGCTGCACGAGCTCAAGCGGAGGATCAAATGTCTGGATTGATCGGTTTTGTCGTTGGTGGGATGGCCGAGCGCCTCATCCCGGTGTTGCAGACCCCGGTCGAGGACATCATCTACGAGGTCTTGGACCAGAAGGGCTTGCCCACCCGCTCGGAGGTCCGTGACCTTCGCAACAAGCTGGATCGGCTCGAGAAGACGATCAGTGATCTGACGAGCGCGCTGGATGGACTCCAGGGCGATCTCGATCGCGCGGTGGACTCGGCTGCTCAGCCTGCCCCCAAGGCCAAGAAGAAGTCGGCCAAGAAGAAGAAGAAGGCTCCGGCGGCGGCGGCGAGCGCCAAGGTGTGCGCGGTCCCCGACTGCGGCGGCGTGATCCGGGCCAAGGGCTTCTGCGGCAAGCACTACCAGCAGTTCAAGCGGAACACCCTCGGCGGATTCGTCGGGGCCGATGGCGCCACCCTGCACGAGAACGTGAAGTACGCGGTCAGCAAGGACCACGTCGGGGAGAGCGTGCAGACGCGGTACGAAGGCGACGAGGTCATCTTCCTGCTGCCCCAGTCGGACGGAAGGACGCTCCGCCTGAAGGTAAACGACGTCCGAATCGACTAGTCTGTCAGCCGTATGTCCGACGGCGTCACCCAGTTCCTGACCACGGTCAACGGCTTCACGTCGATCGGTTCGACCGAACTCGACGCGATCGACGACGAGATCGAAACCCGCAATTTCAACCCCAACGACTACATCATCCGCAGGGGTGAGGCGGGCGACAGCATGCATGTCATCCGCACCGGTCGCGTGCGGGTCCCGATCGTCGATGCCGGCAGCGGCAAGACGAAGATGGTGGTGCACCTCGGACCGGGCGACATGGTCGGCGAGATGGCGCTCCTGACAGGGGAGCAGCGGAACGCCGACGTCATCGCCGAGACGGAAGTGCAGACGCTCGTCATCCACCGGGCCACGCTGCAGCCGCTCCTGTCGAGCCACCCCCCGCTGGCGCGCTTCCTGACCGAGATCCTCGGCAAGCGCCTCGAAGAGGGCGGCGGGATCGAGAAGGTCGGCAAGTACCGCCTGCTCGGCAAGCTGGGCGAGGGCGCCACCGCGAAGGTGTATCAAGCCCTGCATCCGGGCCTGAATCGGGTCGTCGCGCTCAAGATGCTCAGCCACACACTCGTGTACGACAAGAACTTCCGTGAGAGGTTCCTGCACGAGGCGCGAACCATCGCCGGGCTGACCCACCCGAACATCGTTCAGATCTTCGACACCGAGGAGGCGTACGCCACCTACTTCATCGTCATGGAGAAGGTGTCGGGCACGGACCTGAGCAAGCTGCTCAAGGTGCGTAAGATCCTGGGGCCCGACGAGGCGATGGACATCCTCAGCCAGATGTCGATCGCGCTCGAATACGCGCATGGGCAGGGGATCGTGCACCGCGACGTGAAGCCCGCCAACTGCGCCGTCGACAAGGACGTCGCGGTCAAGCTGATGGACTTCGGCATCGCGCGGCGCATCCAGAAGAACCCCGCGCAGAAGCGCGCCAGGATGGTGGAGGGCACGCCCCGCTACCTGGCCCCCGAAGCCGCCGTCGGCAAGCCGGTGGACGGACGCGCCGACATCTACAGCCTCGGCATCATGGCGTTCGAGATGGTCACCGGCCGGGTGCCCTTCTACAGCGACACCATCCGCGAGCTGCTGCAGATGCACGTGCGGAAGCGGCCGCCGGACATCACCCGCATCCGTTCGGGCCTGCCCGAGGGGCTGGTCGAGTTCATCAACGGCACGCTGATCAAGCGGCCCGACGAGCGGCTGACGGACTGGTCCACCATCCGTCGCCTGCTCAGCGGTCCCGCCTCCGGCGCCGACGTCCGCTCCGCCGCGTGCGAGCATGAGCTCATCAGCGTCCGGTACGACCCCTCGGCCGGCAAGGAAGTCGGTGCGGCGGTCGAAGGGCTGCTCCGTTCGCTGTCCCGCATCGACGGGGTGGATGTCTTCCACGGCCGCATGGTGAACGTCAGCAACTCCGACGGATCGACGGCCACGACGGCCGCGCCGCCCGAGTCCACGCTCACCACCTGAGCGACGTCGCTGGTGACAACGGCGCGCTCGTCGTGTAGACGGCGGCCGTGACCTCAACTCCCACGGGCCTGCTGCTCGCAGCCGGCGAACTCAGCGCCGATCACATCGCTGAGGCGTTGCACGATCAAGGCGGTCCCTCCTGGGACAAGACCGTGTTCCGTCTCCTCACCGGCGTCGACGTCGCGGCGTTGGCGGCGGGCACCCCCAAAGCGGGTGGCGGCACGGCCGTCTCCCTCGCGTCTTCGGGTTGGTGGCTCCGCAACCTGGACGATGTCGCCCAGCGGCTCGCGGCCAAGGCGGGGCAGTCGGTGCTGGCCGTGTTCGAGTGTCCCGGCCCGATCGTCTCGGGTTGGCACCTGGCCCACCCCGACGGCACCTCGGAGCGGCGTGTCTCCCTGGACGAGGCCGGTCAGTGGGGCGCCGGGGTGGTTCGCCTCACCGACGGAGAAGCGTTCACGGCGGGCTCGCTGGAGGCCGCCGCCCACCAGGTCCACGGGGACGACCCCAAGGGGTCCGCCCTCCCGGGTCTGTTCTGCCTCACCGCCGACCCCGAGCGGCCCGAGGAGTGGGCAGCGTTGCTGGAGGTCCGCGGTGCGGCCCTGACGGGGGGGATTCGGTGGCGCCCCGGTACGGGACGCGTTCCCGCGGACGAGCCGCCCGCGCAGATGCGGGTGGTGCTGCTGCAGAGCAACGTACGCCTGCCCGGCCCGCCCCGGTGGGCCCGCGCGGTGCGGGCGGTCGCCATCCGCACGGCGGAAGAGGCGGCACGGTCGGACGGCTGGATCTGCCTCGCCCCCGAGACCGACGAGGAGTTGACCTACGCCACGGCGATCCGGGTGCTCCAGTTGGCTCCGCTGACGGACGGCTCCGCGATGGGGGTGCTGCATCCCCGCTGCGCGGTGAAGGTCGAAGAGATCGAGGACGGCACCGCCTCGGTCGAAGTCGTGCCCCAGGAGGAGTCCACCTCCGAGGCGATCGCCGAGGGTCTGTCCCTGGTCATGGCGCGGCTGCGTACGTCGCGGCCCGAGCTTGAGTTGTCAGCCTCGACGCTGTCGCAGCACCCCGACCCGGCGTCGATGATCGCGTGGCGGTTGGAGTTGAATCCAACGACGGCCCAGGACTACCTGGCGGCCTCGAGCCCGGCGGCTCGGCTCCGGGTGCTGTCCGATTCCCTGACGCGCTAGACGGCGCGGTCCCAGGACGGGGGGCCGATCTCGCTCCCGCGGCTCAGGTTGTGATGCCGGTCGACCAGGGTGCTCAGGTCGTCGGGTTCGACGGCCCCCTGCTCCACGAGAATCGCGCCGAGGCGCGGTCGGGTTCGCCGCTGGCGGGCCAGCAGAGACTCCGTGGCGCTGTCATCCAACAGCCCCATCTCAGTTGCGACCTCACCGAAGCGCTTCCATGCGCGGCGATGGGTCTGGGCACGGAGGACGTGGTGGACCTCCGCCGAGGTAAGAAGACCCGAGTGCATGGCGAGGAGTCCCAGGGGAATCTGACGACGGCGTTGCTCCGCCAGCGCCAGCCCGACCTGGTCTCCGCTCACTCGACTTTCCGCAATGAGGAACTCTCCGAATCGCATGCTCCTTGGAACGTCGACCGGTCGCGACCTTTCAAAAAAACCAACCTAGAGTGAATTTGGTGACGGTACCGGAGGACCTTTTCTGTCCGCTTCATGGCGACTACCTCCAGGAGGAGGAGTCGTCCCGGTGCCCGCACTGCGCCGCCGATCCGGTCGCCTCCAGCGCGTCGTTGCGGCAGGTGCGCGTCGTTCGCGAGGACGAATTGGATCCCGATCCGGTCGGCATGGAAACCGACCAGCTCACCCCCATGGTCGACGAGTTCCCGTGCCCGGTCTGCGGGCAGGTGACCGCTGCGGACAAGTTCCGCGTCGAGTCGGTGGGCGAGGTCTGGACCGGGAACGCCGCGGTGTGGGCTGAAGAAGGGGTCTGCCCCGACTGCTACGCCGACGTGCTCTCTCCCCAGATTCGCGACTGGAGCGACGCCGAGTGGCTCGCTCACCACTTCGAGGGGTGGAAGGCGACCGTCGGCACGGTGCACAACCTGTTCGTCTACGAGGAGTCCCTCCAGGAGTCGTGGCTTCCGGAGGCGCAGCGCCACAAGGTGCTGGACGTCGAGGCGACGCTGTCGGCGCGGCGGGAGCACCTGGCGCGCTGCCAGATGTCGATGCGGGACCTCAAGGGGCGCTACCGCGCCGACCTCACGCCCCCGCCGTTCCAGATGACCATGGCGATGGCCAGCGAGGCGGTCTCGCCCAAGGCGGCCGGTGAGCTGCAGGCGATGCGGGAGCGGGACGTGAACACCGAGCTGCTGCGTCGGCACGACTCGGTGGTGGCGCGCTCGCCGTGGACCGATTCGGGGGAGGCGCCCATGTTCGAGACGCGGTCGCACCCGGCGCAGGGTCTGCCCAAGCCGGCGATGGTCGATCGGTGGGGCATGCCGATGGTCACGTTCGCCGTGATCGTGGCGTTGGCCGCGCTCGCGGCCTGGTTCGTCAGCCAGGGAGCGCCGGTCTAGTCCGCTTCCAGGTCCACGTGGGCCAACTCCGGGACCGCCGCCGCGGCCTTCTCTTCGATGCGATCCACGGCGTCCCCGACGGACTCGACCATGTCGTCGCCGAACTTCAGGAGGAAGGCCTCCAGCGCGTCCTGGTTGGTCAGGCTCGCGAGGGTCGCTTCGAGGTCCATCTGGGTCAGCTTCTGACGGGCCAACTCCGTCCCGTCGAAGTCGACTTCGGCCTTGAACCGGAGGCGCCCGCTGCCGAGCACCACGGCCTTGATGTCGTGCACCGCATCGACCTCGGGCTGGGCTCCGAGCACGGCCTGCACGCGCTCCACGACCTCCCTGCTGGGTGCCTCGCCCAACAGCAGTTCGCGGTTGCGGTTCACCAGCACGATCGCGATCCAGCCGAGCATGACGCCGATGATGATCGAGCCCACCGAGTCCCACATCGGGTTGTGGGTGGCGATGCTGAGGCCCACGCAGGCGGCCGCGATCGCGACGCCGATGACGGCGGCGCTGTCCTCCAGAAGCACGGCCGCGGCCATCGGATCGGACGACTCGCGGAGGTACTTCAGCAGCGGCACGCCGCCCGCCTCCTTCTTGATCGCCGACATGGCCATCAGGAGGGCGCCGCCCTCGATGACGAAGGCGAAGATGAACACGCCGATGAGGATCGGCAGCTCCGCGGCGGTGAACGGTTCGTGGGGGTGAAAGAGCGAGCTGATGCCGTGGTAGACGGTCACCCCGCAGCCGAGGAAGAAGATGCCGACGGCGGAGATGAGCGCCCAGATGAAGCGCGCGCGGGTGTAGCCGTAGGGGTGCTCGTCGGTGGGGGCCTTCTCGCTCCGCTTGATGCCCAGGGCGAGCAGCGCTTGGTTGCCCACGTCAGCGAACGAGTGGATGCCCTCGGACAGCATCGCGGCTGATCCGGTGAGGCCGAAGGCGGCGAACTTCGCCACCATCACCAGGGAGTTCGCGGTGATCGCGATGTACACAGCTCTTGTCGATCCACCTGCCATGCGGGGAGCCTTTCAGACCAGTCGGGTGTCGTCCACTTCGGTGGGGACGCGGGGGGGGGGGCCGGCCGATCACGCGGATCGGGATGGGGGTCGAGGTCGAACGCACCTTGGCGTTGGCCTTCATGCGGCCGTCGTCCGCGATCTTCAGTTCCACTTCGACGAGGCGGACCTTCATCTCGGTTCGATCGATGGGGCCGACCTCGATGTGCAGCAGCGGCTCCATCTCGGGGCCGTCGCTGTGGAACTGCAGCGGCACCATGTCCCCCTGGCTGGCGCTGACCCGGACCATGCGGCGGCAGCTGGCGGGGAGTGACTTGCCCCGGTCGACCCACACCACGAGGCCCTCGCCCTCGGGGATGCCGATCGCCCGGGCGGTGCGCATCGGCTGCCGGTGACGCCGCCGCCGGACCGGGCGCGCCATCATCCGGGCCGTCAGCGACCGGATGAGGCTCGCGGTGAGTCCCGCGAGGGCGACCAACAACAGCACCGCCCAGGTCGACATCAGCGAGCCTCCCGGAAGGCGGCGGCGAGCCGCGAGCGGGTGGAGCCGAGCCGCACAGCCTCGCGCGCGATGGCGCGGGCGGTGCTGCGGGGCAGGCCGAGGCCGGCGCACACCGCTTCGTCGAGCGCGCGGCGATCGCCCCGGGTCACCTCGTCGGCGAGGGGGAGCACGGCGCGGGTGCGGAGGCGGTCCCAGGCGGCCAGGAGCCGTCGGCCGGCGGCGGTGCCCACGAACCGCTCGGGATCGGGGAGGAGGAGGTCGTCGAGGTCGGGGCCGTAGCAGGTGAGCAGGCCCTCACCGAGGTTGGTGCGTCCGCCCACCTCGGCGGCCAGGGCGGCCCACGTCGAGTTCATCAGGGCGACACCCACGTCTGCGTGGCGCGCGTCCCGCCAGGTGCCGTGCCAGGCGGAGTTGTTCACCGGAATGCGGTGGGGGTTGGCGAGCGCGTAGTGCCGCTCGGCGCGGAACTGCGGGACGATGACGTCGCCGCCGCGCAGCCCCCTGAGGCGGTACCAGGGGCTGTTGTTGCGCAGGGACGGGACCTCTGGCCAGGGGACCCCCGCGCGGGTCGTGGAGGCGGCTCCTTCGTCGATCCAGGCCTGGGCCCGGGGGCCCGGCGGGTCGGTCGGCACGAACAGCTCTCCGTCGACGTGCTCGGGCGCGACCTCGTACCGATGGAGGCGTCGCAGGCTCCGGATGAACGGGACCCGGGAGGCGGGCTCGACGTCGCCGAGGCCCCCTCGGGGGGTGAAGAACGCCGCGACCCCGACCTTGGTGCCGTAGCTGAGGTCGAGCACGTCGCCGAGGCGGACCAGGGGGGCGCGGCCGGTGATGTCGAACCAGAGGTCGGGCGCCCGCAGCAACGGTCCCCAGCGGCCCTCGGGGGGGACCGCGACGCGATCGCCAAAGCGGGTGGGGCCGCCACCGGGGCTGTTCTCGAAGACGACGATGACGGTGTTGACCGCGGCCTCCGGGAACCACGGCTCGGCGCGGGACTCGATCACGGCGACGAGGCGGTAGTGCTCCAGGAGCCACCGGCGGACGGGGCGCCCGTAGGAGGCGTCCATCCAGGTGTTGGGCATGACGAATGCCAGCCTTCCGCCGGGGGCGAGAAAACGAAGCGCCTGCAGCAGCGCGAGCACGGAGAGATCGGTCTGGGCGGGCGGCTCGAAGCCGATGGCGTCGGCGACGGTCTCACGCAGGGTCGCGCGACGGTCGGCGGGGAGGCGCTCCACCCGGACGAACGGCGGGTTGCCGACGATGGCGTCGAAGCTCCCCTCGGTGCGGGTGAACAAGTCGCCGACGGCGAGGTGGGCCTCGGGCAGCGCGCTCCGAGCGGCCTCGATCGCGTCGACGTCGATGTCGTCACCGTGCAGGCACGACGGATCGTGGCCGCGCTCCGCCGCTCGTCGGAGGAACGCACCATCGCCGCACGTCGGGTCCCACACGTGCTCGCCGGGAGCGCGGATCACCTCGTTGAGAGCGAGGTCCGCGACGGGGGGGGGAGTGTAGAAGCGTCCGAATCTGAGTCGTGTTCCTCGACCCATGGTTCAGATCCTATAAGACTTCGCGCATGTTGAGGCGTGAGGGCATCGCAAGGGAGCCGATCGACGATCGGCAGGTGATCGACGAACTCGTACAACGGGTCGCTTCGCGGCTCGATGGCGACGAACTCGACATCCTCATCAATGACTGCTGCTTCAAGGAAGAGAAGCGGCTGCGCAAGACGAAGGACGAGGCCGAGCGGGCCTACCTCGAACGGCTGCGCTCGGCGCGACGGAGGCTCGCGTGGGCGAGCAAGGACGAGCTGCGCTCGATCCTCAAGTCCATCGCGCGCGAGTACGCCTCCGAGATCCACGGCCACTTCGACGAGAAGACCTACAAGACGGCCACCCGGGTCATGCCCAAGGGGCTGGCGCTGCTGCTGCGCAAGCAGGCGCCGTGGGCGATGCTCAGGCGGTCGCTCAAGGGCGACAAGCTGTCGCTGTCGGATCGCATCATCAGCAGCGGCCAGATCGACGTGTTCGACAAGCTCGTGGAGAAGGGCACCTGCGTGCTCGTCCCCACCCACCTGAGCAACCTGGACTCCCCCGTCATCGGCTTCGCGCTGCACGACCGGGGGCTCCCGCCGATGATCTACGGCGCCGGGATCAACCTCTTCACGAACTGGCTGCTCAGCTACTTCATGGACCACCTGGGCGCCTACAAGGTCGACCGGACCAAGAAGAACACCATCTACCTGACCACGCTGAAGGAGTACTCGACCTTCAGCCTGGAGCGGCGCTGGCACTCGCTCTTCTTCCCCGGGGGCACGCGATCGCGCAGCGGACTGGTGGAGACGAAGCTCAAGAAGGGGCTGATGGGCACGGCGCTGGATGCCTACCAGGCGAACCTGCGCGCCGGCGCCGAGACGCCGCGCGTCTTCTTCATCCCCGCGACGCTGAACTACCACCTCGTGCTCGAGGCGGAGACCCTGATCGACGACCACCTCCAGGAGGCGGGACAGTCGCGGTACATCATCGCGGACGATGAGTTCAGCCGACCGGACAAGGTGCTCGGCTTCGTGCGGAACATGATGGCGATGACGAACCCAGTCGAGATCGTGTTCGGGCAGCCGCTGGACCCGTTCGGGAACCCCGTGGACGCCGACGGCAACTCCCTGGACCCCCAGGGGCGTCCCTTCGACCCCGCCGGCTACGTGATGCGGGACGGGGAGGTCGTCGCCGACGAGCAGCGCGACCACGAGTACACCCGGCGGCTGGCGGGGGCGATCGGTCAGGCCTTCCTGGACGACACGGTGGTGTTCGACACCCACGTCCTTGCGGCCGCGATGCACCGCCGGCTGGAGGCGCACCACCCGAACCTGGACGTCTACCGACGGCTGCTCCTGGGGCTGGATTCGCGCCGCTTCACGACCCCCGAAGTCGACGCTGAGATCGGCCACATGCAGGCGGCGCTGAAGGTGCTTGCGGCGGACGGACGCATCCGGCTGGGCGCCGTGGTTGCCAAGGCGACGCCGCAGGATCTGCGGGTCTCCGCGCTCAAGCACTTCGCTCGCTACCACGCCACCCGCGCCGTCTGGGGACGCGAGGGCGGGGTGGTGCTGGAGGATCCGAAGTTGGCGCTCTACTACGCCCACCGGTTGGCCAAACACCCGCTGCCGCCGCCGCTGCCCATCGGCCGGAGGCAGTCGTGAAGGTCGGCATCCTCGGCGGAGGCATGTGGGGGCGGACCGTGGCGTGGCGCGTGGCCAACGCCGGCGGTGAGGCGGTCGTCTGGTCGCGGACCCCGAGCAAGGCCGGCAAGGCCCTCAAGAAGGAGTCCGGGGGGGACAAGCGGGGCAAGCGGATCAGCGCCACCGGTGATCTCGTCCGCGCCCTCGAGCCCGAGTTGGTGCTCGTGGCGGTGCCTCCCGCGGCGATCCGAGCGCTCATGAAGGACTGCGCCCCCCACCTGACCCCGAGCCAGTCGGTGGTGCACGTGGTGAAGGGGCTGGAAGCCGGCGGAGCGACCGTGACGCAGGTCATCGAGGCGGAGACGCTGGCGTTGCGCACCGGCGCCCTGGCCGGACCCTGGGCCGCGGACGAACTCCGCGCGGGCGAGGACACCGCGGCGGTGGTGGGCTCGCGCCTGCAGTCCGTCGTCGACCTGACGATCGAGGCGCTGGCGAGCCCGCAGGTGCGCGTCTACGGCACGCTGGACGTGCTCGGGGTGGAGGTCGGCGGTGCCATGCGCACCCCGCTGGCGATCGCGTCCGGGTTGATTCAGGGCGCCGGCCTCGGCCGTTCGCTCATGGCCGTGCTCCTGACGCGCGGGATCGCCGAGGCGGCCCGCCTGGCGGTCGCGATGGGTGGGGATCGCACGACGGTCTCGGGCCTGTCGGGCATCGGCGACTGGATGCTGACCTGCACCGACCGCAAGGACGAACTGGTCCAGGCAGGCATAGCGGTGGCGGCGGGCAAGCCGTTCGACCACCCCGAAGGCGCCGCCCGCGTCCGCACGCTGGTCGGGCTCGCCAACTCCCGCGGGGTGGACCTCCCGATCGCCGGCGCGGTCGGCGCGATCCTGGACGGCGTGCCCTTCCAGGACGTGCTGGGCGAGCTCATGCGACGCGAGCAGCGGCCCGAAGCGGAATGATCGAGAACTTCGACAAGCTCGATGCGGAGCAGATCGCCGACCTGACCGCCTTCACCGCGCGGGACGATCTGCTCGTCAAAGGCACCGACGCGACGAAGAGCGTGCCCTACCGGGGCGGCTGCCTGCCGTACCTGCTGTTCGCCACCGCGGGGCTCGTCGCCATGCTCGGGCCGGCGGTGCTCGGGCTGGATGAGCCGATGGCCTTCGGTCTCGCTGCTGCGATGGCGGCGCTGGGCACGCTGCGGGTCGTCCGCACCTTCAGGGCGGTGCAAAAGGCGAGGAAGCTCACCGCTCGCGAAGAGCCCTGGCACGCGCTGGCGTGGAGCGCCGACGAGCTCTGCTTCCGGTCGTGGGAGCGGTGCTTGCTCGCGCCGTGGTCGGAGGTGACGCAGATCGCCCACCTGCAAGGCGAGGACGTGAACCCGATCCTGCGGGACACGCTCTGGATCCACCTCGCCAACAAGGAGAAGGCGCTCATCAGGCCGCGCACCGACGACCTGCGGTTCGCGGGACGCACGCTGGCCGACTGGGAGCGCGACCTGAAGAAGAAGCTGGAGGCGACTCGCGCCGGCGGCTGAGCCGGCTAGTCGTCCTCGTCCGGGAGCACCGCTTCCATCGCGCCTCGGAGATCCGCCGCCGAGAACGGCTTGGGGAGGAACCCGTCGGACAGGTCGTTGTGTGCGTCCGCCGCCTGCTCCGGCAGGTTGAACCCGGAGGTCAGCACGATCGGGTTGTCGAACCCATTCCCGCGAAGCTGCCGCAGGGTCTCCCAGCCGTCGATGCCAGGCATGGACAGGTCCAGGAGGATCGCGTCGAACGTTCCTTCGCGGGCGGCCGCGTCCAACGCTGCGAGCCCGTCGGGGGCGGTTCGGACCTCGTAGCCGGCGCGCTCCAGGATCATCTCCGAGCCGCGCCGCACGACCGGCTCGTCGTCCACGACGAGGATGCGGCGGCGGGCGTCTTCGCGGCCGGCCTCGGGGGCCCGCAACGTGTCCGCGTCGGGGCTCGCCTCGACGTGGGGGAAGTAGACGCGGAAGGTGGTGCCGGCCCCCGGTTCGGTCGTGACGGTGACCCAGCCGCCGTGCTGCTTCACGATGCCGAGCACCACCGCGAGGCCCAGTCCGGTGCCCTGGCCCAACGGCCGGGTCGTGAAGAAGGGCTCGAACAGCCGTTCCTGGGTATCTTCATCGAGCCCGGGACCGTCGTCGGTGATGCGGACCTCGATCCAGCGGCCCGCGCGGGCGCCCGACCCGGCGGCATCGGCTTCGGCGGCGCTGAGTTGCATCTCGGAGGCGTGGACGGCGACGGCTCCGGATCCGCGCGCGGCAAACTCCGGTGTGCTCAGCGCCTCGACCGCGTTGGCGCAGAGGTTGTGCAGCACCTGCTGCAGCTGCTGGGCGTCCGCGCGGGTCCACAGTGCGTCAGCGTTCGCCGTGAAGGTGAGCTGGATGTGGTCGGCCGCGTCCTCGCTCAGCGAGTGCACGACCTCGGCGGCGGCGGTGCACACGTCCACCGGCACCTGGAACACCGACGCGCGACGGCCGAACGCGAGCAGCTGCTGGATGAGGTCCGCGGCCCGGCCGCTCGCCGACTCTATGTCCTCCAGCGCCTGCCGCCGCTCGGGCCCCCCTTCTTCGCTCTCGCGGAGCCAGCTGAGGTGGCCGCGCATCGGGGTCAGGAGGTTGTTGAACTCGTGAGCGAGGCCGGCGACGAACTGACCCACGGCTTCGATCTTTCGCCGCCGGAGGGTCTGCTCCTGGAACTCCCGTCGCAGTCCCACGTCTCGGAACGAGAGCACGCGTGCGATCCCCCCGGCGGCCTGGGACAAGGGGGAGGCCTGGCACTCGACCTCGACTGACGAGCCGTCGCTGTGCACGAGGATCGTGTCGTCGGCCCAGGCCGCCGCGCCGCCGCAGACGGGGCAGGAGGCCGCGGTGGTACTGGCCCGCGCATGGAACGCCTCGTGGAAGTTCTGCCCCAGGAGCGTGCCGGGAGCGGCTCCGAGGAGCTCGTGGGCGGCGGGGTTGGCGAGCACGACGAGGCCGTCCGGGCCCAGGCCGCAGACCCCTTCGGAGAGCGCGTCCAGAACGACGCTGCGCAGGCGTCGCGCCTGGACCAGAGCGCGGTCGCGGTCGAGGACCTCGCCCTCCAGGTCCTCCCCCCGATCCAGCGCCGCGTCACGCGACCGCTCCAGCTCGGCAACGAGGCGGGCGTTCTCCAGCGCGATCACCATCTGCGACGACAGCGTCGTCAGCAGCTTCACCCGGTCCTCGGTGAAGGCGTGGTGGGCGAGGCGGTTCTCCAGCAGGAGCACCGCCTCGATGTTCCCGCCGCGGCGCAGCGGGAGCACGAGCATCGAGCGCACCTGGTCGGCGACGACGTGAGGGTCACGCGCGAACCGGGCGTCCCGCTCCACCTCCCCGAGCACGATCGGCTCGCCCGTGCGGAGCACGTAGTGCACGGCCCGGAGGCAGAGGAAAGGGGCGTCCTCGAGGGGAAGGTCGAGGGCCTCGAAGAGCCCGCGGGACTCGCCCGCCTGCCAACGCGCTCGCACCCTCCGACCCGCTGGCGTGGTCAGCACGAGCACGCCAGCGTCGGCGCCCGCGTTCTCCGCGGCGACCCTCAGTATGCGGCGGAGGAGCTCCGCTTCGTCCAGCTTGGAGGCGATGGCGTCGGCGGCGCTGAGCAGGGCCTCCAGGTCAAGGGTGCGGGCACCCGCTCCGCTGCTGGACCACGTCGCGGTCCAGGCCGGGGACGCCGTGATGGTCGAGGTCGTGGGGAGGGAGATCGTGGGATCGCCTTCCCGGACCTCGGTGGCGAGACGCAAGGCCCCCCACCGCAGGAACGCCTGCCGCGCGTCGCGCCGGTGGAGGTGGGCGTACCGATCACGGCCGAGGGTCCCCTGGATCCCCGCCGCCGCGAGGCTGGCGAGGGCGGTGACGTGGTGGATGGCGTTCTCTTCGGCGAGGCGGACGGCGCGCAGGTAGCCGCCCAACGCGCCGTCTACGTCGGCGTCGGCGAGGGCGATGGCGGCCCGCAGCAGCTCGGCCTTGGCTCCGTAGGCCCGGGGGGACTCCTTCGCCCACACCTCAAGCTCGGACAGCTGGCTGCGCGCTTCCTCGGGAGATTGCTCGGTCCGATGGGCCTCTCGGGCGGCCGCGAGTCCGTGGAGGAAGTGCAGTTCGCCCCCGTCCCCGAACCGCCGGAAGACCTCGTAGCGAGGCCAGATCCGCCGGGCGAGGGTGACGACCTCGGCGTCTCGTCCGTCGAGCAGAAGCGCCATGAGGCCGGGGACCTGGCTCCACACCCGGAGCGCCTCGTTTTCGGTCGACTCCACCGCCTCGAACCACGCGTGCTCCGCGTCGGCGTAGGGACCGTCCTCGGCGGCGGCCCCGCTGAAGTGGTCGCACAGGTCGAGCATCGGGCTCGCCAGCGCCGCCATCTCCGGCCCCCGCAGCGCCAGGAACTCGCCGCAGGAGGCGGCGTCGTCACGCAGCTCGAGCAGGGATGTGCCGCTGTGCAGGCCGCTCCGCAGCAGGGTGACGGAGGACCACTGGGCGTTGAACCGGTCGCCCGCCTCAAGGGAGTAGTGCCACGCCCGGCGGGCGGTCTCGGTCGTGGCCTGCACGGAGTCGCGCCAGGGCTGGTGGAAGCCGAAGCAGACCAGGGTGCGGCACAGCTGGTCGGGGTCGGCGTAGCGCTCCGCGAGCTGGACCGCGAGCCGGTGGAAGGCGTAGCCGCGCTCGACGTCGCCGATGGCGCAGAGCGTCATGCCGACGAGGCTGTAGCCGTGGCAGGACCACGACGTGTTGCCGTGCTCTCGGAAGAGCTTCAGGCCGCGGAAGGCGACCCACACGAACCAGTGCTCGGTGCCGTCGGTCATGTGGGCCGAGGGGCTGATGGCGCTGAGTACGGCGGCGACCCGCTCGGCGTGGGGATCGGAGATCGGGGGGAGGGTACTGAGGGCCTCGATGGCAGGTAGGTCGATGTCGGCGAGCCCGGCCTCGAGGAGCTCCAGCCCAGCGGCTGCGCGCGCGTCGGGCCCGTCGGGCAGCTGCTCCCCTAGCTCTTCCAGCGCGGCGGCCCCCTGGTGAAGCACCCCGAGGTAATCGGCGGCGAACAGCAACCCCTGGATCCACTCCTCGCGGACCTCGACCCGCTCCAACACGGTCGAGGAGCAGGCGAGCGCCGCCTCGAAGTCCTCGGTCGCCTCGTCGCGGAGGCTCAGCTGGGCCCGGTTGCTGCCCCGCTCCAGGAGCAGGCTCCGCTTCAGACCCGCGGGGAGGTCCGTCTCGGGGAGGAACGACAGCGCCGCCTCCAGCAGGTTCGCGGCGGGGCCGTACGCCCCGGACCGTCGAGCCTGCCGCGCCGCCCGGAGGTGGAGTTCAGCGAGGCGGACGAGCTCGGCTCCATCGTCGATGGAACCGACGGCGGCGCCCAGGTGCCGGACGATCTCGAACAGGTGCTCGTCCGCGTCCGCGTCCGCGAGCAGGCGGCGGCCCACGTCCAGGTGGATGGCCTCCCGGCGGTCCGACGGGATGGAGGCGTAGGCCACCTGCTGCACCTGATCGTGGAGGAAGTCCAGTTCGCAGTCGGGAGGCTCGGGCGCGTCCTCGGCGTCGGCCCGATTCCACTCGGCGATGAGCTCGAGAGACTCGCCGCGGGGGATGAGGAAGCCGGCCCCAATGGCCGGAGCGAGCGCCCGAGCAGCCTCCTCGGTCGACCGACCCGCTGCGAGGGCGACGCCGTGGAGCGTGCTACGGGCGCCTACGCAGGCGGCGATCTGCAGGATCTCCTGCGTTGCCGGGGGGAGCGCCTGGAGCCTCCTCCCCAGCAGCTGGACCACGTTCTCGGTAAACGACTGACGGGCGGCCGCGTCGTCGTCCCACGTCCAGCCGTCGGGCCCGCGCATGAGGGCGCCGTGCTCCATGAGCGCGGCGATGAACCGGGTGACGAAGAACGGGTTGCCGTCGGTCTTGGCGACGACCATGCGGGCGCGCCGTTGCAGGGCCGGACCCGAGCCGCCGAAGCTGTCGCCGAGCCAGTGGGCCACGGACGCCACCGACAGGGGGCTCAGGGTCAGGGTCGTGAGGCGCCCGCCGTCGCGCTCGATCCGGTCGAGTACGCCGGTCAGGCGATGCTGGGCCGAGACCTCGTTGTCCCGGTACGCGCCCACCACGAGCAGCCCCCGGTGGCGGGGATCGGTGACCAGTCGGGCCAGCAGCTCCAGCGACGCGGCGTCCGCCCACTGGAGATCGTCCAGGAACACCACCAGCGGGTGCCGGGGCCGGGCAAAGACGGAGATGAAGTTGCCGAACACCAGCCCGAAGCGGTTGAGTGCGGCCCTCGGGGCGAGGGGTGCGGCAGGGGCCTGGGGGCCCAGGAGGAGCTCGAACTCGGGGATCACGTCGATGAGCACCTGCCCGTTGACACCCACGGCGTCCTCCACCGCCGACCGCCACTCGGCCAGCGCGGCCGGCTCCTCGGCGAGGACTTGACGGATCAGCTGGCGGAACGCCTGGACCAACGAGTCGTAGGGCACGTTGCGCCGGAACTGATCGAACTTGCCCTCGATGAAGTGGCCCTCCCGGCGGACCAGAGAGCCGCTGACGTGATGAATGAGCGCCGACTTGCCGACTCCTGAGGGGCCCGCGATGAGCATGACCTCGGTGCCCCCTTCGGCGGCGCGTTCGACCGCGGCCCGGAGCGCCGATTCGTCGGCGCGGCGGCCGTAGAGCTGGTCGGTGAGCCCGAACTGGGCGTGCAGATCATCGGTGCGCAGGTGGAAGGGCTCGGTGCTGGCCGCCCGCCACGCTTCCTGGGCGCGCAGCAAGTCGGCGCGAACGCCCCAGGCCGACTGGTAGCGGTCGTCGGGGTCCTTGCTCAGCAGCACGTCGAGCATCGAGGAGACCGCCGGGGGGCAGTCCGAGCGGCGCTCGATCGCGGGCACCGGCGTGATGGCGAGGTGGCAGTGGACGAACTCGCTGGGGGAGGAGCCCTGGAACGGCGCGCTGCCCACCAGCAGCTCGTAGAGGGTCGCGCCGAGGGAGTACAGGTCGCTGCGCACGTCCACGGAACGGTTCAGCCTCCCCGTCTGCTCCGGAGAGAGGTACGGCAGGCTCCCCTCGAGGCGCGGCGGCTTGCCGTTGGAGCGCGGTGTGCGGGTCCCCAGCGACACCAGGCTCAGGTCGATCAGCTGGGCCCGCCACGAGTCGGGGTGCACGATGACGTTGGACGGCTTGACGTCGAGGTGCAGCACGCCTGCGCCGTGCAGCGCCGCCAGTCCCTCGGCGATGTCGATGGCGACCCGGAAGAAGCGGTCCAGGGGAAGCCCCTGGCGGCCGCCGGACAGGCGGTCGAGGCTGCACCCACCCTCGTCGGCGAGCAGCAAGGCGAGCCGGTGTCCGTCCTGCACGATGCCGACGGGTCGCACCACCGCGGGCGAGTCGATGCGGCTGAGGAGCTGGTGCTCACGACGGAGGACCGCCAGGCGGCGGGGGCTCGGGTACTCGTCACGGGTGAGCTTGACGACGACGGGGCGGTCGTCCGGGAGGCGGCCACGGTAGACGAGCGAGTGCGAGCCCTCGTGGACGAGACGCGGATCCTGAACGTACCCAAGCACGGCACCTCCCCGCGTGATCCCAATTCACGCCCCCCTCACTCATTTAACCACAGGCGCCGCCTCGCGGCGAGCAGGTCAGTCGCGGCGGCGGCTGAGGCCGACCAGGGCAAGGAACGGCAGGACCGCGAGGGCCAGCTGCCCGCTCCACCGCAGCGCCGCGCTGCGCTTCCACGCGCGACCCCAGTCCAACCACTGCTGCACCGACGCGGTGGCGCCGGGCGAGCCCTCGTGGGCGCATGCCGCGAGGGCCTCGATCATCAGGGCGTTGGTGCCCGGGGTGTCTCGGTACCGCTCCAGCGCGACCAGCAGCGGGGCCGTGGCGCGCGGGTCGGGGTGCTGGCTCAGGTGGCTGGCGATGCGCACGTCGGCGCGGCTGCCCCGGCGGAGCAGCTCGAAGAGTACGGGGTTGCTGGTGGGGGCGCGGGCGAGCAGCCCTTCGACCGCCTCGGCGGCGGCGGCCACGTCCAGGCTGTCGGCGTCGCCGGCGAGGTCCAGGGGGATCTCCATGTCGCGCAGGGGCACGATGCTGGAGATCGCGGACAGCCGCTCAGTCTCTCGTTCGTGGCGCTGCTGCACGCGCAGCAGGAGGGCTTCGGTGGTGCCGGGCTGGCGCTGCGCGAGGCACGCGATCGCTTGCAGGCTGTCGAAACGATCCTGCTCGTCGTCGCCGGCGAGGAGCTCGCCCAGGCGCGGCGCGGCCTCGGCCCCGAGGAAGGTTGGGAGCAGCTGGATGGCGTAGCTTCGGGCCGCGCGGTGGTCGTAGGGGTGGTCCACCGCGGGGGCGGGGATGGCGTCGCAGGGGTGGTCCGGCTCGGGCAGCCGGCGCAGCTCCTCGGGGGGCAGCGCGGCGAGCGCGTCGGCGTCCTGGGGGGCGGCGCGGGCGGTCAGGAGCACGAGCCCCCGCCCGGCGGGGTCGCCGTGCTGCTGGAGCACCGCGGCGGCGCGGAGGCGGAGCACGAGGGGGGCGTCCTGCTCGCGCACGATCCGACGGAGCGCGGGCATCAGGGTCGGGGGCTCCGGCGAGGTCCGGACCGACAGATCGAGGGCGCGGAGGCGGCTCCCGAACCAGAGGCCCGGGCTCTCCATGCGGCGCACGTACAGATCGGGGGCAGGGTTCTCGACGAGGCCGTCGTTCAGCGACACGGCGACGGGCTGTCCGGGGGCGTCGGGAACGAACACCACGCGCTCGCGGGCCTCGTCCACCCACCAGTCGACGCGCCACGCGATCGAGCCTCCATCGGGGGTCCAAAAGCGCTCGACGGTGGCCTCGTCGTAGAGGTCGGCCATGCCCAGGCGGGCCCACGCGACCCCGTCGCCGTCCACGAGCACGACGGCGTCTCCGAGCCCCCACGCGCCGAGCGCGTCGACGGCCACGAAGCCCTTGCCGGAACGTAGGACAGCGACCTGGTCGGGGACCTGCGGAAGCTGCCCCTGGGCGAGGGTCTGGCCGTCAGAATTGGCGTAGACGAATCCACCGTCGTCCGCGATCCGGACGAGCCAGCGGCCGTCGGTGCTGGCCGCCGTCCGTTCTGCTCCGAGCGCTGTGCCGGAGGCGAGGACCGCGAGGGCCAGCAGGGTAGGGAGCCCCACTCTCACTGCATCATTGTGACATCCGGGGGACCCAGAACGTTCCGGAAAACATGAGGCGGCTATCCTGCCGGCCGTGAACTCGGCCCTCCCCCTCGCCGACATCGACGACCCGCGGCTCCAGCCGTTGATTGTCGCGGCGTTGCGCGCGCACAAGCTGGAGACCAGCTGGGAGGGCACGATCAGCCAGCTCGCCACGGGGAAGATGAGCGCCCGCTCCATGCACTGCTGCGGCAGCGGATGCCGCCCCTGCGTGCAGGAGCTGCTGCGCTGCACCGTCGACGTGCTGTGCGCCTACCACGACCCCGCGCAGGAGCGGGCGCTGCTCCAGCCGTCCGGGTTGCGGGGACGCCTGGGAGGGCTGGCGCGGCGGGCGGCGAACAGGCTCGCTCGGAAGTGACCGTTGTTGCCGAAGACGATCGCTTCCTCTACCTCGCCAAGCCAGCCGGGCTGCACACGTTCGGGCGCGACGAACCCGGACTCTGCGAGCAGCTCCTGCAAGAGCGGCCGGAGCAGGGCGCGATCGACTGGCCGAAGGGGTTCTCGGGCGGGATCCTCCATCGCCTCGACGGCTGGACGTCGGGCCTGATCGTCGCCGCGCGGGACCTCCCCGCGCTGGAGGACGGCCGGGCGGCGTTCGCGTCGTACACCCTCCGCAAGCGCTACCGGTTCCTCACCGACCGCACGGTGCCCTGGACCTCGACCGTCATCGAGCACGAGCTCGCCCACGACAAGCGGCGCAAAGCCCGCATGGTCTGGCGGCGGGGGGCCGACACCCCCCATCGGGGCAAGTGGTACCCGGCGAGGACCGAGCTGACCCACGTGGCGGGCCGGCAGTGGGAGGCGACGATCACCACCGGGGTGATGCATCAGATCCGGGTGCACGCGGCGTCGGCGGGGCTCCCCCTGGCCGGCGACAAGCTCTACGGTGGAGGCGGCGACGGCCGATTCTGGCTCCACCACCGCACGATCGACGGCTGGATTGGCGACGCCCCGACCCTGGAGCGTGAGCCGTGATCGAGCTGCTCGTCCCATCCCCCCCGGCGGATCCGAACCCCCTGGCGCTCAAGGCGATGAAGCCCAGCGGGCTGCGCCAGACGCTGGTCGAGGCCTACGGGTCGATGCGCCTGGACTGGCGGCGGGGGCGCCAGATTCAAGGGCAGGCGTTGCGGGAGGCTCGGCACCTGGGCTCGTCCGAGCGCCGGTTCGCCGGGGACCTGCTGACGTTCCTGGTCCGCCACCACCGGACCATCGTGACCCTCGTGGAACAGGCGGGGCTGTCCGAGTCGGCGACGACGAAGCAGCTCAACCTCGTGCGCGTGCTCGCCGCCCTGCTCCTGCGGGGCGGCGGCCGGCCGATCGACGGACCGGAGTTCGATTACCAGGCGGTGACCGATCCGGTGCACACGCTCACGGGGTGGGCGCGCGGCCGCGAACGCGCCGAAATCCTGGGCGTCTGCGCGTCCCTGCCCCAGTGGCTGGCCGACGAGCTCGCGCTCCGCGACGACGCCCCCGAGCTGGCTGGCGCGCTGAACCAACGGGCGCCCCTGGTGCTGCGCAGCAACCGCGCCGAGGTGCCCACCATCGAAGGCACGCGCCCCACCGAATACGCGGCCCGCGGCCTGGTCCTGGAGAAGCGGATCGACGTCAACGCCCTCCCCGAACTGCGCGACGGACGGCTGGAGGTCATGGACGAGGGCTCCCAGCTGGTGGCGGAGATCTGCATGCCTCAGCCCGGGGAGCGGATCCTCGACCTGTGCGCGGGAGCGCTCGGTAAGTCGCTCGCCCTCGCCGCCTTGGCGGAAGACCAGGCTCCGATCACCGCGTTCGATGTGCGTCGCGACGCCATCCGCCGAGGCCTCAAGCGGGCCCAGCGCTGCGGCTTCCGGTCGATCCGACCGGGGAACCCCAAGGGCGGCTACGACCTGGTCCTCATCGACGCTCCCTGCACGGGGACGGGGGCCCTGCGCCGCCGTCCGTGGTCGCGTTGGTCGATGACGGCGCGGGAGGCGGCGGCGTTCCCGAAGCAGCAGTTGGAGATCGCGATGCGGGGCGCTGAGCACCTCAAGCCGGGGGGGCGGTTGATCTATGCCACGTGCTCGATCCGGTCCTCTGAGAATGGGGGCGTGGTCGACGCGCTCCGGGCGACCCGATCGGACCTGTCCCTCGTACCGTTGGGCGAGGTGATCGGAGCGGACTGGGCGGAACGAATCGGCGCCGACGGGGTCCTGACCCTGGAACCCCATCGGCACGGCACGGACGGCTTCTACGCCGCGGTGCTGCGGAGAGACGGTTGATGAGACGAACGATGCTGCTGCTGACTGCCTTCGCCGTGTTCGCGGCGATGCCCGCGTACGCCGAGGACGAAGCGGTCGAGGACGATCCCGTGCTCGTCGCGATGGAGGCCGAGCTGGCCCGCGCGGTCGAAGCGCTCGGCGCCCTCGACCCCGCGCCCTACTACATCGCCCTGCAGACGGTGGAAGTGCGAGGCATCGACATCTCCGGCGAGGAGGGCGGCCTCCAGGGGTACCGGCCCACGCGGTGGCGGATGATCCACGCGGACGTCCGGGTCGGCTCCCCCGAGTTGGACTCCACCCACCCCCTGCGGGACCTCAGCTGGGAGTCCGGCGATGCGCCCGGGCGGGAGCTTGCCACCGGCACCGATCCGGTCGTGCTGCAGCGCGGGATCTGGCGGGAGATCGAGGCCCGCTACCGCGGCGCCGTCGACCGTTGGCAGCAGGTCCAGACCGACCAGCAGGTGCTCGTGGACGAGGAGATGTCCTTCGATCTCGCCCCCGCCGAGCCTTCCGTCGCGCTCCACCCGATGGCGACGCTGGAGGACGCCCCGGTGGCGGAGTGGGAGGCATCGGCCCGCCGCGCCTCGGCCGTGTTCGCGGACAGCGACATCGTGCTGGACCCCTACGTCGCCATCACCGCCGAAGCCGAGACCCGCTGGTTCATCAGCACCGACGGCCACAAGCTCCGCGAGGGGAGCAAGCGGTTCCGCGCGGCGGTGTCCGCCGACACGCTCGCGGACGACGGCACGACGCTGGCGGTGTGGGACGCGTGGGACTCCGCCGACCCCCACGGTCTGCCCGACGGGGAAGCGCTGGAGGCAGACGCGCGGGCCATCGAGGCCAAGCTCCACCTGCTCCGCGCGGCTCCCGACCAGGAGCCCTACACCGGTCCCGCGATCCTCAGCGGGCGCGCCGCCGCGGTCTTCTTCCACGAGATCTTCGGCCACCGGGTGGAGGGGCATCGCCTCAAGCAGGTCACCGACGCGCAGACGTTCCTGGACCAGGTGGGGCAGGAGATCCTCCCGTCCTTCCTGTCCGTGTCGGACGACCCGACCCTCGCCCACCTCGCCGATGTCGACCTCCGGGGGCACTACCTCTTCGACGACCAGGGGGTGCCCGCCGAGCGCGTCTCCCTCGTCCGCGACGGCGTGCTCGAGGGCTTCCTCGAGAGCCGATCGCCGGTGAAGGCGGGCCGCTCCAACGCCCACGGGCGCCGGCAGGCCGGCCACGCCGTGGTGACGCGCCAGGGCAACCTCATCGTGGACGCCGCCGAGCAGGTCTCCGAGGACGAGCTGCGGGCGCAGCTGCGGGTGCTCGCCAAGAAGGAGGGGCTGGAGTACGCGCTGTACGTTGACGACATCGAGGGCGGCTTCACGTTCACCGACCGCGACATCCCCAACGCCTTCCAGATCAACGTGGTGGAGGGCCGTCGGATCTACGTCGACGGCCGCCCCGACGAGCTGGTGCGGGGCGTCGACCTGATCGGCACCCCCCTGCAGACCTTCGCGCGGATCGTCGCCGCCGGGCCCACCCCCGAAGTGTTCAACGGCACGTGCGGCGCCGAGAGCGGCTGGGTGCCGGTCAGCGCGACCTCCCCGGCGCTCCTGGTCGAGCAGATCGAGACCCAGCGCAAGTTCAAGGGCCAGACCAAGCCGCCGCTGCTGGCACCGCCCGCCAACGAGCCGCCGCCCAGCGCCGCCGAAGGGAGCGACGCGTTGATGGATGCGGTGGTCGCCGGGTTGGATCGCGCGACGAGCGAGCTTCGGCTCCAGGACGCGCCCGCCCCCGCGTGGGCCGCCGCGGCGGTGTTCGACGGCGATCAGGTCACCGTCAGCGCGGACCTGGGCACGCTCCGGCGGGTCTCCGGCACCCCCGGACGGCCGGGCCGGGTCGAGATCGTAGTCGGCGACATCGACCTGAACAGCAGCCGCATCGACGGCGGCACGGTCGCCCTCCCCGAGGCCGTTGCGACCCCTCGGTTCGTGCTCGGCGATCACCCCACCGCCATCGCCCGGGACCTCTGGCTGAGCACCGACGACAGCTACAAGAACGCCGTCGGCCGGCTCGCCCTGAAGACGGCGGCGCGACGCTCCCAGGCGGGTGACCCCCCGCCCCCGGACTGGACCGAGACCGACCCCGTCGTGTTCTTCGACTCCACCCCGGTGCCCGCCGTCGACGAGGCGTTGCTCACCGACATCGTGGTCCAGGCATCGGCGCGGTTGCGCGATCTGGGCGGCGGACTGCGCTCGGGTCAGGTGTATGCGGGCGAGCGGCAGGGACGGATGTACATCGCCGACACGGCGGGCACGCGCATCGTCGAGGTCGAGGGCCACGCCGCCATCTACGCCTACGCCGACATCGTGCGGGAGGACGGCGTGCGTCTGTTCGACCGCCGCGCCTGGGTCGCCCGTAGCGCCGCCGAGCTGCCGTCGATCGACGAGATCGCCGACGGGGTCGAAGCGATGGGGATCACCCTGCTGTGGCGGTCGCGCGCGCCGGCCATCGGCTACTACGAGGGTCCGGTGGTGTTCGAAGGCGAAGCGGCCGCGGACCTCTTCCGCTACCTGCTCCCGCCGGAGGTGCGAGGCACCCCCCCGGTGCCCGAGGCGGGCTCCAGCTACCAGGCCCAGATCCGCGGCGGTCCGCGACTGGGGCGGCGCGTGCTGCCCAAGGGCTGGAGCGTCACCGACGACCCCACGACCGTGCCCGACGGGCTCGCCGGCGGCTTCAAGTACGACCGGGAGGGCGTCGCCGCGGAGGCCGTCGAGGTCGTCCAGGACGGCTACGTGCGGGACTTCCTCATGACCCGCGTGCCCCGCCGCGACCTCGCGGGCAGCAACGGCCACGCCCGCGGCTTCGTGCAGGGCGACTGGGGCTCCCGCCTGTCGTCGTGGCTGGTGAAGCCCAAGAAGCTTATCGGGCTCAAGGCGTTCGAGCGCGAGGTGCAGTCGCTCCGTCGAGCCGCGGGGCAGCCCGCCGTGCTGGTGGTGCGCCGCATGGAGCAGGGCTGGGAAGGGGACCTGCCGTCGCCGACGGACGCCGTGTGGCGCTTCCCCGACGGCACGGAGCAGCCCGTGCTCGGGCTCGAGTTCCAGGGCGTGGATCGACGGACGATGCGGGCGATCACCGCGGCCTCCGGCGGCATGCAGGTGGTCCCCTACCTGGCCCCCGCGAGCCCCTGGAGCCGCGCGCCGACGGTCGCCGGAATCCCGATGGTGGTGACCGCGCCGAACCTCATCGTCGTCAGCGAGATCGAGACGGTCTTCGCGGGCGCGGCGGCCGACCGGCCCACCTACCCGATGCCCGAGCTGGACTGAAGCAACAACGCGGGACATGGGACCCGCGTCCGGTCAACCTGCCGCCTGCCGCCTGATCCCTGATCAACCCGCGGCGGGCCGCTTCCAGACGCCGGCCTTGATGCCTCCGACGAGGAACTTCGCCAGCGGCTTCTGCTTGCAGCCGAGCCGCTCCCCGATCTCCTTGGGGCCAACGACGACCAGGTCCCAGCCCGGCCGCGCCTTCCGCAGCGCCCGCGCCCAGTCCTCGAGATCGGCCGGGTTGGTGCGCTTGCCGTACGGCGGGTTCATCACGATGAGGCCCTCGCCGTCCTTGGGCGGTGTCTCCAGGATGTCCCGGCGCACGATGGAGAACGCCTTCTTGGTGCCCGCCCGGCTGCTGTTGTCCCGCGCCGCCTTGATCGCGCCGCCCGCCTCGTCGGCCGCCTCGATGGAGGCGCCGCCGCCGGTGGGGTCGATCCGCGCGTGCGCCTTCTCCTGCAGCTCCGTCCACCGCTCCGAGTCCAGCGTGGGCCACGCCTCGAAGGCGAAGCTGCGGTCCAGTCCGGGCGCTCGGCCCATCGCCTGGGCGGCCGCCTCGATCGCCAGGGTGCCGGCGCCGCAGACGGGGTCGATCAGGGGAATGCTCGGGTTCCAGCCCGCGAGGCCGAGGACGGCCGCCGCAAGCGTCTCCCGCAGCGGCGCCTTGGCCGTCGCCTTGCGGTAGCCCCGCCGCGACAGCCCCGCCCCGCTGGTGTCCAGCGAGAGGGTCCAGTGGTCTCCGGTGCCGCGCGCGTCGATGGTCATCCACGACCGGCCGTCGCCCTTGGGGAGCTTGAGGCCGCGGTTCTGGAGCCCCTCGGTGATGGCGTCCTCGACGGCGCCGGTGTGGAACAGCTTGCAGCGGTGAACCGACGTGCTGAACCGGATCTCCATGCCCGTCGGGAGGTAGTGCTCCCAGGGCTGCTCGGCGACCAGCCGGCGCATGGTGCGGAAGCTGGGGATCACGTCCGCGACCATCGGCAGGAGGATGCGTTCGGCGTAGCGCAGCTCCAGGTTCGTGCGCATCACGGCGTCTTCGGGTCCGTCGAAGGTGATCCGACCGGCGCGCCCCTCGGTGTGGCCGAGCCCCCCGCCGAGCGCGCGGATCTGGCGGGACACGAGCTTCTCCAGCCCAGGCTGGACGACGGCGACGAGGGAGATGGTCTCAGGCACGTCCGGCGTCTAGCACAGATCACCCTCCTGCCCTTGACTGGCGGGGGCGGGGCAATAGGGTGCGCGCCATGCTCACGCGCGCGCGATTTCTGATCCCGGCCTTCGCCCTCCTCCTGCTCACCGCGGCCCCCGGCTGCGGCGGAGAGGAAGCGGCTCCTCCCGAAGCGACCGACGCTAACGCCAAGACCCTGCCGATGCTCCCCCGGCCGGACGACACCAAGGGGGCGCCGGCCGAGCCGCTCGAGTTCGCGACCGAGTCCCTGAACGAGGTCGCGTCGATCGATGTCGGCGTGAAGGTCGAGTCCGCCGAGGGCAAGCGGGTCAAGCTCAAGACGCTGCTGCGAGACCCCTCCTTCATCGTCTACATCAGCGGCGACGTGCGCAGCCGGGCCACCCGCGCCGCCACCCGCATGCTCGTGCGTCCGCTGGCTCGGTCGGCGGCCCAGGCGGGCTTCCGCGTGCTCGTGCTCTTCAGCACGGACACCACCGACGAACAGATCGCCACCTGGTACGAGAAGCGTCGCATCCCCACGACCGTGCACTGGGCGCGGGACGACAAGGGAGCCTTCGCCGAGGCCACGGATTGGGACCTCATCACCGGCGCGCTGGTGGACTCCAAGGGGACTGTGGGGCTGCTCTTCCCGCCCGAGGACGAGGCCTGGGACAACCGCCTCGCCACTGCCCCGACCGCGACGTCCGACGTGCTGGCGGCCGCGTGGGCGATGCCCGGCGGCGCCCCCGAAGTCGATGACGCCTCCGTGCAGGCCACCACCGATCTGGCCGCCGCCGTCGTCGCGGGGGAGACGCCGGACGGCGCCGCCGTGAGCGCGAAGGTCGAGCACGACGTCTGGGTCTCGCTCTTCCGCCCCGGTGACATCAAGCGCCTGCGCGGCAAGGCTCCGGCCGGCGCGTTGGGGCCCGCGGTCGTCGCCGCCACCCAGGCCGCCCTCACCTCCGCCGGCAGCAAGGAGCCGTCCTGGCGCGCCGACGCGGCCCAGGTCCGCATCCAGATCGACGTGCTCGGGGCCGAAGGTTCCGTCGCCACCACGGGCGAGAAGTCGCTCTGGTACCTGGTCGAGCCGGGCGTGCACGGGGTGGTCTTCCGCAAGGACAGCGGCGAGGCCGTGCTGCTGCCCAGCGAGCCGGTGTCGATGGGCCTGGTGACGCCCCGCGTGCGCTCCCGCAAGGACAAGCACCGCCGCATGTTCGGCCGCCTGTGCAAGGAGCTGAGCCTCAAGGCGGACTGCTGGGCCAAGGGTGAGGTCACCATCACGCGCTTCCGCAGCGCCTCCTTCGGCCGGGTCGAGGCGGGCAAGCCGGCCGTGCGCATCTTCCGGGGCAACGTACTGTGGGAGGGCGACGCCACCGAGGAGCAGGTGCTCGACTCGATCAAGTGGGGCGGCCGCTGGCTCGTCAACACGGTCAAGGACGACGGCAAGTTCGACTACGAGTACTTCCCCAACAAGGACCAGGGCAGCGCTGGCTACAACATCGTGCGCCACGCCGGCTCGGTGTACGGCCTGTTCGAGATGTGGGATCTGGCCGGGGTCGAGCCGCACCTCGCCGAGGATCAGGAGCTCTACATCAAGGCTGCTGGCCTGGCGATGGGCTACGTCTACGACGGCATCAAGCCGCCGCCGCAGGCCCGGGAGGGCCGCCTCTGCCTGCTGGACAACCGAGGCAAGTGCGACAGCGGCTCGGCCGCGCTGACGCTGCTGACCTTCCTCGCCCGCCCGGAGCCCGACGAGATTCCGGCGGAGTACCGCGACGCCTGCTTCCGCGACTCGGACCCCGAGATCATGGAGGGGCTGGGGCTGACGCTGCTGGACATGATCGACGACCGCGGCTGGATGTGGCGGCGCTACAGCGAGGCGATGACCCAGGACAGGGTGCGCAAGGAACCCCTGTACTACCCGGGGGAATCGATGCTCGCGCTCGTGCGTTTCTACGAAAAGACCGGGGACGAGCGATGGCTGGATGGCGCGCGGGCGATCGCGGCGGCGCAGATGAAGAACTACGAGAAGGACCGCATGATCAACCCGGATCACTGGGTCATGCAGGGCCTCTACCGCCTGTGGAAGATCGACCAGGGCGGTCGGTACTCCAAGAACGCCTACAACATGGGGCTGCACTACGCCTCGGAGCAGTACGGCGACAACCACGGGCAGTACGGCCCGGTGTGGACGCCGTGGCCCGACTACATCGGCGCCTACCGTCGCACCAACGATCTGCCCCGGACGACGCGGGCGGGCTCGCGGTCCGAGGCGCTCCGGGCGGTGACCAACCTGGCCTGGGACAACGGCGACGACGCGACGATCTACGAGGAAGCGCTGCTGGGCGCGGCGCGGCACCTGATGGAGCAGCAGTACACCGAGCGGAACGGCTACTGGCTCCCCGACATGGCCCGCGTGCACGGCGCGTACCCGATGGGAGTCGTCGACAACCACGTGCGGATCGACAACAACCAGCACGCCCTCGTGGGCATGGTGGGCGCGCTCCACGTCATCCGAAAGCGGGCCCAGAAGTGATGCTGCGGACGGCCGCGCTCGCGCTCGCCGTCGCCGCGTTCGTGCTCCCCCGGGGGGCCTCGGCTGACGAGGCCCTGGCGGACCTCGTCGAGCGGGTGGCTCCGTCGGTGGTGAACCTCCACCTCAGCACCGTCGACAAGGAGCGGTGGCATCCCGTCTACGGCAGTCCCCGGGGCGAGAGCCTGGGCTCCGGCTTCGTCGTCGAAGACGGCCTCATCATCACGAACCAGCACGTCGTCGCCAACGCGACGGAGATCCTGGTGTCGGACCACCGCGGCAACGTGTTCGTCGCCGAGCTCGTGGGGGCGGACCCCGACATCGACCTGGCGCTGCTGCGGGTGGTCGGTCTGGACCTGCCGCTGGTGGTGTTGGGCAGCTCGGTGGGCCTCCGCGTGGGCCAGGACGTCTTCGCCGTGGGCAACCCCTTCGGCCATGGCCACACGGTGACCCGGGGCATCCTCTCGGCCCGCACCCGGGAGCTGGGGCGTGACGCCTTCGACGCCTTCCTCCAGACGGACGCGGCGATCAACCAGGGGAGCTCCGGGGGGCCGCTGTTCGACGCCCAGGGGCGCGTGATCGGCGTCAACACCGCCGTCGACGGCCGGGGTGAATCCCTCGGCTTCGCGATGCCGGTCGAGCTGGTCCTGGGGGCGCTCCCGTGGCTCCGCAACGGCGAAGACGTCGAGCCCGGCTGGCCGGGGCTGCGGCTGCAGGAGGTTCGCGGCGGCGGGCTGCAGGTGGTGACGGTCTACAAGGACGGACCGGCGGGTCGGGGCGGGCTTCGCGCCGGCGACGTCGTCGTGTCGGTGGACGGCTCCACGGTGAAGGGCCGGGCGGCCTGGCAAGAGAAGTTCGGCCTCGCCTTCCCGGGCGAGGAGCGCACGCTCCTGGTGACCCGCGGAGGCACCGAGAAGGTCATCAAGCTGATGCTCGAGTCACGGGCGGCGTGGGCCGATCGGGTGGCCGGCAAGTCGGTGGAGATCGAAGGGCTCTACGTGACCGTGCGCAAGATCGCGCCGGACGTATCGGAGCGCCTCGCGCTGTCGGTGGGGGTGCAGGTGGTGGCCGCCAAGCGGGGGGCCATTTTCCGCCCCGGGGACATCGTCCTGGACATCGACGGCACCAAGATCCGGAGCCCCGCAGACATGGTCACGGCCTGCGATGCAGCGCTGACCAACCGCGCAATCGCGGCGGTCATCTACCGCGATGGCGGGGCGTTGCGGATCCGCCATCGCTGGTAGGGTCCCCGGGTGCTGAGCACCCCTGGCTGATCGCCGCTGGCGTCATCGTCGCGCTCTGGGTCCTGGCCCACTTCAAGACCAGCCGGCCGGACGGCACGCTGATCGGGAACGTGCACCCGTACCGCCGGATCATGCCGTTCATCATGCCGACCCGGAACGAGTCGGTTGTGTACTTCGACGAGTACGTGCGCGCTGAGCCGGTGCTGGAGTACCTCGAGCACGCCAAGGCCGAGTTCGACGCCAACATGACTCACGTCATCGTGGCGGCCTGCAACATCGCCCTGGCGAAGCACCCGGCGATGAACAAGTTCGTCGTGGGCAAGCGGATGTACATGCGCAACGCCCGCTGGTTCACCTTCGCGGACAAGCGCAAGAAGAAGGACGCCAAGTCGAAGCTCGGCATCGTGAAGCTGCGGATGGAGGACGGCGAGACGTTCCGGCAGCTGGTGGAGCGCATCAACGGCTCGATAAACGCCGAGCGATCCGGCAAGAAGACGGAGCTCGACAAGGAGCTGAGCGTCGTGCTCCTGGCGCCCCGGTTCGTGCTGGCCATCCTGGTTCGGATCGCCCGCTACCTGGACTACCTGAACCTCCTCCCCCGGTTCTTCATCGACGGTGAAGGCATGTACACCTCGGTGTTCATCGCCAACCTGGGCAGCGTGGGGCTGGGCGCGGGCTACCACCACCTCTACGAGTGGGGGACTGCGCCGATCTTCATCATGACGGGCAAGATCGAAGAGAAGCCGTGCGTGGGCGCTGACGGGCAGATCGAAGTGGGCAAGGTGCTCCACATCCGGATCAGTTTTGACGAGCGCACCGACGACGGCCTGACCGCGGGCCTCGGGGTGCGGACCGTGCACGAGATCCTCACCGATCCAGCCGCCTGGTTGGGGGGTCTGCAGGCGAACGGGACCGTCGATCTTCCGATGTGGCCCCGTTCGGCGTCGGACTGACCTAGAGCGCGAAGTTCGCCAGGATCAGCTGCTGGGAGATGAGTCGGCTCAGGCTGATCGCGGCCAGCACCCCGACCACGGCGGTGGCCCGCAGCCAGACGCCGGCACCCTCGAACTCGTCGCGCCGCGTCTTGATCGACCACGCCGCCACCGCGGCTACGAGCGCCGCGCCGACGGCCCACGTGACCGTGCGCTGAAACGGCATCGACCCGGTGGCGCCGAGCGTGAGCTGCATGCGGATCTCCGGTGGGCTCGTGGCCGCTTCGATGAACATCGCGCCCAGCGCCCGGGCCAGCCGGGCGTACATGCTGACCGCCAGCGCCTGCCAGACGAGCACGGCGATGAAGATCCGATGCGGCCCCCGCGGCCGCTCGGGCGCGCGCCCCGGGCCGAGCAGCCACACTGCCGACAGGGCCAGCGACAGCGCCGACGCCCAGTACATCGATCCGGATCCGTTCATGGCCAACGCCAGCCCGTCGGACAGCACCGCCTGAGCCGCTTCGGGGGGCGCCTGTCGGCTGGCGTCGAGGGCGGCCGCGTGCATCTTCACGACCCAGGACATGCCCGCGATCTGGAGCACCGCGGGGGGCACCAGCCACACCGCACCGGGGAGGGGGCGGATCCGACTGAGCCCCATCACGAATAACGTCGCCAGCATCGACCCGATGAGCACGATCCCCATCGCGTCGGCCGCAAAGTCGAGGCTCACCGCTTCACCCGCTCGCTCGCGCGCCGCAGGCGGTGCTCGAACGCGTACTTGCTCTCGGTGTCCAGCAGCACGCGGTCGGTCTTGAGCTTCTGGCGGAAGCTCGCCACGTCGCCGTTGGGGGTCTGCCACCGGCTCGACAGCCCGCGCCGCTTCAGCTCGTCGGTCATCGCCACGATGCGCTTGGATTGATGAGCGAGACGTGCATCGACGGCCCAGTGTCACACGTTCATGCGCTTCCGTAGGTGCGCCGATAACGGTGGAATCGAGGAGGAGATGCCGATGACCTGCCCCGTCCGTTCGTGCCTGCTGATCGCCGCGACCCTGCTCCTGGGCTGCGGCCCGTCCCTGGAGCCGCTGACGAACCTCCCCGCGCACCCGGTGGAGACCCACGTGATCGATGAGCCCGGCTCCCCCCCGGTCAAGACGCTGGCCATGGTCCTGCCGGTCTCGGAGGTCGAGCGTCAGCAGCGCGTCACCTGGTGGATGGACGTCGACGGGGAGGAGCACACCGAGAGCCTCCGCCTGATGTGCCGGGCGACGAATACCGGCGACTCCGTGGAGGCGGTCCTGACCCTGGTCGAGGCGGTCGCGGGCGATGCCGATCCCGGCCAGCAGCGGGCCCTCGATTCGCTCGTGGGGCTGCGGGTCACGAAGGGCCTGACGCCACGCGGCCAGTTGCTGCGCGAGGCCGCCGAGGCGCCCAGCAAGATCGTCTCCAGCGGGGGCCGCTTCATCAGCCACGGCGACACTCTCCGCGACATCCTCGATCAGCTCCGGGGCTCCACCACCGTGCCGTCGGCCCCCCTCGGCGTGGGCGGGCGGTACACGACGAGGTACGTCGACAAGGCTCCCGGGTTCGTCTCGACCTGCACCGTCACGACGACGATCACGGCCTGGGAGGGCGCCCGGGTCAGCTCCACCATCCACGAGCGCTGCAGCCTCGCGGGGAACATCGAAGGGATGATACTGCAGGAGGGATCGATGTACGAGGCGTCCTTCGAGGAGGTCCAGGACCTCGGGGACCCCTGCGCGGAGAGCTCGGAAGGGTCCTTCGAGAGCCTCATGCGGTTCGACGGAATGGAGATGGCTTTCACGGGCGCGGGCCGGGTCGAGGTCCTGCCGTAGCCCCTCCCCGGGGCGCCCGAGGGCGACAGGCCGGCGCTGTGGCAGAATGGCGGGCCGCGTGCCGATTCCAGGACATCGTTGTGCTCGCCTGCTCCTGACGGGGCTGGCCGTTCTGTTGATGGCCGCGCCCGCTGCGGCGCGCGAGTACTCGACCGAGATCGACATCAACGACGAGGACGACCTCCGCGAGCTGTACTACGACGTGCAGATCGACGAGGAGGAGTTCCGCATCCTCCTGCTGTTGCTGGACAACCCCGTCGACGTGAACCGGTCGGAGAAGTCCGACCTGTACGCGCTGCCGGGCATCACCGCGCAGCTGGCCGACGACATCGTCGAGGAGCGCATCCTCAACGGCCCCTACGTGCTGCTCGCGGACCTGATGACGCGGGTCGACGGCATCACCTGGCGCACGCTCGACCGCATCGAGCCGTTCGTCTACCTGTCGATGCCCAACGGCACCAAGCCGGCCTTCCGGGGCACGATCTACTACGGGCTGTACCGCGACTTCGACGCCTGCACCCCGATCGAGGACGACTACGAGGCGCGCAGCAAGTACCGCTGCCAGCTCGGCTACGACAAGTGGCCCGCGATGCTGCTGTCGGCCCGGGTGGAGATCCTCGGCTGGCTGGACGTCGGCCTCGCCGGCGCGATGCACGAGGGCGTCAAGAAGGCCGTCTACGACCCCGCCTCGCGCGACATCTACGCCTCCTACGGCGCCCCCTTGTTCGAGCCCCACAGCGCCTACGTTCGCGTCCGCCGCCCCCACGTCGAGGTCGTTGGCGGCAGCTACCACGCCGACTTCGGCCGCGGCCTCGTCATCGGCACCTCGGGCAACCGCGACCGGCACGGGTACTCGCTGCAGAAGCTGGTGACCGTCGGCGCCGAGACCTCCGTCGACCCCCACGACGGCCTGTTCGGCGCCGCCGGGCGTGCCCACTCGCTCCAGGTGGGGCGGGCCGACTTCGACCTGTCGGTGTTCGGTTCGATCCGCAGCTACGACCTCTATTCGTCGTACATGAAGCTGACCGAGGGGGCGGACAACCCGAACCTCATCACGGACAACTTCTCCAGCCCGCGCATCTGGATCGACGGCCAGCGCTCGCGCTCGATCACCCTGCCGGACGTGTATCGCGTCGGCCTTGCCGGGGGCAACGTCACGGTCCGGTTCAACCGCCGCACCCACGTCGGCGTCACCGGCTACGGCGCGTTCCAGGACCGCACGGCGTTGGAAGGAGTCGACGACGCGGACGTCTTCCTCGTCAGCCAGCGCTGGCCCACGGACGTCGGCTTCGGCACGGTCGGCATCGACGGCGCCATCGGCTTCGGCCTCATCGATGTGGCCGGCGAAGCCGCCTTCTGGCTCGCCCAGACGCCCGCCATGGCGCTGTACATCCGCGCCCGCGTCGAGCCCGCGTGGGGCGAGTTCACCCTGTCGGCGCGCCACTACGGCCCCGACTACGCCAACCCCTACGCCCGCGGCGAGGCCAACTCCGATCAGCTCCTGGGCTACACCGACCGGAACGAGCAGGCGCTGCGCTTCACCGGGCTGTACAAGCCGAACAAGCGCTTCCAGACCCGGGGCCGCGTCGACATCAGCCGGAACATCCTCCTCAAGACCTGGGACCTGCGGCTCAACACGTCGGTCACCGGCCGTCCGCTGGAGTGGCTGCAGGTGCGCGGCACGCTGCGGTTCACCGATCAGAACCTCGCCCTCGGCGGCCGGCAGGCCATCTACAGCGGCGATCTGGAGGAGGCCTTCTTCCTTCAGGACGGGCTCATCGACGACATCCAGCGGATCCTGTCCGACCCGCGCCTCAACTCCGAGGACCTGAGCGAGTTCGAGGACTTCCTCGATGAGCTGGAGGAGCGCGCGGGGCAGAAGGTCACGCTGGCCTGGCAGGTGCGCGCCGACCACAAGAATCGGGGCGACATCACGCTGCGCTACAGCCGGTCGTGGACGGACAACCGCAAGACGGTGCAGTTCAGCGACGTCAGCTGCCAGTACGCGATGCAGCAGAGCCACTCGGTGCGCCTGTCGGGCGCGCTGAAGCCGCACAAGACGACGACCATCCGCGGCAGCGTGCGCTACCATGACAACGACACCGACGGTAGCCGCGGCGGCGGCCTCGGCGGGCAGTACGGCGACACCGCCCTGTACGGCTACCTGCAGGTCGAGCAGAAGGTCGCCGACAAGCTCAAGTTCAGCGTGCGCGGCCTCGCCGGCCGGCGCCTCCCCGACAGCCCCTCGGCGTGCGACGAAGGCACCGCCGACCGCTTCGTCCCCAACCCGGATTTCGAGTACGAGCCGACCGCGCACCAGTTGCGCGCCTTCGGCGAGATCAAGTTCAGCGTCTGGGTGAAGTTCTAGATGCTCCGCCTCGCCGCCCTCGCTGCCGCGCTCCTGCTGCCCGCCACGGCCCTGGCGGTCGATCCGGGCGACGTGGTGTTCACCGAGTTCGCCATCGCCCCGGCCGCCGGCCCCGAGTGGTTCGAGCTGTACAACCCCACCGCTTCGGCGGTCGACCTCGCTGACTGCGTGCTCAGTGAGGACGACAACCTCTTCACCATCGACGCCCTCGTCATCGGCTCCCGCGACTACGCGGTGCTGTCCCGGTCGGACACCTGCGCCATCTACGACGACGCCGGGGACTGCGTCGCCGACAGCGACCTGGTGTACGGCTCCCTGTCGCTGAACAACAGCGGCGTGGAGACGATGGGGCTGACCTGCGATTCGGTGCTCATCGACGCGGTCGGCTACGACTACGACGCTTTCGAGGACGACTGCCTCGACGCCGGCTCCTGCACCGTCGGCCTCAACGGCCTGGGGCAGAGCGCGGACACCAACGACGACTGGGAAGGCTCCTGGTGCGTGCCCACGCAGCTGGTCTACGACGAGACCGGGGGTACCGTGCGCGCCTCCCCCTGGGCTCCCACGGACTGCGTGACCGGAGGCCCCGCGTGCGGCGCTGGCGACGTCGTCGTGACGGAGATGATGGTCGACGCCCTCGCCTCCTCGGACTCCCGCGAGTGGTTCGAGGTGAAGGTGACCACCGGCAGCGGCTGCGATCTGCAGGGCTGCCAACTGTGGGAGGGGCCGACTCTGGAGGTCCCCACCGACGAGGTCGGCGGCGACGACGACGACTCCGCCGGTGATGACGACGACGACGATGAGGAAGCGGACCCCTGCGACGAGCCGATCGAAGGCTGGCGCTGCCACGAGGTCGATGCTCCCGGCAACACGCTCGCGTTCGACTCGGGGGCCTACGCCCTGTTCGGCAAGGGGGCCGACCTGATCGCCAGCAGCCCCGAGGAGATCCCGGTCGACTACCGCTACAGCGGCCTCTTCTTCAACAACGACGACCCGACGTACTTGCACATCGTCTGCAACGACACGGTGGTGGAGTCGGCGCGGTACGACTGGAGCCTGTTCCAGGGCGACTGCCCCAACGACGGCTGCACCCTCCAGCTGCACCCATCGGCCGAGGAGGCGACCGCCAACGACGAACCGACGGGCTGGTGCGTCGCCTCGGACGAGGACGAGTACCGCCACGACGACGAGGTCGGCGACCCCTTCTTCGGCACCCCCGGACTGCCTGGCGCCTGCCTCGCCCGCGAGTGGCCCAACGAGGGCGAGGTCGTCTTCAGCGAGCTGATGTTGGCCCCCGTCTCCTCCAGTGCCGAAGGGGCGGTGTCGTTCCCCGAGTGGTTCGAGCTGACCTCGGTCACCGACCGCGACGTCGAGCTCGAGGGCTGCCGGGTCCGCCGCGTGCGCGCCGGTGAGGTCGAAGGCGACGACGACGACAGCGCCGTGCCCGAGGACGACGTCAAGGAGCACCAGATCGGCAGCGAGGGGCTCGTCCCCGTGCTCCTGTCGGGCACCAGTCAGGTGCTCGTCAAGAGCGAGTGCATCGACGGCACCGAGGCGCCGGAGACCGGCATCTGCAACACCGACGGCCGCACCGACTACGTCTACGGCACGGTCTCGTTCAGCAACGGGGACGTCACCGAGGAGCTGATCCTCGAATGCCCCGACGTGCAGGGCGGTGACCCGGTGATCGTGGACCGCACGTCCTACAACCAGCAGCGCATGGCCGATCGTTCGGGGCATTCGATGGAGTTCAACACCACGGTGGCGGACCCGGCGTCGGTCAACGACGACTTTGCGCTGTGGTGCGAGGCGTCGTTCCAGGACTGCATCGACGAGGCGGTCACCGAGGACGGCGACTGCAACTACGGCACGCCCGGCACCGCCGGACCGTGCGCGACGGGCAACGTCTCAGTGCCCCCGTCGGGGGCGGGCTGCCGGTGCGACAACATTGAGGCGCGCGGTGGCGCGACCGGGCTCGGGCTGCTGCTGCTGCTGGGCCTGCTGCGGAGGAAGAAGGCATGAATTCGGAGGCAGGAGCCGGAGAATCGCGTGACGCCGCAGGCGGCGCGTCCCGAAGGGATAGCGCGCTGGACGCGCGCTACCATCGGTCAGTGGTTGCAGGAGCTGTGCTCGCCCTCGCGGCGGTCCCGTTGATGGGAGCCAAGAACAAGGGCGAACGCCCCCCCGCGGACACCGTCCGCGTCCACGTGCTGAACGTGGGGCAGGGCGACGCGACGATCATCGAGGGTCCGCGGGACGACAAGGGCGACCGCAAGATCATGATCCACGACGCGGGCGAGAGCTCCATGCAGGGCAACGAGGCCCAGCACGTGGTCGAGCCCTACCTGCGCAACCACACCGACGACGGCAAGCCCGGTCGGGCCATCCTCGACGTCGACTACTTGATCCCGTCGCACTACCACAAGGACCACATGGGCTCGACGCGGGGGAAGGAGCCGACCGGCATCTTCTACCTGTGGGAGGCGCTCAACATCCGCGTGGGCAAGGTGCTGGACACGGGTATCGACTACGACGCTTCGGGCCAGGGCGACATGACCTACCGAACGTGGGTCAAGGAGAACAAGGTCGACCGGGAGAAGCTGGAGTTCGACCAGCTCAAGCGCGATCGTCAGATCGACATGGGCGAGGACGTCTGGGTCGAGGTCCTGAGTGTCGGCGCCGAGGTCGAAGGGCGAGGCCGCGTGGTCGCCGACCGGTACATCAACTCGACGTCCCAGAACGACTTCAGCATCGCGCTGGTGATCCACTACAAGAAGTTCGACTTCTACATCGCGGGCGACCTGTCGGGGTACCTGCACGAGAGCTGGGGCGCCTGGTACCACTCCATCGAGTCGGCCAGCTACCCGCACCTGCGCCGCACCGAGGCGTACCGGGTGAACCACCACGGCTCGCAGTGGTCGAGCAACTACCCGTTCATGCAGCGGCTGCGTCCGCTGGCGTCGGTGATCTCCTGCGGCAAGGGCCACCACCACCCCAACGAGTACACGGTGCAGCGGATCCTCGGCTTCGAGGACTACTGGACCGGCCGCCCGCTCGGCAGCGACATCTACCAGACCAAGAATGACGACGGCTTCGTGCTGCCGGAGCCCCACCCGCACACCCTCAAGACGCAGACAGTGGCCAACGGCCACATCGTCATCGAGAGCGACGGGCTCACCGGCTTCACCATCACGATGGCCGGCCGCGAGCCGATCGAGTACCCGCTGCATCCGGACGAGGCGTTCACCGACGTGCCGTGGTCCGTGACCAAGGCGCGCAAGGGCGACCGCGAGGAGTACGAGAAGTTCTACGACCGCGAGGACGCCGAGACCGGCGGCGTGATCGCCCCCCGCGGCGACGACCCCGAGGGCGGCGGGGACTGACGTGAAGAAGGGCCGCCTGGCCCGCCTGGTCAAGCTCGGCGGCATGACCGCGGGGCTGGTCGGGGACGCTGCTGGCGCGGTCGCTCACCGTGTCCACGAGACAGCTCAAGAAGCGACTGCGCGGCTGCACCGTGACGCGGCGTTGGTGCAAGGATCGGCCTTCGGGCTCAGCACCCCCCGCCCTCGGATGTGCAAGGTTCCCACGGTCTCATGATCAGCACGCGGAGCCTTCATGTCGAAGAACAGCCGGTCGAAGGTCCACCCGAACTACAAGGCCCGCCATCGCGTTCGTAACTGGGCGGAGTACGACCAGGCGCTCGTTCAACGGGGAGACCTGACGATCTGGTTCACGCCGGAGGCGGTCTCTGCATGGCAGCCGCGGGCGCAAGGACTTCACGGAAGGCAGCGACGCTACTCGGACGTGGCCATCGAGACGGCGCTGACCCTGCGGGTGCTGTACAGG
>JAAESI010000106.1 GCA_024229515.1 Pseudomonadota bacterium | reverse complement strand
CGACGGCGACGCGCTCGTGCAGGCCGGGGATTCCGCGGGCGCCGAGGCGTTGTTCGAGGAGCTGCTCGCGGCCCATCCGTCCTCGTTGACGGCTCACCGCGGCCTGCAGGATGCCCGTCGGCTGGCGCTCACGACCGACGACTACGAGCGGCGGTACCGCGCTCCGACCGAGGCCGACAATGCCACCTCGCTGGACTGGTACCTGTACGGCCGGGCGGTGATCGGCTCGCCCAACGAGGCCCGCCGCAGCTTCGAGCGGGCGCTCGAATTGGATCGAACGAACGCCTGGGCCGTCGCCGGACTCGCCTACCTGTCGTACCGCCGGGGGGACATCTTCGGCGCGGTGCAGCAGTACGAGCGAGGGGTCGAGGAGGCACCCCGCTCCGCAACGATGCGGCGGCTCCTGGGGAACCAGTACCTGGAGCTTCAGCTCTTCATCCACGCGCAGCGGCACCTCGAGATCGCGCATCGGCTGGCGCCCGAGGACCTCGAGATCCGCGCCGCGTTGGGCAAGGCGCTGCTCGGCCTCAAGGACGAGGAGGCCACCCTTCAGATGCTGACGGGGGTGCACGAGGAGGAGCCGCGGATCCACCACATCGCCCCCACGTTGGGCTCCATCTACCTGCTGCGGGGCTGCCCCCAGAAGGCGGACGAGCTGTACCGCTCGGCGCTGGTGGGCGGCATGGCGCCGGACGACGAACTGGCCGCCGAGATCCGCGCCGGCCTGGTGCTGGAGCGGCTCGGGCGGGACGCATGCACGCTGTGAAGAAGGGACTCCGTCTGCTGGCGCTGGGGCTGTGCCTCGTACTGTTCGTGGCCGCCTGCACTACCCGGCGGGGCGGGACGGGCGAGCGCGAAGGGGATGATCCCGGCGAGTGCTCCGACGACGCGGACAACGACGCCGACGGCGACTTCGACTGCGACGACGCGGACTGCGCCGGCTCCGAGGCCTGCGGCGGGACCGACGATGACGACGCCACCGATGACGACGATGCCGCCGACGACGATGACGCTTCCGACGACGACGACGTCGCCCCCGACGACGACGATGTCGGCCCCGACGACGACGATGTGGCTCCCGACGACGACGATGTGGCTCCCGACGACGACGACGTGGCCCCGGACGACGACGACACCGCCCCGGACGACGACGACACGGTGCCCGAAGAGCAGACCTTCACGTGGCTCCACACCAACGTCTTCCAGGTCAACTGCGCCTGCCACTCGGGGGCCAGTCACAGCACCGGCATGGCCGGCTTCAGCGATGCCACCGACATGTACGACATCACCGTCGGCGTGCCCTCCGCCGAGGCCTCCCCGATGAACCGGATCGAGCCTGGTTCGTCGGCCGAAAGCTACCTCATGCACAAGCTCGACGGCACCCACGGCACGGTCGGTGGGTCGGGCTCTCAGATGCCGCTGTCGGGTTGCTGCCTCAGCGTCGGAGTGCGGGACGACATTCGCGCCTGGATCGACAACGGGGCGCTCCCCTAGGGTTCCGCGTCGGCCGGCCAGGGCTCGAGGAAGCCTCGGATCCCCGCGACTCCCCAGGCCCCCCAGCGAACCGCCTCATCCACATCCTCGGGGCCCAGGCCTCCGAGGGCGAACACCGGCAGCGGGCACTCGGCGGCCAGCGGCGCGAGCCCCCACCAGCCCATCGGGGGGCGCTTCTGGGGCACGCCGCGCACCGGGCTGATGGTGACGAAGTCGACCTCCATGCCGACGGCTTCGACCAGTTCGGCGGCGTCGTGGCAGCTGGCCCCGAACAGGAGCCCGGTGCCCGGCCGGGGCAGGTACCCGGTGGGCAGGTGAACGCCGTCGGCGCCCACGTCCAGGGCGAGATCGACGTCGCCACCGCCGATGAACAGCAGGTGGCCAGCGGCCGAGGTCGCTTCGCGCAGTTCCTCGGCGATCTGCCGGCGCCAGTGCGGAGGCAGGTCCTTGTCGCGCAACTGCACCGCGAGCGTGCCCGGGGCGTAGTCGCCCAGGCGCGGCTTGATGGAGCCATACCGACGGTCGGTGATGGCGTATCGGCGGAAGCTCAACACGACCCGCTCCTACTCGCCGGCGAAGACCACCCCTTCGAGGGGGGACGAGGCGGTCGCGTAGAGCTTGCGGGGGATGCGCCCCGACTCCCATGCGAGCCGGCCTGCTTCGACGCCGAGCTTCATCGCGCGCGCCATGTTGACGGGCTGGTCGGCCCCCGCGATGGCGGTGTTCATCAGCACCGCCGTGACCCCCAGTTCCATCGCCAGGGCGGCGTCCGACGCGGTGCCGACGCCGGCGTCGACGATGACGGGGACGTCCACGGTCTCGAGGATGATCTTGATGTTGGTGGCGTTGCGAATGCCCAGCCCCGAGCCGATCGGAGCGGCCAGCGGCATCACCACCGGGCAGCCGAGGTCGACGAGCTTGCGGCAGACGATCGGATCGTCGATGCAGTACGGCATGACGGTGAAGCCGTCAGCGATGAGGACCTTGGCGGCTTCGAGGGTCGCCTCGTTGTCCGGGAACAGGGTCTTGGGGTCGCCGATGACCTCGAGCTTGACCAGGTTGGTGCCGAGGGCCTCCCGCGCCAGGCGGCACGTCAGGATCGCGTCTTCGGCGGTGAAGCAGCCAGCGGTATTGGGGAGCAGCCGGTAGCGCTTCCGGTCGATGTGGTCGAGCAGCCCCACACCGGGAGGAGCGTCGAGCTTGATCCGGCGCAGCGCCACGGTGATCAGCTCGGCGCCCGAGGCGTCCAGCGCCTCGCTCATGACGTCGAAGGTGGAGTACTTGCCGGTCCCGACGATCAGTCGGGAAGTGAAGTGGTGTTCGCCGATGGAAAAGGACATCTCGCCTCCGGAAGGACGCGAACCCTACCCCCCTCCGACGGCCGTCACAATGTCGACCCGATCCCCTTCGGCGAGGTTGCGGGTCGGGTGCTCTTCGCGGGGCACCACGTTGAGGTTGTGAGCGACCGCGATCGACTCGACCGAGGGGTCTCGCCCCAGGTGCGCCAGCAGCTCGCTCACGGTGACGCCGTCGGGGACTTCGACCGCCTCGCCGTTGAGGCGGAGCGTCACCGGTTGCCGCGGACGGGGCGTCGGGCTCCGGTGGTGGAGCGCACGGTGGGCTCTTCGGGGGCGCCCGAGAAGAGCTCGGGATCGCCGGCGGCGTCGATGGCCGCCTCGCGGGTGATCTGGCCGGACATCGCCAACTCGACGAGGTGGTCGGCGAGCACGCGCATGCCGGAGCCGCGACCGGCCTGCATCAGCGACGGGATCTGGAAGACCTTGTTTTCGCGGATGAGGTTGCGGATGCCGTAGGTGACGAGCATGACCTCGCAGGCGCACACCCGGCCCTTGCCGGTGGCCTTCTTGAGCAGGGTCTGGGAGACCACCGCCTGCAGCGAGCCGGAGAGCATCGTGCGGACCTGGGCCTGCTGCTCGGCGGGGAACACGTCGATGATCCGGTCGATGGTGTCCTTGGCGCCCTTGGTGTGCAGCGTGCCGAACACGAGGTGGCCGGTCTCCGCGGCCGTCAGCGCCAACTGGATGGTGTCCAGATCGCGCATTTCGCCGATGAGGATGACGTCGGGATCCTCGCGGAGGGCGGCCTTCAGCGCGTTGTTGAAGCTCTTGGTCTGCGCCCCCAACTCGCGCTGGTTGATGATGCACTTGTCGGGGGAGTGCACGAACTCGACCGGGTCCTCGATGGTGAGGATGTGCTCGCGGCGGGTCTTGTTGATGTGGTTCAGGATCGCCGCCAGGGTGGTCGACTTGCCGGAGCCGGTGGGCCCGGTGACGAGCACGAGTCCGCGCTTGTAGTTGGCGATGTCGGTGACGACCGAGGGGAGGTTGAGCTTCTCCAGCGGGATGACGTTGTCGGGGATGGTTCGGAAGACGGCGGCGATGCCCCGGCCCTGGTAGAAGACGTTGACGCGGAAGCGGGCGACACCTTCGAGACCGACCGAGAAGTCGGCCTCCATGGTCTCTTCGAAGTGGCTCTTCTGCCGCTCGTTCATGATGGAGAAGAGGAGCCGCTTGCAGTCATCCGCTCCGATGGGGGGTGCCTGGATGCGGTGGATCTCGCCGTGGAGACGCAGCGCCGGCACTTCGCCCGCGGCGATGTGCAGGTCAGAGGCGCCCTGCTTAACGGCGTACATGAGGAGCTCGTGGATGTGCATCGATCGACAGTGTACCGGGAGGTGACGATGAGCCCCGAATGGGTCTTTCGAGATCGGTGGATGGCGGTGCTCCACAAGCCGCCCGGCATGCCCGTGCAGCCGACCCGGCAGGGGGCTGAGGGAACCCTCGAGTATTGGTTGAAGGAACAGGACGGAATCGAGTACGTCGCCTTCCATCATCGGCTGGACGCGGCCGCCCAGGGACTGATCGCGGTGGGGCTGCGCAAGCACGCCAACCGGGCGCTCGCGCGCGAGTTTCGGGAGCGTCGGGCGGAGCGCAAGTACCGGGTCCTGGTGCACGGTGAGCCCGAGGCCGAAGGCGAGTGGCGCCACGTCGAGGGGATGCGAGGCGGGGAACGGATTGCGCTGGATGCGGGTTCGGGCAAACACATGGTCAGCAAGTGGACACGGCTGGAGCAGCGGGGAAGCCGGGCGCTGCTGGAGGTGCGGCTGCACACGGGCCGAACGCACCAGATCCGTCTCCAGGCGGCGGCGGTGGGCATGCCGGTGGTTGGCGACATCAAGTACGGCTTCGGCGAGAAGGGCGGGCTTCGCCTGCAGGCCTATTCGCTGACGTTGGCGCACCCGGAGACGGGCAAGCCGGTCAGCCACGAGCTCCCCGAGCCGGAGGGGTGGCGCTGAGCCGCGGCGCCCGAACCGCGACGATCGGTGCGATCGTACTGCTCCTGATGCTCCCGAGCCTGCTCCGCCAGATCACGAACTCGATGCTCTTCTACCCGGCGCGAGGCCAGGACCGGACGCCCTTGGTGGTGAACCTGGCGTTCGAAGAGCTGTGGCTGACGGCGTCCGACGGAACGCAGACGCAGGCCTGGTGGGTGCCGTACGCGGGCCCCCCCGAGCGGGCCCTCGGCGCGGCCGTGGTCACGTTCCACGGCAACGCCGGCACGATGGCGGACCGGCTGGAGCACACGCGGCTGCTGCACGACCTGGGCGTGAGCGTGCTGACGGCGGAGTACCGCGGCTACGGCGACAGCGCCGGATCGCCGAGCGAAGAGGGCCTCGCGGACGACGCAAGAGCCGCGTTGGCGGAGTTGCGGCGGCGGGCGGGGGAGGATCGCGTGATCGTCCACGGCCGCTCGCTGGGCGGTGCGGTGGCGGTTCGGCTGGCCTCGGACGAGGCGGTTGACGGGCTCATCGTCGAGTCGACGTTCACGAGCCTCGCGGAGATGGCGGGCGGGACCGGGATCCCGTTGGCGAGGCGGTTGGTGGCGTACGACTTCGGTTCGGAGGAGCGGATCGCGAAGGTCACCGCGCCGCTTCTGATCGTTCACGGCGACGCGGACGAGCTGATCCCGCTGTCGATGGGGAAGCGGTTGAAGTCGGCAGCCGGTGGTGAGGCGGAGCTGTTGGTGGTGCCGGGCGGGACTCACAACGACACGTGGTTCCGAGGCGGTGAACGGTACTGGCGGACGCTTCGAGCGTTTCTGAGCGAGTAAGACGCAAGGCGCTCGCCCGCTCCGAGAGGCGAAGCCCTCGATGGGGCGTACAGCGCCGCGCCGCGCGCCCAAGCGCGCGTAGTTCCAAGGAAGCCCCGTGGATCGCCCGGCGGCCCGAGATCACAAGCCACGTTTAAGCGGCTGCCAGACGTTGTACCGCCTTGCTGCCAACGCTCTGCCACTCGTGGCCGTCCGCAACTCCAAGCGGTGCGCGGGCACCGCTCGACGCACGTCGCCGTCCGTCCGTCTGATGCGTCCGCGGTTCCGTCGAGAGGCACGCCGCGGCATCCGATCGCTGCCGCGGCATCCCCGGACGCCGCGATCCTGCAGCCGGCCGCACCACGGATGCCGCGATCTCCCGGCCGGCCGCACCACGGATGCCGCGATCTCACGGTCGACCGATCGGAGGCTCCGAGCAGCCAGGAACTCCCAATTGCGAGCGGTGCCCGCGCACCGCTTGGAGCTTCCGCTCGTTCGGAGTGGAAGAGTGTTGGCAGCAAGGCGGCACAACGTCGGGCAGCCGCTTAAACGCGGCTTGTGATCTCGGCCGCCTGACGATCCACGGGGCTTCCTTGGCGACTACGCGCGCTTGGGCGCGCTGCGCGGCGCTGGGGCGCCTTGCTACAACGTCGGCAACAACATCCCCATCACCTGATCCCCCCACACGAACGCTGCCAACGCCCCCGCACACAGGTACGGACCAAACGGGAGCATCGGCGGCTTCCCCTTGCGCACGAGGCTGACCGAGATGCCCGCGACGGCGCCGATCAGGCTTCCGCCGAAGATCGTCAGGAAGATCGCCGGGTGCAGTCCCATCCAGGCGCCGATCGCCGCGACCAGCTTCACGTCGCCCATGCCCATCGCCTCGCGGCGGAAGATGAGGTAGCCGATCCAGCGGATCGCCAGCATCACGCCGGCCCCCGCGATCGCGCCGAACGTCGCGTCTACGAACGACAGCTCGCTGATCCCGGCCGCGTGGAGCATCGCCAGCGCGGCGATCCCCAGCGGGATCAGCGGCAGCGAGATCTCGTCCGGGACGATGAAGTGGTCCGCGTCGATGAGGCTGATCGCCAGCAGCGCCGAAAAGAACGCCTCGTACCCCAGCAGCGGAAGCAGCACCTCCACCGGGTACGTCAGCGCGGCCGGGTCCGGCACGATCGTCACGAAGATCAGCGCCCAGAGCGCCGCGCAGCCCGCCTCCACCAGCGGGTACCGCACCGAGATTGGCTCGCCGCAGTCCTTGCACTTGCCGCGCAGCACCAGCCAGCCCAGCACCGGAACGTTGTGCCACGGCCGGATCGGGTGCTTGCAGTGAGGACACGCCGACGGCGGGTGGGAGATGCTCCGCCCCTCCGGCATCCGGCCCGCGACCACGTTCAGGAACGACCCCACGCACGCCCCCACGAAGACCGTGAACGCAAACAGCGTCCACCACTCCGTCGGGGTCGGGGCCTGCATCCGCTAGCCCAGCGCCTCGGCCAGCGTGTCGATGACCTCGGCCTGCTGCGCCTCCGTCAGCTCCGGGTAGATCGGCAGCGCCAGCACCTCTTCGGTCGCCTGCTCCGCCACCGGCATCGAGCCGACCGCGTACTCCAGCGGCGCGTAGCACTCCTGCAGGTGCAAACACAGCGGGTAATAGACCGCGTGGCCCACGCCGCGCTCCTTGAAGAAGGCGGCCACGTCGTCCCGACTCGGCACCCGCACCACGCACTGGTGGTACACCGGCACCGCGGGATCCGGCACCTCCTGGAAGGTCACCCGGTCCGCCAAGCCGCGGTCCGCGACCAGCGCCTTGTACGTCGCCGCCCGCGCCCTCCGCGCCTCGCACCAGTCCGCCAGGTGCCCCAGCTTCACCCGCAGGATCGCCGCCTGGAGCGCGTCCAGGCGCGAATTGCAGCCCACCATCTGGTGCATGTACTTCCGCGGGAAGTTGCCGTGCTTGGCCAACTTGCTGACCGTCGAGGCCAACTCCGCGTTCATCGACGTGACCATGCCGCCGTCGCCCCACGCCCCCAGGTTCTTGCTGGGGAAGAAGGAGAAGCAGCCGGCGTCGCCCATCGTGCCCGTCTGCGCGCCGTTCCAGGTCGCCCCGATCGACTGCGCCGCGTCCTCGACCACGAACAGATCGTGCTTCTTCGCGATGGCCCCGATCCGGTCCATGTCGGCCGAGACCCCGTACAGGTGCACCGGCAGGATCCCCACCGTCTTGGGGCCGATCGCCGCCTCGATCCCGTCGGGGTCGATGTTGAACGTGCCCGGCTCGATGTCGACGAACACCGGCGTCGCCCCCAGCCGCGAGATCGCCCCCGCCGTCGCAAAGAACGTGAACGGCGTCGTGATCACCTCGTCGCCCGGGCCGATGCCCAACGCCCACAGCGCCAGCATCAGCGCATCGCTGCCCGAGGCGCAGCCGATGGCGTGGCTCGCTCCGAGGAAGGCCTGAGCCTCCTCCTGGAACGCCTTCAACTGCGGACCGTTGATGAAGTACTGCGACTCCGCCACGCCCGCGATCGCCGCGTCGATCTCACCCTTGATCGAGGCGTACTGCCCCTTCAGATCCAACAGAGGTACCGCCATCGTCTCCTGCTCCTCTTATGCGAACGCGACCCCGGCCAGCCACAGCACGTAGCCGACCGCCGAGATCACGCCCCATCGAATCACCATCCCCCACTTGATCGGTGCCGCGGCCGTGGTCGGGATGCCCTGCACGATCCCCATCGCGGCGCCCCCCAGCCACACGAACCAGCCCAGCCCCATCACCAGCACCCAGCCCACGGCCGGGTCCTCGCGCTCGGCCAGCGCGGCCCGGACGACCGCCTCGCGTTCGCTCCCGGGGAGGGCCGGGTCGGGCCACGCGCCCCGCTCGTCCGCGAGCATCAACGGCACCATCCGGTCCTCCGCCTGCTGGAGGAGGTCGGGGTGCGGCTGCCACATCGAACGGATCGACAGAAGCCCGCTGCGCAACTCCTCCAGGCAGAACCGGGCGATGCGCGGCTCGGCGGCGTCCGCCAGCGCCAACAGCCGTTCGCCCGAGCGCTTCGGCACCGGCGACAGCGGCAGGTACATGTGGATCGAGCGGCCGTAGTGCACGCAGGCTTCGTGCACGTTGCCGGCCTCCTCGAACGACGCCCCCTGCCGCGACTCGCTCATCGCCGACAGCGACACCCGCAGCAGCACCACCACCGCGCACAGCGCGAGCGCGATCCCGATCCGACGCGCCACTACTTGAAGTCTCGGAACTGGAAGATCACCGCCGCGAGGGCCAGCAGCACCCCCGCCCACAGCAGGCCGTAGCCCGTCGCGTAGCCGACGTACTCCCAGTCGTAGGCGCGCCCGTACGCGGCCTCGGCCCGCAGGTTGAACGTCTGCAGGTCCGGCAGGATCTTGTAGACGACGGCGGCGAAGTCCTTGAGGACCTCGCTGTTGCCGGCGTCCGCGAACTCCTTCAGCGGAGCGGTCAGCCGCCCGATCAGGATGAACCCGAGCGTGAACAGCGCCGACAGCGCCGGGGTCGAGAAGCAGCTGAAGACGATCGCCACCGCGATGACGACCAGCAGCTCGATCCAGGTCAGCCAGATCGCCGGCATCGACTCCATCGCGCCGCTGGCCCCCGTGAACGCGAGCATCAGGGCAAAGCCGATCGCCATGATCAGGACCTCGAGGGCCAACGTGCCGGCGAGGCCGATGTACTTGCCGCTGACGAACTGCCACCGGGGGATCGGCTTGGACGCGATCGTGTAGATGGTCTTGCGCTCGATCTCCTTGTAGACGAGCCCGATGCCGACGAACACGGCGATGAGCATGCCGAACAGGTTGATCGCGCTCAGCCCCAGATCGCGCAGGATCTTGTCGTACTCGCCGACCGCCAGCTCGGCCACGAGCACCGACGCGCCGATCATCAACAGCGCGAAGAACAGCAGCGTGTAGAGGATCTTGTCCCGCACCGCCTCGCGGAACGTGTTCAGCGCGATCGCCCAGATCTTCATGTGGGCTTCTCCCGATCCTTGCGATCGACCGCCGTCATCTCGTCGACGAACAGTGACTCCAGCGACTGCCGCTGGGGGGTGACCCGGATCAGCGCGCCGCCGGCCTCCAGCGCGGCCCGGACCAACGCGTTGACCCGCTCGTGGTTCTCCACCAGGAAGGTGACCCGACCGTGCGCATGAGCGGTCGGCTCCCCGAAGCCCAGCCCCAGGGCGAGCTCCGACGACAGGTTCTCGAACGCCGCCTCGACCCCGTGCAGGCCGTGGCCGACGAGCTCCGACGTCTTCGTGATCTGCTGGATTTCGCCCTTGGCGATGATCGCCACGCGGTCGCAAACCTCCTCGACGTCCGCGAGGATGTGGGACGACAGCATGATCGTCGTGCCCTTGCGCTTGAGCTCGAGGATGACGTCGCGGATCAGCCGGCGGCCCATGGGGTCCAGCCCCGAGGACGGCTCGTCCAGCACCACCAGCTCCGGCTCGCCCATCAGCGCCTGGGCGAGCCCCACGCGCTGGAGCATGCCCTTGCTGAACTTGCGCAGCTGGATGTCCCGCGCCCGCTCCATGTGCACCATCGGCAGGAGCTCGTCGATGCGCTTGACCCGCGCCGCCTTGTCCATGCCCAGCAGCTGCCCGTAGAAGTGCAGGAACTCCAACGCGGTCAGGTAGTCGTAGAAGTACGGCCGCTCCGGCAGGTAGCCGACCTTGGCCCGGGCCGCCATCGAGCCGATCGGGTGCCCGAAGATCTCGGCGTGCCCCGCGGTGGGGAAGTTCAGCCCCATCAGCAGCTTGATGGTCGTCGTCTTGCCGGAGCCGTTGGGGCCGATGTAGCCGAACGTCTCGCCCCGCTTCACCTCGACGTCGAGCTTGGACAGCCCGACGAACTTCTTCCGCAGGAAGCCGGTGACGTAGACCTTGCGCAGGCCGACCGCCTTGATCGCGATGTCGCTCATCGCGCGTCCCGTCCGTCGCGGTAGCGGATGATTCGGGCGGGCACGCCCGCGGCCACGGCGAAGTCCGGCAGGTCCTCGGCCACCACTGCGCCGGCGCCCACCTGCACGCCCTTGCCGACGGTGACCCCCGGGAGGATCACCGCGCCGACACCCAGGTCCGTGCCGTCACCGATGGAGACGGGGCGGAACTGGATGGCTCCGTCCATGATCGGGCGGTCGGGGCCGGGATCGTCGTGGTTGCTCGTGATGATGCGCACGCCCGGGCCGATGCCCACCGCCGCGCCGATGCGGAGCCCGCCGGCGGAGTGGAAGAAGCACTGCTGGCCGATCCAGGTGTCTGCCCCGATCTGCATGCCTGCGCCCTGGTAGTAGCCCTTGAGAATCGCTTGATGCCCCACGTAGACGTTGTCGCCGAGTTCGATCGTTTCGGGGTGGAACACGAGCACGCCCGCCTCGAACACGACCCCCGCTCCGAGGGCCCGGAAGTCAGCGACGTCGAACTCGCCGGATCCGTGGCTGGAGAAGGCTTTCACGGCCGCGAATCCTACTAAATCGCGGCCTGGATCGCGCCCCCCAGCGCGTCTGCGACGGCATCGAGTTCGTCGTCCGAGAGGCCCGAGGCGACCGGCAGGGCGAGGGCCCGATCGGCCGCGTCGTCGGTGCCCGGCATCGGCCGCTGGCAGCCTTCGAGGTCGGCGTACGCCGGCTCGCGGTGCAGCGCAGTTGCGCCGGTGGTCGCTTCGACGCCGGCTTCGCAGAGGTGGGCGATGAAGCTCGGCACCGACCGGCCGCGGGGGACCCGCACCACGTACGACTGCCACGTGGGGACCGCGTCCTGAGGCACCCGGGGGAGCTCCAGACCCAGCTGCCGAAGCGGCGCCAACCGCTCCTCGTAGCCATCCGCGATGCGCGTTCGGTCCTGCAGCAGGCCGTCGAGCCGGTCCATCTGGCAGATCCCGATGGCCGCGTGGATCTCCGACAGGCGGAAGTTCCACCCCGGCTCCGAGAAGCTCCGGGTGCCGTCGTCGTTGCGCGCCATGCCGTGGTTGCGGAGCAGCCGGAGCTTGTCCGCGAGGGCCGCATCGTCGGTGGAGATCGCGCCGCCTTCGCCGGTGGTGATGATCTTGCGGGGGTGGAAGCTGAAGCAGCCCATCACCCCCAGCCCGCCCGCCTGCCGGCCCCCCAGCGAGGCTCCCAGGGCGCAGGCCGCGTCTTCCACCACCCGGGTCCGCTCGGACAGCCCCTCGATGGGGGAGGGGAGCCCGAACTGGTGCACCGGCATGACGCCATCGACGTCGGGGAGCACCCGCTCCAGGTCGTCGGCGTCCAGGTTGAACGTGCTCGGGTCGATGTCGATCAGCACCGGCACGAGGCCGGCCAGGAGCACGGCGTTGATCGTCGCGGGGAACGTGTAGGCGGGCACCGCGATGCGCTGGCCGGGCTCGAACTCGGCGGCCGCGAGGGCCAACTGGAGCGCGGCCGTGCCCGAGCTGCAGGCGATCACGTGGTTGACCCCGATGCTGGCCGCGAGCAGCGATTCGAACTCAGCGACCTTCGGTCCCTGGACCAACCAGCCGCTGCGGAGCACCTCGGCCACCGCCTGCTCCTCGGCTTCCCCCAGGAGGGGCTTGGCGAGCCGGATCAAGACGCGTCCTGGGCCCGGTACCACTCGATGGTGCGGCTCAGCCCATCGCGCAGGGACACCGCCGGCTCGTAGCCGAGCAGTCGCTTCGCCTTGCTGCAGTCCGGCACGCGAAGCTCGACGTCCGGGCCCTCGCGGTCGATGTGGGTGACGTGGGAGTCGCTGCCCGCCGCGCGCACGATCTCGTAGGCCAACTGCGTGACGGTCAGCGTGGCCGCGGGGGTGCCGATGTTGAAGCTGTGGCCGACGGCTTCGTCGATCACCAGCGAGCGGCACAGCGCCTCGACCATGTCGTCGACGTAGCACCAGGCCCGCACCTGGGTGCCGTCGCCGTACACCGTCAGGGGGGAGCCCTCGACGGCCCGCCGGATGAAGTGGTGGATGGCGCCCTCGCCGACCTGGCGGGGTCCGTAGACGTTGAACGGCCGCAGGCAGACCACCGGGAGCCCGAACTCCGCGTGGTAGGCGTGGGCCATGTGCTCGGTGGCGAGCTTGCTCGCGGCGTATGTCCAGCGGGACTCGCCCGGAGGCGCCACGGTCGTCACGTCCTCCTCGGACACCTTCCAGGCGTGCTGGCCGAAGACCTCCGAGGTGGAGAAGTCGATGAACCGCCGGATCCCGCCGGCCTTGATCGCGGCCTCCAACACCGTCCACGTGCCGATGACGTTGATGTTCATCGTGCGGGTGGGGTGCGTGCCGACGCTGTCGATCCCCGCGACGGCGGCGCAGTGCACCACCATCGTCGCCCCCTCCATCGCTTCGGCGACGGCGGCGGGGTCGAGCACGGAGCCCTTGCGGATGGTCAGGTTGGGGTGGTCTTGCAGGCCGGGGTGGTACTGCAGCGCGTTCCGCCCGAACGTGTCGAGCACGACGATCTTGTTGTCGTCGATGACGCGACGGATGAGGGTGCTGCCGATGAAACCGGCGCCCCCCGTGACGAGGATGTGCTCACCGCTGGGCTGATGCATGCGGCGCAGGGTAGAGCATCGATCAGGAGGCCGCCTATCCGGGCTTGGCGTAGGCCCCGGACGTGTTGCGAATTCGCTGCTCCTCCAGGAACTGATCCCATCGCTGCTCGTCGGCCGCGCTGAGGAAGTGGAGGATGCGCACGCCGAACCCGGTGCGGCGGTCGGTCGGGTCCGCGGAGCTGGACCACGTCACCTTCCCGGCGATGCGGAGCGGCTGGCGTCCGTCGTGTTCCTGAATTTCGAGCCGCACGAGGCGGTTCTGCTCGGGAGGCCGCTCCGTCTTGATCCGAAGCCCTCCCGTGCTCACGTCGGTCAGGGTCCCCGTCGCGTCCTGGCGGCCGGCGCCGTAGAAGTTCACGGTCAGCGACTCGGTCCGGAAGCGGGCGGGCCGCATCTGGTGGGGCTGACTCTCGGACGACGTCGTGGAGGAGGCCGGGGTCGGGATGCGGGCGCCCGGCATGCTGGCCGCTTTGAGGCGGGCCGCGGCGCGAGCGCGGGCCTGCGAGGTCAAGCGATCCACCTCGCTCCCCTGGGCGATGCTGAAGGTGCCGGAGGTGGGATCCGGCTCGTCCTCGAGGTCCGAGAGCGAATCCAGCATCGCGATCCCGAGCCCCGCCTGGAGACCGCTCACCGCCCTCATGACGATCCCGCGCGCAGTCACGGTCTCTTCCGTCCAAGGGTGGCGGAAGCGAAGTTGGATCCGGGTTCCAGGCTCCACGCCGCGTCGGCTGGAGAAGTAGATGCCGTTGTTGCTGATGTTGGTCAGCGTGCCTTCGTGGATCCGGGACCCAACCCGAACGAAGGCTCTGATCAGACACGCTTCCCGTGCGAACTCTCTTCGATCGCCGTCCACCGACACGGCTGCTCCAATACCCCCAGGTACCTCGTCATCTTAGGGCAGGAACAAGGACTGTTGGGACCGAACTACCCAAGATTTGGTGGGGTGCAGTTCCCGGTTGGGTGTCAGTTCCGGAGCAAATCCAAGGACTTGGCGAAGAGCGGCCTGAGGGCTGCGGTGAAAGGGCTTGAAAGCACGGGGGGATCCGGAGAGGCTGGGCTTGCTTACGAACCACCCCCACCGGAGAAGCCCCCGTGCACAGCCAGTCTATCGACCTTATCGAGGCCGTCGAGGCCGACCGCGACGCGGCCCTCCAGCAGTTCCAAACTTCCGTCGCTGCCCTGGGCGAGTGGACGACCGGCATCGGTTCGGGCCTGCCTCTCCACCGGTTCGAGAGCGAGCTGTTCGTATGGCTGATGGCTCTGGGATGCCTGGTGGTCACGTTGTGGTGGTCGTGGCGCCTTCCCACGAGCACACCGCGAGTGCTGCGGCGTGGTCAGGCCGGCTACCTGTACCGCGGGCGCTCGAACAACGACGTCCGCACCAGGTTCGGCGTGCTGTGGCTGAAGCGGCCCGTGTACGAGCGTGTGTCGGGCTCGGGACCGGCGCTCGTTGCCCCTGAGGACCGGCGGATGGGCCTGGCGGCGGGGCGGATGTCGCTGGGCGTGCATCTCCTGACCGCATGGCTGGTCGCTCAGATGACCTTCGATGGCGCTATCGGCGTGCTCGGCAAGCTGTCGGGCTACGCGCCGAGCAAGAGGTCCAGCCTGGGCATCGCCGACAGCCTCGGGCCGGTCGCCGTCGCATTCTTGGACGACCTGCCCGCTCCAGACGGTGACGGCGACGTGCTCGTCATCTCCTTCGACGACAAGGCAGCGCCGATGATCCGGGCGAGCGCGCACACAAAGCGATGCCGACCGCACAAGAAGCTCGCCCGCGGGATGCCCCGAAAGAAGGCTCGCCGGCTTCGCCGCCACCAGAACCGCCGTCCTCGCCGCAAGAAAGGCGACAAGACGAAGAACGGCCGGTCGGCGAAGCTCGCGGTCATCTACACGCTGCGTCGACTGCCCGACGGCTCCGTGCAGGGCCCCATCAACCGCAGGATCCTCGGCACATTCGGTAGCCGGAGCGAGCTGGTCCGCCGGGTCAAGAAGGAGGCCCTGCTGCGTGGCTACGGCAAGAAGCGGACGCTCTTCCTCGCCGACGGCGCGACCACGCTGTGGGACATCTGGCGCAAGCACTTCGCTGAGGCGACCCCGTGCCTGGACTGGTACCACCTGTGCGAGTACCTGTGGTCCGCGGGCGGCACCGTGCACAGGCAGGGCAGCAAGGTCCTCGCCAGGTGGGTCCGCGCCCGACAGGCCGAGCTGAGGAAGGGCGAAGTGGGTGCGGTGATCGCGGCCATCGAGGCTGCGCGCAAGAAGATCGGCCGCTCCGGCCCGGGCACGAAGGGGCGTCGCAAGCGGGTCAAGGAGGCCCTGACCTACATCGGAAACCATCGGGAGATGATGCCCTACTCCGAGCTGCTGGCCGACGGGCTCGACATCGGAACCGGCGTCATGGAGGGCGCAGTCAAGCACGCGGTCGTGGCTCGGCTCGACGCCTCAGGCATGCAGTGGTCGCCCCGGCGAGCCGAAAACGTCATGGCGCTCCGGCTCGTCCTGGTCAACGACCTCTGGTCCGACTTCGAAGAACACGCCGTCGAACACCACGAGGACAACGACGCCTGGGTGGTCCCGAGGATCACCACCAAAGAGCCGCAGGACATCGATCCTGCCTGCCTGGAGGCCGCATGACTCCTACGTTTCCAAGGGGGATCTGCACCCGATTTGGTGGGCGGGCCTCTATTGGGGACCCAACTTCCAGCGTCGTTTGTACCGTTCGAGCACCTCGGTTTCGCCCGTGTGCTCCAGGTATGCGATCACCTTGTCGTGCGGCATGGCTCCCGCCGACCGCCAGTTGCAGCCGCCGCAGTAGGGGCCGCTCTCGTCGTACCGGTCCAGCGCGTGGGCGATGCGCCACGAGTGGTTGGTGGGGCCGTTCCAGATGGCCTCGAAGGTCAGCTCTGTGATGTTGCCCAGGCAGTTGTCCAGATGCTGGTCCAGGCAGCAGGTGGTGACGTCTCCGTTGACGTACACCATCGGGGTATTCCAGAGCCCCGAGCAGGGCCTACGGTCGTCACCGTCACCGTGAGTCGACATCAGAAGCTGTCCTCGACGAAGGTGCCGGCCTCGTCCAGCCCGAGCACCCCGAGCTGGTCCAGCACGATGCGATGCAGCCGGTCGGCGGCGGGCTGGTCGGCCTGGTGCAGGCGGCGGAAGTAGACGTTGTCGGTCTCGTGGGTGGGCCAGTCGTAGAAGATCTCCCACTTCACCCCGAGCCGATCGAAGACCGTCGCCCAGTAGTCGAGGTACCAGGGCGCCTCGTGCTGGTTCTCCGGCATCACGATGAAGGCGTTGGTGACGTACGGACGCTTGAGTCCGCGCGCCTCCCGCCGCTCCATCAGCCGCACGATGTTCCGGTAGACCCGCTCGCCGTAGTCGAACTTCTTGATCGCGTAGTAGACGCCGGGCGTGAACGCATCGACGGAGAAGTGCACGAAGCGGAAGGTGTCCTCGGCCATGGAGTCACGGTTGGCGCAGTCCAGCAGGGTCTCGATGCGCGCGTCGTTCAACAACGAGCCGTTGGTGTGCAGCTTGAAGTGGCGGAAGAGTCGGTTCCCCTCGTTGTTGTCGAAGGCGTAGCGCACGAACCGGTCGAACTCGGGGTGCAGGCACGGCTCGCCGAGCCAGTGAGGGCACAGCGACACCTCGTCGGTGTAGCTCTCCAGCGCGTCGATCGACGCTTTCCAGACGTCCCACTTCATGAACGAATTGGCCTGGAGGTTGTGCACCTTGGGGTTCTCGGCCTGGCCGCACATCCGGCACTTGATGTTGCACAGGTCCGTGAGCTCAAGGTTGAGGTTGATCGGCTGGCCGGTGCCCGTCACTGCAGGTACTCCCGGATGTAGTCGTTGCGCGAGATGATCGAATAGGTGCAGTTGCGGCACAGCTCCGTCATCGTCTTGTCCGTCATGTTGCTGCGCAGGTCGCCGAAGAAGGTCCCCTCGCCGCCGTCCCAGACCCCCTTGAGTCCGCCGCTGGCGTCGTCGCCGATCCCCGGGATCACGCAGCACGGGGACGTCTTTCCGGTGGGGTGCACCACGAGGTAGTACCAGGGGTTCAGGCAGGGCGCGTTCGCCGCGGCGCGAGGCCCCTCCTGATCGAAGGTCATGTTCCCGCGGTCCATGGTGGAGGGGTGCAGGAAGTGCTCCAGCGTCGTGTCGATGCCGAGCTTCTTCGCGACCTCCAGCCCTTCCTCGACGTACCGCGGGATCTCGGCCCGCTCGTCGTCGTTGAGCTTGAGAGCGTGCTGCTCGGGGCGGTACGCGATGATGTAGTCGAAGTTCACCCGGTAGGCGCCGACGGCGTGAGCGAACCGGACCATGTCCGCGAACATCCGGTGGTTCTTGTTCGTGACCACCGCGTGGATCAGCATCCGCGGCTCCTGCCGGGCTCCCCGGCCGTGCCGGAAGTGCTTGCGGCCGTGGATCCGGCACATCGTCTTGGCGACCTTGTCGAAGATCCCCTTGCGGCCCCGCAGGTAGTCGGCGACCTCGGCGTCGGGGGCATCCAGCGAAAAGTGGATCTCGTCCCACCCGGTGTCGATCACCTGATCGATCATCGCGTCGTCGAAGAGCGTGCCGTTGGTGGCGATGTGTCCCTCGATGCCGCGCTCCTTGATGCGCCGCATCAGCTCGGGGGTGACGTCTTTGCGGACCATCGGCTCGCCGCCGCCGAGGATGAAGACCCGCTTGACCCCCATCTCCGTCGCGTCGTCGAGGATCTTCCAATACTGCTCGGCGGTCAGCTCGCCGGTCTGCTTCCCCTTGCGGTACGTCGTGTCGCAGAACACGCAGTCGATGTTGCAGGTCATCGTGGGGTACAGCTCCATCGTGTACGGACCCCGGACTTCGCCCTCGTCGAAGTGCCGGATCCGACCCGCGATGACCTGCCCCTCGTTGAGCCCGATCTCGTCGCTGTACAGCGTCTGCGTCACGGCTCGGAAGGTAGCACGCGATTTTGGGAGTCGCGCGTGGCCGGGATCTGGACGCGGCGGCCTGAATGCAGGCCCCTTCCTGGGCGTCGGATCTGGGGCGGTCCTGCTATCGTGACCGTTCCCAGGAGCTGCTGTTGCGTACTTTCTTGCTGTTGCTCGCCCTGATTCTGCTGGTCCCCGCCTCCGCGGGAGCCGCTCCCCCTGCACCCTCTCCGGACGGTCTCGACAGCGTGCCCATGACCGGGCTGCGCGACGCCATGCGTCGGTGGGACGGCCTCGCCCAGGCCTGGTTCCGGCTCGCGGCCGGAGACGCCGATGGTGCCCGGGGGGAGGCTCGTCGCCTCCTGCGAGAGCGCCCGCGGGATCCCGACGCCCTCCACCTCCTCGGCATCGCCGCCGCCGCCGCGGGCAAGCCGCTGCAGGCCGAAGGGGCGCTGCGCCGAAGCCTGCGTCTGCGACCCGATGGCTGGGTCGGCGTGCAGTTGGTGAACCTCTACCTCGACGGCGGCAAGATCAAGAAGGCCGACAAGGTCGTGGGCGATCTCGAGCGCACCCTCGCCGCGGACGTGGAAGTGCGACGGGCCCGGATCTACGTGCTCCTCGCCTCGGACCGCCTCGACGAGGCGAAGGACGCGCTGGTGGCGCTGGAGTCGGCCCGCCCGTCGGCGCCGTCGGCCCACCAACTGGCGATCCTGCTGTCCGAGCTGGGCGATCCCGTCGGCGCGCTGGCGGCGTCCCGCCGGGCCGTCGAGCGCGATCCCGACTCCGCGCTGTACCGCCGCGAGCTGTTCGACCGGCTCGTCGACGCGGGTGACTGGGACGGGCTCGTCGCCGCCTCCTCGGCCGCCGGCGCCAGCAGCGCGGGGGGCGGACGGGACGCCTGGTACCGCGGACTCGCGTTGGCCCGCCTGGGCCGCCCCGAAGAAGCCGTCAAAGCGTTCGCGTCGGTCGTGCAGCATGGGAGCCCCGACCCCCGCGCCCTCACCGCCGCCGCCGGCCACCTCCTGCAGCTGGGCAGCTACACCCACGCCGAGGAAGCCGTCCGCGCCGCCATGCGGCTGAGCGACAGCGACTCCGCCCTGCACCACCTGCTGGCGATGACCTTGTCCCGCCAGGCCCGCGAGTCCGAGGGGCTGGCCCACTACCGCCGCGCCGCCGAAGCGGTGCCCGCGGACGCCACCTACCGGTTCGATCTGCTCGTCTCGATGTGCGCCCTGGAGCGCACCGGCGAGCTCGGCGACGCCCTCACGCGGGCCCGCCGTGACTTCCCCGAGGACGCGCGCTTCGGCGCGCTCGCCGACCGTTGCCTGGCGGACGCTCCCTCCTCCTGATCGCCGTCCTCCTCGCCGCTTGTTCGGGATCGGACAGCGGAGGGGGGGAGCCCGCGACACCTGCTCCCGCGGTGCCCACCGAGCGCTTCGTCGTGCTCGGCTTCGACGGCGTCGATCCCGACCTCATCCGCGACCTGTGGGCCCAGGGGGAGCTCCCGAACCTGAAGGCGCTGGCGGATGAGGGCAGCTTCGCGGACCTCGGCTCGACCACGCCCCCGCAGTCTCCGGTGGCGTGGACGTCGTTCGCCACCGGCAAGCTCCCGGGCAAGCACGGGGTGTTCGACTTCATCGGCCGCAAGCCGAAGCTGTACCTCCCCAAGATGGGCTTCGTGGAGTACGTGGAGCCGCGGTTCAACGTCCAGGGGGAGGCCGAGGGCACGCTCCAGGGGACCAACCTGCGGCGCGGGGAGCCGTTCTGGATGACCGCGAGCGAGGCCGGGCTGGACGTGCGCATCGTCAACGTCCCCTACTCGTGGCCGCCCGAGCCGGTGCCCCACGGCGGGGTCGCCTCGGGCCTCGGGCTCCCCGACCTTCGGCCCACCAACTCGACCTCGACGGTCTTCTCCACCGACTTCGATGCGCCGGCGGCGCTGGGCGGGGTCCGCGGCGTGCCGCTGAACTTCGTGCAGGGGCAGGCGGCGGGTTCGATCGAAGGACCGCGGGCGAACGCCTCGGGCAAGCGGGGCGAGATCCCGGTCGGCTTCAAGCTCGACCCGGCGAACCCCGGGGTGCTGGAGATCAGCACCTGGACGATCGCGATCCAGGTCCCCGTGGGGCAGTGGTCGGACTGGGTGGTCCTGGATCTGCCGGCGGGCAAGACCGCCACCGCCAAGGGGCAGGTGCGCTTCCGCGTGATCGAGGCCAACGCCGACCGCGTGCACGTCTACATGACCCCCGTCGGCGCCGATCCCGAGCACCCCTGGGTGCCGCTGTCGCACCCGCCGGAGCTGGCCCGGGAGCTGATGGCGGCGGCGGGCCGCTACAAGACCGTCGGCTGGGAGGAGGACACCCAGGCGCTGAACACCGAGTTGGTGTCGGAGGACGTCTTCCTCGAGGAGGTCCACACGGTGATGGACCAGCGCACCGCGATGACCCTGGCGGCGATGGATCAGGAGCTCCCCCCGCTGTTCGTGTCGGTGTGGACGGGCACCGATCGCGTGGCGCACATGCTGTGGCGGCTGACGGACCCGACGCACCCCCGGTACGACGCCTCCCTCGCGGGCGCACACGCGGAAGCGATCACGGACATGTACAAGCGGATGGACGACATCGTCGGCCAGGTCCGCAGCAAGCTCCCCGAGGGCACCACGCTGGTGGTCATGAGCGACCACGGCTTCCACTCCTTCTCCCGCCAGTTCCACGTCAACAACTGGCTGATCGACCACGGCTACCTGGTGCTGAAGCCCGGCGGGGGGAGCCTGCAAGAGGCCGACTGGAGCAAGACCCGGGCGTACTCCCTGGGGACCGGCCAGATCTACGTGAACCTCCAGGGCCGAGAAGGGCAGGGGGCCGTGCCGTTCGGCCAGATCGACGCCCTCGTGGACGAGATCCAGGCCAGCCTCGCGCCGCTGACCGATCCCGCCAACGGCGCGGCGGTGTTCATCGACGTGCACAAGGGGCGGGTGCTGTACGCCGGCGGGGCGCCGGGTGCGCCGGACCTCCAGCTGGCGTTCGCGCCGGGGTACCAGACCTCCTGGACGACGAAGCTGGGCGGGGTCGGCGCCACCCAATTCGAAGACAACCCAAAGAAATGGTCGGGCGATCACGCCGCTTCTTCGGCGGCTGAGACGAAGGGCATTCTCTTCGTGAGCAAGCCCACAAATCTCCAAGAGCCGGGAATTGAAGACCTCGCTCCGACGTTCTTGCGGGGTCTCGGGGTGGCTCTACCCCCCGATCTCGATGGTGCCCCGCTCTGGTAGGGGTTGCACTCGCGCACGTTCCGTTGCTAATACCCGCCCCGCGTACGAGAGGCACCGCCCACGGCCCTGGGCAAATCAGGCAGCGGCTCGTCGCTGGCATCATCCCAAACGGAGAGGTAAAGCGAAGATGCGAAATAATTTGAAGCTGATTGCAGTGACGCTGGTTGCGAGCGCGATGTCCTTGACGGCAGCGCCCCGTGACGCGGAGGCAGTGTCCCTGAACCTCATCAACACGTGGGAGATGGGCGACCTCGCCGGCTTCTACGCAAACGGACGTACTGGTGCCAACGGCACGGCGCTCGGCCAGGGACCCGCGTGGTCCAAGGGCGCGCTCCCGACCCCCGGTGTCAACATCCACTTCGGCGTCGGCTTCGGCCGTGGCGACCAGGTCGTGCCGTACCTCGGCCTCGGTCTGTACCGCGCCGCGTACGACTTCAACTACGACCCGGACGATGTCGACAACGACCTGATCGACAACGACGCCGGTTCGGCGCTGCAGTTCGGTCTCGAAATTGGCGGCAAGTTCTTCTTCATCGAGCGGGCCAAGGGCAAGGCGCCCCCGTTCCTGAACATCGCCTTCTTCAAGTACTTCGGCTCCATCGGTGATGGCGACGACTACGACAACACCTTCGGCAACGAAGATGGAATCGACTTCAACATCTACGACACGCAGCTCCTGTCGCCCCTGGGCTTCAAGCTGTCGTTCGGTGCCGAGTACTACTTCAACGACAACTTCGCCATTGGTGGCGAGTTCTTCGGCCTGAAGTTCTCGTACGCGCGGGCCTCGAACCCGCAGTACTTCGACAACATCACCACCGTCAGCCACTTCGCGCTGTACACGTCGCTGACCATGACCTACCGGTTCAGCTTCACCGTGCGCGCGTCCGTCCAGTTCGAGTCGGACTACGACTACGAGGACTAGGCTGAACGCCTGAGTTTGGAAACGGCCCGCCGAACCTCGGCGGGCCGTTTCTGCTTGGGGCACAATCCGCGGCGATGACGACGAAGCGACGAGCACTGCTGCTCGGCCTGGACGGGGCTACCTACGACCTGCTGGACGCGTACTGCGACCGCGGGTTGATGCCGGGGTTCGCCCGGTGGCGGTCCGAGGGCGCTTCGGGGATCCTCGAGTCCACGAATCCGCCGACCACGCCGCCGGCGTGGAGCACCTGCGTCACGGGCAAGAACCCGGGCAAGCACGGCGTCTACGACTTCCGCGAGTCCTTCCACCAGGACCGCGACCGCCCGCTCATCACGGGCCGGTCGATTCGATCGCGCAAGATCTGGGACCTGCTCGCGGATGTGGGCCGACGCTCCTGCATCACCAACTTCCCCGTCAGCTACCCCGCCGAGGAGGTCGATGGCGTCTTCGTCTGCGGGATGATGACCCCGGACGGTCAGGCCGACTTCGCGTGGCCTCCGGGGGAGACCGAGCGGCTGCTGGCGAAGATCCCGGGCTACGAAGCCAACATCGACATCCCCAAGTACGACGTCGACCAGCTGGAGGGGGCCCGCGGCTTTCTCGATGACCTCGACGCCAGCCTGGACGCGCGCATCGCCGCCTTCTGGCACTACTGGGAGCAGGAGGAGTGGGACTTCTACTTCCCCACGTTCGTCTTCCACGACCGCCTGGGCCACCTGTTCTGGAAGTACATGGTGACGGGCGAGGGGTTCGACGATCACTCCCACACCTCCGTGGTGCGGCCGCGGATCGAGGCGATGTACAAGCGCTTCGACGACATGCTCGTGCGCGTGCTGGACGAGCGGCCCGACGACCTGACGGTCTTCATGTGCAGCGATCACGGGTTCGGGAGCACGCACACCTTCTTCGAGGTCAACGCGTGGCTGGAGAGCCTCGGACTGCTGGTCCTCAAGGGCAAGGGTCGGCTCCGCAGCCGGGCCTTCTACAAGGCGATGGAGATCGGCGAGCGGGACGCCGTGAAGGCGCTGATCCCGGGGAAGCTGCAGCACGGGATCCGGCAGCGCATCCGCAACACGCGATCGAGCTTCAAGAACGACCTCGCCGAGGCGATCGACTGGAGCAAGACGAAGGCCTTCTTCCCCTCGGTCCCCGTGCAGGGGATCCTGATCTGCCGCGACGTCGTGCGATCGCAGGCTGAGTACGACCAGGTGCGCGATCGCATCCACCGCGAGCTGAAGGCCTTGAAGGGGCCTGACGGCGGCGCGGTGGTGGACCAGACCTGGAACCGGGAGGACCTCTACCGCGGTCCGTACCTCAAGTACGCCCCCGACGTGCTCTTCGTGGCCCAGGACTACGCGACGCTGGGTCGGCCGACCCTGGGCGCCAAGGAGTGGTTCCGCGACTCGCGGGGCACCGCCAACGGCTTCCACCGCATGGGGGGCGTGTGGATGGCCCACGGCGAGGGGATCGCGGCGGGGGCGGCGGTGGACGGGGCCGCGATCCGCGACGTCACCCCGACCGTGCTGCACGCCATGGGCGAGCCGATCCCCGACGACATGGACGGCCACGTGCTGACCGACTCGTTCGAGGAGGAATGGCTGAAGGCGAAGCCGATCCGCTACGTGGAGGCGGCCCGCTACGACGGCCCGGGCGAGTACGCCCACTCGGACGAGGACGCGGCCGCGCTGACCGAACGGCTCCGGGGGCTCGGCTACGTTGACTGACGGGCGGAATCATCTCGCCACGGCCCCCCGGCCGGTGGGCGCGGGACGGCAGCTGGCCCAGGACCAGTCGCTGCGTTCGCAGCTCCCTACGGCCGTCGTGCCCGCGTTGATGGGGGCGATGCTGGGCGGCACCTTCGTGGGCGTCGTCGAGTCGCTGTACATCAACCTCCGCTCCTACACGACCAACGACTGGTCGGGCTTCGTCTACGCCGTGCTCCTGTACGGCGCCATCGGCCTAGCCATGGGAGGCGGCATCGGCGCGCTCTCGGCGCTGCTCACGGCGGTCCGACGCCGAGCCCCCGAGCCGGCTCGCACGTGGACGGTGTCGTTCCTGATCGTGGTCTGCGGACTGTCGGTCCTGATCGGCCGGTTCGTGCTCGGCCGGGACTTCTTCTCCGAGACGCCCCCGCCCCCGGCCCTGCGGGCGGGACTCGCCGGCGGCCTCGCCCTGTTCGCGGCGGGCTTCTACGTCGTCTTTCGCAACGCCCTCGCCAAGACCTTCTTCTCCTTCCTCGTCGAGCTGAAGGGCTCGCTCCGGGTCTACGGCCTCGTGCTCGCCTTCTGGCTGCTGCTGGGCGTGGGCACGTGCATGGAGAACAAGAGCAAGGGAGAGCTGTCGGTGCGGCCCATCCCGTCGGCGCTGGAGGCCAGGCCGAACGTGCTCCTGGTCGTGGTGGACACCCTCCGGGCGGACGCCCTGGGTCCCTACGGTGGCACTGGCACGCCCCACCTGGACGCCTTCGCGGCAGACGCCACCGTGTACGAGCGGGCGATCGGCCAGGCTCCCTGGACCCGCCCCGCGTTCGCGTCGCTGCTGACCTCGGCGGTGCCCTGCACCCACCAGACCTTCCGCAAGGCGGACTCGCTGCCGGACTCGCTGCAGACCCTGCCCGAGCAGCTGCAGGCCCACGGCTACACCACCGGCGCGATCTTCAACAACATCAACGTGACGGCGTCGTGGGGCTTCAGCCAGGGCTTCGACACCTTCGAGTTCATGCGCCCCGCGTACCCCTTCCGCGCCAGCGAGGCGTCCTTCCGGCTGGTGCTCTACCAGGGCCTGCGGATGGTGTTCGAGCGCTTCCTCAGCAGCGGCAAGAAGGTGGACCGGTACTACCGCGACGCCGACGCCGTGACCGACGAGACGCGCCAGTGGCTGACCCGCCACGGGCGGTCGCGCTGGTTCCTGATGGTCCAGTACATGGACCCTCACGACCCCTACTTCCCACACCCCTACGACGGCAGCGGCTACGCCCGCGTCGAGCACCCCGACCCCGCGTTGGACGAGGCCGACGCGCTGAAGGAGCTGTACGCCGGCGAGGTGACCTACTGGGACGAGCACTTCGGCCGGCTCCTGACGTGGATGAAGGAGCAGGGGCTGGACGAGAACACGGTGGTGGTGGTGACATCGGACCACGGCGAGGAGTTCGCCGAGCACGGCGGCTTCTGGCACGGCAACCGCCTCTACAACGAGGCGATCCACCTGCCGCTGGTGATCCGTGTGCCCGGCGAGTCGCCGGCCCGGGTCAAGGACCAGGTTCGCGCCATCGACATCGCGCCGACCCTCGCGGATCTGGCAGGGGCGGACCACGGCGCCGAGTGGCAGGGCTTCTCCATGCGGCGGGGCTACGCGCTGCGGCAGCCCCGCGATCGGCTCGCCCTCGCGGAGGCCAACTTCGAGGGCTTCGAGTTGCGGTCCGTGCAGGACGAGGCGTGGAAGCTCATCGAGAACCTGAGCGGTCCGCCCACCCAACCGCGGCCTGAGTCGGAGCTCTTCTTCCTCGAAGGCGACGCGGGCGAGCGGAGGAACCTCGCCGACGACTCGACGGCGAGTTCCTTCCGCGAGGCCAAAACGCTGGAGCTGTCGGCGCTGCAGGCGGCCGGCTGTGGGCAGGCGGTGGTCCGTGACGCGCGCGAGAGCGATCTGTCGCCGGCCGACTGCGAGATGCTCCGGTCGCTCGGCTACGTCGACATCGCCGCGGGGCTCTGCGGAGGCTGAGCGCGCATGCGACTGTGCCGCACGCTCGCGATCGGCCTCGACGGCGCGACCCCCGAGCTGCTCTTCGGCGGGATTGAGTGCGGCGAGCTGCCCCACCTGGGGGCGCTCCTCGAAGGTGCCGCCCACGGTCCTCTGCGCAGCACGCTGCCCCCCATGACGCTGCCGGCGTGGTCCTCGTTCCTCACCGGGCGCACCCCCGGCGTGCACGGGATCTTCGACTTCTGCCGGCGGGAGCCGGGCACCGGCCGACTGCGGTTCGTCGACGCCCGCGACCGGGCGGTGCCGACGCTGCCCCGCATCCTGTCCGATCGAGGCCTGCGGGTGGGCACGTTCCTGTTCCCCACCACGTGGCCCCCGGAGCCGCTGAGCGGCGGGCAGATCTCGGGCTTCGACTCCCCCGTGGCGACCCGCGTGCCTCCGTCCGCCTGCGCCCCCGCGGAGCTCCACGGCCGCATCCGGGGGTGGCTGGGCGGCCGCGACCTGCACTACGCCGACTTCTCCGAGCTGCGCAAAGACGCGCGCTGGGAGGGGAGGGCGATCGCCTCATTGCTCCAGGGGATCGCCGACAAGGAACGCATCGCCTGCAAGCTGCTGACCTCCGGCGCCCCCTACGACTTCTTCGGCATCCTGTTCGGTGAGTCCGATACCGTTTCCCACCATTTCTGGCACCTCGCCGACCCCCGATCCCCCCGCCACGATCCAGCCGCCGCGGTGCGCTTCGGCGATGCGATCGGGGCCGTCTACCGCCGCCTCGACGCCGCGGTGGGCACGATCCTGGCTACCGACCCGGGCTTCGAGGCGGTGATCGTCGCCTCGGACCACGGCTTCGGGGGTGCGTCGGACCGGGTGCTCCACCTCAACGCCTTCCTCGCCGAGGCGGGCTTCCTCCACTGGAGGGGCCCCAGCCGGGTCGGACCGCTGCGCGCCACCGCCGCTCGGCTGCTGCCTCGGCGCCTGCTGGAGCGGGGACTGCGCCTGGCACCGCGGCCGCTGCTGGAGCGGATCGACGGCCAGGCCCGCTGGGGGGCGATCGACCTGGATCGCACCGAGGCCTTCTCGGACGAGCTGGACTACGCGCCCTCGGTGCGGCTCAACGCCGAGCCCGTCGGCCGCGGCTTCCTCCTGGAGCGGCTCGAGCGCGCGCTCCTGGACTGGCGGGATCCCGTCGACGGCGGCCGCGTCGTCCGCGCCGTGCACCGGAACGCTGACCTCAACCCGGGCCCCTGCAGCGACCGCGGGCCGGAGTTGTGGCTCGAGCTGAACACTCCCGGCGGCTACTCCTACTGCGTGCTCCCCAGCGGCCCCGGCGACGCCCCCCACGCGAGGCTCCCCCGCGCCCGCTGGCGTGGCGCCAAGGGGGCCGGCATGAGCGGCTCGCACCGCCGGGACGGGATCTACGTCCTGCGCGCCCCCGGCGTCGCCGCGGGGCGCCGATCGATGGACATCGCCGACGTGCTCCCGACGTGGCTGCGGGGCGCCGGCTGGTCGCTGGACGAAGTTGCGGGCGGGGTGACGCCGTCGGCCAACGACGAAGCGCCCCCGGAGGACCCCCAGGCGCTCGCGGACCGACTCCGCAGCCTGGGGTACCTCGGCTGATGCGGGTGGTGATGGCCGCGGCCTGCCCGTACCCCACCACCCAGGGGACGCAGGTCGCGATCCGGGGGCTGACGCGGGCGATGGTCGAGCGCGGCCACGAAGTCCACGTCGTCGCTTATCACTTCGGGGAGGACCTTCCGTCGGTCGGCGAGATCCTCCACCGCACGCCCCCGCTGTCGGGCTACCGCAAGCTGCGGGCGGGGCCCGCGTGGAGCAAGCCGGTGCTGGACGGCCTGCTCCTGGCGACGCTGCTCCGGGTGGTGCGGAGGGTGCGCCCCGACCTGATCCACGCGCACAACTACGAGGCCCCCCTGGCGGCCTACGCGGTGCGGGTGATCACGGGCGTGCCGGTGCTCTACAACTCCCACAACCTGATGCAGGACGAGCTGCACCGGTACTTCGAGCGTCCCTGGGCCCGGGCCATCGCCCGCGGAGGCGCCCGGCTGCTGGACGGGTCGGTGCCGCGGGCCGCGGATCGGGTGGTCGTGCTCAGCGAAGCCGCCGTCGAGGCGCACGTGGCGCGGGGGGTGCGCCGCGATCGCATCGACGTGCTGCCCCCCGGGATCCACCCCGATGAGTTCCCCGACGAGCCGTCGCCCCAAGGGGCTCCGACGGTCCTGTACATGGGCAACCCCGACGCCTACCAGGACCTGCCGATCCTCTTCGAAGCGTTCGCCCGCGTCGCCGAGGCTCAGCCCGACGCACGCCTCCGGTTCGTGTCGTCGGCCGACCTCGGCCCCACCCGGGCGGTCGCGGTCCGGTGCGGCGTGCCTGCCGATCGCGCCGAGTTTCTCACCGAGCCCCGCTGGGACCGGGTCCGAGCCCTCGCCCAGGCCGCCCACGTCGCCGCGATCCCCCGCACCGTCTGCCGAGGGTTCCCCATCAAGCTGCTCAACGGGATGGCGCTGGGGCTCCCCACCGTCGCCTGCCGAGGGGGCGGCCCCTTGATCGAAGACGGCGTCACCGGGCTGCTCGTGGACGATGGCGACGTCGCCGGGTTCGCCGAGGCTCTGAGCTCGCTGTTGGCCGATCCCGCCCGGGCCCATCGAATGGGGAAGCAGGCTCGCTCGTCCGTATTGGCGTCCGAAACCTGGGCGCACCGCGCGCCCGATCTCGAGCGGATCTGGGGCGACGTCGCCGCAATTGCTGCTTGCACGGGATGAGAGGCTCCTGTAGATGGTCGCCCGAGTCATGACGTCTTCGCTCCGAGCCCTGGTTGTCGCCCTCGCGGTGGCCCTCCCCGTCGCCGCGTCCGCGCAGGACAAGGACAAGGACGAGGAGTCGGCGCCCGACCTGCCGTTCGAGCTGACGACCCCCGAAACCGCCCCCGTGGCTCCCGAGGCGGCCCCCGCCCCCGTCGTGGAGGCTCCGATCCCCACGGGCGAAGAGGCGATTCGGCTCCTGAGCCAGGCGCTGGACCGGATCGCGGCGCTGCAGATGCTCCTGGGAAGCACCGAGGGCGTCGATCAGGCCAAGGCGCTGGTCGAGCTGGAGGAGGCCCGCCACTCGCTGCAGGCCGCGCTCATCGAGGTCGGCTGCCTGCAGCACGACAGCGAGCTTCGGGTCTGGCTTCGCTCCGAGGGGCTGATGACCGCCGAGCCCGCGGTCGAGGACGACGTTGTCGTCGAGACCGAAGAGACCCCGGCGCCGCCTGCGGGCCTCGCCCCCGACACCTTCCGCGCCTTGGTAGCGGCCATCGACGGCGTCTCCTTCACGGAGGGGAAGATGGACGTGCTGACCCGCGAACTGGCCGCCGAAACGGTGACGTCAGAGCAGGCCAGCCGCCTGGTGGAGTTGTTCAGCTTCTCGCGTGACCGCGTGGATGCGTTGGTGTTCCTCCACCCCCGGATCGTCGACGTGGAGAACTTCGACTCGCTCTTGAGCGCACTGAAGTTCGAGTCCGATCGGGAGACGGTGCGAAACCAGCTGGGCCTCGACGGGTAGCGACCCAGAGGCTAGTTTCTGCCCGTGCACGTATCACGGAAAGCCGACTACGCCGTCCGCGCCATGGCCTACCTGGCCAACCACGACGGTCGCAGGGTCCTCATCAACGAGGTCGCCCAGTCGATGGCGATCCCCAAGGCGTTCCTCAGCAAGATCATGAAGGAGCTCGTCGGCGCGGAGCTGGTGAAGTCCCAGGTCGGCCCCGGCGGCGGCTACGAGCTCGCACGGGCTGCGTCGGACATCACGTTCCAGCACATCCTGGAGGTCGTCGAAGGGCAGTGGACCCTCGTCCCCTGCCAGGGCGACAGCGGAGGCGACACCTGCCAGATGCACACGTCGTGCTCGCAGGTCGGGGTCTGGGATGAGATCCGCGGGGAGATGCTGAAGATTCTGGCCAGCTACAACCTGGAGCAGGTCAAGAGCCGAGGCTTCGGAGATCTCAGCGCGCTGGTTCAGATCAGCGGCGCCGCCGGCTGAGCAGCAGCATCGGCACCAGGAGCGTCATCACGCTCCACCCGTTGAGCCGGAAGCCCGCCT
>JAAESI010000105.1 GCA_024229515.1 Pseudomonadota bacterium | reverse complement strand
GCCGAACAGGCTCTGGCGCCCCTGATCGCGGAAGCCGGATTCGAGCTCGTGCTCTGCAACTGGACCGGCGCCTCGCGTCGTCCGGCGCTGCAGGTCTACATCGAGCGGGCCGACGGCGAAGCAACCGGCATCGATGACTGCGTGTCGGTCCACCACGCGGTGACGGACTTTTTGGACGTCGAGGATCTCATCCCGGTCGCCTACGACCTTGAGATCAGCTCGCCCGGCGTGGAGCGTCCGCTGAAGCGGGCGGAGCACTTCGCGGAGCAGATCGGCAAGCCCGTGCGGATTCGTACCTGGGAGCCGATCTCCCAGCGCCGCAACTGGAAGGGCGTCCTGACCGCAGTTGAGGACGATTTGATCACGGTCGTGGTTGACGGAGCGGACCACCGCATCCCGCTTCCTGCGATCGAACGAGCACATTTGGTGTATGAGCCGCCCCCCAAGGGGCAGAAGAAGGGCGGGAACAAGCGCGGTAAGCGTAAGTCCCGCTAACGGAGGCGTAGATGGAAGGTCTCACGAGAATCATCGAGCAGGTCAGCAAGGAGAAGGGCATCAGCCCTGAGTCCCTGCGTGACACGATCGAGCAGGCCATGGTGGCCGCCGCCCGCAAGGTGTACGGCCAGACCAAGGACATCGAAGCCCAGTACAACTCCGACACCGACGAAGTCGATCTCTACGAGTACAAGACGGTCGTCGCAGAGGTCGAAGACCCCGACTGCGAGATTTCCCTCGAGGACGCCCGTGAGCTGGACGCCGGCTCCATCGTCGGCGAGGAGCTCGGCTTCCGCATGGAGATGGAAGAGTTCGGCCGCATCGCCGCCCAGACGGCCAAGCAGGTCATCATCCAGCGCGTCCGCGACAGCGAGCGCGAGAAGATTCACGACGCCTACAAGGATCGTGTCGGCGAGCTCATCACGGGCATCGTCCGCCGCTTCGAGAAGGGCGCGATCATCGTCGACCTCGGCAAGACCGAGGCCGTCATTCCCGGCCGCGAGCAGGTGCACACCGAGTCGTACCGGCAGGGCGACCGCATCCAGGCGTACATCCTCGAGGTCGCGCGCAACGCCCGCGGCCCACAGATCGTCCTGACCCGCACCCACCCCGGACTGCTGGTGAAGCTGTTCGAGATGGAGGTCCCGGAGATCTACGAGGGCATCGTCACCATCGAGGCCGCCGTCCGCGAGCCCGGCCAGCGCGCCAAGATTGCGGTCAGCTCGCGCGACAGCGACGTCGACCCGGTCGGCGCGTGCGTCGGCATGAAGGGTTCCCGCGTCCAGGCCGTCGTGCACGAGCTGCGCGGTGAGAAGATCGACATCATCCCGTACAGCATGGATGCCGCTCGGTTCGTCTGCTCGGCCATCAGCCCCGCCATCGTCACCAAGGTCATCCTCGACGAGGACACCCGGACGATGGAGCTGATTGTCCCGGACGACATGCTGAGCCTCGGCATCGGCCGTCGCGGTCAGAACGTGCGCCTCGCCGCGCAGCTGACCGGTTGGAAGATCGACATCCACAGCGAGACGCGCATCCGCGAGATGAACGACCGCGCCCGGACCGAGCTGGCCCTCATCGAGGCCATCAGCGAGGACCACCGTGACCTGCTCATCCGCTACGGCTTCCGCACCATCGAGGATGTGGCGGACGCGGACGCGGATGACTTGATGGACACGCTCGCCATCAGCGACGTGCTGACCGAGCAGATCCTCGAGCAGGCGGACGAGATCCTGACCGAGCGTCTCAAGGAGAAGATCGCCCACGACGAGGAGAACGCCCGTCGCGTCGCCGCCGGGCTGCCCACCTTCGAAGAGGAGGAGGCCGCCGTCCGCGCCGCCGAGGAGGCTGCTGCCGCCGAGGTGTTGGCCGCCGAGGAGGCTGCTGCCGCCGCGGTGTTGGCCGCTGAGGAGGCTGCCGCCGCCGAGGCCCAGGCCGAAGCGGAGGCGCTCGCCGCCGAGCAGGCCGCGGGCGAAGCGTCCGACGAGGACGGTGAGTCGATGAACGACACGATCATCGAGGAGCCGCAGGCTGAGCCGGCCCCCGAGGAGCCGCAGGCTGAAGAGCCCGCCGCTCCGGTCGAAGAGCCGCAGGCTGAAGAGCCCGCCGCTCCGGTCGAGGAGTAGGAACGTGTCCGACGCCACCCGCACGTGTGCGGTGTGCCGTCGGGCCTTGGATCGTGACGATGCCCTCCGCATCGTGCTCGGTCCAAACGGGGAACCGGTGGTGGACTTCCGCCGCAAGCTCCCCGGACGAGGTGCCAACGTTTGCTGGTCTCGCTCCTGCATGGAGGGAGTCCGCGAACGGGGGAGCCTGGCCCGCTCGATGCGGGCGAAGGTTGCGCTGCCGGAAGGGGATTGGCCCCTCGGCGACGCACGACGGATGGTGCGCCGCCGACAGGCGGAGCTTGCCGGACTCGCGATGCGGGCCGGTGACCTGAAGTCGGGCGGGAACGTGGTGGATCGCCTTGTGAAGAAGGGGTGGCCCACCGCGCTCGTACTGTCGTCCGATGCCGGTGAAACGGTGGCGGGCGACCTGGAGAAGCAGGCTCGAGGCCGGGAACTGGATTTGTTCAGGTCCCTGCTCGGCTCGGAAGAGTTGGGCAAGGCGTTGGGTCGAACGGGTCCTCGGAGCGTGCTCGCACTTGGCAGCGGGCCGTTGGCGAGGATCCTGACGGATGAGTTGAAACGAGGGTCTGCGCTCATGTAGACGCAGACCCCCAGAAGCGGTGACTGAGATGGTGAAGGACAGCATCCTCAATCGTGCGGAATCGCGCCTCCGAGGAGACTCGAAGGACAAGGGTTCCGCGCTCAAGAGCGGGGCAGCCCCTGTGCGGCGCCGCCGTGCCTCCAAGGAGCCTGCAGCTCCTGCAAAGGGCACCAACGGTTCTTCCACGGCCGCCGCTCCGGAGGCCCCCGCGCGTCCCGCGGTCCGTCGCCGCGCCCGTCGCGTCGCCGGTGAACCCGCTCCCGCTCCGGCCCCGGTGGTCGAGGCGAAGGCGGTCGAGCCCGTAGCCGAGGCCCCCAAGCCCACCCCTGCGCCCGAGCCGACGCCCGAGCCGGTCGTCGAGGCCACGCCGGCCCCGGCCCCCGAGCCGGTCGTCGAGGCCGCTCCGGAAGCCGCCCCCGAGCCCGTCGCCGAGGCGCCCGCTCCCGAGCCGGTCGTCGAGGCCGCTCCCGAGCCGGTCGTCGAGGCCGCTCCGGAAGCCGCCCCCGAGCCCGTCGCGGAGGCCCCCGCCGCCGAGCCGGCCGCTGAAGCCGCCCCCGTTGCGGCCGATGCCCCCGCCGCCGATGGTGACGAGGACGATGGTCCCCGCCCGAGCATCGACGATCTGCTCTCGACCCCGCGCCGTGCCAAGCGTGTGCACAAGGTCCTGAGCGACGATCAGGTCAAGGCTGAACAGGAGCCCGCCCCCGCGGCCGCCGCCGCCCCCGCGGCGCCGGTCGAGGTCGAGCTCGTCGAAGGCGCCCCCCCCGCCCCCGGGGATGCGCCCGCCGGCGCCAAGAGCCCCGACTCCCTGGAGGACCTCCTCCGGGCCCAGGGCATCGTGCAGCACAAGCCCAAGAAGGGCCGTCGCATCATCGAGGACGAGGTCACGGCCGGCATGGCGGCTGCCCCGCAGGGCGCCCCCGGCCCCGGTCAGGCTCCGGGCGGTGCCCCGGGAGGCGCTCCCGGCAAGCCCGGCATCTCGATCTTCGACGCCTCGCCGAAGAAGGGCCCGATCCGGTTCATCGACCCGGCGGCCATCCAGCGCGAGCGGGAAGCCCGCAAGCGCCAGGGCGGCAAGCGCAAGAGCGTCTCGCGGCGCGACGCGCTGTACGGAGGCAAGGACCAGCGACGCCGTCGCAAGGGCCGAGCGGGCGCCCGTGGCACCCCCATGAAGACCGAGCTGACGACGCCGGCCGCGCACAAGCGGATCATCAAGGCGTACGGCTCGATCACGGTGGCGGACCTCGCCGACGGCATCGGAGTGAAGGGCGGTCAGATCATCCGCATGCTCATCGGCATGGGTCAGATGGTCACCCTCAACGAGGTCCTGGACCTCGAGACGGCCGAGATCCTCGCCCAGGAGTACGACTACGAGGTCGAGGATGTCTCCTTCAAGGAAGACGCCATCATCGAGGCCGTCGACGAGGAGGAAGTGGACACCGAGTCGTGGACCGCTCGCGCCCCCGTCGTGACCATCATGGGTCACGTCGACCACGGCAAGACGAGCCTCCTGGACGCTGTCCGCAAGACGGATGTGGCCGACGGCGAGGCGGGTGGCATCACCCAGCACGTCTCGGCGTTCGACGTCACCGCCAAGGGCCAGCGCATCACGTTCGTGGATACGCCCGGTCACGCGGCGTTCACGCAGATGCGTGCTCGCGGCGCCGACATGACGGACATCGTGGTGCTCGTCATCGCGGCGACCGAAGGCGTCATGCCGCAGACGGTCGAAGTCATCAGCCACGCCAAGGCGGCCAACAAGCCGATCATCGTGGCCGTGAACAAGATGGACCTGAAGTCCGCCAACATCGAGAAGTGCAAGACCCAGCTGGCCGAGCACGAGCTCACCCCGGAGGACTGGGGCGGCGACATCCAGATGATCCCGATGTCCGCCAAGACCGGCCTGGGCATCGACGAGCTGCTGGAGGCGATCAACGTCCAGGCGGAGATCATGGAGCTCAAGGCGGACGCCGACCGTCCCGCCCAGGGCCGCGTGGTCGAGGCGCAGTTCGAGAAGGGCCGCGGCGCCGTCGCGGTCATGCTCGTGCAGCACGGCACGCTGAACCAGGGCGACATCGTCGTGGCGGGCACCGAGTACGGCCGCGTGCGGGCGATCTTCGAGGCCGGCGCCAAGAAGCCGAAGAAGCAGAAGACGGCGGGCCCCTCGCGGCCGATCGCCATCCTCGGCCTCGGCGGCCTGCCCGGCGCGGGCGACGAGTTCGCGGTGGTCAAGACCGACCGCGACGCCAAGGCGGTCATCGAGCACCGACGTGAGGCGCGACGCCTCGAGGAGGAGTCCAAGGACAAGGGCGTCAACCTCGAGAGCATCTACCGCCGACTGCAGGAGGATGGCGCCGTCAAGGAGCTCAACCTCATCGTCAAGGCGGACGTGCAGGGCTCCATCGAGGCGCTCAAGCAGGTGTTCAGCGAGATCGACGTCCGCGACACGCGCATCAAGATCCTCCACTCCGCCGTCGGCGGCGTGACCGAGGGTGATGTGACGTTGGCGGAGGCCTCGCAGGCCATCATCGTCGGCTTCGGGGTGCGCCCCGACTCCAAGGCCCGTCGGCTGGCGGAGAACCGCGGCGTGGAGGTGCGGACCTACCGCGTCATCTACGAGGCGGTCGACGAGATCAAGCAGGCCCTCGTGGGCATGCTCGACCCCGAGTACAAGGAGGTCGTGCAGGGCCACGCGGAGGTGCGTCAGCTCTTCCGGGCCAGCAAGATCGGCACCGTCGCCGGTGTCTCGGTGCAGGACGGCAAGATTGGCCGCAACCACCAGGCGCGCCTGCTTCGCAACTCCGTGGTGACCTGGGAAGGGAAGCTCAAGTCCCTCCGGCGGTTCAAGGACGATGTGAAGGAAGTGCTCGGCGGGTACGAGTGCGGCATCGGCCTCGACGGATACGACGACATCAAGGAAGGCGACATCATCGAGACCTTCATCGTCCAAGAGATTCGCCCGACGCTGTAGGGGATCCCCATGCGGGACCTGGACCGGATTCACGAGGTCCGCGAGTACAAGGTGACCAGCGCTCAGCTGGGATCCCTGGTGCTCCTGGTCGCCCTCGTCGTCGCTGGCGCCGGAACCCTCGGGTTCCAGATGGGCGTCGTGCGCGCCCCGGTCGATTCAGAGCTGCTCGAGCCGGCCCGGGACGAAGGTCCCGACGGCAGCGCTGCGTTGGAAGACATGCTCGCCGAGCGCCGTTCGGCTCGCGAGACGCCGGCCCCGACCCCGGCCGCGGACACCCTGGACCAGTCCGAGCCGACCCCCGGGATGACCGCCGCGGAGTTGCTCGCGCTCAGCGACGACGACGTCGCCGAGATCCCGGACGAAGTGGTCGAGATCGTCGAGGTGGTGACGCCCGAACCGACGCCTGAGCCGACCCCCGAGCCGACCCCGGAGCCGACCCCCGAACCCATGCCGGAGCCGACCCCCGAACCCACGCCGGAGCCGACGCCCGAGCCCACCCCGGAGCTCGGGGACGATCTGCCCAAGGCGCCCGCCGGCGCCCGTGGCTACACCCTGCAGCTGGCGGCCTACGAGACCGCGGACCAGGCGCGCGACCACATCGCTCGCCTCCGCGCCCTCGGCGTCGACGCCTTCCACCAGGCGGTGGAGACCGACGACGGCACCTGGCATCGCGTGCGCGTCGGCATCCACGGTTCCCGGGAGGCGGCCGAGGCGACCATCCCGAAGCTCCCCGCGGGCGCCAGCCCGTTCGACCCCTACGTGGCCCGCCACCCATGAATCGAGCGCGGCAACTCGCGCTCCCGATCGCGTTGGTCGGGCTCGTCGCCCTGGGCTTCTGGCTCCGGGTGCCCGGCCTCGGCGACAAGTGCTTCCACAGCGACGAGGGGGTCAACGGCTGGTTCACCCTTCGGCTCTACTGGTGGAACGTCTACCGCTACCAGCCCGCCGACTACCACGGGCCGTTCCTCTACTACGTGAACCTGCTGATGTTCTGGCTGCTGGGGGGACCCAGCGACTTCGCGATCCGCTTCGGCACGGTGGCCGCCGGCTCGCTGGTGCCGCTGACGCTGCTGCCGGCGCGCAAGCAGATCGGCGATGTGGGCGTCTTCGTTACCGGCCTGCTGCTGATCGTCGCGCCTTGCATGGTCTACTTCTCACGGACCGTCATCCACGAGGTGTACCTCATCTTCTTCACCACCCTGTGGGGTGCGTGCCTGGTCCGCTACGCCGCCGAACCGTCGCGCAAGTGGGCACTGCTCAGCGCCGCCGCCGCCTTCGGCTGCTTCGCCAACAAGGAGACTGCTGCCATCACCGCGGTGACGCTGGGGGCCGGGGCGGCGCTGGCGTGGGCGCTGGGCCGGCAGGTCCCCGACGAGGGCGGCCTCGAGGATCCGGATCTGTTCGCGGGACGCGGCCGTCGCGAGGCGATCCGGGCGTGGTTCAAGGAACCCTGGAAGCTCTGGGCGATGGGCACGCTGCTCTTCTTCGCCCTCGTGTTCGTGCTGTTCACGTCGTTCTTCAGCAACTGGTACGGCATGGGCTCCTTCTTCGCCGCCTACCTGCCGTGGATCGAACACGGCACGTCGGGCCGCAACCAGGGCAAGCCGTTCCCCTACTTCTGGGAGGTCATGCGCGACACCCAGATGTGGGCCACGTGGCCGGCGATCCTGGCGATGGTGTGGGCCGCGGTGAAGCGGCACCGGTTCGGCCTCGCGCTGACCGGCTGGGCGCTGTCGGCGTTCCTCATCTACTCCCTCATCCCCTACAAGACGCCCTGGTGCGTGCTGAACATCGACCTGCCGGCGTTCGTGCTGTGCGGCTGGCTGGCCGGTCAGTCGGTGCTGATGATGCGCGACCTGGGGGCCCATCCCGCGATGCGGGCGGTGGCGTTCGTCGGGGTGGTGCTGCCGCTCGTGACCGTGCCCTCGATGATCGAGACGTCGCTGCTGGACAACGCCGAGCGGTACGACGACGACGCCGTCCCGTACGTCTACGTGCAGACCCTGCGCGACCAGTTCGACATGGTCAGCGACCACCTCGGCGTCGCCGCGGCCAAGCCGGACTACGACGGTCGCGGCCTCCGCAGCATCAACATGGAGGCCAAGAACCCGGCCCGCTGGTACCTGATCACCCGAGGCTGGGACCACACCCGGGTTCGCTACCTCCGCGAGCTGCCCAAGATCGAGGACCTGAAGAAGGTCGACATCGTCGCCGTCACCGGCATCCACCGGACAAAGGTGGGGAAGATGATCGAGGAGGAAGAGGGCGGTCAGTGGCACAAGGAGCTGTACGGGCTCCGGCCTGGCTGGACCGTCGCCGCCTTCTACCGCCAGGACCTCTGGGATGCCTACCAGGCCAACGGCGGGCGCGAGGCCTACGCGTGGCCGATCGCCGAGTCGGACGACATCTTCGAGCCGCGCAAGGACAAGCGCTACTGGACCCGCCGCGACAAGCGCCGATACGGAGAGACGAGCACGCCACAAAATTGACGGCGCGCACGGTCATCCCCTGATTCAGTAAACTTGGATCGGGACACGGGGAGGCATCGAGGGTGAATGGCCCGGATGCTGCAAAGGCGGACGGGCGAAGTATGTACACGCTGCTGATCGATACGGCCAAGAAGGCCGAACCCATCGCGGACTGGTTGCGGAAGCATCCGTCCGTGGAGGAAGACCTCGTCGTCGTCGACCGCGACGTCGTCGCCGCGCAGCTCCTTCGCAGCGACGCAGCACCCCGTTTGGTGGTCCGATCCGGAGTCGAGGGACTCGATACTTCCCCCCTGTTGAGCGTGGCCCAGGAGTGCGGTCGGGACCTCCCGCCGGTGCTCGTGCTGTGCGATATCGCGGGCGAGGAGAAGCTCGCGGAGTTGGGCGATCCGTCGTTCCGTCCGCTGAAGTACCCCATCGACGAGGCCGGCCTGCACCGCGCCTTGAGCAGCATCGTCACGGCCAGTGATGGCGACGTCGCCGTCTGGTTCGGCAAGGGGCCCGCCCCCGAGCTTCACTTCGGCATCTTCGTGGGCGAGAGCGCCACCATGCAGCGCGTCTACAAGGTGCTCAGCAAGGTCGCGCGCACGGACAGCACCTGCCTCGTGACCGGCGATTCGGGCACCGGCAAGGAGCTCGCGGCCGAGGTCATCCACGGCCTGTCGCGGCGCTCGGAATCCGGCGGCTTCGTGCCCGTCAACTGCGGCGCCATCCCCGAGAACCTCCTGGAGTCCGAGTTCTTCGGGCACAAGCGCGGCGCCTTCACGGGCGCGGTGTCCGACCACAAGGGCCGCTTCGAGATGGCCCACAACGGCACCCTGTTCCTCGACGAGATCGGCGAGATGCAGCTGTCGCTCCAGGTGAAGCTCCTGCGCGCCCTGCAGACCGGCGACATCCAGCCCGTCGGCGCCCCCCGCACCAAGAAGGTGGACGTGCGTGTCGTCGCGGCGACGAACCGGGACCTGGAAGCGGAGATGGCCGTGGGCCAGTTCCGCGAGGACCTCTACTACCGCCTCGCGATCATCCCCGTCCGCATGCCGCCCCTGCGCGAGCGCACCGAGGACATCCCGTTGCTCATCCGTCACTTCGTGGACGTGATCAACAAGCGCACCGAGTTCCCCGTCAAGGGTCTGACGCGCGGGGCGCTGGATGCGCTGATGGCCTACGAGTGGCCCGGAAACATCCGAGAGCTGCGGGCCGCCCTGGAGCGCATGGTCGTGATGGCCGAGTCCGAGAGCCTCGGCATCGACGACCTGCCGCACAAGATCCGCGCCGTGGTCGGCCTGGGCGATCTCGAAGCGGATCCTGACGAGAGCGTGGATGCCTTCGCGACGCCCGAGCTGCCCGAGGACGGCCTCAAGCTCAGCTCCGCCGTCGATCAGTACGAGACGTCGCTGATCCTGCAGGCGCTGGAGCGCACCGGCTGGAACAAGAACCAGGCCGCGCGGCTGCTCAACATGAACCGAACGACGCTGGTCGAGAAGCTCAAGAAGAAGAAGCTGACCGGCCCCAAAGAAGGGAAGACTGCGTGATGCGAACGGCTTCGATGGCGGTCGCGTTCCTGCTCCTGGCGGCTCCCGCCGTGGCGCAGGACTCCTCGGTGCTCGTGCTCGAGCTCAGCCCGGGGGCCCGCGTCGCTGCAACGGAGTCCATCGATGAGGGTCTGCTGCGGATCTCGCTGTGGCACCAGGACCTGCCCGTCGGATCCCAGGTCGCCAACGCAGGCGTCGAAGACATCATCACGTTCACGGCCGTGCCCGTGTCCCAGTACTCGATTCGCCTGGATCTCCGCCTCTCCGAGCGGGTCCGCGGCGTCGACATCGAACGCACGACGCCCGAGCGGCTGGAGGTTCGGTTCACCGAGCATCGCTCCGAGGGGCTGGCCGTCCGCCTGAAGGCGCGCCGCACGGCCACCGATGCGGAGCGGGCGGCGCACCGACGGCAGGACTACGCCGTTGCCGAGCGCTTGCTGCAGCCGCACGCGGCGGTCGATCCGTACCTCCGCTGGGATCCCATCACCTGGCCCATGGGCATCGACTCGCCCGTCCGCATCCCGCTGGACACCGACTCCGAGCCCCACCCGTTCTCCACCCCGCCGCAGGAGATTCGCGAGGCCTGGAAGCGGCACAAGACGCTGTTCGACGCCGTCACCCTGGCCGACAAGGGCGAGGTCGCGGACGCCATCGACCTGATCCGACGCCTCCCCAACGGCGACGATCGCGAGCGCGCCCTCATCGCCCTGGCGCGGGCCCACATCTGGAGTCGACCGGGCCCCACCGGAGAGCCCAGCCACCCCGGCCGCGCGGCCGACGGCTACCTGCTCGCGGCCGGACTGCAGCCGGACGCCGACTGGGCGCCCTGGGCCCACGGCCAAGCGGGCTACGGATTCGAGCGGGAGCGCCGCTACCACGAAGCGATTCGCGAGTACGAGCGAGCCATCAAGGCGGCTCCCGAGCACGGCGACCGACCCCACTGGGAGATCGGCGTGGGCATGTCCCTGATCGAGCGGTTCCGCCGCCAGGAGGGGATCGAGCGGATCGTGGAGACGGCCGGCGGCCTGTCGTCCACCTCGAAGAAGGCCCGCTTCACGGCCCGTCGGGTGGTCGCCCACGCGCTGTGGAAGGACGGCCAGACCGCCGCCGCGGCTTCGATCGTCGACCTGCTCCTGTCGGAGACGCCGGAGATTGCGCGGGACCCCCAGTACGACCACCGGTGGGCGCGCATGTACCTCGACGCCGGCCGAACCGCGGCCGCGCAGCCCTACCTGGAGCGGCTGGAGGCCGACGCGGACGCCAAGGTCGACCGCGAGCGGGCTCGCTGGTGGCTGCACGAGGTCTCCCTCGCGCACCGCGACGCCAAGGGCGCGCGGCAGTGGCTTCGCACCCTCATCGACACCACGCCGGGCTCCGTGCTCGTCCCCATGGCGCGCATGCGGCTGCACGTGCTGGATGCCCTCGTGGCCGACGGCAAGGCCCCCGATCTCAGCTGGGAAGAGGTCGCCCTCGCCCTCCGGGATCGCGCGCTGGCGTGGCCCTACACGCCGATCGAGGACGAAGCCCTCTCGCTGACCGCGCAGCTGTTCGCCCACCTCGGCCTCGTCGAGGAGTCGCTCAGGCTGACCGAGTGGGTCGAAGGCCGCACCCCCCAGGAGGGAGGCGCCATTGCCTACGGGGAGCAGATCTGCCGCCTCGCGCCGGACGCCTTCTCCCAGATGCGCTCCCGCGGCGAGCTCGTGCGCGCCCTCGGCATCTACCGCGAGTACCTCGACCGCCCGCTGATGCACGGCTGCGTCGACATCTCGACCCGCACCGACGCCGCCGCCACGGCCGTCTCCGCGGGCGTGCCCGACCTCGCCGCGCGCTGGCTGGGTCAGGCGGTCGCCGAAGGCACCGGCGGCATGGAGGAGTCCCGCAACCTGGTGGCGCTGTCGCACGTGTACCTCGCCGACGGCAAGGTGACGGCGGCGCAGCAGACGCTGGGCTACCTCGAGCAGGCCGACCTCCCCCGCCCCGTCGCGATCGTCGATGGCGCCTGGGGCGACGTGCAGTACGCCCAGGACGAGTGGGTGGACGCCGAGGAGTCGTACGACCTCGCCATGCGCGATGCCTCGAACTCGGTGCGCACCACCTACCTGGTGCCCAGCCTCCAGTTCCGCCGCGGCCTCTCCCGGGCGCAGGCCGGTGACCTCGCCGGCGCCCTCGCCGACTTCCGCGTCAGCGTGCCCGCCGGGGGCGCAGACGACCCCGTCGTGGGCTGGCTGCGCCTCGCCTCGGTCGGTGCGCGCACGGTCGGCGGCGAAGAGGCGCTGTACCGCGAGGTCCTGACTGCCTGCGACCACGCCGCCGAGGCCGATCCCGCCGGAGGCCGCACCCGCGCCATCGCCTGGTACCGCGCCCTCGCCCACGACGCCCTGAACGAGGCCGACAAGGCCGCCCCGCTGCTCGCCGAGCTGGCCGCCGAACCCGACTCCTGGGGGCTGAAGGCGCGCGAACTCGTGGCCGACAGCGAGTTCGACAGCCGCTTCGACGAGATCCTCGCCCTCGCGTCAGAGGGCTGACGGATCGGGCCCTCGCGGCCCTCGGATTGGTGTCACGGACCCGACACCTCCACCCACAAACGCTGTACGTCGCACCTGGCACGACCCTTGAAAGAGAAGGGCTGTGGAGGTCGCGATGAGTTCAAACATCTTCAACTCGACGATCGGTGGGCTGGCCCGGACGTTGGACCTGCGCCTGGAGCAGCACGCTCTGAGCTCCAGCAACCTGGCCAACAGCCACACCCCCGAGTTCAAGGCCAAGCGGATCGACTTCCAGGCTGCCTTCGACCGCGTCTTCAGCGGCAACGACAGCACCAGCCTGCAGCGTTCGAGCGGCCGCCACATGGTGGGTTTCAGCGGCGCCACCGAGTCGACGCCGGTCGAAGAGATCGAGCCCGACGCCTGGTCCCAGGACGGCAACTCCGTCAACGCCGACGTGGAGCACGCGGTGATGGTCCAGAACAACCTGCTCTACAACGCGACGGTCGATGCGATGAGCCGAAAGCTCGCCATGCTCGAGTACGCCGCCAGTGACGGAGGCAAGTGATGAACCTTCTTCGAATCCTTCAGGTCAGCAGCTCCGGCCTCACCGCCGAGCGCACGCGTCTTCAGACGACGACCCAGAACATCGCCAACGCGCACACGACCCGCACCGAAGACGGCGGTCCGTACATGCGCAAGATGCCGGTGTTCGAGGCCCGCGAGGTCGCCGGCGCCGAGTTCGGTGACGTCCTGGGCGCCAAGCTCGAAGCCCCCGTGGTGATGGACGTGGTCGAGGACACGCGGGACGCTGAGCTGGTCTACGACCCCAGCCACCCCGACGCTGACCCCGAGACCGGCCTGGTCGCCATGCCGAACGTCAACGTCGTCGAAGAGATGGTCGACATGATGACCGCGTCGCGAGCCTACGAGGCGAACGTCACGGCGATGTCGGCGACCAAGAACATGGCGCTCAAGGCCCTGGAGATCGGGCGATGAGCATCCACGGTGTCGGGGGCGGCGGGGCCGTCTACCAGGCGATTCAGCAGCGCATGCAGGCCAAGGCCACGCAGCGCAACCAGGCCGGCACCGCGGCCAAGTTCGACCCCGCCGGCAAGGCGGGCAAGGCGGTCGAGTCCGTCGCGCAGGCTGTCCAGCAGGCGTCCGACCTCGACCACAGCAGCGACAAGATGGTCATCGACCTGGCGACGGGTCGAGACGCCAACATCCACACCACGATGGTCGAACTCGAGAAGTCGGACATCGCCTTGAAGTACGTCGTGCAGCTCCGAGACCGCGCCCTCAGCGTGTACTCCGAGCTCATGCGGGCCCAGGTCTGAGAAGGATTGAACCGTGGATCAACTGACCGACTACTTTGCTCGCGCACGCACCTGGTTCGGCGGACTCCCGCCCGGCAAGCGCACTTCGCTGATCGTCTCTGTCGCGCTGAGCCTGGCGCTGACGTCCGTGCTCTGGGGCGTGGCCGCGTACGACCCGATGGTCGCGCTGTTCCCGACCCCGCTGGACAACAAGACCACCACTGACGTGATGGCCTACCTCGAGACCAACGAGATCCCCCACAAGGTCGAGTCCGGCAGCCAGCGCATCATGGTTCCGCGGAGCCGCGCTGAGCGCGTCGCCGCCCAGCTGCGCGGCAGCTCGGTCATGGCCGGCAGCGCCGCGGGCCGCGAGATCATCGACAACGCCCCCATCGGCACGACGCAGTTCATGGAGCGGCATCGCTGGACGATGGCGCTGCAGAGCGAGATCGAGACGCAGATCAACGGCTTCGACCAGGTCATCGGCAGCAAGGTGCTGCTGTCCATGCCCGAGCAGTCGCTCTTCATGGAGGACAAGGTCGACCCGTCCGCGTCCGTGTACGTCGAGCTGAAGACCGGCACGACGCTGTCCTCGGACGAGGGCTCGCGGGTCGCCTCGATGGTCGCCGCCGCGGTGCCGCGCCTCGCCCCCGACCGCGTCGAGATCCTCGACAGCGACCTGCGCGTCATCCACTCGATGCGCAGCAGCGACAGCACGGTCGGCGCCAGCTCCGACCTCGCCGACCTCCGCCGCCAGTACGACGCCTACTACACCGACAAGGTGGAGCGGCTGCTCGAGCGCATCGTGGGTCCCGGCAAGGTCGTGGCGCAGGTCAACGTCGACCTGGACCACACCGAGAAGACCGTCAGCCAGCGCGAGCTCGACGGCGAGAACGCGGTCGTCATCTCGCAGCGCTCCCGCGAGGCGACGATGAGCGGCGCCTCCAAGGGCGGCGTGCCCGGAACCACCGCGAACAGCCCCGAGCTCGAGGGCGTCGCAGGTACGTCCGGCCGCAACAGCAACGAGGCCGACGAAGTCGCCAACATCGACGTTCCGGACAAGGAGACGCTGACGGCGTCGCTGCCCGGCGGGATCCTCGGCATCACCGCGTCGGTCATCGTCGACGGCACGTGGGAGACCCCCGCCGCAACCACGCCGGCCGAGGGCGAAGCCGCCCCCGAGGCGGACACCGAAGCCGCCGCCGAGCCGGTCTACGTGCCCCGCAGCGCCGCCGAGATCGAGGAGTATCGCGCGGTCGTGGCCGCCGCCATCGGCACCACGCCGGAGAAGGTCACGGTCATCAACCAGCAGTTCGCGACCCTGTCGCTGACCCCCGCGACGAACACGGCCGCCGTGACCGCGCCCGACTGGACCGAGTACCTGCCGTGGGCCGCCGTCGCTCTCGCGATGATGCTGTCCTTCCTCTTCGTGGTCCGCCCCGCGATGAAGTCCATGAGCGCCTCGGCCCTGGAAGAGATGGCCGAGGAGGCCGCGCTGGCCCTCGGGGACGGCGTCGCCGGTGCCCTCGAAGAGCCCGAAGAGGACCTGGAAGAGCAGCAGAACCAGCAGCTCGCCGACTGGCTGGACCGCATCGCCTCGGGCGACCGCGGCTTCGTCACGCGCGGCGAGGTGACCCGCCTGGTCAAGGCCGACGTCGTGCACAGCGTCGTCACCCTGCAGACCTGGATTAGCGAGGACGTCTAGGCATGAGCAACACCAGCACCATCGCAAGCACCCGAGGCCAGCTCAGCACCTTCCGTCAGGTCGACACGTCCCACCTGACGGGGGCCCAGAAGGCCGCCATCCTGGTCATGTACCTGGACGAGGACACGGTCCGGGACTTGTTCGCCCGCTTCAAGGACACCGAGATCCGCAAGGTCGGCGAGGCCATCTCCCGCATGGACCACGTGCAGCCGGAGCTCGTCCAGGCCGTCATCAGCGAGTTCGCGGGCGACATGAGCGCGTCGCTGTACCTGCAGAGCCAGGGCGACGCGTACCTCAAGTCCGTCTTCCCGGTCGTGCTCGGCGAAGAGCGCGCGCACCGCCTCCTTCGCTCGATCGAGCCGGTCAGCCGGCAGGACTTCCAGCGCCGCTTCGCGCGCATCCAGCCCGGTTCGCTGGCCGCCCGCCTCCAGAAGGAGCACCCGCAGACCATCGCCGTCGCCTGTTCCGTGCTCGGCTCCGAGCTGACCGCGCAGGTGCTGACGTCGTTCGAGCTCGACCTGCAGGTCGACGTGATGCTCCGCATGGCCCGCCTCAAGCGGTTCCCCGTGGAGCTGCTCGAGGACATCGAGGCCCTCCTGGGCGACGCCGAGGAAGAGCAGGGCGTGGCGCTGAACAACATCGACACCGACGGCTCGCGCCTCGTGGCCGAGACCATCGGCGCGCTCCACGGCGAAGAGAAGGACGAGCTCCTGGCCGCGCTGTCGGCCAAGGACGAGAACATCGCGGGCGAGGTCAGCCGGCAGATGTTCAGCTTCGACATCCTCACCACGGCGGACGCCAAGGGCATCCAGAACCTCCTCAAGGAGGTCGAGCGCAAGGAGCTCGCGATGGGCCTCAAGGGGGCCGACGAGGCCACCCGCCAGCAGTTCTACGGAAACATGTCCGAGCGGGCGGCCGACTACCTCAAGGACGACATGGAGGCCATGGGCCCCGTGCGTCTGTCCGAGGTCGAAGGTGCCCAGCAGGCGATCATCGCGCTCGCGCTGCGGCTGGAGGAAGAGGGTAAGCTCATCTTCCTCGGCGGCGGCGAAGCGGTGGTGGAGTAGCCCGCCGTGTCGAACACCTTCGAGGCGCTGTGGCAGCCGGCGGCCGGCTTCGAGGCGCTGGACGTGGGCGCCCCCGCGCAGCCCGGTCCCAGCTTCAAGCCGATGTCCGGCTTCGACGCCCCCGCGCCGGCTCCCGAGCCCGACCCGGACTTCGTCGAGGACGACGACCTCGCCGGGACGTCGCTGCGCAGCGGCGAGTTCTCCGCGTCGCTCACCGGTGAGCACGAGCCGGTGCAGGACCCCGACCTTCCCTCGGACGTCGCGCTGCTCAAGGCGCGCGAGGAAGCGTTCGAGATCGGCCGCGCCGAAGGCCTGGAGGCCGGTCGGGTGGAGGTCGAGCAGCAGCTCGCCCGCGTCGCCGACCTCCTCGAGCAGGTGGACGGCGCGCGCAAGGAGCTGATGGCCCGGTCGGTCGAAGACCTCGCCGCTATCGTCATGCATGTCTCCCAGGCCATCGTCGGTCGGGAACTCGCGGTCGACTCCGACGGTGTCGAGACGCTCGTGAAGTCCATCTTCGAGGACGTTCGGTCCGACGATGAGGTCATCGTGCGCGTGTCCGAAGAGGACTCTTGGATGATGCGGGAGGCCTACCCGGCGCTCCTGGAGATGGTCGGACGGGACGGCGAAGTGCGGATCCTCGTGGACCCGACGCTGAAGCCCGGCGGCGCGATCGTCGAGACGTCCCACGGCACCATCGACGCCTCCATCAGCGCGCAGTTCGCCAGCTTCGCCGCCGAGATCGAGGCCTGGGCCGGCCACGAGGTGGAGGCTCACGATGACTGAGTCGATGACCCCCGTCAGCCCCGTCGCGGGCCTGTTCCAGCGCCTCAAGCAGGTGGATCCGTGGACCTACGAGGGCCAGGTGACGCAGGTCGTCGGCACGCTCGTGGAGGCCGAGGTCCCCGGCACCGCCGTCGGCACTATCTGCGAGGTGGTCGCCGGTCGAGGGCGCGAGCCCGTGCTCGCCGAGGTGGTCGGCTTCCGGGGCAGCAGCAACCTGCTCATGCCGTTCGACGACGTCGTCGGCATCACCCACGGCAGCCGCGTGCGCCCCATCAAGTCCGACTTCAAGGTCGGCGTCGGCCCCGAGCTGCTGGGCCGCGTGCTCGGTCCGCTGGGCGAGCCGATCGACGGCAAGGGACCCGTCGCGGCCCGCCGCCACGTCTCCATCTTCCGCGACCCGCCGGACGCCATGACGCGGCCGCGGATCGAGGAACCGTTGGGCCTGGGCGTGCGCGCCATCGACTCGATGCTGACGCTCGGCAAGGGCCAGCGGGTGGGCATCATGGCCGGCACCGGCGTCGGCAAGTCGACGCTCCTGGGCATGGTCGCGCGCAACGTGCAGGCCGACGTCAGCGTCATCGCGCTCATCGGCGAGCGTGGTCGCGAGGTCCGCGAGTTCATCGAAGAGGCGCTGGGCGAAGAGGGCATGGCCCGCTCCGTCATCGTCGCCGTCACCGGCGACGCCTCCCCCGTGCTGCGGGTCAAGGGCGCGTTCGTCGCCACCACCATCGCGGAATACTTCCGGGACAAGGGCCAGGACGTGCTGTTCATGATGGACAGCGTCACCCGCCTGGCGATGGCCCAGCGCGAGATCGGCCTGGCCACCGGCGAGCCGCCGACCGCGCGCGGCTACACGCCGTCGGTCTTCTCGATGCTGCCCCGCGTGCTCGAGCGCTCCGGCACCCACGAGGGCGGCGGCTCGATGACGGGCATCTTCACCGTGCTGGTCGAGGGTGACGACATGAACGACCCGATCGCGGACGCCACGCGCGGCATCCTCGACGGTCACATCGTGCTCAGCCGGGAACTGGCGGCCCGAAACCACTTCCCCGCCATCGACATCCTGGCGAGTACGTCCCGGGTGATGTCGGCGATCGTGCACCCGCAGCAGATGGCGGATGCGGGCGAGCTGCGCGAGCTGATGGCGGTCTACAAGGACGCCGAGGAGCTGGTGAACATCGGCGCCTACCGGACCGGGAGCAACCCGCGCATCGACAAGGCGCTGGAGCTCATCGCGCCCATCCGCACGTTCCTGAAGCAGGGCACGCACGAGGAGATCGGCGTCGAGGAGACGCTCATGGCGTTGGCCGAGCTTGCCCTCGCGGGCCGCGAAGAGACGTCGTCGGTCGACGAGCCCGGCCCCGTGGCGGCGGAGGCTGAATGACCAGCAAGCGCCTGGAGCGGTTGGTCCGCCTGAAGAAGCTCGTCGAGCGTCAGAAGGCTGCCGATCTGGTGGCGGAAGAGCGTCGGTTGAGCGACGCCACCGCCCAGGCGGAGGCCACGCAGGCCGAGATCGACGCGGTCGACGAGGGGACCGGAACGCAGGACGTCTCCGCTGAGGACATGCTCGCGGCGAACCGCTGGAGGGGCCACCTGGCACGCAAGCTGCAGAAGGACCAGGGGGCGGTCGTCGAGCAGGCGGCCCAGGTGAGCAACGTCCGCACAGACGTCCAGGAGGCGTGGCGGGAGCGGCGCCTGATGGAGGGGATGAAGGACCGCGCTGTCACCGCCGAGGCCGAGGAGGCCGCGGTGGGGGAGCGCAAGGAATACGAGGCCATCGCGCTGAGCGTGTACAGCCGACGAAGCAAGACGGAGGAGCGGTGATGTTGGACCGAACGAAGCTCATCGCCGCCATCGGGTTGCTGATGCTCGCGTCCGTGCCGCTGCTGGTCGGGGCCGACGAGCCCACCGACGAAGAAGCCGAGGGCGAAGAGGAGCCCGCCGGGCCCCTCCCGCTGCTCCCCTGGGACCGCCCCAAGCAGGGCGAAGAGGAGTGCTTCGTCGAGGAGATCGGCATGCTCCGCGACCTCCGCGCCCGGAAGGTCGAACTCGACCGTCGCGAGACGATCCTGGAGGAGCGGGAGGCCACGCTGGCGTCCCTGGAGACCGAGGCGGCGAGCGAGCTGGATGCGCTGGACGCGCTCCGCGCCGAGGTCCTGGAGTTGATGGCGCGCGAGCAGGTCGCCACCGCCGACCGCGTCCGCACCCTCAGCAAGATGGTCGACACGATGAAGCCGCGTGAGGCGGCGACGCTGCTGGCGGGCATGGATCGCGACGTCGCCATCCTCGTGCTGCGCAAGCTCAAGCCGAAGCAGGCGGGCAAGGTCCTGGGCGCCATGCCGCAGGACATCTCGCAGGCCATCGGCGACCGCATGACGGTGCTGGACGATCCTCGCGACGCCTCCGCCGATTCCGAAGGAGGCCGCTGATGCCTGCCAATCCGATGGGTCGAGGGGTGCCGAACGCGTGGGCCGCGGTCGCGGGCACGCAAAAAGAGACGGCGCCGGATGCGGCCGCGGGTCAGGACTTCGTGGCGGCGCTGAGCCAGGTGCCGGGGCGCGAGCGCCAGGCCGAGGGTGACGTGGTGACGGCGGCGTCTGGGGAGGTCGAGACGCCGGGTCTGGACGCTGAGGGTCCGCTTTCTGCGAACGGCGTGGCCGAGATGGGTCATCTGGACGCTGAGGTTCCGGTTTCTGCGAACGGCGTGGCCGAGATGGGTCATCTGGACGCTGAGGTTCCCTTGCAGGTGAACGCTTTGGCCGAGATGGGTCATCTGGACGCTGGGGTGCCGCTTCCGGTGCAGCCGGTGGTCGAGATGCCGCATCTGGACGTCGACGTGCCCGTTCAGGGCGCCGAGGACGCGGTCGAGCTGGCTCCCGAGGAGACCCTGGCCGTAGCCGCCGTGGCCGCGGTGGTCGAGTTCATCCAGGTGGTGGCACCCGGACGGAGCGCGCAGCCGATGGTCCAGATGACGCATCTGGACGCTGCCGTGCCGACTCTGGGGCACGCGGTGGCTCAGATGGGTCATCTGGGCGCTGAGCTTCCGGTTTCTGCGAGCCGTGTGGCCGAGACGGGTCATCTGGGCGCTGAGCTTCCGCTTTCAGTGCGCGGTGTGGCCGAGATGGGCCATCTGGACGCTCCCACGACACTCCCGGCCCCCGCCCCCACCCCGGCGGCCTCGGCCCCGACCCCCACGGCAGGCGCCCCGGCACCGACCGTGGATCTGCCCCCGGGCCTCGACCTCGCGGGCGGCGACGCCGGCCTCGCCAACGACGTCGAGCCGCTGAAGGGCTCGGTCCGCCTCGCCAGCGTGCGGGGAGCCCGGGTCGTCGTGCCGATGGAGGATGGCAGCGCCGTCCGAGCGCGCGTCGACGTGGTCGATGACGCCGTCGACGTGGCCCTCCGCGCCAGCCCCGAGACGGGCCTCGCGGCGGACCAGCGCGTCGGCGAGCTCCGGGAAGCCCTCGCCCGCCAGGGCCTGGAGCTGCGCAACTTCGACGTGTCGGCCGATTCCGGTCAGGACCGCGCCGGAGCCGACGGCCACGCCGATCCCAACGACGCCGGACCCCACCGCGACGCGGTCCCCGGTCCGTACGCCGGCGCCGATCCGATGGCCGTGGGGCCCTCGATCGAGCCCACGCCGACCCCATATTCCGCCGCTGACGACCTCGGTCGCGGCGGCCTGCTCAGCAGGAGGTTCTGATGGTTGCTCCGATTGCCAACGTCTCCCCTCACGATGCCGCCGGTGCCCGCGCCGAGGCCGCCACTCCGTCGCAGGAAGTGGGCGAGGAGGAGTTCCTCAACCTGCTGATGACGCAGCTGTCCAACCAGGACCCGCTCAACCCGATGGATTCGGCCCAGTTCATGGAGCAGATCGCATCGATGAACAGCGTGAAGCAGCTCATGGACGTCAACGTCGGCATGGATCAGCTGATGCTGGGCCTGACGTCGCTGAACAACCAGTCCGCCGTGGACATGGTCGGCAAGGAGGTCGTCGCCCGCGGCAACACCGTGGTGCACGAAGCCGGCGATTCGCCCCACGCGCTGCTGTACGAACTCGACGGCCCCGCGGAGGAGGTGACCATCACCATCCGCGACTCGGCCGGGCAGGAAGTCGAGACCCACACGGTGCCGACCGAGCAGCTCGCCGGGGAGCACACCTGGACCTGGGCCCCCGACAGCACCCAGCCCGCCGGCGAGTACACCTTCGAGGTGAGCGCCATCGACGAGGACAATAACGCCGTCACCACGTCGACCTACGTCTCCGGCCTCGTCGAGGAGCTCCGCTTCGACAGCGGCATGCCGGTGCTGATGGTCAACGGCAATGAAGTCACCCTCGACGGCATCCTCCGCGTGATGGATGCCGGCGATCCCCCGGTTCCGGCGATGCCCGACTCCTTCCCGGAGATCGACCCCACCGTCATCCGTTCCCCCTCGAGCTAACGCTCTTCAACCACGACAGTCAGGAGGACTGCCATGTCGCTTTTCAACGCACTCAACACCGGTATTACCGGGATGGGTACCAACGGCCTCACGATGTCGGTCGTCGGCGACAACATCTCCAACCTCAACACCGTGGGCTTCAAGGGCAGCACGGCGGAGTTCCAGGACCTGATCCTGCAGCGCCTCGGCGGAGGACGCGGCCAGCTCGGCAACGGCGCCTTCACCCAGAAGGTCAGCCAGGTCTTCGGCCAGGGCAGCCTGGAAAACTCCGCCCTGGGCTCGGACATGGCCATCGACGGCAAGGGCTTCTTCGTCGTCTCGAACGAGCAGGGGCGCTTCTTCACGCGCGCCGGGCAGTTCCGGCAGGACGCCGAGGGCTTCCTGAGCACGTTCGACGGCTCGCGGCTCCAGGGCTACACGCTGGATGCCAGCGGTGCGCTGACCACGTCGGTGGGTGATCTTCAGATCCCGACCGACCCGATCTCGGGCGTCGCGACCACCGAGCTGACGACCACCGCGAACCTGCAGGCGACCAACGAACTCGCTGCTTCGCCGGGCGCGGCGGCCGGCCTCGCCGCGATCACGGAAGCTGCCAGCTTCGCCTCGTCCGCGACGGTGACCGACAGCCTCGGCCGCACCCACGACGTGACCCTGGCGTTTTTCCACACCGGCAGTGGGAGCTGGTCGTTCGAGGCCTACGTCGACGGCGCCGACACGGGCGCGCCCGCCGGTGAAGCGACCCTGGTGGGCAACGGCACCCTGACGTTCGACGGCGATGGAAACCTCGATCCGGCCTCTGCCACGGCGGGCATCGCCGTGACCTTCGACGGCGCCAACGCCCAGACGATCGAGTTCGACTTCGGCATCGACTCCACCACCGACTCGGGCTCCCTGACCCAGTACGCCGGCGAGAGCTCCGTGCTCGACCTGGCCGCCAACGGTCGCGCCAGCGGCTCGCTGTCCAACTGGGACATCGCCGCCGACGGCACGATCACGGGCGTCTACTCCAACGGTGAGACCCGGACCCTGGGTCAGGTCGCGCTGGCCAACTTCCGCGCCGAGGGCAACCTCGACCGCGTCGGCCACAACCTCTGGACCGAGACCCGCGAGTCCGGCGCCGCCGTCATCGGGACCGCCGACTCGGGCGGTCGTGGCGTGGTCCACGGGTACGCGCTCGAGATGAGCAACGTCGATTTGGAGAACCAGTTCGTGCGCATGATTCAGGGGCAGAAGGGCTACCAGGCCAGCGCCCGGGTGGTCTCGTCCGTGGACGAACTGCTCCAGGAGCTCATGCAGATCGTGTAGTCCGTCGATAAGCTCTCGCTATGGGTGGTGACGAGTCAGGCCACGTGCTCGTGGTGGATGGGGACGACCAGTTCGTCCGGCGGATGACTTACGCCCTGCGAAGGCTCGGACTGCAAACTATCGGCGCGCCGGATCCCGCTGGCGCCGTCGAAGTACTCGGGACCTTCCCGTGGTCCCTCGTACTGGTGGGCGATCCGGGTGGCGACGTGACCGGCGAGGTGTTCCTGTGCACCATCCGGCGCGTCGTCCCCCGGCTGCGCGTGGCCCTCGTGGTCGAGGCCCCCTCCCGCATCATCGATGATCGCATCCGCGCCGCTGGCGGCCTCGGCGTCATCTCGCGCATGGCCGGCCCCGGCGTGCTCGCCCGCTTCATCGAGGAAGTCCTGGACGATGGCGACGGCCCGTCCGTCGTCTCCCTGAACGTCGAGGACGCCAACGCGCTCAGCGGGCGCACCACCTCCGGCCTCCACCCCGCTCAGATCGCCGCCTCTCGCGTCGCCGTCGATGGCTTCCGCAAGGCGGTCAAGAGCGCGGAACTCAACCTCCCGGCGCGGGCGAGCGTGCTGCCCCGCATCCAGACCCTGGCCACCGGCACCGACGCCGGCGTGGACGAGATCGTCGCGGTGCTGGAGTCCGACCCGACGGTCGTCACGGCGGTGCTGCACAAGGCCAACCTCGCCGTCAGCCAGTTCGCCACATCCGCGATGTCCATGCGCGAGGCGTGCCTCCGGCTGGGTAACCGCGTGGCGCTGCGGCTGGGCCATCAGGTCGCCCTGCGCTCGATGTTGGCGCTGCACAGCAGCCCCTGGAAGGAGCTCGCGGACGCGTGGTGGGTCGTGTCCGACGCGGTCGCCGAGCTGTCCCGGGAGCTCGCCCCGAAGATCGGCGCGACGCCGCAGGACGGGTTCCTCGCCGGTCTGCTGGCCAACGTCGGAGAACTGGCGATCCTCGCCGCCGCGGAGTCGTGGGACGACGGCGACAGCTCCGACGCGCTACTGGTGGCGGTACGTGAATTGCTTCCGCTGGAGCACGGTCGCGTCGGGGAGGCGGTGCTCGCCTCCTGGGGCTACCCCTCGCGCTGGACCAACCTCGCCCGGGACCACCACGGGGGCCCCGGCGTGCGGCCGACCCCTCTGCAGTCGATCGCGACCCTCAGCTGGGCCCTCGTCCTGGACCAGGGCCTCAGCTACGTCGCCCCCGGAGAGCCCGCGGACGTGGGACGTCTCTGCACCTGGCTCCGCCTCGACCAAGCCGAAGCGCGTGAAGCCGCGCAAGTGATCGTCGACCGCCTGACGGCCTGATCTGCTCTGTCAGATTCCTGACGCCTCAAGTGTCGCCGTGATCCTCCGATGGAGGGATGACGGGCGTCCGCGCGTACTGCGTCGTGCGTTCAGCAGGTGAAGAAGGTCGTTTAAACCCGTCTTGGCACGGGCCTTGCGATAGGGATGAGGCGAAGCATGGATCTCGCAACTCTCATTGGTGTCATCGCGTCCTTCGGACTGATCGTCTTGGCGATCATGTCCGGCGACGGGGCGATGACGTTCCTCAACATTCCGTCGATCATCATCGTGTTCGGCGGAACCGTGGGCGTGACGCTGGTGTGTTTCCCGCTGAAGACCGTGCTGTCGGTCGTCGCGGTGCTGCGCAAGACGCTGTTCCACAAGGGACTCGAGAACCAGAAGATCATCGAGACGCTCGAGGACCTCGCCAAGCGGGCCCGCAAGGAAGGCCTGCTGAGCCTCCAGTCCGCCCAGGACGACATCGACGACGCCTTCTACAAGGCCGGCCTGCAGCTGGTCGTGGACGGCCAGGAGGCCGACACCATCGAGGCCATCATGGTCACGGAGATGGAGTACATCGGCGCCCGGCACACCACCGGCCAGGACCTGTTCAAGATGATGGGCACCTACGCGCCGGCGTTCGGGATGATCGGAACCGTCATCGGCCTGATCCAGATGCTGCAGTCCATGTCGGACCCCAGCACCATCGGCCCCGCCATGGCGGTCGCCCTCGTCACGACCTTCTACGGCGCCTTCCTCAGCAACGTCGTCTTCCTCCCGCTGGCCACCAAGCTGGAGCAGCGGTCCACCCAGGAGCTTGAGCAGAAGGCCCTCATCATGGAAGGCCTGCTCAGCATCCACGCCGGCGACAACCCGCGGATTCTGGTTCAGAAGCTGTCCGCGTTCGTGCCCCCGAGCGCCCGCGTCGCTGAGGCTGCGTAGTCATGGGACGGGGCGCCAAGAAGGAAAAGAAGCAGGACGAAGGCGCGCCAGGATGGATGGTCACGTTCGCGGACCTGATGACGCTCCTGCTGACCTTCTTCGTGCTCTTGCTGTCCATGTCCACGCTCGACAACCAGAAGGTCAAGCTCGCGCTCGGTTCGCTCCGTGGCGCCCTCGGCGTGCTCGAAGGTGGCGGTCAGCCGCGCGAGGGGCGCAAGGAGATCAGCCGCATGACGCGCCTCGCCCAGGGCGAGATGAAGCTGATGACGACCATCGAGCGGGTGGTCGAGGAGCACCTGGACAAGGCCAGCAACGACATGATCCAGATCGGCCACAAGGACGAGAAGATCTTCATGGCCATCGACGACTCGCTGCTGTTTGCGCCGGGGAGCACCGAGATCCTGCCGTCGGCCTACCCCTTCCTGGACGACCTCGCCGCCGGCCTCGCCGAGGGCAAGGCCAACGCCGAGTTCATCGGCTACGCCGACGACAGCTCGCCGTCCGGCTACTACGACAGCAACTGGGAGGTCGCGGCCGCCCGCGCGCTCGCGACGCTCATGTACGTCGAGCAGTCCGGCCCGGTGCACGGCAGCCGCCTCAAAGCATCCACGCACGGGGAGCACATGCCCCGCTACACCAACGAATCCGCTGCGGGCCGGGCCCGAAACCGGCGGGTCGAGATCGTCTTCACGGTCACCTCCGCCACCGACAAGTACTTCTACGGAGAAGAGCGGGTCGTGCGCGAGGTTGAGGGAGCAGACTGATGGCCGAAGAATCCGAACTGATGGAAGAGGTCGATCCTCTCGAGGAGAAGATCAACTCGCTTCAGAGCAAGAGCAAGAAGCTGATGATCCTCCTGATCATCGCCTTCGCCCTGGCCATCGGCAGCGGCGCGTTCGCGTTCGTCAGCAGCCAGGGGACCTCCGCGGAGCTCGCCGCCATGCGGGAGATCGCGGAGAAGATCGACTCGGGCAAGGAGCCGGCGATCGCGGGCATCGACCCGAGCCGTGAGGTCGGCATCATCCACCCGCTGGGCAACTTCGTCGTCAACCTGCTCGACCCCGGCAACCTCCGGTACGTGAACTGCCGCATCGAGCTCGAGGTCGAGGACCTGGAGACGGTGAAGGACATCGGTGACCGCGAGGCGCTGTTCAAGGACGCCGTCATCTCCCTCATCGGCAACCAGACCTACGAAGACGTGCTCGGCGTGGAGGGCAAGAGCCGCCTGCGCGAGGAGCTCCTGATTCGCTTCAACCGCCTGCTCCCCGAGGGCCAGGTGACGCGCGTCTACCTCACCGAGTTCGTGGTCCAGTAACCATGTCCGACTCCATCCTCACCGCCGGCGAACTCGAAGCCCTTCGGGCCGCCGTCGATCAGCCCGCGGCGCCCGTCGACGACGAGGTCGGCAGGTCCTACAGCGGGTCGTCCGAGCCGGGTGGTTCGACGTCGGTCCTGCTGGACGGCGAAGGCCTGCCCCGGTTCAAGTTCGGCGAGGGCCGCATCGGCGGTGCGCGTCGCGAGGAGCGGCTGTCGTACGTGTTCGACAAGGCCGCGCGGGCGCTGGAGCGTCGGCTCAGCGACGTGCTCGAGACCGCGATCACCAGTTCCGTGACGTTCCTCCAGGTGACCCGCTTCGCCGAGTTCCGGGAGACGTTCGAGCTGGATGTGCGTGAGCTGGCGATGCTCGGCTTCAAGATCGCCGGCGTGCCCGGGCAGGGCCTGATGGCGCTGGAGCCGGAGGTCGTCGAGCGTGTGGTCGAAGGGCTCATGGGCGGCGCCGAAGTGAGCGCGTCGGGCAACAAGACGTCCGGCCGCCGCGCCTTCCGCGAGGTCACCCAGCTGGACCTCCGGGTCTGCCAGCGGGTCATGAGCAGCTTCCTGGAGGACATCGGCGAGGTCTGGAACCCCGCCGAGCCGCTGCAGGCGAGCATCACGGGTGCCGACACCAAGGGTGTGGTCGCCAAGGTCTACGCCGACAGCACCCCCGTGGTCGCCGGCCTGCTCGAGGTCGTGCTCGGCAAGCGGCTGCTGGGGATGATCGGAATCGTGCTGCCGCGCGGCGCCGTCGATACGCTGGCGGACCCCGCCGCGCAGGAGGGCGTCAGCGCCGAGGGTGGTGCTGCCGGACCCATGGCCGACGAGGTCGAAGGGTTCGAGGTCGACATCCAGGTCACCGTCGGTCGCAAGCGGCTGTCCGTGGCCGAGCTGCTGGCGCTGGGGGAGGGCGACGTGCTCTTCCTCGAAGGCGGCCGACAGCAGGCGATCGGCGTGGTGCAGGGGGTCCCGAAGTTCGTCGGGGTGCCCGGGCGCAGCAACGGAAACAAGGCGATCTGCATCGCGGAGGTGATCGACCATGCAAGTTGAGACCATGCAAGAAGACGGCTCGCCGAACCTCGGCATGATTCTGGACCTCCCGCTGGAGGTCACGGTCCGCCTCGGACAGACGCGCATCCTCATCCGGGACCTGCTGCGGCTGGACAAGAACTCCGTGCTGGAGCTCAGCCAGGGCGCGGACGATCCGCTGGACATCGTCGTCAACGACAAGGTCCTGGCGCGCGGCGAAGTGGTGGTCGTGGACGACCGCCTCGGCATCCGCATCACGGACATCGTCAGCCGCAAGGAGCGCGTCGGCGCCCTCGAGTAGCCGCCCCCGCGGCTAGTTGCTGCAGGTGTAGTTGAATGTCTGCGTCTGCGAGCCCCCGCTGATCCGGTGCGTGCCGTTGTCGGTGATGGAGTACCCCGCCACGATCGAGTTCCCCGCGTCGTAGCCGGTGATCGTGTTGGTCACCTGGATCGACAGCGTGTTGCCGGACCGCGTGGCCGTCCACGAAACCGACGAAGCGATGTCCAGATCGCAGTCGCAGCCGCTGGGGCAGTCGTCCCAGGTGAGCGCGAAGCTGGTGTTGCTCGTGGACACGCCGACCACCTGGCCCCCGCTGCCGTCGCTGTTGTCGCGGAACGAGCCGTCGATGTTGACCGTCGGGCAGCCGGTCGCGGTGATCGTGCCCCGACGGTTCGTGTTGCCGTTGCAGCTGCCGCCGCCGATGGCTGAGACCGTCGAGACCGGCGTGCAGTCCTCGTCGATCGACGTGTCGCAGTCGTTGTCGATGCCGTCGCCGCACAGCTCCGGAGCGCCGGTGAAGACCGTCACGTCGTTGTCGTCGCAGTCGTCGCCGCCGGCGTCGCCGTTGAGGAAGCCGTCGCCGTCGTTGTCGAAGAGCAGGTCGTCGGTGGGGTCGTTGGGGTCGCGCTCGTCGACGTCGACGGCGCCGTTGAGGTTGGTGTCCTCCACGCCGTCGTGCACGGAGCCGCCGTCGGTGTCGACCGCGAGCGGGTCGGTGGTGGTGATCGGGTCCGCGTCGGCGACGAACAGGGCGGGGTCGGTGTCGGTGCCTTCGGGGGCGTCGAGGCCGGACTCGAGGCCGTCGAGCAGGCCGTCGCCGTCGGTGTCGAAGGCGGTGGGGTCGGAGCCTTCGATGATCTCGGTGCCGTCGAGCAGGCCGTCGCCGTCGGTGTCGTCGTCCAGCAGGTCGGTGGGGCCCGCGACCTCTTCGTCGTCGTCGAGGTAGTCGTCGTCGGAGTCGGCATCCAGGGGGTCGGTCTCGCCGTCTTCGGTGACGCCGTTGAGGTTCGCGTCCTCCTCCCCGTCGAGCAGGTTGTCGTCGTCGGTGTCGGCGACGTCGGGATCGGTGGTGGTGGCGGGGTCGAGGTCGGCGACGAAGGCGCCCGCGGAGGTGTCGGTGTCTTCGCTCAGGTCGGCTTCGACGAGGCCGAACTCGGTGCCGTCGAGCAGGCCGTCGTTGTCGGAGTCGGGGTCGACGCCGTCGAGCAGTCGTCGTCCGAGTCGGCGTCTTCGGGGTCGGTGCCGACGGTGACCTCGACGGGGTCGGGGAGGCCGTCGAAGTCGGAGTCGCCCCCCACGAGGGCTTCGGCGATGCCGTCGAGATCGACGGTGGCGAGGCCGGACTCGAGGCCCCCGCCGCCGCAGTTGGGTCCACCGGTGACCAGCGTGCCGCTGGTGAGGCGCAGCTCGAGCACGGCCGAATAGGCGCCTTCGGTCGCGGGCGCGAAGGTGACCTCGACCGTCAGGGATCCGCCGATCGCGATGAGGTCATCGGAGACCGAGGGGGTCTCCCAGGCGGCGGCGCCGTCGCCGGTGATGAGGGCGGCGTCGACCTGGACGTCCGACTCGCCGACGTTGGTGAGCGTGACGCTGCGCACCACCGGGGTGGCGGGGGTGGTGGTGCCGAAGCCGAGCGACGCGGGGTCGGCGTCGAGCAAGGGCGGGCCCGCCGGGGCGGCGCAGGAGAGCGCTCCTACGAGCAGGCCGACGGCGAGGTAGCTGCAGAGTCGACGCATGGATGGTCTCCCCGCCGGCACCCTAGCGCGGGCGCGGATTGGGCTCATCTTGTCAAGAGGATGTCAAATGTCCCGGGCCGTGACGCACGTGTTGATCTAGTATTCCCAGGCATGCGTTCGTCCTGGCCCCTCCTCGCGTTCTCGATCGTCCTCCTGGGCGGCTGCACGCCCGAGGACGGCTGGTACGCGGGAGCGCGGATTCCGCTGGGCGCGGGCGACGACGATGACTTCGGCGGCCCGCTCGACACCGACGGCGACGGCATCCCCGACAGCATCGAGGGGACCAACGACGTCGACGGCGACGGCATCCCCAACAACGAGGATCTCGACAGCGACGGCGACGGCATCCCCGACTCGGAAGAAGGCGCCGGGGACAGCGACGGCGACGGGATCCCCGACTTCGTGGACAGCGTCGACAACTCGGGGGACGACGACGACTTGACCGACGACGACGACGCCTCCACGGACGACGACGACACCTCCACGGACGACGACGACCTCTCGGATGACGACGACCTGACCGACGACGACGACCTGACCGACGACGACGACCTGACCGACGACGACGACGACACCGGCCCCCCCGGGGACGACGACGACGCGCCGTCGGAGATGTCGATGTTGCTCAGCTCGGGCGAGACGACCAGCTTCTTCGTCGGCGTGGGCCAGCAGATCGCCAAGACGATCATCGTCGAGAACACCGGCGGCACGTACTTCGTGGCGAACATGAACACCTCGACGATCGACTCGCCGGGCACCTGGACGCTATCCAGCAACTGCCAGTCAGCGTTCGGCCTGTCGCCCGCCAGCTCGGTCAACTGCGAGCTGGTCTTCTCCCCCCTGGCGGAGAGCGAGACCTACGCGGTCACCATGCAGGGCAGCGGGGCGGCCAACGGCACGCAGTCCATCGCGTTCACCGGCTCGACCAGCGGGGGCGGTGGTCCCACCGAGACCGACTGCTCCGACGAGATCGACAACGACGGCGACTTCCTCATCGACTGCGACGATGGCGACTGCCTCGCGGACCCGGCGTGCGTGGCCACCGACCTGTGCTGCCAGGGCGCCGGCGATGCGTTCACGAACTCGCAGTGCGACACCCCGAGCGCCGTGCCCTGCGTCTGCGACGCGGACAACTGGTGCTGCGACAGCGGGTGGGACCTGACCTGCGTGAACTACTACGTCGGCTGCGGCGGGAGTTGCTGAGTCCCGCTACTCGATCAGCACACAGCGATCGAGCGTCACCTGGTTGTTGACCGGCCACGCCCCTCCGGGGAGCCCCTGCTTGTAGCGGCCGTCGTACTGCCCCGCGGCGATGACGAAGTCCGCCGGCACCGACAGCGCCTCAGCTTCGTGATCCCACGCGCTCCACGTGGCGGTGGAATTGGCGAACGAGAGTCCGGCGAGCTCCACCCGCCCCCAGGCGTCGACGTGGGTGGTGGCGGCGTCCAGGGGGGCTCCATCGAGCGTGCCCGCCAGGCTCCCCGCGACGCTCTGCACGTCGACCTCGATCGTCTCGGGGCCGGAGAGGTCCAGCTCCTCCAGCACGAGGACGTTCTTGCCGGCCGGCCACGCCGGGGCGTCGCCGGTGGCGATCCGCGTGTACTCGAGCGAGTAGCAGCCGGCGAGAACCGACGCGGTCATGGGCAGCTGGACGGCCTCTGCAGTGGTGTCCCACATCGCCGAGAACGTGCCCGTGTTGCTGTCGTCCTCGCAGGCCCGCAAGGTGAAACCGGCTGAGCCGAGCTCGTCGTTGGGCCCGGTGTTGGAGGCATCCGGGACCGCCCCGTCCAGCGTCGGAGTCAGCTCGATGTCGGCCGTTTCGATGTCGATCGTGATGAGGGTGTCGCCCGTGATCGCCACCGGATCGCCGACTTCGAGGATGCCGCCCGGCCAGGGCTCGTAGGGCAGGCCCATGTAGCTGGCCTTCTCGTAGCCAGGCTGAATCTCCGTGCCGACGATCGCCAGCGTGGTGATGCTCGCCAAGGGGCCTCCGGTGTCGGTGTCCCAGGAGTTCTGCCAGAGCTGGAAGTTGGTCGACCCTTCCGAGAAGACGCCGTAGCGCACGTAGTTGTCCGAGGCGGTGTCCGCCGCGCTGGCGAGCACGCCGTTGCGCTGCAGCTCCAGGGTCAGCTCGGCGGTCTCGACGTCGATCGTGACGAGTCCGGAGTCCTCGATGACGAGCCCGGTCAGGAAGGTGCCTCCGACCTCCGGCCAGACGTCTCCGTCGCCCTGAGCGAACACGGCGTCGTACGTGCCGGGGTGGATGCGTCGGCTGCTGATGGGGGTGACCTCGCCCCCACTCCAGGTCTTGACGTTCATCCCCGAGCCCGCGCCGCAGCAGGGATTGCGCAGCTGGAACCAGACGTTTTGGTCCGCGTCCGTGTTGCTGGCGTCCACGGCGGCGCCGTTGAGCAGCACCTCGACGTCCACGTCGATGGCGTCGATGTCGTAGGAGATGCTGCTGTCCTCCGTCAGCGTGACCTCTTCGGCCAGCAGGGTGCGGCCGTGCGGCCACGCGTCGGTGGAGCCGGAGCCGGAGTAGATGAGGTTGTAGGTCCCCTCCATCATCCGCACCTCCAGCGGCAGCTCCCAGTCCACGTCGCCGCCGTAGACCCGGGCCGACTCCGGCCACCCGGACTCGCCGTTGCCGACGGACATGATCTGCACGCCGGGGTAGCTGTCGTCGCTGGTGTTGTCGTCGGTGGCGGCTTCGCCCAGGAGGGTGAAGTCGATCGTCGTGGTGACGACCGGGAGATCCACGACCAGGGTCATGTCCTCCGTGATCTCGACGGGGTCGAACACGAACAGCGGGTTGCGGGGCCAGGTGGTGCCGTCGGCGGCTCCGCCGGCGTAGTGGACCTCGTAGGTGCCGGGCACGAGGCTGCCGCTCCAGACGTCCGTCAGCGTGCCGTCGTCCCAGACGTCGCCGCCGAGCAGCCGCTGCTCTGCGCCCACGGCCTTGAGGGCCACGTTCCCGTAGTCGTCCTCGGTCGTGTTCGACGGCATCACCTCGTCGCCGTCGATCATCACCGTCATCTCGACCGCGACCGTCGGCACGTCGAGAACGACGAGGCCGTCGGCGTCCGGGCCCAGGCAGTGGTTCAGCGCTCCAGGTGCGTACGCGATGGTCTCGCCCAGCACGCCGTAGACGAACACCGGGTCGGGCACGTCGGGGGCGATCCACCAGGGGTGCACGCCCGCGGAGGGGTCGATCGCGTCCGCGATGAGGGTGCCGTCGGAGCCCGCGTTGTCCGTATCCCAGTACAGCGCCAGCGTGGCCCCGTCGGGCACGTCCTCGGCGATCCACTCGATGTCGAACAGGGGCCCGGACAGGAGCTCGTCCGCCGCCGGGGTCAGCAGCTCCAGGGACGCGGGCGGCGGCGTGGCGTCGTCGTCGTCGTCGGCCGAGCTGTCGTCGTCGTCGGTGGCGTCGTCGTCGTCGGTGGTGTCGTCATCGTCGCCCGGGGGCGGCTCCTCGTCCGGCGTCAGGCAGGCGGGCAGCAGGAGCACGAGGGCGGCGAGGAGGAGCAGTGATCGCATGAAAGTCCGGCGGCAGGAGGGCTGCGGGGGGAGACGGATCGAGTTGAAGGGCGGTGCCAGGTCGGGCCGCTCAGCGGCCGTAGACGTCCACGTCGTACTGCGCGATCAGGCGGTCCAGTCGGCCGCGCGAGATCCGCAGCATCAACGCCGTGCGTCCCTTGTTGCCGCGGCAGCGGGCGAGCGCGCGGGCGAGGATGCGCTTGTCCAGCGCCCCGATGGCGTCGGGGGCGAGGTCGGAGTCACCGGACGACGCGGCGGTCAGCGCGACGAGCTCCTTGTCCACTTCGTCTGCCTCGACGTACTCGCCCTGGGCAGACACGAGCAGCCGCTCGACCGAGTCGCGCAGCTCGCTCACGTTGCCGGGCCAGTGGTGCCCCTCGAGCAAGCCGATTGCCTCGGCCGTCAGGCCCTTGTGGCGGATGCCGTTGCGCATGTTGAAGCGGCTCAGGAAGCGCTCCACCAGCGGGGCCACGTCCGCGATCCGCTTGCGCAGCGTGGGCACGTCGATGTGCAGCACGTCGACGCGATCGAGCAGGTCGCCGCGGAAGGTGCCCTGGCGCACGAGCTCGCGGAGGTCGCGCACGGCGCCGCCGATGATGCGGACATCGATGCGGACCGGGCGGGTGCCGCCGACGCGGTAGAAGCGGCCCTCCTGGACCATGCGGAGCAGCTTGGTCTGCAGCGCCGCCGGCAGCTCCGACAGGCCGTCGATCAGGATGGTGCCGCCGTCGGCCTGCTCGATGAGCCCCGCCCGTCGGCCGGTCGCGCCCGAGAACGCGCCCTTCTCATGGCCGAACAGCGCGCTCTCGGCGGAGTTGTCGGGGAGGTGGGCGCAGTGGGCGGCGACGAACGGACCGACCTGGCGCGGGCCGTGGCTGTGGATGAAGTGGGCGAGGAACTCCTTGCCGGTGCCGGACTCGCCGACCAACAGCACCGGCGCAGCCTCCTCGGCGGCGGCGCGCGCCTGCTCCACGATCGCCTGCATCGTCGGGCTCTGGGCCACCGGCGCCTCGGTCTCCGGCAGCTCCCGGGTGGGGCGGAGCAGCGCGGGCGGGCCGGACAGCAGGTGGGCGAAGGAGACCGCGAGCACCGACTGCACGGTCTCCCGGGGGAGGCCCGCGAAGGCGCCGCTGCGGGAGGACTCGACGTAGAAGATCCCGCGGACGCGGCCCCCCAGGAGGATGGGCGCGGCGAGGGTGCCGCCGGGGTGCGCCTCGATCAGCGAGCGGCCGCTCTTGACCGTGAGCTCGATCAGGCCGCTGTCGCCCTGCACGGGGATCCGTCGCTCGAGCACGGCGTGGAGGATGTCGCGGTTGATGGTGACGCGGCCGCGGTGGGGGTAGGTGGCGACCGCGCGCATCGGCTCGCCGCCGGTGGGCGCCAGCAGGAGGGCGCCACGCTCGGCGTCCAGCCCCTTGACCGCGGCCTCCACCAGCGCCGCCGGTCGGCCGACGCCGCGGGGGCCGGCGAGCATGTCGGCGATGACCCCGAGCAGCGCTTCGACCTGGAATCCGCCGTCCCGCGTCGGCTTGCCGGGGGCCGGTTCGGCGACCTTGTCCCCGCCGGGGGCGGCGATGATGACCGAGCCCGCGCCGTCCAGATCCCGCAGGACCTCGAGGTCCGGGTCGAACAGCATCAGGTTGTTGCCGACGGCGACCTCGTCCCCGGGGGACAGCACGGCGGGTTCCGTGAGCAGCCGGCCGTTCAGCCCGGTGCCGTTGGAGGAGCCTTCGTCCTTGAGGATGTAGCTGTCGCCGTCCTTGCGGATCGTCGAGTGGAGCCGACTGACCTTCTCGTCCAGGAGCTGGATCGTGCAGGCCGAGGATCGACCCAGGCTCGTGTCCTCCAGGAGCGCGTAGCTGACCCCGAAATGGTGGCCATGCGTTACCAGGAGCCGGGACACACCGGGATCGTAACACCTCCTTGATCGTTGGGCTGTTCCCTGTACAAATGATCAGTATGTCGGTGGTACACCTGCACGCTCATTCGTACTTCTCGTTCGGTCGGGGGACCTCGTCGCCGGATGCGCTCTGCGCGGCGGCCGCCCGCCAGGGCGTGGAAGCGTTGGCGTTGACCGATCTGGGGACCCTCGCGGGGGTCCCGGAGTTCCTCGTCGCGGCGGAGCGGCACGGCGTGTTCCCGATCCTCGGGGCGGCGTTCCCGGACGCGTCGGTGCCCCGATCGGCGGGCAGCGGCCGGGCCGTGGTGCTCGCCCGGGACGGCGAGGGCTACGCGGAGCTCTGTCGCCTCGTGACCCGCCGCCACGCGGCTCCCCACACGCCCCTGAACCGGGTGCTGGAGGGCTGCAGCGATCACCTCTGGGTGCTCACCCCCGACTTCTCCCTGCTCAAGGCGATCCTCCGGGTGCGGGGTCCTCGCTTTCTGCTCGCGGAGCTGCGGGCGGGGACCAACTGGGAGTGGCTCGCGGAGGAGGCGACGGCCCGGGGCGTGGGCGTCGTGGGCAGCGCCGCGGTGCAGCTTGCGGATGCCTCGGATCGGCGCTTCCAGCGGCTGCTCGTGGCGGTGCATCGGGAGGTTCGGTTCGGCCGCATCACCCGCGCGGACCTGGCCCCGGATCGAGCCTGGATGCTGGACGAGGGGGCGATGCGGGCCGCGTTCAGCCGCTGGCCGGACGCGATGGCTCGGGCCGTCGACGTGGCTCGGGACTGCCGGATCGGCGATCTGCGGGAGCACACCGGCGCCCCGATCGGCGGCGCCGAGGCGCTGGGGGAGGTGGCGGCGCGGCTGCGGCACCGGGTCGTCGAGGCGGCGCGGGAGCGGCTGGGGGCGCCCCTGCCGGAGGTGGCGCGGGCCCGCCTGGAGCGCGAACTGGCGACGCTGTGCCGGGGGAGCCGTCCGGCGGTGGTGCAGCTGGTGGCAGACCTCGCCGCGCACGGGCGGGGGCGCGGCATCCCCACGTGGGCGGACTCGCCGGCCTCGGGCTCGCTCGTGGCGTGGTGCCTGGACCTGATCCCCACCAACCCCCTCGAAGCGAACCTTCCCTTCCCGATGTTGTGCAACGACGCCGCGGACGGGGCGCTGCGGCTGGATTTGCGCGCGGCCGCCGCGACCCGTCCGCGGTTGGTCGATCGGCTCCGGCAGGAGCTGGGGGACGACCGCGTGGCCCGGGTCGGGGTGGTGGCTCGCCGGGGGCTCCGCGAAGCCCTGCGGGACGTCTCCCGATCCGCCGCCCTGCCCGCCCCCGAGTGCGACCGGGTGCTGCGTTTGCTCCCCGCGAGCTGGCGGGGGGAGGGGCCGGACGAGCTGCTCGCGCGGCATCCGCGGCTGCAGGGGGCGGGCCTGGACGAGGCGCCCTGGGACAAGGTGCTGCGGGCGGCGGCGCGGCTGCAGGGGACCCCGCGGGGCATGACCGTGGGCGAGGGGGTGGTGCTGGCGGGCGGTCCGGTGGGGGACCGGGTGCCGCTGGAGCCGGTGGACGGTCGGCCCGTGACGCAGTGGGGACCGGACGCGGCGGGGGGCATGGGCATGCTCGTGCTCCAGCTGCCGGACGACGGCGCGGCGCGGCTGCAGTTGCGGGCGGGGGCGGCCGCGGATCCCACGCTGCCGCCGCTGCAGGAGCAGCTTCCGAGCCTCCACGAGGGGCTGACGATCGGCTGTCCCCGACTGGAGGATCGCCTCGTTCGTCGCGCGCTGCGGCGGCATCGCCCCACGGATCTGCCGACGCTGCTGCGGGCGGTGGGGGGAGTGCCGGACGAGGCGTTCGCGGAGATTCGAGCGGGGCTCGCCGCCGACGCCGCGGGGCTGGACGATCGCGTGGCCGACCGGCTCGTGCGGGTGCTCCGGAACCGGGACGCGCGGGTGGAGCGGGCGGGGCTGCGGCGCCAACTGCTGGAGGGGCTCGCGGCATACGGGGAGTCCCGGGCGGCGGGCGTGCAGCGGTGGGACGAGCTGACGGCGGAGCTGCCCACGGCGCCGATGCGGGCGGAGCTGCTGTCGGCGGTCTCCAGCGGTCTGCGCGCGTTGGCCCTGCGGAGGGCGTCGCCGGCGGCGTTCGTGGCGGCGTCGTTGACCGAGCCGACGGACGGCTGGCCGCTGATGGTGCACGTGTCGGAGGCGGTGCGGCAGGGGCTGACCTTCCGCGGGCCTTGCGTGCAGACGGGGGCGGTGGACACGGCCGCGGTCGACGGGGCGGTGGCCGTCGGCTTGGCGCAGATCCGGGGCGTGCGGGCGGAGCTGGGCATGGAGGTCGTGACCTCGCGCCGCCTGGACGGAGCGTTTGCCGACCTCGCTCAGTTCCTCCTTCGGGTGCCCGCGGCGGACGATGAGGTGGACGCGCTGATCGCGGCGGGGGCGCTGGACGCGCTCGCCGGGGAGGGGACCCGGACCGATCTGCGGTTGCAGCACCGCTACCTCCGGCCTCACCGGGATCGGCCCCGCTCGGGGCGTCGACGTCGAGCGAAGGAGCCGCCGTCCCCGACGCTGCCGGCGCAGACCCGGGCGGAGCGGGACGCGCGTCGTGGGGCCCGCCTGCGGGACGAGCTGGGGGCGCTGGGCTTCACCCTCTCGGATCACCCGATGCACATCGTCGCGGACGAACTGGAGGGGGACCTGCGGGATCCCGCCGGCTTGAGCACCGCCGAAGTCGGCGATCAGGTGGATGCGGCGGGCTGGCTGGTGTCCGGAAATCCAGGAGAACCGGGTCCGCCCCCGCCCGACTTGAGGTGGGGGGCGGTGTTCGATGCCCCCCTCGGATTGTTCGATGTGGCGATTCCAAACCGGGTGATCGCCGACCGAACCGAGCCGTTGGCCGGTCCCTGCCGCATGCTTGGCACCCTTCGCCTGGAGGGGGGCTATCGCTGGCTGGAAGTTCAGCAAATTCAAAGACTTGCGGGTCTGTTTGGGTTCGCTCGATCGGCCTGAAGGGTGTCGCGAAGGCCCAAAGACAGCGGGCGAATTCGTGCCCGGGAACGTACGAACACGTGTTTGACGCGACCCGCTTTGGGTGGCCCGATGCCTGCGACGCTGGTTGGTGGAGAAAGGAGGGAGCCATGAAGAAATTGCTCCTGATTCTGATGAGTTTGCTGTTTGTGATGTCGACTGCGCTGACGGTGGGTTGCAGTCATGTCGATGACGATGACGCCACCGCCGACGACGACGATGCGACCGATGACGACGACGCGACCGATGACGACGACGCGACTGATGACGATGACTCGTCCGACGACGATGACTCGGCGGATGACGACGACGACGACTCGGCGGACGACGACGATGACGATGATGACGCGTCCGATGACGACGACGATGACTCGGCGGACGACGACGACGACGACGATTCCTCGGACGACGACGACTCGGCCGAGTAAAGCGAAGGCAACCTCCTAGGCTCGGGCCAGGGCGGAGGGCAAGATGGGGTGCATGAAGCGCCTGATCTTGCTCCTCGCCCTGGCCCTGCTTGTTACTGGCTGCCCCGACGACGACGACGACACCGCCTTCGGTGACGACGACGACTTCGTGCCGGGCGACGACGACAGCTCCGTCGGCGACGACGACGACTCCGGCGACGACGACGACTCGGGCGACGACGACGACTCCGCCCCCACCGGCGACCCCATCAGCACCGCCTGCAGCGAGGACTCCGACTGCATCACCGGGGTCTGCTGGGACTTCGAAGACTACGACCCGCTCTGCTTCGGGGCGTTTTGCAGCATCGGCTGCACCGTGACGCAGGACTGCATCGACGCGTACACGCTGGCCGGGGCGCCGAACCCGAGCGCTTCGACGTGTGGGTTTGATGATCGGTGCGATCCCGTGGGGACGGGGTTTGGGGCGTTTGCTTGTGCGTCGTGGGAAGACGGGCCGTGGGTGCGGCAGGCGAGGTAGACCGAGCCCCTACCCGATCGTCAACAGCACCGACCCGACCGCCACTTCCTGCTGATCCCCCGCCTCGATCGCGGTGACCGTCCCGGCCGCCTCCGCGCGCACGGGGTTGAACGTCTTCATCACTTCGACGAGGCCCAGCGTCTGCCCGACGGCGACGGTGTCACCCACGTTCACGAAGGCCGGCTCGTCGGGGGAGGAGCGTCGGTAGAAGATCCCATCAATGGGGGACCGCACCGCGTGTCCGCCAGCCGAGCCCGTGCCCGTGCCCGTGCCCGTGCCCGCTCCCTGCAGCTCCGACCCGGCCGTTCGCTCCCCGACTTCGACCAGAACCTCGCCGTACCCCACGGGTCCACGCCGCGAAGCGCCGACCACTTCGCCCGAGCTGCCCACCGGAGCCGTCACCGTGATCCGCCGCCCCAGGACGTTCAACGTCCCCAGCGTGCGCCCACCGTCGACGGCATCCCCGCCCCGCACCGCCGGAGTCCACACCCCCACCTGGGGCGCGCACAGCGTGGTGCCTCGCATCAGCGCCGCCAGCGTGCGCACGGCTAGCCCTCGTCCAGGAGCTGCAGGTCGTGCAGGCTCCAGATGCGCGGGTTCTTGATGCGTCGGTACCCGGGCGCCTGGTAGCTCGCCTCGGCGAACACCGTCAGCGCGTTGCGCAGCTCGGAGACGAGCACGATCTCGTCCGTGTCCATCTGCCGCGCCGATGCCATCGGGTCCATGTCGGCCTCGATGCGGTCCTCGACCGCCTTCATCCCGGCCGCGATCTTCGCCTTCTCCTCCTCGGAGTCCGCGATGATCTCCCAGTCGTCATCCAGCTTCGTGTTGAACGCGCCGATCGACAGCGTCCGCCCCTCCATCACCGACAGCCGCGTCACCGGCGTCGACAGCTGCATCACCGGGTCGTACGGCAGCCCCGCCATGGCGTAGTAGCCGGCGCCGCTGGCCTTGCGCAGCAGCACCGTCGCCATCGGCACCGTGTTCGTGGAGTTGGTGTAGATGAGCGAGCTTCCGTAGCCGAGCAGCCCGTGCCGCTCCGCCTCGGGGCCGATGTCGAAGCCGCTGATGTCCTGCAGCCAGACCATCGGGATGCCGTCGTCGTTGCACGCCCGGCTGAACGCCGCCAGCTTCGCGATGCCTCGGCGGTACAGGATCCCCGAAGGCTTCTTGCCGTCCCCGTCGGGGTCGTCGATGAGGCCCGAGTTGTTCGCCAGGATGCCCACCGACAGGCCCGAGATCCGCACGACGCCGACCACGACCTCGCGCCCGAAGTCCGGGAGGATCTCCCAGAAGAGCGAGTCGTCCGCGATGCGTGCGATGAGCTCGTGTACGTCGTACGCCACCCGGTGATCGGCCGGCAGCAAGCCCGTCAGGTCCGAGACCGGGAACCGCGGGGGCGCCGCTTCCAGTCCGTAGCGGTAATACGGCACCGCCGAGTCCGGCAGCAGGTCCACCTCGCGACGCAGCGCCGCGATCGCAGCCTCGTCGTCCGGCACCCGGTAGTCCGCGCACCCGCTGACGCCCACGTGCACGTCCGGTCCGCCGATCCCGTGCGAGGTCATGTCCTGGCTCTTGGCCCCCTTGATGAGGGCCGCGCCGGCGATGACCATGTACGCCTGCTCGGTCATGTAGACCTTGTCGCTGATGATCGGCATGTAGCCGCCACCGGCGATGCAGTCGCCGAACACCGCCGCCACCTGGGGCACGCCCTCGGCCGACAGCAGCGAGTTCATCTTGAAGATGTGCCCCGCGCCCTTGGCGCCCGGGAACGTGTTGGCCTGCTCCGGAAGGAACAGCCCCGAGCAGTCCACCAGGTACAGCACCGGGATCCGCAGCCGCCGCGCCATCTCCTGCGCGCGCTCGATCTTCTCCGGGGTGCGCGGCCACCACGAGCCGCTGGCCACGGTGTTGTCGTTGGCGATGACCATCACCCACTTGCCGCACACGCGCGTGTAGGCGGTCACCACGCCGGCTCCGGGCGAGGTCTGCTTGCGGTCGCCGAACTCCAGCCCCTGGTTCACCAGCGTGCCCACGGGGAGGAAGTCGTCCGCGTTGTCCTGGAGCAGCTCGAGCCGCTCCCAGGTCGTCAGCTTGCCCTTGCGGTGCACGCGGGCGCGGCCCTTGTCGCCCCACCCGTCGGCGACCCAGGCGCGGGCCTCCGTGATGCGCTCCTCACGCGCTTCCATCTGCGCGGCCTGGTGGTCGCGGGTGGCGGCGTCGAGCTCGGAGCCGATGCGGTGGAGGAGGACCTTGGCCACTAGTCGACTCCCGGGATGACGCCCACGCGGAGGTCGCCGGCGGCGAAGTCGGGGGCGGCGAGGATGCGGTCCTGCAGCGACGCGGTCGTGCAGACGCCTTCGACCTGGAGCCCGCCCAGGGCGGCGCGCACGGTGGCGATCGACGCCTCGCGGTCGGCGCCCCAGCCGATGAGCTTGGCGATCATCGAGTCGTAGTAGGGCGACACCTTCGAGCCGGCGTCCACGGCCGCGTCCACACGCAATCCGTCCAGCTCCGGCAGATCGAAGCGGGTGACCTCGCCCGGGGTCGGCCGGAAGTCGTCGTCGGGGTCCTCGGCGTTGATGCGGACCTCGATGGCGTGGCCGTCGATGGCGAGGTCGTCCTGGCCGATCCAGAGCTTCTCGCCGGCGGCGATGCGGATCTGGGCCTGCACCAGGTCGAAGCCGGTGATCATCTCCGTCACCGGGTGCTCCACCTGGAGTCGGGTGTTCATCTCGATGAAGTACAGCTCGCCGTCCCGGCGGTCCTGCAGGAACTCCACCGTGCCGGCGCCGACGTACCCGACGGCCGCGGCGGCGTGGGCCACCCGGGCCCCCATCGACGCTCGCTGCTCGGCGGTCAACGCGACCGAGGGCGCCTCTTCGACCAGCTTCTGATGCCGCCGCTGCACCGAGCACTCGCGCTCGAACAGGTGGATGGCGTTGCCCCACGAGTCGGCGAGCACCTGGAACTCGATGTGGCGGGCGTCATCGAGGTACTTCTCGAGGTAGACGTCGTCGTTGCCGAACGCCGACAGCGCCTCGCGGCGGGCTTCGTTCCAGGCCGTCTCCAGCGACGCGGCGTCGTCGGCCCGGCGCATGCCCCGACCTCCGCCCCCGGCGACCGCTTTGAGCAGCACCGGGTAGCCGATGCGGTCGGCTTCGACGCGGGCCTCGTCCAGGGTCGGGATGATGCCGTCGGACCCGGGGACGACGGGTAGCCCCGCGGCCACGGCGGCTTCGCGGGCCGCGTCCTTCTCCCCCATCAGGCGGATGACCGAGGGCGGTGGGCCGACCCAGGCGAGCCGCTGCTGTAGCACCATCTGGGCGAACAGCGCGTTCTCGGCGAGGAAGCCGTAGCCGGGGTGGATCGCCTGCGCCTCGGTCTGCGCCGCGGCCTGCAGGATGGCGTCGATGTCGAGGTAGCTGTGGGTCGCCCGGGCGGGGCCGATGCAGACGCTGTGGTCCGCTTCGGCGACGAACGGAGCGTCCCGGTCGGGCTCGCTGTGCACGGCGACGGACTCGATGCCGAGCTCACGGCAGGCGCGGATCACGCGTCGCGCGATCTCACCTCGGTTTGCGATCAGGAGTCGGCCGAACAAGGCGCGGAATGTACCTCAAAGCAGGTCCTCGGATCCGTTGCTATAGCTGGGCCGTGATCGACCGCCTCGTCCCCCTCCTGCTGGCCCTCGCCGTGGCCGCCTCCGGCTGCGGCTACGACTGCGACGAGGCGCAGGCCGACCTCGCCGCCGCGCCGACGATCGCCACCGACCTGTCCGACGGCCGCTACGCCCTCGGGGCTTCGGTGAGCCGGGAGCTGCTGGACCGCCTCTTCGCCCAGTCGATCGCCGACGGCAAGGGCTTCCCGCGCACCGCCCGCCTCGGCCTCGACCTCCCCGAGCTGGGGCGCGCCGACGGGGACGCGGTGGTGCGGGTCACCGAGCTTCGACTGGTGGGCGACGGCTCCTGTCCCTCCTGCGTGGAGTTGGCGGTAACGGCGGCGGCGGACGTGACCATCGCCCGGGAGACGCTGAAGGACGTGGCCGTCAGCGCCGTCGCGGACCTCGACCTGACCGCCGCGGTGTCCGGCCGCGAGGTCGCCCTCCACGGCGAGGTGCAGTCGGTCCGAGACGTGGACGTGACCGTGCAAGGCGACGACGTGGCCGGGCTCGTCGAGGCGCTCATCCGCCAGGCCACGGGCAGCTCCAGCGCGGGCGCGGTCGGCGAGATCGTGGGCGTGGTGTTGGGGTCCGAGCTGGCGCGAACCGTGCGCCAGGAGCTCCTTCGGGTCCTCCAGGAGGGGCTCAGCGAAGCCGCCACCGAGGCCATCCGTCAGTCCGTCGGCAAGCGCGAACTGGCGGCGCTGGAGCTGCCGACCCTGGGGACCGTGCAGCCGACGATCGTGCGGGCCGAGGTGCGGGGTGACGACCAGGGGGTGTTCGTGGGGCTGGACCCCGAGCGGTGGCCTGCCGGGACGGGCGTCGGCCCCGCCTGGGGCACCGAGGGGATGACCTTGTACGTGCCGTCGCACAGCGTGGTGGCGGCGTTGGACCTGGCGATGCAGGGCGGGCTGCTGCCGTCGGGGATCGACCCGGAGGGCCGACCGTCGGACGACGGCGCGTTGCAGCTGCGGGCGCTCGCCCTGAAGCCCGCGGGGAGCGGTTTCGAGGTCGCGCTGCGCGGCTTTGCCGTCGAAGAGCCGTGCGGTTGCGTCGACCTCCACGCGCAGCTGACGGCGTCCCTGGACGACCGGGACCGGCTCAACGTCGAGCTGGGTGACTTCGCCACCCGCGGGGCCAAGGGCTCAGGCAAGGCCGTGGGGGCGGCGTTGGCGCTTCACGAGGGGTTTTCGGGCGAGCAGCTGACCGTGGTGCAGCAGATCGGCACCCGGACTCGAACGACGCTGTTGGGGCGGCAGGGGCGGACCCGCCTGACCGGGCTGGGCGAGCACGACGGCGCGGTGGCGGCGTCGATCGCGGTGGAGTGGAACACCGACACGCCCAAGCCGAGCCGTCGCCGGGGGCGGGAGTACGACCGGCGGGAGCGCGAGCGCCGGCGCCGCTAGAACTGGAAGTAGATGAAGGCCTCGCCGCCGAACTCGCCCACGAAGAGGAACATCAGGAAGCCGGCCGCGTACAGCACCGATCGCAGGGGTACGGGGACCCGGAAGATGACGAGCTGATCCTTGCTGAGGTGCTGCGCCGCCTGCATCACCACGAGGGGGGCGACCACGCTCAAGAACAGCGCCATGTCCCCCAGGGAGTACCAGCTCTCGGTGAAATCGGCGGGGAGCCGGGCGAGGCCTCCGAACATGCGGGCGGCGTTTCCGAAGTCCTCGGCGCGGAACAGGATCCAGGTCACGCACACGAGCTGGAAGAAGAAGAGCCCGTTGAGGAAGCGGATGGCGGCTCCTCGGAACCCCTCCGGCAGGGAGACGTGGGCGTTCCACCAGGGCGTTGCCGCGCGGTAGGCGCAGAGCATGGCCCCGTGCATCGCGCCCCAGGCGACGAACGTCCATGCCGCGCCGTGCCACAGGCCGCCCAGCAGCATGGTCAGCATCAGGTTCGCGTAGGTCCGGCCGGTGGTGCCCCGGTTGCCGCCCAGGGAGATGTACAGGTAGTCGCGCAGCCAGGAGCTGAGGCTGATGTGCCAGCGGCGCCAGAAGTCGCTGGGGTTCTGGGCGACGTACGGCAGGTTGAAGTTCAACGACAGCTCGAAGCCGAGCAGGCGGGCGACGCCGCGGGCGATGTCGGTGTAGCCGCTGAAGTCGCAGTAGATCTGGACGGCGAAGGCCCACGCGCCGAAGGCGACCTGGAGCGCGTCGGGTGACTCCATCGCGAAGACCGTGTTGGCGACGGCGGCGACGTTGTCCGCGATGACCACCTTCTTGAACAGGCCCCAGCAGATCAGCCAGGTGCCGCTGTGCAGCGCTTCGGCGGAGACCTCCGTGGGGAGGGAGAACTGGGGCAGCAGATCCCGGGCGCGCTCGATGGGTCCGGCCACCAGCTGCGGGAAGAAGGCCACGTAGGTGGCGAACCGCAGCAGGGACGTCTCGTCCTTCATGCGGCCGCGGTAGATGTCGATCGTGTAGCTGAGCGTCTGGAAGGTGTAGAAGCTGATGCCGACCGGGAGGATGATCTCGAGGCTCCCCACCCCGTACTCGATCCCCAGCTGCTCGAAGGCCGCGCGGGCGCTGTCGACGAAGAAGCCCAGGTACTTGAAGGCTGCCAGCAGGCCGAGGTTGACGACGAGGCTGAGGCGGAGCCAACGAAGTCGGACGGTCCGGTGTTCGGGGGTCGCGGGGCGGGCGGCGATGGCCTTCCCGGCGACGAAGTCGACCCCTGTCGACAGCATGATCAGGCCGAGGAAGCGCCAGTCCCAGAAGCCGTAGAAGACGTAGCTCGCGGTCAGCAGCAGGACGTTGCGCAGCCGCAGCGCCATCGCTTCGCGTTCGCCGACCCCGAGGAGTCGCAAGGCGTGCACGGCGGCGAAGACGAGCGCGAAGAACAGGCCGAACTGGAGGCTGTTGAAGACCATCGACGGCGGACTACCTCTGCTCGAGGAGCCAGGGGGTGACGATCGACTCCGCCAGCGCCGAGGCGACCTTGGTCGCGCCGCGGAGGTTCAGGTGCGAGTGCTCGCGCCAGTCCCGATCACGGAGCTCGATGCCCATCTCCTCGGCGGTCCAGTAGGGCACGCCGAACTCGTCGCCCAGCTCCTCCATGAGCGCGTGGTACTCGGGCATGACGGTCTTGGGCAGCGCGGCCTGCAGTCCTGCGGAGGCGGGCTGTTCGTACAGGACGACGTCGACGCCGGCCTGCTGGAGCACACGGACGGTCTCCCGCATGCGATCGAACTGATCCCGATCGAGGGTGTAGGGCTTCCCCTTGGTCACGCGTTTGAGGTACCTGCGGGCCTGCCGGGTGGAGCTCTTGCCGGCCTTGCGGGGGGACTCCAGGTGCCAGATGGTCGGCAGTCCCCGGACGGGGGTGCGATCGAGGCGCGAGGACTTCCCGAGGGTCTTGCGGAGCTCGGCCCACCGGCCGCCCCTGGTGCGATGAGCGGCCTCGCGAAAGACGTGCTCGTAGCGGAAGAGCCACAGGGATCCGGCGAGCGCGTTGCGGAGGGAGTGGCCGAAGGTGCTGTCGACCCACGCGCCGCGCTGGCGTCGGAGCCGCAGCCAGTCCCGCGGCAGCATCATGAAGCGCTGGGCCGCCAGCGACTCGCCCTTGGACAGGAGCTGACGCGGCTCGACTCCGTAGAGCACGAGATCGGGGCGCGGCTCGGCGTGGACGAGGTGGTGGGCCACGAGGAGGGTCTCGGAGGCGCGTCCGGCGGCGATGGCGTAGCTGGCGTAGGTGCGGGAGCTCCCGGGCTCAGCGGACTTGTCGCGGAGCACGGGAATGGAGACCCCCTCGCGGGCTCGGCTGGAGCCGATCACGACGACGGACGCGGAGCCGAAGCGACGGAGTTCCAGGGGGAGGAAGCGGTACTCCTGCTCGGACATGCGGTACGAGATGTCGCCATCGGGGCGGTGCAGCCGCAAGCCGACTTCGGCGGCGCCGAGCAGCACGAGCGCTCCGATCAGGCCCCAGGGCCAGGGGGATGACGAGGCTGGCACCGATCAGCGCTCGCGGGTCCAGCCGCCCTCGTAGTTCATCTCTCCGTAGCGGTCCCAGAACTGAAGGGTGAGGGTGTCGTCGTCGATCTCGATCCAGAGGAAGCCTTCATCCTGGTCGTCGCCCCAGTGCATGGGCTGGTCGCCGCGGAAGTCTCGGAGCTTGGCGCCGGCGCCGCTGACGATGAACTGGGTGCCCTCGCAGGTCGGCTCGAGCCACTGGCGGTCGTGGTCGTGGCCGCAGAGGTAGAGGTCGAGGTTTCCGCAGAGGCGCTCTTCGAAGCGCTCCTTGAAGGGCTGGCCGGAGATGGTGATCTCCGAGCCGAATCCGTCGAAGGCGCCGGCGTTTCCGTGGCGGCCGTTGGACAGGTAGGGGTGGTGGCCGTAGGCGATGCGCCAGCGGTGATCGGGGCGGCGCCGCTGGATGGGGAAGCGCTCGGCGAGCCACGCGTCCTGGGTCGTCTGCTGGTGCTCGAGCGACGTCGGGAACAGCGTCGAGTTGGTGTCGAGGGCGAAGAAGTCGACGTTGCTGTGGCGGTGCTCGTAGAAGTTGTGGGGCATCTCCCACTTGTCGGAGACTTCGCTGTAGGCGACCTGGAAGTCGGCGCGGGCGGGGTCGGTGGTGAGGTTGCCGTAGTCGTGGTTGCCGAGCACGGCGTAGAAGGTCAGGTCCAGTTCGGCGTAGGGCCGCTCGAACTTGTCGTCCCACTGGGAGTCGTCCAGGGCGTTGACGCCGGTGGTGTAGATGTTGTCGCCGAGGAGGAGGGCGAAGTCGCAGCCCTGGTCGGCGCAGACGTCGGCCATGACGCGGGCGACGGCGTACTGAGCGACGTTGCCCTCGCCCGTGTCGCCGACGGCGATGAACCGGATCGGCTCGTGGTCCATGGGGCCGGGGGCCTCTTCGATGGGGCAACCCAGCAGCGCGATGCAGGCGGCGAGGAGGGGCAGGGAGCGCATGACGGCACGAAGCTATCAGAGGCGGGTCGAGGAGGCCGGGGTCTAGTTGTTGAGGGCGTGGAAGTCGACCGTGTACCGGGTCTCAGTGCCCTCTTGGACGATGAGGGTCTTCTTGCCCGAGCGGCGGCTGAAGCCATCGCAGGCGTCGCCATCGCAGGCGAAGCGAACGACGTACTCGCCGGGCTTGAGCATGAGGGTCCGCGGGGTGTCGGGATCGACGCGGCCGATGTGGGCGCCGTCGAGGTTCACGCGGGTGCCGGGGGTACCGGTGAGGATCAGGGTGCCGGTGGGTCCGTCGGGGATGGGGGGCAGTTCGACGGCGGTGGCGGACTCGGACTTGGCGTCCTCGCGGGCCTGGCCGTTGAGCGCGTAGAAGTCGGCGAGGTAGCGGGTGGCTTTGCCGGCCTCGACGGTGAGGGTCTTCTTGCCGGACCTGCGCTCGAAGCCGTCGCACTCGGGGGCGTCGCCGGCGGAGGCGGGCGGTGCGGCGAGCAGCAGGGCTGCGATGAGGAGCAGGGAGCGCATGGCTACTTGGTGAGGATGTCCTCGTAGTCCATCGTCCCGTTCTTGTTCCAGAACTGGACGGTCAGGGTGTTGCCGTCGGCCTCGAACCAGACGAACCCCTCGGTGTCGTCGTCGGTGTCCTGCCAGTGCACGGGGTTGCTGCCCTCGATGTCGGTGCGCTTGGCGCCGGAGCCGGCGACGATGAGGTTGGTGCCGCTGCAGGTGTCCTGGAGGTACTGCCGGCTGTGGTCGTGACCGCAGAGGTAGAAGTCGACCTGGCCGCAGACGTTGCTCTCGAGGAAGCCCTTGACCTCGTCCCCGCTGACGTACGGGAGGAAGGGGATGCCTTCGTACAGGCCGGCGTTCCCGTGGGGGCCGTTGGACAGGTACGGGTGGTGGCCGTAGGCGATCTTCCACGTTCCGGTGCTGGCGCCGGCCCACTCGTTCTGGAGCCAGGTGACCTGGTCGGCGGAGTTGTCGTCGCATTCGCCGCAGAGGAAGCCGCCGTCGAAGAAGACCGACGAGGTGTCGATGGCGAACATGTCGACGTTGCCGTGGCTGTGTTTGTACCAGCGGCCGGGCATGTTCCAGCGGGTGCTGACCGCGCTGTAGTCGACCTGGATGTCTCCGCGGGCCATGTCGAGACCGGTGCCGCCCGCGCCGCCGTCGTGGTTGCCCAGCGAGGGGTAGAAGACGAGGTCGGTGGGGAGGTTGGCGTAGGGGTCCTCGAAGGCGCTGGCCCACAGCGGGTCGGTCGTGGACTCGACGCCCTCGTCGTAGAAGTTGTCGCCGAGCAGGACGACGAAGTCGCAGCCCTGGGCCGCGCAGAGGGTCTGGATGGCGGCGGAGACGGCGTACTGGTCGTCGTTGCCTTCGCCGGTGTCGCCCATCGCGATCCAGCGCACGGGCACGGTCGGCTCGGGGGTCGTGTCGTCGTCGTCGGGTGCGATGTCGTCGTCGTCGGGTGCGACGTCGTCGTCGTCGGGTGCGACGTCGTCGTCGTCGGGTGCGACATCGTCGTCGTCGGGTGCGACATCGTCGTCGTCGGGTGCGACATCGTCGTCGTCGGTGCCGGCGGCGGAGTCGTCGTCGTCGTCGTCGTCGGGCAGCTGCGGGTCACGCAGGGGATCGCCGATGGGGCCGAAGCAGCCCAGGACGAAGACGATTGGAAGAAGCAGGGCCAGGGAGCGGAACATGGCGGGACCATAGATCGGTCGGATCGAGGGTGGAGGAACATTTGGCAGGTCGGAGGGGAGAAGTGGGGGAAAGGGCGGTGGAGGCCACCCTGGCGGCGAGGGTCCCCTGAGGTGCCCCGGTCGGGGGCGGTTGGGGCTGCCCTGGCTGCGAGGGTCCCCTGAAGTGCCCCGGCCCGGGGCGGTTGGGACCACCCTGGCGGTGAGGGTCCCCTGAAGTGCCCCGGCCCGGGCCGGTGGAGACCACCCTGGCTGCGAGGGTCCCCTGAAGTGCCTCTACAGGGGCACCGCAGGAGCGCTACCGCCAACCACGGGTACGCGGATTTCCACCGTCCACGTGGGACTTGCCGCGGTGCCCGCGATGTAGGCGTGCTGGTGGGCCGTGCCGTTGCGGGGCAGGCCGCGCGAGTCCATCCAGCCGAACAGGTCCAGGTGCATCTGCCGGAACTCGTCGTTCATCGGCCCGCTGTACATCAGGCACGCGGCGCGCTGCCGCGGAAGCCGCACCGTGTCGATGCCCTCGGTGTCGCTGTCGACCGTTCGGGTCAGCGGCACCAACAGCTGCGCCGCGATCGTCTCGGCGCCTCGCTCCAACCGGGGATACCGCCCGACCAGCGGCCCGACCGGACCGACGCCGTGGCGGATGGCGAACTCGGTGACGCGCTCGAAGCCTTGGCCGATCGCCGCCGGCGGCCCCTCCCACGTCATCCGCGCCACGCGCATGGCCGGCAGGTCGCGAACCTGCACGGGGAGTCCGAACTCAAGCATTGGTTCAGTCACCTCAGAGCACCGCACGGCGAACCTGGCGGAACGCCGAGGACCGGCCGCCGCGATCTCGGCGTCGTCCTCCTCGACGGGGGCCCCACCCCGCCTTCGTCGTCCTCCTGGACCTCGCGGCGTCCTGTCTCACGGCGTCCTCACCTCGTTCCCCGTCCGGTGCTCTAGGATATCGACATGAGCGACGAGGAAGCCAAGACGCGCACGCATCGCATGTTCGATGCCTGGAATACGCACGACATTGAGCAGGTGCTCTCGATGTACACGCCCGACTTCTACTTCGTCGACCCCACCACCAACGAACCTGTCGTCGGACACGACGGCCTGCGGCACTACGCCGAGGTGATGTTCCACACCTTCCCGGACGCCCGCTTCGAGGTCACCGAGGTCATCGTCGAAGGGCCCAAGGAGGTCGCCAACTGGCTCTTCAAGGGCACCCAGTTGGGCTCCTTCATGCATCGCCCCGCCACCGGACGGGCGGTGCAGTTCCGCGGCATCGACTGGGTCGAGTTCGAGGGAGACCTCGTGCGCCGGAACATCACCTACTACGACACCGGGCTCATCCTCGAGCGCCTCGGACTGAGCTAGAGGCCCTCCGATTCATCGACCGTTCCTCGCCCCCGCCACCAGCGGTGGATGAAGACGAGCACGACCAGCGCCCCGCCGATCAGGATCCAGGTCCGCGCCTGGATGGCGGCCTCCACGAGCACGTCGAAGTGGTCGGCGAACGCGTAGCCGAGCCACACCCACAGCGGGATCGAGATCAGCGCAGCGAGCGTGTCGATGAGCAGGAACTTGGCGGGCCGCACCTTGGCTACCCCGGCGGCGAAGAAGATCGGGCCGCGCAGCCCCGGCATGAACCGCCCCGTGAACACGACGACCTTGTCGTTCTTGCGCAGCCGCTCCTGGAACTTCCGGACGAGGTGCGGCCGCACGATGCGCGAGGCCCATCGGTTCTCCAGCAGCTCGACGCCGTAGCGGTAGCCGAGCCCGAACATGAACACGTCCCGGGTGAGCACGAAGACGCCGCACGCCAGCGAGACCGTCCAGACGCCCATGCCGCCGGCCGCGGCCATGACGCCGGCGGCGATGAGGGGCACGTCTTCGGGGATGGGGACGCCGACGCCGCTGGCGAGCAGCGCTACGAAAATGAACGGGTATCCGTGGCCGTCAGCCAGGAACCATCGGATCAACTCCTCCACCGCGCGTGGAGCCTAGCCTGTCATCCGTCGTAGTTGGCGCAGTACTGCTCTTCGACGTTGTCGAAGCCGCTGGGCAGCTCCTCGGCCAACTCGTCGTAGTCGCCCTGCAGCGTGCACTCGTTGATCGACGGCGGGCAGGCGCCGCTGCGCACGTCCAGCGCGAACCGCAGTCGGTCGTCGTCCACCGGCACCGAGAACACCGTCAGCACACCCATGTAGGTCGTGCCGGGCTCTGTCTCGAAGTCGCACCACTCGGGCGTGGCGCGGCCCGCGGTGCCGCCGGTGGAGCCGTGCGTGTCTTGCATCAGGCAGAGGTTCAGGTCGATCGCCCGGTCCACGCCGTTGCCGTCCGGGAACGAGCCGAAGAAGTCCCCGATCTCCACGCCCGGCGTGCCCGTGTAGAAGGACGCCAGGCCCGCCGACAGGTCGAGGTCGCCGTCGTCGTGGGGGTAGTCGTCCATGTACGGGTTCGCCGACTCGCCGCCGCCGCTGGCCTGCAGGTCGTCGCGCCACACCGACTGCGGGTCCACGATGATGCAGACGCGGTCGCCCGTGCCTTCGAACGTGAACGTCGCGCCGGAGTGCGTGCCCGAGCCGACCTCGGATGCACCCAGCGAACCGATGAACAGCGTGCCGTCCACGGTGGGGGCGTTGTCCGACAGATCCAGATCGTCGACCTCGGCGGTGAACAGGCCCCCGCTCTCGGGGTCGTAGTTCTGCAGCAGCGGCCGCGGGTTCAGATCGCACGCGGTCAGCGCGAGCGCGGCGGTCAGGGGCAGGAGGAGTCGCGTGTTCATGCTTCGCTCCTACTCGAACGTGTAGTCGAGGCGAACCTCGTAGCCGTCCAGCCGATCCGCTTCGAGCACCGTGGGGTCCTCGACGATGAAGTCGCCGCTGGTGATGTACTTGTCGGGGAAGTTGAGGATGTCCTGGAAGTGCGCACCCTCGCGGAAGAAGATGCCGTCTTCGGGCCGCTTCCGGTTGATCTGACCGCGGTCGACGCTGCAGGAGGTGTTGTCGTTGTCGGCGAATGCCCACAGCAACGCTCCCTCGGGCACGCGGGCGTGCCAGGCGCGGAACTCAGCCTCCCAGTCGCCGTCCTCGTTCTCGGAGAAGTCGAGCTGCTCGTCCCCGATGAAGGCGAACTCCGTGATGTTGTTCCACCCGTAGTAGTAGGTGCACTGGTCGAAGAGCTCCTCGGCGGTCACCGGGTCGCCGTCGGCGTTGTCCAGAGGGTGTTGCTCGAGCAGGTCGTCCAGCGAGCTGAACCGTCCCGACACCACCTGGCACCGAAGCAGCAGGTAGCAGCCGTAGGCGAAGTCACCCACGCTCGTGCCGCCGTAGGGGAGCGCGTCGCCGATCGGGTTGTCGCCCACCCGCGGCGCGGTCGCCGGGTAGGGGTACCCCAACTGGTGGGGGTCGAACGCCTCGTAGATGCCGATGTACACCGGCCCGATCTCGCCCGGCGAGGAGACCATGCTCGCGGGGATCACGATGGAGCCGTCGAGGTTCTGCTCCGGGAGGTCCTCCTGGAAACAGCCCGTGAGCATCAACAGCGCCGCCGTGGCTGCCAGGAACGCCCTAGAAGTCATAACCAAACCCCAGCTCCAGAGCCATCGGAGCCTGGCGGCGGCTCGCGAAGTACTCGCCGCCCACGTCCAGGGCGTTGTTGTTGATCGCCGTCGTCTGCCGGTTGTTCGTGAGGTTGCTCACTTCGGCACTGGCGAAGATCTTCCCGTGGGGAAGGGTCAAGTAGTACGAGACCTTCATGTCGATGGACCAGTAGGGCCGAACCGAGTCGAAGGTGCCCGCCTGGGTCTGGAAGTTCTCGTAGCTTCCGAAGCCCTTGGTGCTGTACTCGCGGTCGAACCGGGAGCCGCTGCTGAAGTTGAACTGACCGCCGACCTGGAAGCCGAGCGGGAGCTTGTAGGCCGCCGCCGCTTTCACGACGTGGGGCCGGTCCGAGTAGAGCCAGCCGTACTCCAGCGGCTCCTGCGTCGGGTTGTCCAAGGCGGCCGTGATCTGCGACGGCGTCAGCCCCCGCGTCATCGAGTAGGTGTAGTTGATGTCCAGCAGCAGGTTCTTGTGCATCGACCGCTGGATGGCGAAGGTCAAACCGAACCAGTTCCGGGTCGCCGAGTTGGGCGTACGCAGCCGGAAGAAGTTGTCCTGCACCCCGTTGATGACGCCGATGGTGTCGTTGCCGGAGTCGTTCCAGATGTAGTTGACCTCGTCGTCCTCCCACAGGTTGCGGAAGAGCTTCACGCTCGCGGTCATGCCGAACTTCGTGCGCGCGATGGGTTGCACTTCGAAGCCGGCGACGATGTTGTAGATGCGGGGCACGGTCAGCTTTTCGTACTTGCTGTAGTCGCTCTGGCCGGCGGCGTAGCTGTACTGATCGAAGCTGTTGTTGCCGCCCGTGCTGCTGCTGAAGTACTCGCCCAGGTAGAGCTTTCGGCCGAGACCGTTCTTGTCCAGGAACCCGGCGATGCCCAGGGAACTCTCGTCGATGACCATGCCGCCGCCGATGTAGATCTTGGAGATCTGCTTGCCGCTGGGGTCCCATGCGACGCCGCCCACGGGCGAGACCATGTCGAAGCCGACGATGCGCTCGCCGACGTCGTTGCGCAGCGTCTTGCGGTCGTACTTGAGGCCGAGATCGACCGTCAGCCCGGGAACGATCTCCCAGGTGTCCTGCAAGTAGGCGAACTGGGTGCTGCCGAGGTTCTTCTGGAACAGCTGGCCGGCGGATTCACGCCAGTAGTAGTTGATGCCGCTGCCGGGGTCGGTCTCGTCCTCGAGCCGGTCCACGTAGTAGATGTTCCCGGTGTAGGCCTGCAGGTTCTCCTGCTGGAGCCACGACAGCTCCGCGCCGAGCTTGATCTCGTGCACGCCGATCGGGGTGGGGAGAAACAGCTTGCCGGTGAGGCGGAGGCCGTCCCGCGAGCGATCGTTGATCGAGTAGCGGTAGTAGTTGTTTGCCCAGGGGGCGCCGGCGATTCCGATCGTGCCCGGCGTGTAGAAGTCGATGTAGCCCTCTTCCTGGCCCTCCTCGCACTGCTTGAAGCGGTCGTCGTTGCGCCACGTGCAGGGCTGGGGCGTGACGTCGATGTCGGTCTTCAGGTGTGTGTAGTGCGCCTGGAAGGTCAGGTTGTTCATGACCCGCCAGTCCCACTGGGCCGCGATCGTCGTGCTGTTCTGGTGCTGGTGGTTCTGCGCCTCCGGGACCATCAGCTCGGACTGGGTGTTGTTGCTGATGTTGGCCGTGCTGTTGTGCACCGTCAGCTGGAACTGGTTGTTGCGGAAGGGGCTGACCGTCAGCTTCGTGAAGACGTCGTGCCCCGCGAACACCCGCGGCGAGATCGCACCGGCTCGGGTGGATACGTTGCGCAGGTACTGAATCGACGAGAAGAACCAGATGCGGTCACGAAGGATCGGCCCGCCGACGCTGAGGCTGATGTCGGCCGCGCTGAGATCGCGGTCGAACTCGCTGCCTTCCAACGTTCGACCGTCGGGGCCGTAGACGGCATCCCGCTTCGGGGACCAGTTGCCGTTGTTGAGGTACGCCCGGGCGCTCCCTTTGAAGGTGTTGCTGCCCGCGCGGGTGCGCACGTTGATGATCGCGCCCAGCGCGCCGCCATTCTCCGCTCGGAAGGCGCCCGTGATGACCTCAATCTCTTCGATCGAGTTCACGTTGAAGTTGAACGAGAACGTGCCGGTGACCGGGTCGCTCGTGTTGGCACCGTCCAGGAGGTACTTGTTCTCGCGGCTGCTTCCGCCCAGTGCGCTGGGGTTGCCGCCGCCGGTGACCCCGGGGGTCAGGCGGGAGGCCGACTGGTAGGACCGGCCGGTGGGCAGGGTCTCCAGGTGCTCGCGCGTGATGATCTGACCGGTGGTGGAGCTCCCCGTGTCGATGACGGGACGTTCATCGACGACGACCACCGACTCGGACACCTCGGCCGCGGTCATCTCGATGTTGACGGTGAGGTTGGAGCCGATCTGGATGGTCAGGCCGGTCTTGAGGTACGTGCTGTAGCCGTCCGCCTGAGCCTGCATCTCGAATTCGCCGGGAGGCAGTCCCGGAAGCCAGAAATCGCCGTTGGGCCCCGAGACGACCTCGCGGATGCCCTGCATCGAGGGGCTCTGGATCTGGATGGCGACGCCTTCCAGCCCGACACCGGAGGCGTCGGTGACCTTGCCGCGGATCTTGCCGGTCTGCTCGGTCGCGAGCGCGAGACCGGGCAACAGCGCGACCATCAAGACGATCAGGGCGATTCGCCGCATTCGATCTCCCGGCCCGAAATCGGGCCTCTCTTACCGGGTCCCCTGGACGGAGAGCCGATGCTATAGCGTGCTACGGTTCGGCGCCGCAAGGACCCGGACTTGCCCTCACCCTTGGAGGCTCCGTGATTCGGTCGACCTTCCTCAGCATTTGTTTCGTATTGGCGGCATCCGTGCCCGCCCTCGCGACGACCATGCAGCCGCTCGAACTGAGCGAACTGACGTACGTCGCCGACCTCGTCGCGGAGGCTGACGTCGTCGCCAACAGCGTCGAGAAGGTCGAGGGCAAGGAGTACCTCCGCACCGCCACGACGCTCCGCTTGACCCACGTCATCAAGGGCTCTGCCGCCGACGGCGATGTGCTCGACGTGCTCGCCCTCGGGGGGGAGCTCGGCGGTGAGGTGACCACGGTCCACTCGACTCCGGTCTTCACCCCCGACGAGCGGGTGTTGGTGTTCCTCGAGCAGCGCGCCGGCGCCTGGCACGTCGTCGGGCTGTCGCAGGGCAAGATCACCCTGGTCCAGGAGCCCGGAACCGGCCGCGACATCCTGGTCAAGGTGGCGCCCCCGCGCGGCCTGCAGCGCTTCGACGAGGAGGCCGTTCAGCTTCCGCTGGTGCCCGAGTACTTCGAGGACATCCTCTCGCTCATCGTCGCCGACCTGCACGCCGACTTCGTCCCCACCTACCGCATCATCGCCGGCCTGCCGGCCCACAAGGACGCCGCCTTCCGCGCCGCCGCCAAGCTCGAAGGCAAGTTCGACGCGCGCTGGGAGGACCAGTAGCCATGCGCCTCAAGGCTCTGACCATCCTGCTGCCGCTGCTCGCCGTCTGGCTCTGCGGGTTCAAGTTCATCCAGCCGCCCCGCAAGTGGAACGAGGCGGACATGCCCATCGAGTACTACGTCGGTGAGGACTCCCCCGCCGGCATGACCGAGGACGAGGCGCGCGAGATCCTCGTCGACTCGCACGCCAACTGGGCCAACGTCGACTGCTCGCCGCTGCGCTTCGAGCGCGCCGGCACGATCCCCAACGAGCCGACCTTCGGCCGGTCGGATCGCACGCAGGTCACGTTCCAGGGGAACCTCGAGTCCGGCGTGCTCGCCGCCGCCGTGACCCACGCCAGCAGCAACGTGCTGGAGCAGAACGGCAACACGTTCTTCCAGACCACCGCCTACAACATCATCTTCAACAGCGGCCCCGCCTGGGGCACCCCCGAGTACATCGGCTCGCCCGACTGCTTCGGCCGGTACAGCTACCTGTCGACCTCGACTCACGAGATCGGCCACGGCCTCGGCCTGGGTCACTCCTGCGACGACGGGGAGCCCTGCCCGGACCCGATCAAGCGCAACGCGACCATGTACTGGTCGGGCCAGCGCTGCGAGGACGACCGCGACGATCCCAACGAAGACGACGCCGCGGGCATCAACTCCATCTACGGCGTCGCCGTCGACTTCGACGTGGTCTCCCCTGAGACCAGCGGCACGGTTGGCACGGCCCCCATGACCGTGGTTGTGAGCGTGCCCGACGAGTTCCAGATCGACCGCTTCCTCGCCTTCGAGTGGAACTTCGGCGACGGCAGCGACCTGGTCATGCTGGACGCCGATGACCCCGCGCTGGACGGCCTCGAGCACACGTACACCGAGGAAGGGCAGTACACGATCACGCTGACCGCGTTTGGCGACGACGAGTCCTGCGGCGGCGAGTTCGAGACCTTCAAGCGCCAGGTCGGCGCGGTGCTCGCGTGCAGCCCGCCCCAGCCGTCGGCCGAGTTCGTCAACGAGGGCGACTTCACCGTGCAGATGGTGAACACCTCGCCCCTGGGCGCCTTCGGCTGCACCACCGAGTACGAGTGGATCCTCGACGGCGACGAGAGCACGTCGCTGAGCACCTACGAGCCGCAGTACGTCTTCGAGAGCGCCGGCACCCACACCATCACGCTGCGGGCCGCGGGCCCGGGCGGAGAGAACACGGCTGACTTCGAGATCACGGTGACGCGCAACTCCGACGTCGGCTGCAACGCCAGCGTCACCGGTCGCGGCTCACTCGGTCTTGGCGGGCTCCTCGCCCTCCTTGGCCTCGCCGGCCTCGTCCGCCGCCGGAGCTGACTCCGCCGCCGGAGCGGCTGCTTCGGGGGCCGCGTCCGCGCCCGCCGAGTCGTCATCGTCGCCCTTGCCATCGACCTCTTCGGCCTTGATGCCGGCGTCGGTGTCCTCGCCTTCGGGACGAGCCTCTTCGCACTCGCCGCCGCAGCCACGGGCGACGTCGCCCTGCTTCACTTCCCAGCAGGTGGCGGTGGGGACCTCCATGGAGCAGGAGCCGTCCTCGGCGCAGCAGCGGTCCTTGTGCTCGATGATCGTGACCGTGGGCTTGCCCTCGTAGTCCTTCACCGCGGCGAGGTCGGCGGCCAACGCGGCGAGCACATCGCGGCGCATGTTCGACTTGATCTTCGGGTCCTTGGCCATCGCCGAGACGGCGGCGAGGATCTGCTCGTCGGCCTTGGCGGAGTCGCCCAGCAGCACCGCCTGCTCGGCCGTGGAGACGTGGCCGGCCATCTTCGTGCCGGTCGCCGAGGAGGACTCGGTCACGGGCTGGATGGCGGTGCGGGCCCCCTTGAACTCGGGCGCGGGCAGCTCCCCTTCGGCGGGAGGCTGGGCTTTGACGCTGGCGCCCTCGGGAGGCTCGACCTCACCGGGGAGTCCTCCGACGACGCCGGTGGCGCCGCCACCGCTGCCGGAGCCGGACGGACCCCCATCACCGGTGGTGGTGGAGTCACCGCCGCAGGCGGGCAAAAGGACCAACAGGAAGGCGGATAGAAGCAGGGAACGGAACATTCGGGTCTCCACGGGCAGGGGAATCCTACCCGCCAAGCAGCAGCCACGCGAAAAGGGACACGGGCACGAGGTACCAGGCGAACTTGTGCAGACCGCCCTTCTTGACGAGCGCAACGAGCAGCACGAGGGCGCCGTAGCCGACGATCATCGAGGTCACGAAGCCGACCCCGACGTTGAGCCAGTCGACCGATTCCGTGCTGAAGCCGTGGCGCGACTTGAGCACGACGGCGCCGCAGATCGCGGGGATCGACGCCAGAAAGCTGAACCGTGCGGCGAGGTCGCGATTCAGGCCGAGGAACAGCGCGATGGCGATGGTGGAGCCGGAGCGCGAGATCCCCGGCGTGATCGCCAACCCCTGGACGAGCCCGATCATCAGCGCCATCTGCCAGGTCAGGACCTTGCCGCCGTCGGGCCGTTCGGGGATGAACTTCGTCGCGATCAGCAGCCCTGCGGTGACGAGCAAGGCGAAGCAGACGGGGCCGACGGTGGAGAACAGCGCCTCGAACTGGTCCTCGAAGCCGACGCCGATCAGGCCGGTCGGGATCGTCGCCACGATCACCATCAACCCCAGCCGTCGCGCCGCCGCGTCGCGGGTCATCGCGATGAGGTCCTCCCGGTAGAAGAACAGCACGGGCAGCAGCGTGCCGACGTGGAGCACCAGATCGAACAGCACCTCGTCGCCGGCGGCGAAGAAGCTGTCGCCCAGCCACTTCTGCAACAGCACGAGGTGCCCCGAGGAGGAGACGGGGAGGAACTCGGTGAGTCCCTGGGCTGCGCCGAGGATCAGCGCCTGCAACCAGTCCGGCATCGGCGGATGGTAGCGTCCTTCGCCATGCTTTCGTTGACGCCCGATAACTCTGTCGTTGTCCTCATTGATTGGCAGGAGCGCCTCGTCGGCGTGATGCCCGAGGACGTCCACGCCGACCACCTGCGCAAGGCCTGCATCCTGGTCGCGGGAGCCCGCGCCGCGGGCGTCCCCATCCTGGTGACCGAGCAGTACCCCAAGGGGCTCGGCCACACGGTGCCCGACCTCCAGGCGGCGCTCGGCGATGCGGCCGCGCCCATCGAGAAGCGGGACTTCGCCTGCTCGGACGTGGCCGAGTTCGCTGATCAGCTCGAGCGGACCGGCCGCAGCCACGTGATCCTCGCCGGCATGGAGTCGCACATCTGCGTCTTCCAGACCGCCCGCGGACTCACCTCCGAGGGGTACGTCGTCCACGTCGCGCGGGACGCCGTCGTCTCCCGCAGCAAGCGTGACTACAAGGCCGCGCTCGGCCTCTACGACCACCTCGGCTGCGTGACCACCAGCGTCGAGACCGTCGTCTTCGACTGGGTGCGCCGCGCCGAGGGCGACACCTTCAAGGCCATCAGCCGCCTCGTTCGCTAGGGGATTCCCCCCGGGAAGCCCCTGGGGAATCCCCCAGGTCGGGCGTAACGTCGATCCAGATGACGTCGGGTGGACGTCCGCTCGGGCCTCCGCCCGCGTCCGGAAAGGACATGGGATGGAGATCTCCGACCTTCTTCGCAGGCAATTCCAGCGACGCGAGCTCGGCTACGAGTTCCTCCGCATCTACCTCGGCCTTGGTCTCTTCGCCCGTGGGGTCTTCTTTGTCGTCGAGCCCGAAGTGCTCGACAGCTACATCGCGGCGGCCGGCGCCTCTTGGGCCGCTCCCGCAATGTTCGCGCACCTCATCGTCGTGGCTCACCTCGTCGGAGGCCTGCTCCTGGCGCTCGGGTTGATGACCCGATTGGCGGCCGCGGTGCAGATCCCCGTCGTCACCGGGGCGATCCTCAATGTGCACCTCGCCGAGGGGCTGCTCGGCACCGGCCAGGCGCTCGAGTTCGCTGCCCTGGTGCTGTTCATGCTCGGCGTCAGCGCGATGTTCGGAGGCGGTTCGCTGTCGCTGGACCGTCGGCTCGAGGTCAGCTTCCGCGAGCGCATGCTCGGGGGGCAGCTCCGGCCGGTGACGTTCGTGGTTCGACCGACGCTGCACCACCACGTGCACGCGGTCTTCGAGGACGACGACGAAGCCCGACAGACCATCAACGAGCTGACCGGTCTGGGACTCCCCCTGCAGGTCGACCGACATCCCGGGGGGATGTGGGACAAGGAGCTGGTGGAAGCCGGCCTCGCCCACCTCGAAGGGGGGCTGGAAGGGCCGATCATGGCGCTGCTGGCGACCCTGCTGGGCGCGGGCGCGGGCCTGCTCCTAATCGGCGATCCGCTCCAGGGCATGCTCCTGGGGGCCTTCAGCGGGGCCTTGGCCGTCACGCACCCGGGGATGGACGAGGTCGTCGCCCGGGTGCGTGACGGCGGGACCCTGGTCCATGTGGACGTGCTCGGGGACTCGGCTGAAGCCGAGGTCGAGCGGGTCCTGCACCGCCACGAGCTGCTCGCGGAGCAGCACATCGCGCACTGAGGCGCCGGTGCCGGCGTCGCCTAGAGGCTGGCGCCGAGCTTCTGGTCCAGCGTGATGGGCCAGTAGACGCTGGTCCCCTCGGACAGCTCGCTGACGTCGAGGCCGGCCGCGATCATGCGGATGCAGGCATCCACCGAGGGCTCGCCGAGGCCGTCGACCTGGATGGTCAAGCCTGCGGCCTTGCCGTCCGTCACCCGGAACTTCACGAACGCCGTCGCGCTCCGACCGGGGTCGGCGTCGCGGTAGCAGCGGTCGATGTTGTCGAGCTCGGAGGCCAGGAGTCCCTTGGCCGCGTCCTTCTCCTCGTCGGGGCGCACGACGGGTGAACGAGCGAGGTCGGTGATCCCCGGCAGGCCCGGGGCGACGACGCCGCCAGGCCCCGCGCCGCCGGAGGAATCGTCCGCCTTGGCGGGAGCGTCGGTGGGTACGCGCGGGTTCTTTGCGGCGGGGTCCGTGGCGCGTCCGCGAAGCTCGACGGGCACGTGGAGGTCGGTCGGGACCGGCTCGATGTTGCCCGTTCGCAGGGCGGGGCCGGAGGTGCTCGGCTCCGGCGACACCACCGAGCCCATGTAGAGGGATCCGCCGACGATCACCGCGATGATTGCGATGAAGGTGGCGACTTTGAGGAGTGTGTCGTTGCGAGGTTCGGAGCTCATGGCGCGCGCAGCCTATACTCGCGAACCGTGTACGTCTTCCGCGCCGAAGAGGAGATCTGTTCCAGCCATCAGGAGGCCGAAGGGCCCTTCCATGGCCACAACTTCCGGATCGTCGCGCTCGTCGAAGCGGACGAGCTCGGTGCCGGCGGACGGGTGCTCGACCGGGGCGCGTTGAGGAGCACGCTCAAGGACGTCGTCGAGCCCATCGACCACCGCCACCTCAACGACCTCGCCCCCTTCCAGGACCGCCCCCCCACGCCCGCCGTCATGGCCGAGTGGGTCGGGGGCCAGCTCGCCGCCCGCCTCGCGGGGGTCCGCATCCGCCGCATTGAGGTCTGGACCTCGCCGACTGCGTACGCCGGCTGGGAGCCCTGATGGCGGCGTGCGTCTACTGCGCTTTGGACGCCTACAACGTCATGGAGGTCCGCTACGCCCGCACCATCAAGCACGCCTCCACGGGGTACATCGATGAGGACGAGGCGCCGCGTGAGGTCATCGGGCGGGGGTACTACGTCTGCGACGGCTGCGTGGCCCTGCTCGACTACCACGTGCAGCACCACCTCGACCCCAAGAAGCACGCCGCCTTCAACCTGCTGAGCAGCGCCTACCACACGCTCGTGGTGTGGCTCGCGGTGGCGGTCGCGTCGCTGGCGGGCTCGGCCAAGCTGTTCATCCGGCGGGACTTCCTAACCCTCGGCGTGATGCTCGCGTTCGCCGCCCTCATCGTCTGGTTCGTGCGCGCGAGCGTGCACAGCCAGTACTTCGGCCGGTGGCGGTCCAAGCGCGACAAGCCCCGCGCGCCCAAGAACTCCCTGGGTGCGTTCACCGACCTGCGCGACTCGCGAAACCCCGAGCTGTCCGCGTACCTACCGGTCCGGTTCGAGGACTCGATCAAGGAACTCGCCATGCCCGGCTCGCCGGCGCTGCGCTGCCTGGGTCCCAACGGGGAGCCCTGGGGCCAGGGTCCGCAGACGAACTTCACCGGTCGGGGCGTCAACGAGTACTACCGGCTGGTCTGGATCTCCTGGCAGCTGTGGCCGCTGACGCAGATCCTCCCTCCCGAGGGGACCGAGTGGAGGCCGCCGACCCCACCCCCGGTGACGGAGGTCGAGGTGGCGAGCGCGACCGTGATGGCGGCGGGCTCGTTCGCGGCGATGGCGCTGATCCCGTCGGTGCCCCTGTGGGCCGCTGCTCTGGTGGCGATCGTCATGGGTCCGATCGGCTTCGTCATCGGCAAACAAGGGCGCGCGCTGTACGAGCAAAACCAGGCGGAGAAGTCGACGCGACCCGTCGTATAGGCCGCCTGCCACATTTTGCTGCACCGGCGCCCCCTGGCCGTCTCTACGACAGATCCTATGTCCCTCGTACAGGCCGTCGAGTTGACACCCCTGAACCCTACGGGTAGATGGGCGCCCAAATGAGTACCGAAAGCATGACGTTGCCGTCGCCGACCACCGAGGGCATCCCCCTCGGCGCGCGCCGCATCGGAATCCTCGCTGCGCTCCTCCTGGGGGTTGCGGTCGCGGGGGCCGGCTTGGGACTCGGAATGGACGCCGCCGTGGGCGCGTTCGCGGGCGGCGTCGTCGCTCTGGTCAACTTCTGGCTTCTGTCTCGCTTCGTGGTCTCGGTGACCGGGGAGGGCGACGAGGTCCACTGGGGCGTGCTGCTGTCGCGCCTGATGTTCAAGCTCGGCTTTCTCGGGGTCTGCCTGTGGGTGATGCTCGTCCCGCTCGCGCTGAATGTTCTCGGCGTGATCATCGGACTGAGCGTCGTCGTCATGGCGGCAACCCTCGCGCAGGCTCTGGGCCTGGCGAGCTAAGGGAGCGTATCGATGCCTGTCGTCATCGCGTCTGAGGGAGCTTTCCAGTGGCTGGCGCTGCTGCCGTTCCTGCAGCGTGACAACGCCGAGTACCTGCCGTTCGCGCACTCGATGCTGGCGGTACTCATCATCCTCACCCTCGCGTGGCTCGCCCGCATGGGTCTGGAGAGCGGCACCAAGGATCGGGAGTCGCTGATCCCCGACGCCGACCTCCGCCCGAAGAACTTCTTCGAGATGTACACCGAGGCGATCCTGAACATGTGCCGGGGCGTGCTCGGCAAGGACGCCGAGGCCTACTTCCCGCTGATTGCCGGGATCTTCCTCTACATCTTCGTCAGCAACATGCTCGGGGTCTTCCCCGGACTGCTTCCTCCGACCGACCAGCTCAACACGAACATCCCGATGGCCATCGTGATCTTCGTTACGTACAACGTCGTCGGCATCATCAAGAACGGCCCCGTGGAGTACTTCAAGCACTTCATGGGCCCGATCATCTGGCTCGCCCCGCTGATGTTCGTCATCGAAATCATCAGCCACCTTTCCCGTCCGCTGAGCCTCTCGATTCGGCTCTACGGGAACATCATGGGCGACCACAAGGTGCTCGACATCTTCATGAACGTCCTGCCCACCGAGCTTTCGGCGGTGCTTGGCTTTGGCATTCCGGTGATCTTCCTCGGACTCGGAATCTTCGTTTCCTTCATCCAGGCGCTCGTGTTCAGTCTTCTGAGCGTCTCCTACATCGGACTCGCGGTCGCTCACGACGACCACTAACCAAGGAGAGCTCAAATGCTTCGCAACTACCGTAGCCTGCTGATTCCCATGACCATTCTGGCCGTCGTCTTCGTTCCTCAGATGGCGTTTGCCGCTGAGGACCTGAGCAAGGTCATCGCTTCCGAGGGCCAGAAGGGCGTCGCCCTCGGCGCCGGCCTCGCCATCGGCTTCGCCGCTATCGGCTGTGGCATCGGCCAGGGCCTTGCCGCCTTCGGCGCGCTGACGGGCATTGCCCGCAACCCCAGCGCCTCGGGCAAGATCCAGACCCCGATGATCATCTGCCTCGCGCTGATCGAGTCGCTGTGCATCTACGCGTTCGTCATCGCCTTCTTCCTCCAGGGCAAGCTGCCGAACCTGTAAGAGTTCGTCGGTAGACCCGAGTTTCAGGCGGGGCGGTCCACTTCGGTGGGCCGCCCTGTCCTACTTGGGGTGGTACCATCGCGCGCCTTCGGAGAACGTTTATGAGGTCCTTCCGCATCATCCTGCTCGTCGTCATCGCCCTCGCCCTCATGGGCGGGCCCGCCCTGGCGAAGAAGAAGAAGAAGAAGAAGAAGGGCGAAGAGGAAGCCCCGCCGCCGGTCGGCGAGACGATGATCGGCGACTGGAAGTGCTACGGCCCGCCGGACTGGGCCAACCTCAACACCGGACAGGTGCGGATGGCGCGCAGTGACGCGTTGATCTACCTGCAGGACTTCACCACCGGGAAGGTGATGGAGGGGTTCAAGATCAGCGGGGAGTCGCTGGAGTACTTCGAGACCGCGTTCCTGGGCCGTCCTGCCCTGCTGGACACGTGGCTGGCGACCAACTTCGAGTGGTGCACGGCTGTGGGCAAGGGGAAGAAGAAGCCCAGCGAGTACCTCGACTACCTGAAGGGCATCGGCAAGGAGCTCGAAGCGGGCCAGTGCTACAAGCCGCTCGATTACGAGTATCACAACTTCATGGACGTCTCGGCGGAGTGGCAGTTTCGCATCCACATCTGCAAGGGCGACAAGATCCTCGTCGAGTCCACGGGCGAGGAGAACGGCCAGTACACGATCTACGACACCGGGAAGATGAGGGACAACGTCTTCATCACCTCGGAGGGCGACCCGAACACGCCGGAGGCCGGTGAGCTCGGCCCCGTGCCGGAGCTGCCCCATGGCGCCCTGGTGATGCGCTACGAGGCTGAGGACGGCTCGTTCACCACGTACGTCAAGGTCGGGATGCACCTGGAGTGGGAGGCCGTCGAGCACGGCTACATCAGCTTCACGGTCAACGACCTGACCTACTTCGACAACAAGTTCCGCGACCTCAAGGGCGCCATCGACTACCTCGGGTTGGACATCTACCCGCCGGTCGAGCAGGACCAGACCATTCCGTAGGCGGTCGTCGCCGTGACCCGCGCCCGCGTCCTGAGGACGCTGTTCGTCCGTCCTTCGGACGAGCACGCGCTGGACCCCGTTTTCCGCTTTCCCATCGCCCGCGAGCCCCGCGGCGCGCTGCCCGTGCCCCTGCTCCGACTGGCTACCGCGGCCTTGCGGGAGAGCAAGCATCGGGTCTTCGTGCACGACGCCCGCATGCCCCGGACGGGGGCCGAGAGCACGCTCCGGTCGGTCGCGGCTCTGCACAAGCCCGACGTGGCCGTGGTGTGGCTGCACCCGGCCGCCCTCGCGGATGGGCTCGAGGCCGCTCGCGCGATGCGGCACGCGGGCTCGGCGTTGGTGCTCGGGGCAGGACCGCTGGTGGACCTGTGGCCCGAGGGGGCCCGTCGCCTGGTCGAGCTCGACGGCTTGCTCCCGTCGGCTTCGCGGGGGGCTCTGCTGGCGGCCCTGGAGGTGGTGAGCACCAGCGGTCGCGCCGAAGCACTGCGGGAGGCGTTGGCCGGCCCCGCCCGCGCGGGCGGCACCGAACCGGTGGAACGCAAGCTGCTGGACTACGCCGTCTACCGACGGGCGCGGCGGGGGAGCTGGCCGGTGCAGCCGCCGCGGCCCGCCTCGGGCCTGCTCCGGTTCGGCCCGCCCGTGGACAAGGGCCAGGGAGCCGTCTCCGAGGTGCCGCTGCGGGACGACGCGGGCGACGTGCTCCCGGTGGACGCCGTGCTCGCGGACCTCGCCTCCTGCGACCTCCTCGGCATCCCCTGGCAAGACCTCGGCGGCGGCTCCGGACCGTCTCCCACCCAGGCGTGGTGGAGCGCCCTGCTCGCCGGACTGCGGCACATGGGGGCGAAACGCCACCTCCGCATCGCGCTGGCTCCCGCGGACCTTGGGAGGCTCCCCCTGCTGGAGCTCGCCGAGTGTGGCGTCGAGGCGGTGGATCTGGGCGACGTCGACGCGGGCGACGACCCCGTGGAGGCGGCGGTCGATGCCGCCCACGCCTGCCGTCGGGCCGGGCTCGACGTGTCCTGCTCGGTGGTGCTCGGGAGCCCGGGCTACTCGCTCCCCGAGGAGCAGGCGGGGGTCGATGCGCTGCGGTCCGCGGGGGTGGAGCTGACCCTCGGCGTCGCCGCCCGCCCCGGTGCCGGCGATCCGGTCGCGTGGACGGACTGGGCGGATGCCCCCTCATCGTCGTTCCAGCCCCCCGGGGTCGATGGGGAGCGCATGAACCTCGCGCGTCGGTACCGGCGGCTGCACGCTGCGCGGGCGGTGCGGGTCGATGGAGCGGCGGGGCTTCGGGCGCGGCTGCGGCGGGTGCTCAGCTCGGAACGCTGAACCCGGCGTCGGGCGGCGTCGCGGCCAGCTGGACCAGCAGCCCGGCGAGGCGATCGGCCCGTCGCGGCACGTCCAACTCGGCGAGCAGGTCCTGCTTCACGTCCGCCTCGATCGGGAGCGCGGAAGCGATCGCGTCCACCACCACCGAAGGGTCGGCGTCGGGGGCGAACAACGCTTCGGCACCGGCGACGTCGACGCCGTCGAGTCCGGCCAGGAGCCGGGAGAACAGGTGCCGCACGGTGGCGAGTCGGTGGGCGGTCTCGATGGGGTCGCTGGCGTCCGAGTCGACCACGTCGGCGGTCACGGAGCGGTAGCTGAACTCATTGGGAACCTCCCGCACGATGCGGGCGCGGCTCAGGCCGCGGACGAGGATGTTGAGCCGATCACCCGTCGCTTCGGTTCGGTGCATGACGTGGCCGATCCCGAGGAAGGGGTGCACGCCGGGAGCACCGAAGTAGGTCTCCTCCCAGCCTTCGCGCAGCTGCACGATCCCCAGCAGCCGGTCGCCGTTCCAGACGTCCTCCAGCATGGCCAGGTAGCGCGGCTCGAACACGTGCAGGGGGAGCAGGGTGTTGGGGAAGAAAGCGACCGTGGGGAGGGGGAAGATCGGGAGCGACTCCAACAAAGTTCCCGGTTCCAGCGTCACGGTCTCCACCCCATTGGCATAGGCGGGGACAGGGGCGGGCGTCAACGCTCCGTTGGGGGAGTCCCCCCGCGCTCGCGGGCGAAGGCGGCCATGTCCGCGGGCACGGGGGCGGCCAGGTCCAGCGGCTCCCCGGTGCCCGGGTGCGCGACCGACATCGTCCACGCGTGGAGGGCCTGACGCTTCATGCCGAGGCGCCGCAGATCGCTGTCGTCCAGGTCGCCGTCCCACCAGCGACGGAAGCTGATGCCGTCGTCGCAGTAGATCTTGTCCCCCACGATCGGGTGTCCGATGTGGGCGAGGTGCACGCGAATCTGGTGGGTCCGCCCGGTGATCGGCTGGCACTCGACCCACGTCCACGAACCGAACCAGCCCAGCGGCGTCAGCGACGTCTGCGCGGGCTTGCCGTCCCGCGCGACGACCTGGCGTACGCGGATGGGTCCGTGGACGTCCTTGCGCATCGGCGCGTCCACGATCGTCGCCCGCTCGAGGGTGCCTCGCACCAGGGCGAGGTACGTCTTGGACACCCGGCGCTTCTTGAACGTCTCTTTGATGATCTGGTCCGCGGCCAGGTTCCGGGTCCACATCAGCACGCCGGAGGTCTCCCGATCGAGGCGATGCGACGGCCGCAGCTCCCACGGCTCGCCCGCGGCGAACAGCTGGTCCTGGACGATGCTCTGGGCCGCGTCCTTGCGTGGCCCCATTGGGTAGCTCAGCAGCCCCGCGGCCTTGTCCGCGACGACGACGTCATCGTCCTTGAACAGCAGCGGGAGCGTCTTGGGGACCGGTCCCCGCCACGGATCCGAGACGGTCTTGGGGGGCAGGTCGGCGAGCAGGGTCTGGCCGGCCTTGAGTTCGGAGGCGGCGCTGAGGATCGGCCCGTCCTTCAGCCGGAACCTACCGGCGTCGATCGCGGCCCGGAGCTCCTCCCGGGTGGTGCTCGTGAACGTCTCCGCGACGTAGTCCAGAAGCTCCCGTCCGTGGCCCGTCCCCTTGACCCGGTGGGGGATCGGTCCGTTCGGCCGAGTACGACGATCGTCAGAGGGAGGCACAGGGGGGGGGCTATAGCAGAGGGTCCCTACTGCGGTAGGCTTGGCTCATGAGCGGGAAAGACGACAAGCCGATCAAGGCGGGGGCTCCGGCCGAGGGTGGCAGCACCACCGATTGGTCCAACATTCCTGACGGCGGGATGGGGACCGGCGTGCCTGACGGCTTGCACAAGACGGCTGACTGGACCGGCGAGATGGGCGACCTGGGGACACAGGAAGGGGCCCTCGGCACGGGCGTGCCGGACGGTCTGCACAAGACCGCCGATTGGACCGGGGAGATGGGCACGCTGGAGGAGCAGGAGGCCGGCATCGGCCGCGGCGTGCCCGACGGCCTCAACAAGACGGCCGACTGGAGCGACTACGAGGGCAAGGCCCCGGTCGGTCCCGGCGCCCCGAACCTCAACACCACCGACTGGACCGACCGCCCCTTGGATTCGGGCACGGGTGAGAAGCTGAACGCCACGGCCGTCATCCCCGCGATGGCCCGCCAGGAGCGTGCAGCCCGGCTCGAGCGTCGCACCAACGAGATGAAGGCGCGGCAGGAAGAGTCGGCCCCGGCCAAGAGCAACACGATGCTCTTCGTCGCCATCGGCGCGATCGTGCTGCTGCTGTTGGTGGTCGCCGGCCTGGGAGCGGCGCTGCTGCTCAAGTAGCTAGAAGCTGACGATCACCGTGACGGGGGCGTCCTCGACGACCTCGAACGTCTTGGTCCGGCTGTCCGCAGGATCGCACTCGCCACAGTCGAACACCGCCGTGTGGGTGCCCACCGGAAGCTGAATGTTGCGCTTGGGCGAGTCGCCGATGAGCTTCCCGTCCACCTTGATGTGCGACCACATCTTCTTGCTGTTGAAGCTGGCCGTGCCGAAGGCCTTGGGCTTGGGAGCGGGGGGTCGGCTCCGCGACCGGCGCGGGGGTGGAGCGAGGCTTGGGGGTCGCGGCCGCAACCGGTGCCGGCGTGGGCTCGGGCGTCGCCTCGGGAGTCGGCACGGGCGTCGCTTCGGCCACGGCCGGGGTCGCCTGCGGTGTCGCCTCGGCGACGGGCTCGGGGTCCTCCGCCATCGTCTGCATCGCGGCCCACCCGACGAACGCCAGGGCCGCCACGAAGATCAGCGCAGCCGCCGCGATCATCCCGGTGTTGCTCTTCTTCTTCTTCTTGCCGCCCTTGCTTCCCACGGGGCGCTGCACCGTCTCGGCGCGGCCGAGGGGGTCGCGGACGGGAATGACTCCGAGGGTGGTGGGACCGTCGGTGCCGTAGTCGCTGGGTCCGGGGGAGTCGGGCAGGTCTTCGGCGAGCGTCCCGATCCACTTGCGCAGGTTCTCGCCCGGCGGGAGGTCGCCGCGGATGCTCTCGAGCTCCTCCATCACGTCGGCGGCGCTGTTGAGGCGCTCCTCGCGATCGTGGGCGAGCAGCTTCTCCAGCAGGGGGCAGAAGACGTCCGCCTTCTCCCGCACGCGCTCCATGGGGCGGGTGATGTCGCCCTTGAGGATGCCGGCGACGACGGCGCCCAGCGAATCACCCTGGAAGGGCACCTGGAGCGTGATGAGCTCGTGCATCACCCCGCCGAGGGCGAACAGGTCCGAACGTCGGTCCAGCGGGACCCCGTTGGCCTGCTCCGGCGACATGTAGATGGGCGTGCCCTTCACGGTGTCGGCGGCGGTCGTCTGGTAGAGGTTCGAGGTCGCCTTGGCGATGCCGAAGTCGAGGATCTTCACGTCCCCGGTGCGGCTCACGATGATGTTTCCGGGCTTCAGATCGCGGTGGACGAGGCCGAGCGGCTCGCCGTCCTTCCCCTCCAGGCCGTGGGCGTAGTCGAGCCCCCGGCAGGTGTCGATCATGAGCTCCCACACCACCTTGGCGGGGAGGAAGTTCCGGTGCAGCCGGCAGTAGTTCAGGACGATGTCGAGGGTCCAGCCGTCGACGTACTCCATCGCCATGAACCACGCGCCGTCGACGTGGTCGAACTCGTAGATCTCGACCACGTTGCGGTGGTGGAGCTGGCCCCCCAGGCGCGCCTCGTTGGTCAGCGCCTTGAGCATGCGGGGGTTCTCGGTGACGTCGCTGTCGATCAGCTTCAGCGCGACCGGCTTCTCGAAGCCCATGGGGCCGGCCCGAACTCCCCGGTACACGCGCGCCATCCCGCCCTTTCCGAGCAGGTTGAGCAGTTGGTAGCGGCCAAAGGGGATCGGGTCCGTCATCGAAGCGGCGACATTCTAGTCGTCATCACGGGGCGATGCAGAGCACGTTGGCGGGAGTGTTGCAGTCGGACGCGTCCCAGCGGAAGTCGTCGCTGGGGCTGAGCACCACGCACTGGCCTCCGGAGGGCTCGCCATCGGACCAGTTGGAGTAGCCGTCCAGCCCCATGTCGGGGCCCCACTCGTACACGCCGTCGCCGCCATCGGGCGGGGGACCGAGGTCGTTCAGCGCGATCCAGAAGGGGAACGAAAGCGTGAAGTCGGCGAGGATCGCCTCGATTCCGAGTTGCTGGTCTTCGCTCAGGATCGGAACGAGGGCGTAGCCCGCCTCGGAGCACAGCAGCGCGCCGTCGGTGCGATCCAGTTGAGCCTCGGGGATGCCGAGATCGCACACCAGGTAGGAGCCGAACTCGTCGTCCGCGATCGGATCGCAGCCGTCGGGGCAGTCGGTGGCGTCGTTGTCGGTCACGCCGTCGCAGTCACTGTCGTCCGCGTCGCACGACTCGACCGTGCCGTCGGTGCCGTCGCAGTTGGTGTCGAGGTCGTCGCACTCGTCGTCCGCGCTGGTGGAGATGTCCGGGTCGGTGTCGTCGCAGTCGCCCTCGCACAGGGTCTCGCCGTCGCCGTCGCCGTCCACCGTCTCCAGGGTCGTGTCGTCGCAGTCGTTGTCGATGCCCTCGTCGCAGACCTCGGGGTTGCCGGGGAAGCGGGCGGCGTTGCTGTCGTCGCAGTCGTCGTCGGTGGTCCCCTCGATCTCGTCTTCGCCGCAGGCGGTGAAGCCGTCGCCGTCCTCGTCCAGGAGGCAGGGGTCGCCCCCCGGGCGAGGCGGGGCCGTGAACTCCAGGTTTGACGCCGGAAGCCAGCATCCGGCGAGCAGGGCCAGGGGCAGGACAAGGAGCAAACCCCGCATCAGAAGCGCCCCCCGATGCCCACGGCGGCGCCATCGGGCCCGGCGACGACCCAGGGGGCAGCGGCCGCGTCGTCGGGGGCTCCGGTGACCGTCTTGCGCTGGGCCGAGATGGCTGTGATCACGACTCCGGCGACGCCGACAGCGGCGCCACCGAGGGCGAGGAAGAAGCCGGCGCGGTTCTGATCCAGAACTGACTGATAGGTCGATGCGTCGGGCTGGGCCACGAGCGTTCGGCCCCCGTCCGTCTCCGTGGGGTCCGCTTCCTGGTAGGCGGCGATGTTGATTCCGAGACCCACGGCGCCGGTGGCGGAGCCGACGCCGACCATCACGAGGCCGGCGACCGTGGCGGGGCGCGGACCGGCGGGGGGAGGCTCGTCGCCGGTGGTGTCGAAGCGCTCGCCGACGAGGCGGTGGGTGACCTTGCCGTCGAAGACGATCACGTCCGTCCAGCCGCGCTGCTCCGCGGTCCGGGCGAGCCAGGGAGCGTAGCGGGCGTCCCCGGTGGCCAGGCCGGCGGTGAGGGTGGCGCCGTCGCTGACGAGCACGCGCCCGCCCTCGGCCGGCACTTCGACCCAGTGCAGCGCGCCGCCGGTCTGCAGGAGGTGGCGCCCGGCCAGGAGTGTGGGGGCCTCCCCCGCGGACAGCGGCTCGCCGTCGACGAGGAGGTCGGCGTCGTCGGAGACGAGCGTCGCGCGGCGCAGGCCGACGACCCGCTGCAGCGCCTCCAGGTAGATCGGCTTGGCGCTGGGGGGTAGGCGTCGGACCAGGCGCGCGACGGGTACAGCACGGCTACCTGGCCGAAGGAGTGGTGCGCTCGCTCGGTGTTGCCTTGGTTGGAGGCGGTGTAGCCGTCCAGGAAGAAGAGCGAGTAGAGCTACTCGCGGGTGACCCCCTCGGCGCCGCAGGGGAGTCCGTCGACGGCGGCCCCGAGCCCACTCGCGGCCGCGTCGTAGTCCATCGTGTCGACCGAGTCCTGAGCCGCTCGAAGCACCTCGCCGATCGGCGTCGCGACAGTCTCACAGACCCGGGCCGTAGCCCCCGCGATGACGGTTCCCGTGCCCGTGGTGGCGGCGACTGAGCTGAAGGAGCCGGGCTCCGCCCCGAACGCCTCCTTGGCCCCCTTGACCGCCTGCTGGAGCGAGACCCCGTCCGTGTACAGAACGGCGGTGCTCGCAGAGGCCAGCGAGGGCATCAGGAGGAGGAGAAGCAGACTGGAAAGCGGCCCGGCCCGGAACACGCTTGGATCCTAGCCCTTTAGAGGTGGTTCGGCGCGTCCGCGAGGAGCACGTACTCCGTGAACTCGACCTCTCGGCGGGTCAGGGGACGGCCTCGCGAGTCGCCGCCCTCGGACGGCGTGCCGGCGACGTGGGACACGCGCTTGAAGCGGTCGTTCAGCGGCAGGGGCTCGGCCGCGTTGGGCGAAACGAGCCGAACCAGGGTGCGGAGGTTGAGGCCGGCGGCGAGTCCGCGGTCCTCTCCCAGGCAGCGGAAGTCGAACTCATCGCTGCGGATCCGGATGACCCGCCGCGTGGAGGCCCGGAGCAGGTCCAGCACGATGAATGGGCCCGTGCCGACGTCCAGGGCGCGGGCCTCGGGGTTCACCGCGACGCCCCAGCGCTTGTCGCGCTCGGGGACCATCGGCACCTTGGCGGTGTCGGGCTCGATCTCACCGATGAAGCCGCCGCGCAGATCCCCGCGCTCCACCGTCAGGGTGCTGCCGTCGGGGCGGAAGAAGACGACCTTGTCCTCGTCGATCTGCGCGCTCAGCACCGGCTCGGGGAGCGCGTCCTGGAGCCACTGCTCGCGGTCGATGGTGAGCACGGCGAGGCCCGCCTCCCGGAGGTGCTCCGCGGCCGCCTCGGCTTCTTCGAAGGAGTCGGCCGCGAGCAAGCAGGTGGGCACGTCCCGCTGCAGGCTCTGGGTCGCCGTGTACAGATCCATGCCGGTGGCGGCGGCCACCCGGTGACGCAGCCAGTGCGCCTGGCCGCGGTACTCGGGGTTGGGCAGGAGGATGAGGCGGGCGGCGGACTCGTGCTTGCCGAACGGGCTCCCGCCGCGCTTCAGGGCGATGTCCAAGGCTGCCTCGAAGTCCTGGTCGGCGTCGCCCTCGGCGGCCGCGGCGATCGCTTCTTCGATCGACGGCAGGGGCGCCGTGCGGACCGACTCCAGCTCCTCGTCGCCGACGGTCGTGAAGTTCAGGGTCTCGACCTTGCTGGTGTCCAGGTTCGGGATGGACGGGTCGCCCTCGGGTGACGGCTCGGGAACGTCGAAGGCGCTCTCCATCGAGGGCTTCCTCATGCTCGGTTCGGTCGGCTCGTCACGGACGTCGATGGCGGGAAGCGAAGGCGTGCTCGCCGGCGTGACGGGCGCGCGGGCCGCGGCTGCCTCACCGGCGGCGGCCTTCCGCTCGAGGTCCTGAATCACCTCCGCGGGCATGAGGGCGCGGGCGGTCTCGCTCAGCCCGTTGAGCAGATCCCGGGCCTTGCGTCCCTCCGCGACGGGATCGACGGGCGCGTCGACGGCCTTCATCGTCCCCGAGCTCAAGGCGGGGAGGGCGGTGCCGCAGTACATGCAGCTGATGAACTTGGGGCCGTTGGGGCGGGAGCATTTGGGGCAGTTGCGAACAGTGGCCATGGAGCGCAGCAGTCTAGACGGTCCTCCAGTACACTCGCGCGCGTTCTGGAGGAGCCCATGCGTATGACCCGTCTTCTTGTTGCCCTGTTTTCCCTCAGTTTCCTGTTTGCCTGTGGCGGAGGTGACGACACCGGCGGCGGTGGCGGCGACGAAGGGCCCAAGGGCGGGACGCTGACCCTGGCGGCGGTCTTGCCGATCAGCGGCCCGAATGCGGCCGTCGGCAACGAGGCCTCGGACGCGGTGAAGATGGCGGTCGAGGAGTGGGCGCCGAAGTTCGCCGAGAAGGGCTGGACCCTCAAGGTGAAGGTCGAGGACGACGCCTCCGACCCCAAGCAGGCGATGAGCGCGGCGTACGCCGTCTCCGGCGACCCCACCACCTTCGGCGTGGTCGCGCACTACAACTCGGGCTGCTTCCTCCCCGCCTCCGAGGTCTATCACTCGGCCGGAACCATGGCGATCAGCCCCGCGACGACGAACGTCGACATCACGCTGAAGGGCTACCCCGAGATCGCCCGCGTCACCCCGCATGACGGCGTGCAGGGCGAGCTGACGGCCGACTTCGTCAAGAACCACCTGTCGCTGGCGAAGCTCGCGGTCATCCACGACCGCACCCAGTACGGCCAGGGCCTCGCCGAGGTGTTCCGCGACCACGGCGGCACCATCGGGCTGGAGATCCTCTCCTTCGACGGCATCCAGGTGGGCGACAAAGACTTCAAGGCGCTGCTGACCAAGATCCGCGAGGACAAGCCGGAGGCCATCTACTTCGGCGGCCTGTACGACGAGGCCGGCTTCCTCGTGAAGCAGATGCGCGAGTTGGGCATGGAGTCGGTCTTCATCAGCGACGACGGCTCGTACGGCCAGGACTTCTTCGACGTCGGCGGATCGGCGACTGAAGGCTCCATCCTGAGCTTCCCGGGCACGCCGATCGACAAGCTGGAGCCCGCCCAGGCGTTCCTCGCCGGCTTCCAGTCCAAGTACGGCCGTCCGGTGCAGAACTACGGCCCCTACGCCTACGACGCGGCCAACATCCTGCTGACCTCCGCCATGGGTGCGGTGGATGCCGGAGCCGACTCCAAGGGGATGCGCGCCGCGGTCGTCCAGGGGGCCCGCGCCATCGACCACAGCGGCGCCCTCGGCCAGACGAAGTTCGACGACAAGGGCGACACGCTCAACCAGCGCTACAGCTTCTACAAGGCCACTGACGGCAAGTTCGAGTACATCGCCACCTTCTCCCAGGGCGAGTGAAGACCACCGCCGAGAAGGTTCAACTCGCACTTGGAATCGGGCTGATCCCGATCGCCGTGGCTCTGGCCGTGGCGGCGATCGCGATGCTCTTGAACAAGCCTGAGGCGTTCGCCCAGCACCTCGTCAACGGACTCACCCTCGGCGGACTGTTCGCCCTGATCGCCCTGGGCTACACGATGGTCTACGGCATCGTCGAGCTCATCAACTTCGCCCACGGCGAGGTCTTCATGCTCGGCTCCTTCCTGGGGCTGATCGCCGTGCAGGTGCTGTTCGGCTGGGACATCACGAACATCTGGATCGTGCTCCCCGTGGCGACCGTGATCTCCATGATCGGCTGCGCCGCCGTCGGCGTTTCCCTGGACTCCATCGCCTACAAACCGCTGCGCCGGAACCCCACCTGGGGCGCAGTCGGCGCCGCCGCCGTGTCGTTCGTCGGCCTCACGATGGTGCTGCGAGCCGGCATGGAGGGGCAGATGTCCCTGGGCCGGGTCGGCGGGGCCGTCATCCTCATCGCCTTTGCCTGGGCCGCCTTCGCGCTGGACGAGCGCAACCCCAGTCCGCCCCGCAAGACCCCGCGCATCAACGCGCTGCTCAGCGCCATCGGCATGAGCATCCTGCTGCAGAATCTGGTGCGCATCGCGGTCGGCTCCGACACGCAGACCTTCCCCCAGATGGACAGCTTCACCGGGCTCCCGGCGACGTCGTTCACCATGCCCGTGGGCGCCGGCGGCGCGACCATCGAGGTGCTGTACATCGAGGTCTTCACCATCGCCTCGGCGGTGCTCCTGATGGTCCTGCTGGATCAGCTCGTCAACCGCACCAACCTGGGCAAGGGGATGCGGGCGATCTCGCAGGACCCCGAGGCCGCGATGATGCTCGGCATCCCGGTGAACCGGGTCATCACGATGACGTTCGTGATCGGCTCGGCCCTGGCCGCCGCCGCCGGCATCCTCCACGGGCTCAAGTACGGCGGCGTGAAGTTCATCGACGGCTTCATCATCGGCCTCAAGGCGTTCATCGCGGCCGTGCTCGGCGGTATCGGCAACATCCGCGGCGCCATGCTCGGCGGGTTCGTGCTCGGACTGAGCGAGACGATCGTGGTGGCGACGATGGAGTACTGCTGGCTCGCCATCGGCCGGCTGACGGGCAGCCCCGACACCTGGCCGCAGGCCGAGTTCTTCGACTACAAGGACGTGATCGCGTTCCTCATTCTGGTCGTCGTGCTGACCTTCCGCCCCTGGGGCCTCCTCGGGACCCCTGAAGTGGACAAGGTTTGACCGAACTCCGCCTTCGCCCCGGCCGCAAGCACCGGGTGCTTCACGGGCACCCCTGGGTGTTCAGCAACCAGCTGGTCGAGGTCCCGTCGATCGAGCCGGGGGCCGAGGTCACCGTCCGCGCCCACGACTGCAGCTTCGTCGGTCGCGGGTACGGGCACCCCAACACGCTCATCAGCGCCCGCCTGCTGACCCGCGACGAGGACCAGCCCGTCGACGAGGCCTTCGTGCGGGGCGCCGTGGCGCGCTCGTTCGGACGACGCAGCTGGATCGACCGCACCTCCTGGCGGGCCGTGCACGGGGAGGCCGATGGGCTCCCGGGCCTCGTCATCGACCGGTTCGACGACCTCGCCGTGCTCGCCGCCAACACCGCCGGCATGGAGCGGTTGCGCCCCTGGATCGAAGCCGCCGTGCGGGACGATCTGGGCATCGCCCACGGGCTCTGGAAGTGCGACGGTCGCGGCCGACAGCTCGAAGGGCTCCCCGAGACGGTGGACGTCGGGTGGGGTGAGCCCGCCGCCGTCGCGGCCATCGACGACGACGGCGTGCAGGTCGGCTTCGAAGTGATGGGCGGCCAGAAGACCGGCCTGTTCCTCGACATGTGGGAGAACCGACGCCGCATGGTCCGCGCCCTGGCGGGGCCCCGAACCCTCGACCTGTACAGCTACGTCGGCCAGTGGGGCCTGCACATGGCGGCGGCCGGAGCCGGCGAGGTGGTCTGCGTCGACCGGTCCGCGGGCGCCATCGCCCAGGTCCGCGCCAACGCCGAGCGCAACGGCTGGAGCGATCGCGTCACCGGCACCGAGGCGTCCGTCGACGAGTTCCTCCGCACCGTGCCCGATGCCTCGTTCGATGGCGTGGTCTGCGATCCGCCCTCGTTCATCCGCTCGCGCAAGCAGTCCTCGCAGGGCATGAAGGCGTACCGCACGCTGTTCGCCCACGCCCTCCGCAAGGTCCGCCCCGGTGGGCACGCCGTGCTCGCGTCCTGCTCCCACCACCTGTGGGAGGACCGCTTCGCCGACGTGGTCAAGGAGGCCGGCAAGTGGGCCAAGCGGCGGCTGACCGTGGTGATGAAGGGGGGCCAGTCGCCCTGCCACCCGGTGCCCCTGGCGGTGCCCGAGGCGCGGTACCTGAAGTGCTGGCTGGTTCGAGTGGATACATTGGGGACGTGACGTACCTGGTGACCGGCGGCGCGGGCTTCATCGGACGCGCGACCGTTCGCGCGCTCCGGGCCGAAGGGCTCGACGTCGTCGTCCTCGACTCCCTCACGTACGCCGCCCACGAGGCGGATCTACGCTCCATCGAGGGGGTCGAGGTGGTCGTCGGCGACGTGGCCGAACCGGCGGACGTCGCCGCGGTCTTCGAGCGCTTCGCCCCGTCGGTGGTGCTCAACCTCGCCGCCGAGTCGCACGTCGACCGGTCGTTGGAGGACGCCTCCCCGTTCGTCCGCGCCAACACCCTGGGCCCCTGGGTCGTCGCCCGCGCCTGCGCCGAGGCCGGGGTGCGCATGGTGCAGGTCTCCACTGACGAGGTGTACGGCGATCGCGACGGCCTCCCGCCCTCGGTCGAAGGTGACCCCACCACCCCCACCAACCCCTACTCGGCGGCCAAGGCGGCCGGTGACGCGATGGCGCTGTCCCTGGTCCGCTCGGACGGCCTCGACGCGGTCGTGACCCGCGGAGCCAACACCTACGGACCCGGCCAGTACCCCGAGAAGCTCCTGCCGCTGGCCGCTCAGCGCTGGGCCGACGGCGCCACGATGGGCGTCTACGGCGATGGACTGCAGGAGCGGGAGTGGATCTTCGTGGACGACCACGCCTCCGGCATCCTCGCCGCCGCTCGACGGGGCGCCTCCGGGGGCATCTTCCACCTCGGCGGCGACGCCCCGACTCCGAACCTCGACCTCCTGGATCGATGGCGCGCCGCCCTCGGTTACCCACCTATGGGTAAGGAGGCATGGCTCGCTCATGTGGCCGACCGTCGAGGTCACGACCGCCGCTACCGGCTGGCCTCGGAACGGACCCGGGAACTGCTGAGGTGGTCGCCGTCCGTCGACCTCGCCGCCGGGTTGGCCGCCACCGCCGCGTGGCACGACGCCAACCCGGACTTCTGGACGAACTGATGGCCCGCCGTCTGCTGCTCCTCGGCGGAACCGGCCGGCTGGGTCGGGCCGTGCTCTCCGCCGCCCCGGGCTGGACCGTCGAGGCTCCCGGGCGCGCCGAACTCGACTTCGCGACCGTGTCCGCCGACGGCTGGAAGGCGGCCCTCGAAGCCCGGCGCCCCGACGTCGTCCTGAACTGCGCCGCCCACGCCCTGGTGGATGCGTGTGAGACCGACCGCGGGGGAGCCGAAGCGGTGAACGCGACGGCCCCCGGACGGATCGCCGCCGCCTGCGCCGCGCTGGCCGTTCCGCTGCTGCACATCTCCACGGACTACGCCTTCGGCGGCCGGCCGGGGCCCTTCGTCGAGGGCGACGCCACCGGTCCGGTGCAGCACTACGGCGTCACCAAGGTCGCGGGGGAGGAGGCGGTGCTGAGCTCCGGCGCGCGCGCCTCCGTGGCTCGCATCTCCTGGCTGTTCGGGCCGACCAGCTCGGCGTTTGCCGGCTACGTGCTGGATCAGGTCGACGGCTCGGGGGCGCCGGTTCGCGTGCACAGCCGCCAGACCAGCCGCCCCACCTTCGCGCCGACGCTGGTGGCCTGGCTGCTGGGCGTCGCCGAGCTCCTCGCCGTCGGTGTCGCCGTACCGCCGATCCTCCACCCCGCAGGGGGCCCGTGGGCCTCGCGGGCGGAGTGGGCCCGAGCCATCCTCGACGCAGCCGGCCACACCGACCTGGCGGTCGTCGACCAGGGCGATGACGGCGTCATGCGGGCGGCCCGGCCGTTGGACAGTCGGCTCGACGGCGACGCGACCATGGGCTGGAGCTTCGCCCGCGGGCTGCCTCCGGTGCCGAACTGGCGGGAGCTCGTCGCCTACCGCGTCGCGGGGTAGTACCAGGCGCGGCGGAGCTACTGCCCCTTGAAGACCGGCGTGCGCTTCTCCAGAAACGCGGCCATCGCCTCGCCCAGATCCTCGGACTGCAGGAACGCGTCGTTCCACGTGGCGACGTAGTCGAGCCCCTCGGAGATGGTCCGCGCGTTCATCTGGTTGATGACCTGCTTGGCCCCCTGCACCGCCAGCGGCGGGTTGCTGACGATGAGCTCGGCCATCGCTCGAGCGCCGGCGAGGAGCGCGTCCCGGTCGGGGAAGACCTCCTCGACGAGGCCGATGGAGAGCGCCTTGTCCGCGAGCAGGTCCTCGGCGGTGAACGCCATCCGGCGGGTCCATCCCTGGCCGATGATGCCGGGGAGCCGCTGCAGGCTTCCCAGGTCCGCGACCATGGCGATGCGGGTCTCGCGCAGGGAGATCTTGGCGTCGGCCGAAGCGAGGCGGACGTCGCACGCGGAGGCGAAGTCGAGCCCGCCTCCGATGCAGTAGCCGTGGAGGGCGGCGATGACCGGCTTGCGGCACGCGGCGACCGCGTTGAAGCCCGCCTGCATGCTGAAGACGAGGTCGCGCAGCTCGGTCCGCCCCGCGGCCAACTGCGTCTGCATGATCAGCGGCCCCAGCACGTTCATCATCCGCACCAGGTCGAGCCCGTAGGTGAAGTGGTCGCCGGCGCCGTGCACGATGACCGCCCGTACGTCGGCGTTGCGATCGAGCTCATCGAACACGCCGGGGAGCTCGTTCCAGAACTCGGGCCCCATCGCCCGTTCGAGCATGACGACGGTGGCGACGTGGTCTGAGATCTCGACGGAAAGAGAGGTGAGGTCGCTCATGGCCGCGCAACCTGCCACGGCCGGTAGGATCCGCCCGTGGGCTACTACGACTTCTTCTCGCTGTACTACGACCGCGCCCTCGAGGAACTCTACCTGCCCCAGCGGGAAGCGGCCGCCGAGGCGCTGAAGCTGGAGCCCAGCATGACCGTGCTGGACCTCCCCTGCGGCACGGGCCAGAGCTTCGATTGGGTGGTCCCCGCCATCGGCCCCACCGGGCGGCTGATCGGCGTCGACCTCAGCGCGGGCATGCTCAAGAAGGCGTCGGCGCGCGCCTGGTCCAACGACTGGTCGCAGGTGACGACGATGTCCGGGGATGCTCGCACCCTCAGCCTGGCCGACCTGAGCGCGGCCGTCGGTGAGCCGGTGCAGGTCGACCGCCTGCTCATCTTCCTGGGGATGACGGTGTTCCCCGACTGGCGCGACGTCTTCGCCCACCTGTGGTCGCTGCTGGCGCCCGGAGGCCGCTGCGTGATGGTCGACTGCTTCAAGGCCAAGCTCGGGTTCCAGGGCCGGATGGTGAACCTGTCGGCTCGCGCGGACATCCGGCGGCCGGCGTGGGAGGTGCTGGAGGCGGTGGCGGAAGGCTACGAGCGGGTCGACCTGCCCAGCCGGAAGGAGCACGGCGGCACCATCTGGCTCGCCAGCGGGGACAAGCCCGCCTAGTCGTCGCCGCCGATGCGGAACATGAACGCCAGTTGGATGCCCACGCCGACGTCCATGTCATCGCTGTACTGCGGTTGCCACAGCTGGTGGAACTCCATGCGGATGCCCAGGCGGAGGAACTCGCTCGTCGACAGGTAGGCGGCGGCAAACTCGTGCATGCCCCACGACGGCAGCCGCTCGGTCGTGGTCGGCACCCGCACCCAGCCGATGCCGGGCCCCGCGCCGAGGTGCAGCTCGAGCACGCCGAACCCCAGGGCTGCGCCGACGTGCACCCAGTTCGCGGTGCGGGCGAGGGTGCGCTCTTCCTTCTCCTTGAAGACCTTGTCGACGGTCCACTCGGACCGCACGCCGATCCCCACCGGCCCCAGGAGCACGTCGCCCCCGATGCCGAAGGCCATCCCGTGGCCCGCCACCGACGAGTAGCGGTAGCCCAGGTCGGGCCCCAGGTGCGTGCGGATCGACAGGTCGAGGGCGGAGGCCGACGCCGGGAGCAGGAGGGCGGCCAGGAGCGCCAGGATCGTGAGACGGGTCCGCATCAGTTGGCCCCGAAGTAGCCGCCGAGCATCAAGTACGCCCCGCCGACGTGGTCGATCTCGATGTCGTCCCGCTCTTTGACCCACCACTGCTCTTGCTCGACCGGAGCCCCATCACGAGCCCGCGCCCGCGCCGGCGGAAGCCGAACGGGTTCACCGACAGCTCCAGGTACTCGTGCAGCCCCGAGCTCCCGGTCTCCTCACCGCCCGGAGCGATCAGCTGGCTGGTGTTCGGTCCGCCCCCGATCCGCAGCCGCAGGTAGCCGCCCAGGGGGATCGCCGCGCCGATCTTCCCGAACAGCGCCAGCCGCCGGTACGTCTGGTTCGCGGGACGGAGCCGGTTGTCCGTCATGAACTCGCCCTCGAAGCCGAGGTTGAACACCGACAGCTCGAAGATCACCCCGCCGCGCAGGCCGTTGGCCTGGATCTTCAGGGTCAGCGACCGCATCGCGCCGAGGCCGACGTAGGGGAGGATGGCGACGGCCGTACCGCGGTTGGAACGGCCCGGTTTGTCGGCCGCGTCGTCCGAGGGGGTTGGGCTCGGGGCCACGACGTCGAACGAGGGCTGCACCCTCCCCTTCTCGAACCCGCCCAGGATCAGCAGCCGCTCGGCCAGTTGGCAGAGTGGCCCCTGGTCGTCGCAGTGCGTCATCGCGAGGCCGAAGAGCGCCGATAGGTACTGCTCCTGGAGCACCCGGATCATGCCCACGCTCGCCCGCTCCGGGTCCTGGGCACCGAGCGCCGCGCAGGCGAGGGGATCGTTGTCGGTCGTGCAGGCGGTCTCGGCGAAAGGCCCCGCCTGAGCCACCGCGTCGAGCGCCTCGCTCCACGACATCGACGGGTTCACGTGGCCCGAGAAGACCGAGCAGGCCTTGGCGTCTCCCGCCTTGCAGGCCCACAGCAGCAGCGACGCCGAGGTCCAGTAGCCCTCAGGCGCCTCGGCGGTCTGGTAGTGGCCCGCCAGCCAGATGCACGCGAGGCTGCTGTCGGCCGCGCACCCGAGGGTCATGACCCGCTCCGCGAGCAGGCAGTCGCCCGTCGCCTTGCACATCGCGATCACCTCCGAGGGGGGCGGGTAGAGCGCCGGCGCCATTTCGACGAAGGCAGAGGCGGGGAGCGAATCGCCTTGGGGCAGGGCGATCACCGCGTTGGGGTCCCGACGGACCGCCTCCTGGATCATGAAGTGGGCCCAGACCTGGATGTACTCGCGGTGGAACGCCGTGGTCGCAGCGAAGCAGTCGCCCAGGATTCCTCGCAGGTAGCCGGCCACCTGCGGCATCACCTGCATGTCGACGAGGACGACCTCGGTGACGGGGTATCCGGTGACCGGATCGACCTCCTGGGCGTCCGCGAGTGCGGGCGTCAACGCCAGCAGGAGGACAGCGAGTTGGAGGATCCCCGCGCGCACCACCGCATCGTCCCGGCAGAATGGAGACGGATGCTTGGCAACCCCAACCCCAACCGCTCTCCCCGCACCACCCGGATCGATGGCGTGCTCGTGCAGGACCTCGGCTGGTACACGGACCAGCGGGGCAGCCTGTCGGTGTTGCTGCGCGGCGATCAGGAGCACCTCCACGGCGACCGCTTCGGGCAGGCCTACGTGACCACGGTGCTCCCCGGGGTCGTCAAGGCGTGGCACCGGCACGCGGCCCAGACCGACCGCATGGTCGGACTTTCAGGGCGCACCCTCCTGGTCCTGATCGACGGACGCAGCGGCTCCTCGACGCACGGACAGACGCTCGAGTTCGTGCTCGGCGACCGCCACCCGGTGCTCGTGCTCATCCCGCCTGGCATCTGGCACGGGCTCAAGTCGATCGGCGGGACTGAGTCGATGGTCCTGAACCTGCCCGACGCCACCTACAACGAGGACGCCCCCGACGAAGAGCGCGCGCCTCCCCACGCCGCCCCCGCTGAGGGTCTCGACCCCTACGACTGGGCCCGCAGGGACGCGTGAGGAAGCTCCCCCTCGCGGGTCTCCGGAAGGCGCTGACCGACTCGGAACTGCTCGACGATCCCGAGGAGTTGGCTGCCTACGGCGGGGACGAATCCACCGCCGCCGAAGTGGTCCCCAAGGCCGTAGTGCAAGCCGCCAACGTGGCCGACATCTCTGCGACGATGGAATGGGCGACGAAGCACGGGGTGCTCGTCACGCCCCGCGGCGCCGGCACCGGCAAGGCTGGCGGGTGCGTCCCCTGCAAGGGCGGGATCGTGCTGTCGCTGGCGCCGATGCAGCGGGTCAAGGCGGTCCGCCCCGAGCACGGCTGGGCCGAGGTCGAGCCCGGCGTCATCACCGGCCCCTTCCGCGAGCTCATGGCCGAGGGCCACGGCCTCTTCTATCCCCCCGACCCGGCGTCGCTGGACGAGTGCACGCTCGGCGGGAACGTCGCCACTAACGCGGGCGGACCCGTGGCGACGAAGTACGGGGTCACGGGCGATCACGTGCTCGGGGTCACCGCCGTGCTGCCCGACGGCACGGTCATCGAGACGGGGCGCCGCCAACCCAAGGGGGTCGCGGGCTACGACCTGACGTCGTTGTTGGTCGGCTCCGAGGGCACCCTCGCCGTCATCGCCGGCATCCGCCTCGCGCTGCGTCCCCGACCCCGCGAGGTCGTCTCCGCGATGATCGCGTTCGAGCGCACCTCCTACGCCGCCGAGGCGGTGATCCAGGCGCGGACCTCCGGGTTGCAGCCGCGTGCGCTGGAGCTGTTCGATTCGACGACGGTGGAGCGCATGGGGCGCGACGTTCAGTCCGGTGTCGACCCCACCTGGGGAGCGCTCCTGTTGGTGGAATTCGACGGCGAGCCGGGCATGCCGGCGGCGTTTTTGCGCCGGTTCGCCGAAGAGCTGCCCCGCCCCCCCGAGCACCTCCAGCTGTGCTCGACGCCGGCGCAGCGCAAGACGCTCTGGTCGATGCGGCGGCGGACGAGCCGGAGCGTCAAGGAGGGCGCGCTGGGCTGGATCACGGAGGACGTGGCCGTCCCGCTGGGGGCGATGCCGCGCATGCTGCAGCTCATCTCCCAGGTCGGGCGCAAGCACAAGCTGATCGCGTTCGCCTACGGCCACGCCGGGGACGGCAACCTGCACGTCAACCTGCTGTGGGAGGAGCTGAGCGGCTCGTCGCGAGCGGCCAAGGCGGCGGACGAGATCATGGTCCACGCCCTGGAGCTCGGCGGCACGGTCACCGGCGAGCACGGCATCGGTCTGGTGAAGCGGCCCTACCTCGAGCGGGAGTTGGGGGCGCCGCAGGTGGCGCTGCAGCGGCAGATCAAGGCGACGTTCGATCCCCTGGGGATCCTGAACCCCGGTAAGGGCTTCCCTACCTCGGAACCCGCTTGATGCGGACGAACTCGACGGGGCCGGTCCAGCCCTTGTCGGTCTTGACGGTGGCCCTGCGAACGACCCGCAGCTCGACCCCCTGAGCGGCCCACCTCGTGTCGATGACGGCCTTGTTGGCGTCCCCCTTGCGCTCCTCGACGCCGGCTCCGAGCCGCCGCTGGAGGATGGTCTGGACCCAGTCCGTGGAGCGATCGTCCGGACCCTTCAAGGTCAGCGTGATGTCCCGCAGGGTGTAGTCCTGGTAGTCGCAGACGATCTCCGCCGGGCGGTCGGCGATCTCGATCACCTGGGTGCGGTTGTCGTCGCCGATCGAGCTGTCCTGCTGGGCGCACAAGCCGTCGGGGAAGGGGCAGGACGAGGTGCCCGGGAGGATCTTGCAGACGAGCGCGTCGGTCTTCGTCCACCGTCCCAGGACCACCTCCGAGAAGTCGATCCGTTGGTACTTCACCTTGCCGTCGTCGCTGACCTGGCGGAGCTGCACGCCCTCCCACGGCCACGCCCACAGCGTCGTCTTGCGCGAGCCCACCCGCTCGATGCTGCGCAGCGGCTCGTTCCAGTAGGGCTTGTAGAACTCCAGGAGCTGGTCGACGTGGTCCTGCTTGGGTCCCGCGTAGACCATGCGGATGACCGACAGGCCCGATGCGGTGAAGAAGCAGGAGACCTCGACGTTGGCGTCGAACAGCTTGCCGTCGAACACCAGCGCGCCGCCGATGCTCCCCTCGGGCGCCCCCTTGGGCTCCGGGTCGTGCACGACGTCGTTGGGGTACGCCGTGCGTACGTCCTCCGGACTCATGCCGAACTTCAGGTTCTGGAAGCCGTCGACGGCGAACGCGGTGCTCGGGAGCACCACGGCCAATGCGACGAGCAGGAAGAAAGCTCTCAATCCCATCCTCGAATCCAAGTCTAGCGCCGCAGCCGAAGGACTGCCCGCGTCATCGATGTCCATGCGACACGGGCGGTCGGCGCAAGTTCCAAAGCGAGCCGTGCTTCGGCCCGTGCTTCGTCGAAGCGTCCCTCCTTGACGAGCCCGTGGGCGACGACTCCGTGCAGCCTTCCCCGGCGATCCCGCCAAACCGGATCGCGCTCGGGCATGCGTGCCGATCGGGACAGAGCGGCCAGCGTTGCCCGCGCCATCGCCACCGGATCGCCGCTGAGCCCGGCGCCGGAGTCGTCGTACTCGGCCAGGGTTCCCGGGAGCAGGCCGACGCGCCGGCCGTCGGCGGTGAGCCGAAGCCACAGGTCGTAGTCCTCGGCCCGGTCCAGGGACTCGTCCATGCCCCCCGCAGCCTCCCAGTCGGTGCGCCGGAGGGTGACCGTGGACGTGCAGACCGAGCAGTCCAGCGCGAGCGCGCCGTGGTCGCGGGACTCCCCCGGGGTCGGGGGCAGGGGAAGAAACCGGCCTCCCGAGGAGAGCGCGGCGTCGCCCGCGGTCAACGCGATCTCGGGACGCGTGTCGAGGAGCTCGATCGCCGGCCCCAACCGAGGTGCGACCCAGGCGTCGTCGTCGTCCAGCAGGGCCAGGTAGGGGGCGTCACCCAGGCGCGCGGCGGCGTTGCGGGCGGCGGCGGGACCGAGGCCCTCGGGGGCGGCGTCCAACACATGCACGCGGACGTCGAGGTCGGGTTCGGCGGCGGCGGTTCGGTCGATGCTCGCCAGCGCGAGCTCGAGGCTCGCGGGGCGCCCCCGGGTGGGGACGAGGACGTCGACCGCCGCCGACGGCATCAGCGGGTGGCGCCCTCGTCGGTGCGGGCCCAGGCGACGGTGCGGGCCATGCCGTCTTCCAGGGTCACTTCCGGCGCCCAGCCGAGCACGTCGGAGGCGCGGGAGATGTCCGCGACCATGTGCCGCTGGTCGCCCGGTCGGCCGTCCTCGTAGGAGACGGGCCAGGCGTCGGGGTCTTGCCCGCAGGCGGCGACGGACGCCCGCCACAGCTCGTTGATCGAGGTGCGGGTGCCGGTGCCGAGGTTCAGCACGGTGGCGCCCTCGGGGGAGCCGTCGATGGCCTGGATCCAGGCCCGGGCCACGTCCCCGGCGTAGACGAAATCGCGCGACTGCTCGCCGTCGCCGAAGATGCGGATCGGCTCGTCGCGGAGCACGTTGCCCAGGAAGATGCCCAGCACCCCCTGGTACGGGTTCGTGAGGGACTGCCGCTCGCCGTAGACGTTGAACATGCGGAACGCGACCGCCCGCAGGCCCATCGACTCGGGGCGTGCTGACAGCACCACGGCCTGCTCGGCCGCCCACTTGGTCACGCCGTAGAACGAGATGGGTCCGCAACGCATGTCCTCCGTTACGGGCAGACCGGGGGGCGGTCCGTAGGCGGTCATCGACGAGGCGAAGACGAAGACGCCCACGCCGTTCCGGCGGGCCCCCTCGAGCATGCGCGCGGTGCCGACTCCGTTGACCTCCATGTCCCACGACGGCTCGTCGAACGAGCGGAAGGTGGAGGCCTGGCCGGCGAGGTGGCAGACGGCGTCGATGGGGCCGCCTAGTGCGCCGAAGGCCCGGTCGATGTCGGCGGCGCTGCGGACGTCGCCTTCGACGAACACCGAGCCGGCGGGTACGTGCTCGCGGCGGCCGTTGCTGAGATCGTCCAGGACGACCACCTGGTCGCCGCGGGCGAGGAGCTGCTCCGCGATGTGGCTTCCGATGAAGCCGGCGGCGCCGGTGACGAGGATTCGAGCCATGGCGCGCGACCCTACCAGAGGGGTCGATCGAGGCGGTCTTGCCTGCGATCGACCCACCGGGTGAGGCCCGCGGAGATGCTCAGGCGCGCCTTGCGGGGGAGGCTGGCAGGCGATCGCCCGAGCTCGCGAAGCCGCTCTTCGCTGGCGCGGAGGGCGCCCAGGAGCTCTTCGTCCGAGGTGCGGCGCCGGCCCAGGGTGGCGCCCCGTTCGCCGATCGCGGCGGTGATGCGGGTGACCCCATCGACCAGCCCCGTGGCGGCTCCGGGCCGGCCCCGAAGCAGTCCGTAGGCGGTCTCCACCGACAGGTGCACGACGGCGGCGGGGGCGGCGGCGCGGAGGGCGGCGCGAGGCATGGTGCGGGCGAGCATCCGGATCTGGTTGCGGGCGAGCAGGCGCTCAGCGGCGGAGCCGTAGGAGGCGCGGCCCCGGTGAGTGGCGCGGGCGGTCGGCACGTACAGGCAGGAGAAGCCCAGGAGGCGGGCGCGGAGGCTCAGTTCGACGTCCTCGAGGTAGGCCTCCAGGGTGGTGTCGAAGCCCTTGCAGTCCTCGATCAGCTCCCGTCGGTAGACCGCGGCTGAGGCGGGGGCCCCGAACACCTCGCGCTCGGTGTCGTAGTCGGGGCCGTCGAGGCAGCCCGCCCCGACCTCGAACGCTTCGCCCCACCGGGTGAGCCCGTGGCCGGCGCTGTCGATGCGCAGGGGGTCGGCGGCGGTGACCACGCGGGAGGCGAAGAAGCCGACGTCGGGGTGGCGTCCGGCGGCGTCGAACATGCCCGCGACCCATCCCGGATCGAGGACCACGTCGTCGTTCACCACCGCGATGAAGTCCCCCTTGGCGGCGCGCAGGCCGGCGGTGGCGGCGGTGGCGAACCCGCGGCGCTTGGGCTGGCGGACCGTCCTCGCCGAGGGGAGCACGTCGTAGACGATCTCCTGGACCGTGGGCACGTCGCCGTCGAAGACCACGAGCACCGTGAACGCCTCATCGGTCACCTGGTCGCGGAGCGACGCGAGGCAGTCCCCCAGCCACTCCGCCGAGCCTTCCCAGGTCGGCACCACGACCGTCATCGACGTCATCGCTGGAACCGTCCGACGGTGCGCAGCAGGCCGCGCTCGAGGCTGGTGAGGGAGCGGAGCCGCTCGGCGGTGCGCCGGTTCGCTTCGAGGTTGTCGCAGCCCCGCTCGCAGCCGCACGCGGCGCCGTCGTCGTTGCCGATCGAGGCGAACAGGGGGCCCGCCTTGAGGGCCGAGCGGGCGGCTTCGCGAAACGCCGCCTGGCGGGTGCCGTCCCAGATGTCGGCAAACGAGGCGTCGTGGATGTTCCCCGAGGGGATGCGGTGAGCCTTGAGGCACGGAATGACGCGGCCGTCGGCCATGACCCGGGCGTAGGTCCAGCCGGCGAAGCAGGGGATCTCGTGGACGAGGTCGACGTCGCTGGGCCGGCCCGTCGCGACGGCCTGGAGGCGGGTCCGAAGGGCTTCGAAACCGAGCAGGCGGGGGCGTCGCCAGGCCGCGCGGCCCTCCCACGGCTGCAGGTCCAGGAGCAGCTGGGCGGCCTGGGCGGGGGCGAGTCCAAGGGGGTCCGTGGCGCCCGGCACGGTGTCGGCGACGGCCAACTCCATCGCGTCGCAGCCGAGCCGCTCGGCCAGCTCCAGCATGGCGGCGACGTCGCCCGCATTCGCGGTCGTGAGCACGTGATAGAGCTTCGTGACCGGCCGATCGACCTTCCGTCGGTTGAGCTCCGCCAGGGCCTCCGTCACCTGATCGAAGACCTCCGGGGCGGTGCCCGGGTGGGTCGCCGCGTAAGCCTCGCGGGTGCCTGCCCAGAGGCTCACGGTGACGTGGTGGACCCCCAGATCGATGAGCCGCTGCACGTCGCCCACGAGCGAGAAGTTGGTGTGCAGCGACGCGGTCAGGCCGCGGTGGAGCGCGCCTTCGATCGCCTCCCAGGCCTTGGGGTGAGCGAACGGCTCGCCGCCGCCGGCGAAGTAGATCTCCTCGGTGCCGATGGCCTTCAGTTCGTCGAACAGGGCCAGCACACGCTCGATCGGCAGCGACTCCAGCTTGCCCAGCCGCTCCTTGTTCTTCGCCTTCAGATCGGGGGCGTGGAGCCAGCAGACGTGGCAGCTCTGGTTGCACGCATCGGTCAGGTCGACCTGCACCGTGGTGGGGCCCACAAAGGCGCGGCGTCCGTCGTACCAACCGGCGAGCTGAAGGGCCGAGGAGGGGAGCTTCAGGGGGTTCTCCGCCCCAGGAGGGTCTCGCCGAGGATGCGCAGGTCGAGGCTCGGGGACCAGCGCAGCAGGTAGAGCAGGTCGGAGGCGACCATCTGCTCCAGGCGCCAGCGGCGGAGGCGATCCAGCTGCCACATGCCGGTGATGCCGGGGCGCACCCGGAACCGTGCCCGCTCCCACGGCTCGAGCTGCTCGGCGACCTCGGGCTCGACCGGGCGGGGGCCGACCAGCGCCATCTCGCCGCGTACGACGTTCCAGAGCTGGGGGAGCTCGTCGATGTGGGTGCGGCGCAGGAGGCTTCCGAGGCGGCCGCCGCCGTCTTCGCCTTCGGGGGCGGTGCGGAGGCGGAGCATGCGGAACGGCCGCAACTCGCGGCCCACCCGGCCGACGCCGTGAACGGGGGCCCGACGGGAGGCGACGGCGGAGGCGAGCAGCAGCAGGGGGGTGACGGGGAGGAGGAGGAGAAGGCCGAGGGCGGCGGCGCATCGGCCGGCCCCGGCGGCGAGGCGATCGCTGATGCGTGCGGCCGCACCGATGCCGAGGGGGAGCAGCGGGTAGGCGCCGACGCGGTCGCTGTCGGTGGGCTGCAGCAGCTCGGTGCTGCCGGTGAGGGCGAAGGACGCTTCGACGCCTGCGCGGCGCAGGGCATCGACCCCGTCGGCGGTGCGGGCGAGGTCGTCGGCAGTCCCGGCGATGAGCACCGCCTCGGCGCGCAGGTCTCGGGCTACGTCGGCGACGTGCTCCCAGGACCGGAGGCGGGGAGTGGGGCCGCCCTCGGCGAACGGATCCAGGGGGACGAAGCCCGCGATCTCCAGCCCCTCCTGGGGCGATTCGGCGAGGCTCTGAGCGATGGCCGCGGCAGCGGTGGGGTCGCCCGCGAGCAAGCAGGTGGTGTGGCCGAAGCCGCGGCGGCGGAGGGCCCCACCGGAGGCGCGGCGGAGGCGCCGGAGCAGGTCCAGCGAGGCGGCGGCGGCGACGGCCCACCACAGCAGGGGGGCGACGGCGTCGGTGGAGACGCTGCCGGTGGTGGCGGTGTGCGCGGCGACGGCCACGATCGCCAGCCGCCCGAACGTGCCCAGGCCGGTGGGGAGGGCTGTGCGGCCGAGGCGACGTCGGCGCGGCCGCTCGACCACGGCGGAACCGACGGCGCCGGCGGCGAGGGCGGGCCCGGTCGGAAGGAGGACCGTCAGCAGCGACGCGAAGAGCGCGAGCCGCAAGCCGAACGCGGCGGCCCCGGACGCTGCGGTGCGCCACCACCGGCTGCTCCACCATCCCTCGGACCAGCGGAAGGAGTAGAGGACGCCGGACCGGATGTGGCTCCACAGCAGCGGGTTCCACGGCACCTGGCGTCGGCTCGCCCCGCCGAACCGGTGATCGACGACGGCGTCGGGCACGAAGCGGACGGTGCGGCCGGTGGCGTGGAGGCGTCGGCACAGGTCGACGTCCTCGAAGTAGAGGAAGAAGCGCTCGTCGAAGGGGCCGTCGCCGGGCATGGCGTCGCGGTCCAGGAGCATGGCCGCGCCGGTGACCCAGTCGACGTCGGTGGGGCCGGGGAGGGCGGCGCTGTCGATGAGGTGCTGCTCGGCGGCGCGGCGGGGTCCCGCGAGGTGCCGCAGGGGCGTGCGCCGTCCGAGCACTGCGCCGAGGTCGTAGAAGCGCCGCGGGCTCTCCTGGGCGGAGCCGTCGCCGAGGCGCAGCGAGGGAGCTGCGAGCGCGACCGTGGGGTCGTCCTCGAGGGCGTCGAGCAGGGGCCGGAGGGCGCCCGGGCTCAGGCGCGCGTCCGGGTTCAGGAGCAGGACCCTGCGCCCCTCGGCGGCGCGGAAGCCCCGGTTCACGGCGGCCCCGAAGCCGACGTTGCGGCGGTTGGTCAGCACCGTGGTGTCGTCCGACGAGGGCAGGGAGGCGGCGGCGCCGTCCTTCGAGGCGTTGTCGACGACCAGGATCTGGGCGGCCAGTCCCTCGCGCGCGGCCTCCCGGCGGATCGACTCGATCGACGCAGCGAGCTCCGCCCCACTGTCGAAGGCGACGACGATGGCAGTCAGATCGGGAGGTGAAGTCATGGGGAAGGGGGCAGCGTCATTGTTCCCGGGGGTCTGCGAGGTGGCAAGCTGCACGGTGTGCGGGTGATGTTGGTGACCGATGCTCTTCCCCCCTTGGCGCGCGGTGGCGCGGACCTGCACGTGCGCGAGCTGGACGCGGCGCTGCAGCGGCGGGGGCACGACGTCCGCCTCGTCGCCCTCGGCGGCGCCGGGCCCGATGCGATCGGCACCGAGGGGGCCCCCGGGAGCCGGTTCCGACGGTCGTTCGCGAACGCGGATCTGTGCGCTCGATTCGCCGCCCTGATGGTCGAGAACACCCCGGACGTCGTGCATTTCCACAGCCTCCGAGGGCTGCACTACGCGATGCCCGGGATCGCCCGCCTCGCCGGGGCTCGCACCGTCTGGACCCACCACGATCTGTGGGTGCTCTGCCAGCGCGTGCACCTCCGCACCGGCCTCGGCAGCGACTGCGATGGCCCCCGGCGGGGCGTCGCCTGCGGCCCCTGCCACGGCGGGCTGGCGCGGCTGCTCGGCGGCTTGATGTTCCCGCTCCGGACCACCGCCCTGCGTCGCGCCGCGGACGACTGCGACGCCAACATCGCCCCGTCGGCGTGGGTGGCGCAGGAGCTGATGGAGCACGGCATCGACCAGGACTCCGTGCACGTCCTGCCCCCCGCGGTGGCCCGGCCGATGCGGGACGCGGTGGAGCCCCGGGTGGGGCGCGCGCGCCTCGTCTTCGCCGGCGACCTGCGTCAGGAGAAAGGCGCCGACCTCGCGGTGGCGGCGGCGGCGGAGCTGGAGACCCGGGTCGAATTGGATGTGCACGGGGGCAGTCCGGCGGCGCCGGCGTCTCCCGATCGTCCCTACGAGGCGCGGCTGATGTCCCGCGCCGGCGCTTCGCCGATTCGGTTCCACGGTCGGTACGAGCCGCCGATGCTGTCGGGGCTGCTCGACGGTGCGACCGCGTTGATCGCTCCCAGCCGGGTGCGGGAGAGCTTCGGACGAACCGTCAACGCGGCGCTCCTGTCGGGCGTCCCGGTGGTGGTGGCGGACCATGGCGGCCTCGCCGAGCAGGTCATCGAGGGGGTCAACGGAACGCTGTTCCCGCCCGGCGATGCCGAGGGGCTTCAGCACGCGATCGAGCGGCTGCTGGAGCAGCGTCGGGACCTGGTGGACCGCCGCGCGGCGTGGCCCCTGACGCCCGATCTGGAGCGCCACGTCGAGGGGCTGCTGGCGCTGTACGGAGCCGCCGCGTGAGGCGGGTCGACCCCAGCTCGATCGCGATCGGCGTGCCCTGCTACCGAGAGGCCGCGCGGGTGCCGGACCTCGTGGCGGCGCTGCGGGGTCTGGATCCCGCTCCGGGCGCGCTCCTGGCGGTCGACGACGGCTCGAACGACGGCACCGCCGAGGCGCTCCGGGAGGCGGACGTCGACGTCGTGGTGCACGACGACAACCAGGGGCTGGGGGCCGCCCGCAACACGCTCTGGCGGCGCGCCGAGGAGCTCGGCTTCCAGGCCGTCGCGTTCATCGACGCCGACTGCATCGTGCCCATCGACTACCTGAGGAAGGTGTCGGAGCTGCTCGCGGGCGAAGGTGTCGCCGGGGTCGGCGGGCGCAACGAAGAGCGCTCCGAGGGGAACTGGATCGACGAGTGGCGGGGGCGGTTCTGGCCGCAGGATCTGGGGCCTGCGCCCCGCATGAACGCCCCCTGGCTCGTGGGTGCATGCGCGACGTACCGCGTCGCGGCGCTGAAGCATGTGGGCGGCTTCAACCCGCTGTTTCGCACCAACGGCGAGGACGTGGACGTGGGGCGTCGGTTCAGCCAGCACGGCCTGCGGCTGGTGTACGACCCCGACGTGGTGGTCTTCCACGAGCGACGCGACCGCCCCGAGGAGCTGGTGGCCATGTGCTACCGGCACTGCCGCGACGGCATGCGGGCGACGGTCGCGACCCCGGGTGGGGGCGGTGCGGGGCCCCGGTCTCTGGTCTTGGGGATGGCCCGCAAAGCGGTGCGGGCGCCGGCGGCGGCGTTGGTGAAGCGGAAGGATCCGAAGGAGGCGGCGCTGGGGGTGGCGGCGTGCGGTGCGGGCCTCGCGGGGTACGTCGTCGGGTGGGCGAAGCCGCGGCCTCGATGAGCATCGACCTCTCCATCGTCATCTTCACGAGGAACGACGCCGACCACCTGCGGCGTTGCCTGGCGAGCCTCGCCGCGAACCCTCCGGGGTGCAGCTTCGAGACCCTCGTGGTCGACAACGCCTCCGAGGACGACACGGCCGAGGTCTGCCGCGTCGCGCCGCTGCAAATCCGGCACCTGGCGATCCCGGAGGAGACGTCCTTTTCGCACGGGAACAACCTCGGGCTGGACGAAGCCGGGGGGCAGTTCGTGCTGTTCCTGAACCCCGACACGCTGCCCACGGGCGCGGTCCTGGATCGCTGCCTGGAGGTCGTTCAGGACGGTCGGTGGGGGCTGGTCTCGCCCCGCCTGACGTGGGCGGACGGCAGCCACCAGCCCACCGGGTGGTACCTGCCGACGCCGACCCAGTTGGCGCGGGAGCACCTGGGGAGGTCGGCGCGGGCGGTGCCGCTGCAGGACGCCGGCGTGACCGAGGTCGGCTGGTTGATGGGCTGCTTCCTGCTGGGGAAGCGGGCGTCGATCCAGGCGGTCGGCGGCTTCGATGAGCGGTTCTGGTTCCACGGCACAGACCTGGAGTTGTGCGCGCGGTTCGAGCGCACGCCTCAATCCGTGGGGCGGGTCGAGGACGTGAGCATGGTCCACGTCGGCCACCAGGGCTGGGACGCGGAGCGGCGCGGCAAGGCGCACGAAGCGCTGGTGCAGTGGCTGCGGCGGGACCACGGGGCGGTGTCCGCCGAGGTGGTCGGCGCGGCCGCGAAGCTGGTCGAGGCGTTGCGCTCGTGACCCTCTGGCTCACCGGGCGCAGGACCGCGGGCGAGCGTCGCGGGGGCGACGCGATGCAGGTGGCGGAGTCCGCCGAGGCAGCCCGGGCCGCCGGCATCGACGTCCGGATCGAGCACGACGCGGCCGCGGTGACCCCGGCGGCGGGCGACGTGGTCCACCTCTTCTGCCTGCAGCGGGTGCACGACTGGGGAGACCTCCCCGAGCGAGCCCGGGCGGCCGGTGCGCGGCTGCTGCTGACGCCGCTGTGGCACCCGTTGGAGCTCTACCACCGGGCCGGTCGGCGAGGCGTCGATGCCCTCGCCGCGCGCGTCGTGCGGGACGCGGACACGATGGCGGGCCTCCGCTGGGGACGCGCCGGCATCGCCGAGCGGGCCGCCGAAGTGCGCGCCCTCGCCGATCTCACCCTCCTCGCCGACCCCGCCGAATCGGCCCTCCTCCCCGGCGTCCCCGGCCCCGAGATCACCATCCCCGTCGCCATCGCCGACCTGGGGTCAGACCCTGCCCAATGCCCATTCCCACCGCCTCCGGGCGACTTCATCGCCTGTGTCGGGCGTATCGAGCCGCTCAAGAACCCCGAGGCGGTGGCTCTGGCCGCGCTCGACCTGCGGCTCCCCGTGCGCTTTCTCGGCTCGGCGACGGGCCTTCGGCACGCGCGCTACGGTCGGGGCCTGGACGCGATCGAGCTGGACTACCCGACCCTCCGCGCCTGGCTCAACCGGGCCCGCGTGCACGTGCTCGCCTCCTGGACCGAGGTGGTCGGCCGCGCCACGCTCGAGGCGGCCCTCGGCGGGGCGGCGGTGGTGATGACCGACGTCGGGCATGCTCCGGCCATGCTCGGACGTGACACAGACGGCGTCTTCGTCGTGCCCCCCGGGGACGGTGATGCCCTGCGTGCAGCGATGCGGGCCGCCTGGGATCGCGGGCGTGTCCCCGACTCCGAGCTCGTCTCCAGGGTGCGCGATCGATTCACGTGGAACGCGGCCGGCCCCGCGTTGGTGGAGGTCTGGACCGCATGAGCCAACGCGCCGCCACGGGGCTGCTGCTGCTCTGGATCGTGTTGCTGGGGGCGATGGCCTTCGGGGCTCGCCCGGTCGCCGAGGACCTGCGCGCCCAGGGGATGTTGGCTCGCGCCGTCGCTGTGGGCGGGCTGCTCGGGGCGGTGCTGTGCGCGCGCTTCCTTCGGCGCGACGACGACCGCCACCCCGTCGTCCCCTGGATCCCGATGGGGTTGACGTTCGTCGCCGCGGGCTGGCTGACGACGTATTGGAACCTCCCCGAGGAGCGCGTGCACGTCGTGCAGTACCTGCCGCTGGGCGTGCTCGCGTGGCGGGCGCTGGGCGGAAAGGCCGCCCTGGCGTTCGGGCTCGTCGCCGTGGTCGGGGCGGGGGACGAACTCCTCCAGGGCACGGTCCCCGACCGCACCTTCGACCCGTGGGACGTCGTCGCCAACGCCATCGCCGGGGGTGCGGGGGTGCTGCTGGCCTGCGGAGGAAGCACGTCCTGGGCCGCCGTCGCACTGCTTGTCGCGGCCCGACTCATCCTCCCGGTTTTGCACGTGGGCCACCCTGGGGCGACTGCCGATCTTGTGCAGTATGCAGGGTCTGACCCCGTGGCTGTGGGGACTGCGTCCACCGTTTTTCCCGAAGCGGCCGTGCATTATGCAGGGTCTGACCCCGGCTCGGGCGACCCCGGCTCGGGCGCGGGGGGGTACGGGGGGCATCATCTGCTGCTGGTCACCATCGATGCGCTCCGTGCCGACCGCGTGCCTCCCGGCGGGCGGGCGGGGGTTCCGCTCCCGTCCTTCGACCGGCTCGCCGCCGAGGCGATCAGCTTCGATGGCGCCACCGCCAACTCCATCTGGACGACCCCGTCGATGGTGTCGTTCTTCAGCGGCCTCTGGCCCGCGGTCCACGGTGTGCAGGAGCGCGGCCAGGAGCTGGCCCCGGGCATCCGCACCCCCGTCGAGGCCCTCGCAGAAGCCGGTTGGCACACCGTCGGATACGCCGGCGACGCCACCGAGACCTACCGGAACCTCGGGTTCGCCGAGGAGCTCGACCGCGACGCCGACCCCGTCGACGAGCTGGTCCGCCACCTCGCCCGGGCCGGCCCCACCTTCCTGTGGCTCCACCTCCGCGACATCCACGCCCCCTACGAGGCGTCCCCCGAGCAGCTCGCCGCCCTCGGCCTCCCCGACCGCCTCCCCGACTCGCCCCTCCTCGACCGCGCCCGCACCCAGCTCACCGTGCCGCGCGCCGACTTCCCCGGTCGCCACGGCTGGCTCCGAGAACCCATCGCCGCGCTCTACGACGCCGAGGTGGCGGATGCCGACGCCGTGCTCGGACGCCTCCTGGACGCCCTCCCCGAGCGCACGATCCTCGTGGTCTCCGCCGACCACGGCGAAGAGCTCCTCGAGCGGGACGGCATCGGGCACGCCTCCACGACCCTGGACAGCGTTCCGCACCCCGAACTCGTCCGCATTCCGATGCTCGTGCGGCTCCCCGACGGGCGCGGCGCGGGCCGTCGAATCCAGGGGCGGTTCGAACAAGTCGATCTGCTCGCGACCCTTCTCCCGCTGCTCGACGTGGAAGCGCCGCCGGACGCCGACGGCCGCGACTGGAGCGGGATCCTGCTGGACGAGGCCGCCCCTCCTCCCCGCTCCCGTGACCTCCTCGTCAGCAGCACCCCCTGTGGCTGGCAGTGTCCGGAGGGCCGTCGATCCGAACGGGTCCACACGCTCATATCGGATCCCGACTGGTCGTGGTGCCGAGAAGATTCGGCCCCGTGCGAGCCCGGAAGGCTCGCCACCGCCCTGGAGGAGGCACGCGATCGCCGAACCCGCTTGGGAACCCCGGTCCCCTCGCCGCGCTAGTCTGGAGTCCGCCCCATGAGATTCTCACTCCTCATCGTCGCCATCCTGGCGCTGTCCGCCTGCACCCCCGGGGTCGGCGTCGACAGCTGGATCTACGAAATCAACCTGACCTGGATGCCCGACCTCGAAGAGGGGCGGTACGCCGCCTGGGCCGTCAACGACGCCGGCGATGCCGTGCTCGTCATGGAGTACACGACGGGGGCGGGCGACTCCGCCGAGGTCTCGGTCGACCCCGCCGACTTCGACGAGATCATCGTCAGCATCCACCCCAGCGACGGTCAGCTCACCGAGCCCAGCGCCGCCGTCTTCTTCCGCGCGCCCCTCGAGGAGTGGGGCGGCAGCCTGCAGAACGAGATCCCCGTCCAGTCGGTCTCGGGCAGCGGAACCATGTGGACCCCCACGGACGGCTCCCCGGACGACGCCACCTCCGGCATGTGGTTCGGGGCCGACGACGAGGGCGAGTTGCTGCCGAGCCTGCTCGTCCCGGTGCTGACCGAGGGGTTCCGCTGGGAGAGCTGGGTCGAGACCGACGACACGGTCCTGTCGATGGGCCGGTTCGCCCGCCCCGACGGCCGCGACGACGTCTGCCTCTACTGCGACAGCGTGGAAGACCCGCCGATGGTCCCTGGCGAGGACTTCCTGTTCGACCTGCCGACGACGCTGGATTCGGTGAACCTGGCCGATGGCGGCTCGCGCACCTGGGTCACGCTGGAGCCCGATCTGGAGGGCGTCGACCCCACCGGCGACGGCTCCTTCTTCACCGTGCTCGCGCGGGACATCGACTACGAGCAGGAGCCCGGGGTTTCCATCGAGCTCTTCGGCCCCGACATGCCCGGCATCCTCGGCTCCGTGAACATCCTCACCCCCGGCTACGAAGGCTGACGCCCGCGTGAGATCCCTCCCCGTTCGGGTCGTGCCCGCCGCGCTCCCTGCCGTCGTGCGCAAGGCGATCCGGGCCCGCTTCGTGCTCCCCGGTCTGGCCTCGTCGCTGCGCCGTCGGGCCGCGGAAGCGGGCGTCGCGGTGAAGGACGTCGTGCTCGCACACCCCGCTGGCCGGGCCGAGCCGCTGGCCGCGGTGCTGATCGATCCGTGCCCCCCCGAAGTGCGGGCCGCCGCCCTCGCCGCGGTGCAGGTCGGCGAACGGCCGGTGCTCGTGGTGACCCCCCGGGAGTGGGCGATCGTGCAGCGCTCGGCCGCCGGCATCGGATTCGAAGGGGCGGACCTGGAACCCCGCGAACGGCTGCGCGCGTGCGCCGATCGCTTCCTCCGCCAGCTGCCCGCGCGCCTCGCCGCCGCCGACCTCCCCGGGGCCCGCGCCGTCGCCACCGCCCTCCGCGACGAGCTGGAGCAGCTGGGCACGCCGATCCACTTCCCTCCCGTGCCCGGGCCGGCCGCTCGCGCGCCGGAGCTGCTGACCTCCACCCTCGGCGCCTTCGGAGCCGTCTTCGGGGGTGAGGCCGCTGTCGATCCCGAGGCCGCCCTTCCCCGCTCGGCGTCCGCCCCTGCGCCGCGCGGCCTCGACCGCATCCACGGCCTCTTCGAGCCGCTGCTGGCGGACCTCCCCCGCCACTTCGCGACCGTCGTCTCGGGGCTGTACCTGGCCCCTGGCCCGTGGGGCACCCGTCGAAGCTGGCAGCTGCTCGCGGTGGTCCCCGACGACGCTCCCCTCCACGTCGCCGCGGGCCTCCCCCGACGGCTCCATCAGCACCTCGCGATGCTGGACGGGGACGCGATCCGAGGCGCGTGCGGGGGACTCGCGGCGCCCGCCGTGGTGACCGAGTCGGCGATGGCGGGGGTGCTCCGCCGTCGGCTCTCGGCCCGCCCCCTGGACCGCCTCGGGTGGCGGCTCCACCGCGATCCGCTGGTCGGCGAGGACGCGCTCCACGCCGCGTTCGAGGGGCCCGACCACGTGCGCGACGACCTCCGCTCCGAGCTCGCTTCCCTCATCGTCGCGACCGCGTCGGCGTGGAGTCGATCCGGAACCGGGCTGCGCACCACGGAGACGATGTTCGGAGCCTGGCCGGCGGTGCTCCACCTGCTCCGCGGGGGCGAGCCCACCGACCCGCTGTCGGCAGCCCACGAGGTGCTCGTGACCAGCGCCGATCCCGCCCTCGCGCGCATCGGCGCGGCGGCGGCGAAGCTGTCCCTGGGCGACCCCTGGGCAGCCGACCACGGCCGCCCCACGGCGCTTCTTCGCGACCTCGGCCCCGCCTTGGTGCGCCTCCAGGACGCGGCCTTCGAAGCCCTGGGTTAGCATCGTCGCGCCGTGACGCGACCCACCCTCGAGAACCTCCACGCTCAGCTCGTCGCCGTGGACCACGAATGCCTGTTCGCCGTGGTTCTGTACGCCTACGAGCGGGTCAGCAAGGGGGCCGACCGGTCGATCCTCCACCGGGCCGTGCTGTCGCTGGATTACCGCGCCGATCCCGACGAGGTGAACCGCCTCCGCCAGCTGCAGCGCAAGTGCCGCGAGCTCGGTCGGGGCGACGACGTGGTCGCCGAACTCGAGGCGATGGTGGATCACGAGTACGGCAAGGCGCGCACCGCCTTCGACCTCGCGCGCATGTCCCTGGACGAGCTTCGGGACCACGCTGTTCGCTGGACGGTGGTCTCCAAGCGAGGTCCCACCATCCGGGTCTCCCCCGAGTTGATGGGGCTGCTGGAGCGGCTGTACCCGGACGACTCGACCGATGAGGGCTACCCCGCGTTCGTCGAGGGGACCGAGGCCCCGTCGGATGCCACCGGCAAGCTCGCGTTCCCCGAGGATCCCAGCGGCGTGGCGCACGTCTACCGGCCCCCCGAGGACGTCATCGCCGCGTACATGAAGCTCAGCTTCGTCGACCGGCCGTCCCTGGACGCCGCCATCGACGCGGTGGTCGGCGACGGTCCCGATGCCGAGGAGACCGCGACCTGGCTGGAATCGGACTTCGAGGCGCTGACCGCCCGGTACGAGCTCGCCGCGGCCCGGGGCTCGGGGATCCACTACCGCTACAGTTGAGCGCGATGCGCGGCGTTGGTGCATGGCTCGGCGTCTTGACCTGATGGGCCTGCTCGGCCCACGGTGCTCCTCGAGGATCAGCCTCCGGAGACGACCAAGATGGCCGCACGCACGAAGAGCAAGGTGACGCTGAAGTTCAAGACGAAGTACCG
>JAAESI010000104.1 GCA_024229515.1 Pseudomonadota bacterium | reverse complement strand
TTCTGGTCGACCTCGTCGCCCGCGATCTCGCTGGCTCCGGGCTTGATCGCCGGGTCGTTGTCGTTGCAGTCATCCGCCGTGATCGCGGTGTGCTCGCCGCTCTGCGCGCAGCTCAAGTTGTTGACGCTGACCACGGTGTCGTTGCCGTTTTCGACGAAGTTGTCGTTGTCGGTGTCGTCGTAGCAGAGCTCGTCGTCGTCGCAGTTCTGGTCGACGCCGTCGGCCGGGATCTCCGTCGCGCCGTTGAAGATCGTGTTGTCGAAGTCGTTGCAGTCGGTGACGTCCGGATCGCTGTCGTTGTCGTCGTCCTCATCGATGCAGTCCGGCTCGGTGTCCCCGTCGAAGTTGTCGAAGCCGTCCACCAGCGAGCCGTCGCAGTCGCTGTCGATCGTGTCGCAGCTCTCCGTCGCGCCCGTGTAGATCTGGTCGTTGAAGTCGTCGCAGTCGGTGGTGTCCGGATCGCTGTCGTTGTCGTCGTCCGGGTCCGTGCAGTCCGGATCGCCGTCGCCGTCGAAGTCGTCGGAGTTGTCCACGAAGTCCAGATCGCAGTCGCTGTCGATCGAGTCGCAGAACTCCGGGGCGCCCGGGTAGACCGTGTCCGTGCCCTCGTCGCAGTCGCAGTCCGCGTAGGCCGACACCGGCGAGCAGACGCCGTCCTCGGTGCCGGGGCTGTTGCAGTCGCCGTCGCCGTCGACGTCCATGCCTTCCTCGCAGTAGCCGTCCTTGTCGTTGTCCTGGTAGTCGGGGTCGCAGTCGTTCGACGGCACGCCGGGGGTGCCCTCGTGCGAGCCGTCGTTGCCGCCGTCCCAGTCGGCCACCGCCGCGCACCAGTTCGACAGCGAGTTGTTGACGCTCTGGTTCTGGGTCACGTCCGGGTCGAAGACCATGGAGGTGCCCTCTCCGGTGCTGAAGTTCCAGCCCCCGTCGTAGTCGACCTGGTCCACCTCGAGGTCGCCGCCGGAGGTGCAGGGCTCCACCTCGCCGGTGCACGGCGCGATGAGGTTGATCTCGTCGTTGGAGTTGGACAGCTGGTAGTTGTTCCAACTGGTCGAGTTGGCGCAGGTGACGCCCTGGGCGGCCGCCTGGACCGGGTTGCGGCACAGCACCGCGTAGGCGCCCGCGGCGATCTCGATGGAGTCGGGGATGAGGTAGTCCTCCCCGCCGTCGTCCGTCAGCCGCCAGTTCTGGATCTGGATCGCGTTGGCCGTGGTGTTGATCACCTCGAACCACTCGCGGTTCTCCGCGCCGGTGGGGTTGGCGTGGATCTCCGTGATCAGCAGGTCGCCGGCGTCGATGTCCTCTTCGTCGAAGACGCCGTCGCAGTCGTTGTCCACCGGCGGCGAGCTCGTCCCGTCAGTCTCGCCCGGGTTGATCGTGTCAACGGAGTCGTTGCAGTCCTCCGACTGGTAGCCGGGCACGATCTCCGTGGCCGTCACGAGCGCGCACTCGGTCCACTCGTCCTCGTCCGCGTCGCCCTCCGCGACGCCCTCGAGGGCCGAATCGTCGGGGTCGTACAGCGCCTCGGAGGAGCCGCCGCTGCAGTTGGTGTCGAAGCCGTCGCAGACCTCGGAGGCGCCGGGGTTCACGTCCGCGGCGACCGTCAGCGACATCGAGTCGCCGGTGTTCCAGTGGGTGGTCACCTCGTCGAGGCAGTCGCCGTCGCCGAAGCCGGTGCTCCCGAACCACGCCGCGGTGCTGTCGCACTCGATGTACGTGTCGCCGTCGGCGTCGTTCTCGTTGGTGGCGTCGGCCACGTAGGAGCCCGTGCTGCAGTCGGTGTCGAGGCCGTCGCAGACCTCGGGGGCGCCCGGGTTCACGTTGGCGCCGACGGCCGCCGAGGTCATCGTGAAGCTGACGTCGCTCGGGTTGGGGGTGTCCTCGTCGAGGCAGTCCAGGCCGGTGAGGAAGCCGGTGTCGTTGAACCACGAGGCCGAGCTGGTGCACTCGATGTAGCGGTCGTTGTCGGCGTCGTTCTCGTTGGTGGCGTCGGCCACGTAGGAGCCCGTGCTGCAGTCGGTGTCGAGGCCGTCGCAGACGTCGGAGGCGACGCCCGGGTTGACGTGGAAGCCGACGTCCGCCGCCGACATGGTGAAGCTGCCGAAGCTCGGGTTGGGGGTGTCCTCGTCCAGGCAGTCGTTGTCACCGAAGTCCGTGTCGGCGAACCAGCCGATGCCCGTGGCGTCGCACTCGATGTAGCTGTCGCCGTCGGTGTCGGTCTCGATGACCGCGTCGGCGAGGTAGGAGCCGGAGCTGCAGTCGGTGTCGAGGCCGTCGCAGACCTCCGCCGCGCCCGGGTGCACGTTGAAGCCGACGTCCACCGCGTCCATCGTCGCGCTGGTGGTCGGGTTGGGGGTGTCCTCGTCGAAGCAGTCGAGGTCGTCGTACCCGGTGTCGGAGAACCACGACGCGGTCGAGGCGCACTCGATGTAGGAGTCGCCGTCGGTGTCCGTCTCGAGCAGCTCGTTCGCTTCGAAGTCACCGCTGGAGCAGTCGGTGTCGAGTCCGTCGCAGACCTCGGCGGCACCCGGGTGCACGAAGAAGCCGACCTCGTCGGACTCCATGGTCGTGCCGTTGGTCGGGTTGGGGGTGTCCTCGTCCAGGCAGTCGCCGACGGTGTAGCCGGTGAAGCCCAGCCAGCCGGCGGCGCCGCTGCACTCGATGTACTCGTCGCCGTCGGCGTCGTTCTCGTCGAGCGCGTTGGCGTCGAAGCTGCCGCTGGAGCAGTCGGTGTCGAGTCCGTCGCAGACCTCGGTCGCGCCCGGGTTGACGTGGATGCCGACCTGCGTCGACGTCATCAGGGCGCCGGTGTCGGGGTGGTTGGTGTCCTGGTCGAGGCAGTCGTCGCCGTCGATGATCGGGTTGCCCAGGGAGTTGGTCGCGCCGGAGCTGGTGTCGAAGCCGGTGCACTCCACGTAGCCGTCCAGGTCATCGTCCCACTCGTCCGTCAGGGGGCTGATGAACGGGGCGTTGATGCCCGTGCAGGCGTTGTCCCAGCCGTCGCACTCCCCGGGGTTGTTGGGGAAGATGTCCGCGAGGGAGCCGGTGCCGTCGCCCCCGGTCTGGCCGATGGTGTCGGCGCAGTCGTTGCCGCCGGACAGGTACAGATTCGCGAAGTCGACGCTGTCGAGCCAGACGTCGAAGCCGGCGTCGTCGCACTCGATGTAGAAGTCGCCGTCGTTGTCGACCTCGTTCGGGTTGCTGCTGTCGGGGAACCACACGGCGCCGGTGGTGCCGGTGCAGTCGTTCTGCCAGCCGTCGCAGAACTCTTCGGCGTCGGGGTGGATGTAGAACGCCGCGGTGTCGGCGTTGCCGCCGGGGTAGGCGGCGCCCACCTCGGCGAGGAACTCGGCCTCGAGCTGCGTGCCGCTGTCCATGCAGTCGTTGTCGCCGCAGATGGTGTAGCCGTCGCCGTCGGCGTCCAGCTCGTCATCCTCGGCGGAGTCGGCGCCTTCGCCGCCCAGGTCGCCGTTGCAGTTGTTGTCGAGGCCGTCGCAGATCTCCGGGGCGGACGAGTAGACGGTCGGGTTGGCGTCGTCGCAGTCGCCGCCGTTCTCGGTCTCCCCGTCGCCGTCGTCGTCGACGTCGAACGGCTCGATGGTGGTGCTGTCGCAGTCGTTGCCCTCGCCGGGGGCGCCCGGGTAGATGTCGTCGTCGTCGGGATCGCAGTCGCCGCCGACCACGTTGGTGATCTCCGGTCCGGGCCAGCACTGCACGTAGCCGTCGTTGTCGCTGTCGACCTCGGTGGCGGGGATGACGCCGTCGCAGTCGTTGTCCACGCCGTCGCAGACCTCGAACAGGATCGGGGAGCGATCGGCGTTGGAGTCGTCGCAGTCGCCGAACGCCTCGGAGAAGCCGTCACCGTCGAGGTCGAGCTCGCTGGCGACGCAGGCGAAGCAGGCGTCGCCGGGCACGCAGATGCTGCTGAGCACCTCTTCGATGCAGTACTCGTCGTTGCCGCCGGAGTCCACGCCGGCCACGCCGTTGGTGTCGTACCCGGGGTCGCCGGGGCACTGGTTGTCCACGAGGATGAAGTTGCCGGAGGTGGGGTCGTAGAACGAGTCCGCGATCTCCGGGGCCCCCGGGTAGATGTCGCTGGCGTTGGGGTTGGTGCTGATGTCGTCTTCGCAGTCGCTGCCGCCGACGAGGCCCACCACGCCGGTGTAGCCGATCGGCCAGGGCTCAGCCTCCTCGTCGCAGGGGACGAAGCCGTCGCCGTCGCCGTCGAGCTCGTCCAGGGGGACGAGGCCGTTGCAGTCGTTGTCCAGGCCGTCGCACAGCTCCGGAGCGCCGGCGTAGACGGTGGGGGCGGAGTCGTCGCAGTCGCCCGAGATCTCGTCCTGGCCGTCGATGTCGCCGTCGGTCTCGCTCAGGTGGAGGAGACCGTCGCAGTCGTTGTCGATGTAGTCGCCCGGGAGCTCGGTCGCGGTGGGGTTGACGGTGGCGACGTCGTCGTCGCAGTCGCCGGCGCAGACCGCGAAGCCGTCGCCGTCCTCGTCGATCTCGTTCTCCGGGATGAGGCCGTCGCAGTCGTTGTCGATGTTGTCGCAGTTCTCGGCGTGACCGAGGTAGACGTCGGGGTTGGTGTCGTCGCAGTCCAGCGGCACGCCTTCGGGAGTGGTCGCGCACAGGGGTCGGCCGTCGGCGTCGTCGTCGACGTCGTCCGGGTCCGTGCTGCCGTCGCAGTCGCTGTCCCGTCCGTCGCAGACCTCGATGGCGCCGGGGAAGACGGTGCTCAGCGTGTCGTCGCAGTCGCCCAGGAAGGGGGCGTATCCCGGCGGCGCTGCGCCGCAGCTGAACTCGGACTGCGTCTCCGGGGTGTCGGGCACGCCCCAGCCGTCGCCGTCGTCGTCGAAGTAGTACTGGGTGAGGACGCCAGCGTCGTCGGAGGTGTCGCAGTTGTTGTCGATCTGGTCGTCGGCGAGGCCGTCTTCGCAGATCTCCGCCGCCGCCGGGTTGGTCGCCGGGTCGTCGTCGGCGCAGTCGTGCGAGTTGCCGCCGTCGTCGGCCAGGCAGGCGGCCTCGATCTCGGCGTCGCTGCCGCAAGAGGCGTCCAGATCGCACCAGCCGTCGTTGTCGAGGTCGACGATGAGGTCCGTGGCGCCGTCGCAGTTGTTGTCGACCTGGACGTCCGCTTCGCAGACCTCCGGGGCCTCGGGGTGCTGGTGGAAGCCGTCGTCCTCGGGGATGTCGTTGCAGTCCTCGTCGGCGCCGCCGACACCGACGCAGAATCCGTCGCCGTCGAAGTCCGCGATGTCCACGCCGGGGAGGCCGGTCAGCGACGTGCAGTCGACGATGCCCTGGAGCACCACCGTCTCGTCGTACTCGAATTCGGGGTTGGTGATGCGGAGGCGGGCGAGGTTGGCGCCGACGACCTGGCCGCGGAAGACGATGTTGAAGTCGAGGCGGCTGTTGGCGTCGACACGGTAGTTGAAGCCGTCGGGGAGGTTGCCCAGGGGCGGCTCGGGGAGGAAGGCGCCGGCGTGCTCTCCCTCGAGCACGATGTTCAGGAAGATGTCGGCGGGGGAGGAGTTGCTGATGGTGACGCGCTTGCTGACCTCGGGGCCGGCCACGAGGCGGGCCTCGTCGTCGTCGTCGTCGTCGGTGGCGTCGTCATCGTCGTCGTCAGCGCCGGAGTCGTCGTCGTCGCCGGAGTCATCGTCGTCGCCGGAGTCATCGTCGTCGCCGCCGCCGGTTTCGTCCGGCTGGCTCTCGAAGACCGCCTGGCGGGTGAACTGCACGTTGAACCGGTCGATCTCAAGGACCTGGTTCGGGTCGTAGCAGCCGCTGACCACCAGCACTCCCAAGAGCGCCAGAAGCGAACAAAAACGACGAATAGAATCGAAGCTCGGCTTCATCTTGTCCCCGGTCGCCGCGCGAAAAAGCGCGAACCGCCATGCTACCAAGCCCCGTGCGCGTACGCGGGGATTCCGGCTGCACGAACGTCAGTCGCTGCCGGGCCCAACCAGGGTGTAGACATGCACGAGCTCATCGCGCTCGGTCATCCATCGGTCCAGCGGGTACGACCGCGCCTTCATTCCGTCCATGGCCTCGTACAGCGCCGCGGTCGGGGTACCGACCCCCCAGTCCTCCCACTCCTGGGCGATCTGCTCGTGCGTTGGCCACGCCACGTCGGTGCCGGTGACGAAGACGAAGCAGGCGGCGCGGTCGGCGTTCTCCTGCACGGCGTGTCCGTTCATCATCACGCCTTCGACCTCGAGCGAGTCGAGCTCGAGCCTCAGCGTCGGCATGAGCTGCCCCTCGTAGGCGCCCTGCGCCTCGCTGTAGACGACGGTGATGGGCCGGTCCGGATCCTTGACCGTCTGGGCCGAACACAGCTCCGCGATCCGCGGGAGGTTGAGCCCGAACCCGTGGGGGGGCGCCGCCTGCGTGTACTCGTTGCCGAGGAACCCCTCAGGCAGCGGCGAGTTCCCCGCGAACCAGGTCCAACGGCCCGGCGCCGGCCAGAGCCCCTCCCCCCGGGTCAGGTACGACACCTGGTGTCCCCCCAGCGCGACGATGACCACGCTGACGGCGATGAACCCCCGGATGTCGGGGAGGGCGCGGAAGCCGATCGCGGCGCAGGCAGCCGCCGGCGCCAGCAGCGGGATCGCGTAGTACGGCTGCTTCTTGCTGACGATCGTGATGACCAGGAGGCCCCCGAAGAGCCAGCCCTCCAGCAGCGCGGCGGAGTCGGGCTCGAGCTCCTGCCGGCCGCGGACGAGGTAGAGGGCGATGCCGATCGCGGTCAGGCCGCCGATCGCGAGCCCCATCTGGCTGTCCAGGAACGACAGCGGGTAGTACATCAGCCCCGTCGCCGACCACCACGGCAACCCCGCCGCGGCCTCTCCGGTGGCTTCGATCTCTCCGCCGAGCTGGGTGACGACCTCGTCGATGTGGCCGGCGAGCCAGCGGGCGTAGTAGTAGCCGCAGATCGCGAACGTCACGGCGCCCGCGGCGCACCACCGCAGCAGCGACTGGATGCGTTCTTCGGCTTCGTGGTTGCGGTAGGCGCGGAAGGCGGCGACGGCCACGAGCGGGAGGAGGTAGACGACGAAGACGATCCGGTCGGCGAGCATGCCGAGGCCGCAGAGCCCCCCGCCCAGCGCCGCTGTGCGCCAGCTGTCGAGCCCCTTGCGGACGACCAGGAAGCCCGCCGCGAGCGCGACGAACGCTGACAGCGCGATGTTCGGCTCGTACCGGCGGGCGTTGCCGAAGACCGACGGGTAGGCGGCCAGCAGCGCCACCGCGACCGCCGCCGTCTCCGGCCCCCGCAGCCGATGGACCATCCACGCGGTGCCGGCGATGAGCAGGACGAGGAAGATCCCCAGCGCCATCACCGGCACGGTCCCGGAGCGGCCCGCGACCGCGAGCCCGGAGGCCCCCGCGACGTGCATCAGCGGCGGGTAGTAGCCGTCCCAGAGCGAGTACCAGGCCTCGCCCAGCCCGCTGTCCCGCAGACGGAAGAAGATCTCCGTCAGGGTGTAGACGTGTTCGTACTCGTTCTGGAAACCGTCGGGAAGATCATTGCGACGCAACCACCACAGGTTGGTTCCCAGGAGTGCAATGAGCACCCCGGAGACCCAGCCGACAAGCATGGTTGTGCGACGCTGCATCCCCACAGTGTAGGATTACTGAACGCGAATGGGACTGACGACCGACCATGGAAGACGATCCGCCAGCAAGTCTGCTCCTCCGGTGGAGGACGGCAAGACGCTGATCGATGGACGCTCGATCCCCAAGTCCGCGGACGTGAACACCGACGTTGGAGCCACCCTCGGCGGCGACGAAGAGGAGTTTGCAGGCCCCCTCGCGCTTCAGCGGGCCCTCCGCAAGGTCGAGGCCACCGTCGATGTCGAGCTCGTCGAGACGCTCGGGCGCATCGACGGCCTTCGCAAGAAGGAAGAGGCCCTGCAGGAGCAGCTCGAGCAGCTGTACCTGGAGCTGGGGAACATCCAGGACGCGCTGGTCGAGACCACCGGTGAGTTCAAGGGAGCGTTGGACCAACGCCGCACGCTGGGCGCCCGACGCTTCGACATGCAGGCGACGGTGGTGCAGCGCACGCTGCTGACCGATGCCGCCGACCTTCGGCAGCGTGCGGCCCTGTGGAAGGCCCGCTTGGACGAGGCCGACTCCCGCGTTCGGGCGTTCAAGGAGAACCCCGAGCTGGCCAAGCAGATCGAGGAGTTCCGTCGGCTCGATGAGCGGATGGACACGCTGGATCTGCTGCCGGAGTCTTACCGGGGCGTGCTCACGGAGCACCACTCCACCCTCAAGACGAAGCTCGCTCCTCACCTCGAGGATCCCGTCTACGAGGATCCCACTCCGCTGCGGCTCGCCGTCGCGGTTGGCCTCAGCGGCGGCCGTCCTTCCGGGGATGACAAGGCCGAGCCGGGTCGTCTGCTGGCGGTGCTCCCCGTCGACCAGAAGACCCACTCGCGGGCCAAGCAGGGCAAGACCGACCTGACCGCGCGGTTCGCGTTCCGGGTCCTCGCGGCGCTCAGCCGGTTCGTCGTCAACATCGGTGCCCGCAGCGATCCGCAGCCGGTCGATCTGGACGGACTGCTCGGCATCGAACTGGCGTTTGACGACCTCGACATCCCCGTGACCTCGACCGATCTGGCCCGCGCCCTGCGCGAGTCGTTCAGCGAGGCCACCGACAGCCAGATGGCCCGCATCAACGTCTCCACGGAGATGGTGTTCGTACCCATGAAAACGCTCGAGCTGCTGTGGGAGCGGACCACCGAAGAGGACAAGGCGGCCAAGACGCCGAGTCGAGGCAAGAAGTCGCGATCTCGCAAGTAGTCGTCACCCGGATCCAGCGGCTAAGGTGCTAGCCATGGAACGATTTGACCTCTCTGGACTCAAGGTTTCACTCGTCTATCCGCCCTACGGCGCGATCAAGAACGAGCCCGGCATCAAGGCCGTCAAGGAGAACTACGGGGTCTTCCCCTCGCTCTCGTTGATGTACGTCGCCGGCTGCCTCGAGCAGCACGGGGTCGAGGTCCAGCTCATCGACGTCAACGCCGAGAACCTCACCGTCGAGGAGACGGTGCAGCGGCTGCAGGCGTTCGGGCCCGACTACGTCGGCTACACGATCACCACCTACCTCTTCTATCAAACGCTCTCCTGGGTCCGCGCGATCAAGGAGAAGGTGGACGTGCCCGTCATCGTCGGCGGCGTGCACATGGGCATGTACCCGGTCGAGTCGATGACCCACCAGTGCCTCGACTACGGCGTCACCGGCGAGGCCGAGGCGACGCTTCCGCACCTGCTCGATGCGCTCATGCGCAAGAAGGATCTCGGCGGGCTCAAGGGCCTGGTCTGGCGCGATGACGACGGCGAGGTCATCTACAACGGAAACGCTCCGACGCTGGCGAACATCAGCGACGCGGCGTGGCCGGCCCGCCACCTCGTCGACAACAGCCTCTATTACTCGTTCATCTCCAAGTACAAGAACTTCAGCTGCCTGATGACCAGCCGCGGGTGCCCCTACCGGTGCATCTTCTGCGAGCAGGGCGGGCTCAAGTTCCGGCCCCGCACCCCGGTCGACGTCGTCGACGAGATGGAGCTTGCGTACAAGGAGCACGGCGTCCGCGAGTTCGACTTCTTCGACTCGGCGTTCACCATCCAGAAGCAGCGCGTCATCGAGATCAGCAAGGAGTTGGTCCGCCGCAAGCTCGACCTGGTGTGGGCGGCGCGCACCCGCGTCGATTGCATCAGCACCGAGATGCTCGAGTGGATGGCTCGCGGCGGCTGCGTGCGCATCTACTACGGCCTCGAGTCGGGGAACCGCGAGGTGCTCCGCACGCTCCTGAAGGCCGCCGATCTTGAGCAGGCCAAGCAGACGGTGCAGGACACCAAGGACGCCGGCATCGACGTCTTCGGTTACTTCATGATCGGCAACCCCGGCGACACCGAGTCGACCGTGCGGCAGACGATCCGGTACGCCCTCGACCTGCCGCTGGACTACGCCCAGTTCTCCAAGGTCACGCCCATGCCCGGCACCGAGCTCTACTCGATGTACGTGGACGAGTACGGCGAGGACTACTGGCGCAAGTACATCCTGGACGAGAGCTACGACAGCTACATCCCGCGGCCCGGCTGCGATCTGACGGAGACGCAGATCCAGGAGCTGACCCAGCTGGCGTACGTGCGGTTCTACTACCGCCCGATGTTCGCCTTGAAGACGCTGGGTTCGATCAAGTCGATGCACGAACTGCGGCGCTCGGTGTCGACGGCGTGGCAGATGGTCGCGACCAAGCCCGAGGGCCAGTACCAGGAGATGGATCTCAGTTGATCCTTGACGGCTGACGCTCCTCCTCTGCTAAGACCTACGTGGGGTCAGGTGGTCGACTGGAGTTGGTCCCCTTGTCCCGTTCTCACCTTTTGATCTGTGCGGCGCTGTCGATCGGCGTTGCTGGCTGCTTCGGCGGCGCCGGCGCCGGAACCGGCGCCAACCTCACCTGCGACTACTACGGAAACACCGACGTCAGCGGCTACCACTACGGGTCGAGAACGTCAGCTGTGCCGGTGAGCCCATCAAGCCGTACCACGAGGAGTTCAACGTCGATCTCGTCGACGGCATCTTCCCCGGCATGGTCTCGCACCTGGAGACGATCCTCGACGAGGACTCGCGGCACCTCGCCGCCGACCTCTTCCTGAGCGTTCCCGCCGGTTGCTACACCGTGTGGGCCATCCCCGCGGACACGGTCAACGTGAACAACCCCAACGACTGGACGCCGTCGGCGGACTGCTCGTCGGCGGACACCGGCGTGTTCGAGGTGGTGGACGGTCAGACGACCGAGACGGCCCCGATGATCAGCCAGTGCGTGGGTGATCCCGTCGGTGCGTTCGACGCCACCGTGGTCATCAACAACCCGCCCGTCATCAGCGTCGACGTGGACGAGAAGTACAACTACGAGTGCGAGTCCGTCGAGGCCTGCGTCACGACGTACGACCCCAACGACGACCCGATCAGCATCGTCTTCGCCAAGACCGGCGGAGGCGGCCTGTTCTACATCGACCAGGGCACCCCCGAGGTCGTCGGATTCGACGACGGGCACCGCATCTGGGAGCAGTGCGCGACCATCGTCACGCAGTACACGGGCTCGTACGACATCACCGCCACGGTATGGGACCACACCGCCACCGGGACGACGTTCGAGGCCGAGACCGGGCTCGACAGCCACGATGACCTGACGTTCCCGATCCACACCAACTGGATCGAGGACCCTCTCTGCTTCGACGACTACGGCACGCTCGTGCCGGCGCCGGGCAGCTCCATCGACCGGTGGCCGGGCTGCTTCTGGACCAACGCGCAGACGTACTACTGCGGCGGCGGGTACCCCATCGATCCGGATGTCGTCGCCTTCCTGTGCGACGGCAACTCCCTGCTCGAAGAGAACCTCTACCCCGACTGCGGGACGGACTAGCTCCTAGGCGCCGCCGCCGACCAGCAGCGCAGCTGGAAGTCGACCGAGCTGGCGCCCAGCCCCATCAGGAAGACGACCGTCTTCTCGACGTGATCGACCTTGTTGAGCGCGTCGACGAGCACCTTGCGGGCGGTGTCCAGGTCCGCTAGTCGATGCCGCCGTCGACCGCGACCATGCGCAGGGGACCGTGCGTGTAGTTGGTGATCGTGCCGCCGAAGATGGCCCCGTTGGGCACCGTGATCTTCTCGCCACTGGGCGGCTGGATGACCGTGGTGAACAAGGTCACCGCCATCACCTCCCCGCTGCTCCCACCCGCGTCGACCACGTCGCCGATGTTGTACGGGCGGAAGATGAGGAGCATCACGCCGGAGCTGAAGTTGGAGAGCGTGCCCTGCATCGCCAGGCCGACGGCGAATCCGGCGGCGCCGAGGATGGCGACGAAGCTCGTCGTCTCGACTCCGAACTGGCCGAGGGCGGCGAGCACCGCGACCGGGCGGCGTGCGGGGGAGCACGTCGCGCTGCCGAGTCAGAGGGTGGATCCGTGGGGGACATCATCCTTGAGGACCGCGAGGTGTCCGCCGTTCACGCAATGGTCGTGTACGAGCGTGGCGCCTGGCGTGTTCTCGACCTGGGCTCCACCAACGGCGTCTTCGTCGACGAGCAGCTCCAGATGGAGTGCTCGCTGCGCCACGGCGCGATGGTGCGGTTCGGGACGACCACGTTCACGTTCCGATGCGACGTGGTTCCGACGAAGCTCGGCGAGCCGTCGCCGACCCTGAACGTGTGCAATGCCGTCCCGGGGGAGACCGTCGCCTCGCTGCGTTCATTGAGCCCCTGCGCCGGCCCGACGGCCAAGATCAAGACCCCGAACCACGAGCCCGTGCCGGTGGCGCCCGCGGAAGTTCCGCCGGAGCGGCCCTTCGGCACGGTGCGTCCCTGCGAGATGGTGGTCGTGCTGGAGGAAGTGGGCGGCGAGCAGCATCGCTTCCAGTAGGAGACCGTCGTGCTGGGCCGCAGGTCCGTGGACCTTGTCGTGAAGGACTCCGAAGCGAGCCGGCGCCATGCGGTGCTCGAGGTCTTCGGCGTCAACGAGGTGTTTGTTCGCGACCTCGACTCGACCAATGGGACGATGTTGAACGGACGGCGGGTCACGACCGCCCGGGTCCGCGACTTCGACCAACTGCAGATTGGCAGCAAGCTGTTCATCCTCCGGCTCAGCCGGCCCGCTGCGTAGAAGGCCCCGTGCCTTCCCCTAGTCCCCGAGGCGGACCGAAGCGAACAGCCCGGTCCCCATCCACTCCTTGAACCAGCCGCCGAGGCCGCTCATCATCGCCGCGACGTCGGCGCCTTCGCTGGTGGCGACGGCTTCGATCGCCTCGCCCAGGGTCTCCCCCCGGGACAGCGCCGCGAGCAGGCCGTGCTGCTCGAAGGTGAGCTCGAACCGCCAGCGGCGGTCATCGTCGCGGTAGATGCAAATCCAGGTCGTCGCCGGCTTCGGCACCACGATCGCCTCGTCGTCGCGCGCGGCGTTCATCGCCTCGGTGATCGGATGGGCCAGCTCCAGCAGGGCCAGGGCGGGCATGGTCTCCAGCTTCACGTCGGCCCACGCCTCCATGGGGATGGCCTGCAGCCGTTCGAACGGGATCGACTCGGCGAACGGCTCGTCCCAGACCTCGTCCATCGTCCGCTCGACGATCGCGACATCCACAGCGAGGGCGAGCTTGGCGCTCCACGTGGGTTGCGCCTTGGCCGCACGGGCGGAGCGGGCCGCGAGCCACCCGGCGAACGGAACCCCGACCCGGTTGAGCGAGTAGGCCTCCGACGGGTGGTCCACGAGGAACTCCCGGCAGAGCCTGCGGAAGTGCTCGAGGCTGAGCAGGTGCTGGACGGTGGGGTACTCGTCGGCGAGCACGTCGATGATGCGCTCGAAGTACGCAAAGGCGTAGATGTGGAGCTGCTCTTCGGGGCTCAGGCGGTCGTTGCCCGGAACGATGTCCGTCAGCACCTCGGCGCCTTCGGGAAGCAGACCCTCCGTACGGGCGGCGTCGAAGCCGGCGTCGACCCCTTCGGGGTGCGTGACGACCCGCAGCATCCAGCGCTCGAGGCGGTCCAGCTCACCCATCGAGGAAGCTCCGGTGGGGCCGGCACTTGTCGGCTTCGGCTTGAAGCGTGGGGAAGTCGGGGAGGTTCCCGTCCCACTCGATCAGCGTGGCGATGCCGCCGGCGCGCTTCTGCACCCAGGCGTACAGCTCCCACACGTCGTCGCAGACGTGATCGTCGTGGGTGTCGATGCAGTGGGTGCCGTGGTCGGTGTGGCCGGCGAGGTGGTTCTGCACGACCCGGTCCCAGGGCACCTGCTGCAGGTACTCCATCGCGTCCAGGCCGTGGTTGCGGGCGGTGACGTAGACGTTGTTGACGTCCAGCAGGAGCGCGCAGTCGGCGTCCTCGGCCATGCGGCCGATCCACTCGATCTCCGACATCGAGTCGGCGACGAACTGCAGGTACGTCGACGGGTTCTCCATCACCAGCGGCCGCTCGAGGATGTCCTGCACGATGCGGATCCGCTCGACCACGTGGGCGAGGGACTCCTCGGTGTAGGGGACCGGGTAGAGGTCGTGGCCGTTGCTGCCGTTGACCCCGGTCCAGCAGACGTGGTCGCCCATCCAGGCGACATCGATGCGGTCGGCGAGGCGCTTGAGCCGCTGAAGGTAGTCCCTGTCGAGGGGGTCGGTGCTGCCGATGGACATCGACACCCCGTGCATGACGACGGGGTAGTGCTCGCGGACCTGCTCGAGGATCCGCATCGGGCGGCCCTCGGTGTCCATGAAGTTCTCCGAGATGATCTCGAACCAGTCGACGGCGGGCTGCTCCTCCAACACGTAGTTGAAGTGCGGCACCCGGAGGCCGACCCCGACCCCCAGGTCGGGCAGATCGAATCGATTCGTCATCGAGATCCCAGAAAGCACGAAGCCGGCGAGCCATCACGGCCCGCCGGCTTCGAAGTCTTACTCAAACAGCAGGGCTAGTGTTTCTTGTAGTCGCCCGTGGCGCAGCCGCCCTTGCCCTTGCAGGAGTTCTTGCCGCCGCAGCCGTTGTCGCCGGACTTGCAGCCGCCCCTGCCCTTGCACTCGTTCTTGCCGGCGCAGGAGTTGCCTTCCATGGTCTTGCAACCACCCTTGCCCTTGCAGGAGTTCTTGCCCGCACAACCGGCGTCGCCGGTCTTACAGCCGCCCGTGCCCTTGCAGTCGTTCTTGCCCTTGCACTCGTGCTTGCCACCTTCGGCCTTCTTGTCGCCTGACTCGTGGTGCTCGGCGAGAGCGGGAACGGCAGCGCCAGCGAGAACGCCGCCCACGGCGACCAGCATCATCTTGTTGAAATCACGACGGTTCATGAATACCTCCAGTTGAATGGAGGCCGGTCGGCCCCCTCAGGTTCGCAGAGTCTACAGGGTTCACCCTGACAACCGTCAGTACGGCGAACCCCCCGGTCCCGTTACGCAGTGACCGCACGTTTGGATCAATCGGGTCGTAAGATTCGTAAATGCACGTCGCGTTCGAACTCCTGATTTCGTTCTCCAAGGTCGGTTCCCTGGCCTGGGGCGGGGGGCCCGCGATGGTGCCCCTGATGCAGGCGGAGTTCGTCGAGAAGCACGCATGGATGACCGACGAGCAGTTCGTGGACGCCCTCGCGGCGGGCTACGCGCTCCCGGGTCCGATCGCCACGAAGATGTCGGTCTGGTTCGGCTGGGAGGTCGGTGGGTTCCTCGGGGTCGTCGCCGCACTGGTGGGGATGGTGCTGCCGTCGGCGTTGATGATCGCGGTGGTGCTCGCACTCTTCACGACCTTCAAAGATCACCCTCGAGTTCAGGGAATGATGACAGCCGTCAGGCCTGTGGTGCTGGCGCTGCTGACGTTCATGGTTCTGCAGATCGGCCCCAAGTCGGTGCTGTCGTGGCACACCGGCGTGCTCGCGGCGGTCGCGCTGGGGCTGCTGTTTCTCAAGGTGCATCCAGCGTGGTTGATCCTCGCGGCGGCCGGTTTCGGGGCGGTGGCGTATGGCTCCTGAGCCACTTCGATGGTGGGGCGCGATCGCCGCGCTGTTGTTGGTCGCGCAGGCCTCGGCGGGCGACGGCTACGTGGTCGGCAGCGAGCGGGATCCGGACGCGCGCGAAGAGCGTGACCTCGGCCCTCGTCTCGTGGACCTGCAGCTGCTGAGGACCCACGAGTACTCGGATCGCTTCGCGGTGGAGAGCGTCACCGTCGCGCCCAACGGCAAGGAAGTCGCCGCGATCTCGAAGATCGCGCGGGTCGGGGTCAAAGCCTGGGAGGTGGACTCGGGCCGGAGCCTGAAGCTGCCCTCGATCCCCGAACGGGCGACGGCGGTGGCCTACGACTCGCGCATGCGGTCCGTGGCCGCTTCGATGGCCGAGGACCTGCTCGCCGGTCGCCCTGGTGGGGTCGATGTCTACGATCTGGACAGCGGTCGCTCCCCGCCGCCGCTGGAGGGGGCCGACGAGGTCGCGGACCTGGCGTTCAGCCCCGACGACCGGGTGCTCGTGGCGGCGACCTCGATAGGCGTTATCGGGTGGGACCTGAACGACGGAAGGCCCGTCGAGATCCTCAACCAGCGGGGCGGCGCCGACGGCGTCTCGTTCCTGTCCGCCGACCAGATCATGGTCAGCTCCGGCGGCGGTGCGCTGCTGATGCGCGTGAACGTCGGCGACGGCCGCATCGAAGAGAGCTGGGAAGGCCGCGGGGCCGCGGCCGCGTGCGTCTCCCCGGACGGCAAGTTCGTCGCGATGTCCGGATCGGACGGCATCCGCATCCTGGATCTGTGGGGCGGCGGCAAGGCCCAGATCGTGCCCACCGAGGGCGAGGTGACCGCGCTGGACTGGGGCGCCTCGGGCACCGTGCTGGTGGCCGGCACCAAGAGCGGCCTCGTGCTGATCTTCGACGTGCGCGGCGTGCGCGGGCTTCCGCTGGATTCCGGGTCGACCCGCCTCGGCGGACGGACCGTGCGGGTCGAAGAGAGCAGCTCCGTGGACCTGAACCGCGGTCGGGGGGACGGCAGCCACAACCCGTTCGACAAGCTGGGTCGCGGCGGGGGCGGTGGCGGCGGGGGCGGCGGTCGGTCGTCCGACGGCGGCGGTGGCGGCTCCTCCGAGCCCGCTCCGGTGGAGGAATCCGCGCCCGAGCTCGTGGCCGAGGTGAAGGTCTTGATCCTCGATTCGTTCGGCAACGATCCGCGTACGGGCACGCAGATGGAGCGGTCGCTGAAGGAGAACCTGAAGAAGCTCGAGCCCTGCTGGAAGCGCGAAGCCCGCAAGGGGAACCCGGTGGTCGGCGAGATGGTGCTTCCGTTCGGGGTCAGCGCCGAGGGCGAGGGGCGCGGCTTCGGCGATCCGGTGGCCGACACGGTCGACAACGAGAAGCTGCGCGGCTGCGTCGAAGAGAAGCTCCGCGGCGCGCTGTTCCCGCCGGGGCTGGGGTCCCTGGACATCGAGCTGACCCTGACGCTGCGCGAAGAGCGGTGAAGCGGAGCCACGTCGTCCTCGTGGGTGGCGTCCTGAGCGCGATCGCGGTGGGTGCGGCGGCGGCGTTGTTCGCCCCGGGGCCGACGCCGATGCCGGTGGGGCCGGGGAACGTCGTCATCCCGGTGCCCCCGGGCCAGACCGCCCCGGACGCGCGCGTGCTGCTGGACGGTCTGCTGGAGAAGCTGATCACCGACGCCGAGGTCGTCGACGACGTGGGCTCGCTGCCGGCGCTGCGCACGTTCGTCGTGCTGATGGAGCGCGAGCCCGCGGCGGTGGACTGGGTCGTCGCCCGGGTTGCTCGGGAGGACGTGCCCTGGGCCCTGGCGGTCGGGTTCGCCGACGGGCTCTCCCCGGGCCGTCGGGACCTGGATGGGGTCGTGCACACGGTGCTGATTCGGCACCTGGGGGGCGAGGACTCCGAGGCGCGGGGGGCGGCGGTGGACGTGCTGAAGGCGCGGGGGCAGTTCGCGGGCACCTTCGACCGATCGTGTGACTGCGTGCTGGGGACGTACTCCCACGCGGGCGCGTCGTGGACGCTCCGCCACGGTCGCGCCGGTGAGGCGACGACGTTCGAGTCTTCGGAGCCCGTTGACACCCCTGAGGACGGGCTGTAGGAATGTCGCCTTCACGGGCTGGAAAGTCCGTGCGCTCATTGGGAATCCGGCCATGAGGCAGGCACACGACGACGCGCTGATGGCTCTCGCATTCGCGGAAGCCGAAGCAGCTGCAGCGGCAGGGGAAGTCCCCGTCGGGGCGGTGCTCGTCAACGAAGCGGGTGACGTCCTGGCAACGGGACGCAACCGGCGTGAGGAGCGGGGAGACCCCACCGCTCACGCCGAGCTCGAAGCGCTGCGAACAGCCTTCGCGGGCGGCGGTTGGCGTCGTCAGCGGACCACGCTGTACGTGACGTTGGAGCCCTGTCCGATGTGCATGGGGGCGCTGTTGCAATCACGGGTCAGTCGACTCGTGTTCGGCGCCCTCGATGTGAAGGCAGGGGCTGCGCTCAGTCTCTACCGCATGGCCGAAGACCCACGTCTGAACCACCGCATGGAGGTGGTCGGAGGCGTCCGGGGAGAGCAGTGCAGCGAGCAGCTGCGCAGCTTCTTCAAGGAGCTCCGAAAGGCGAAGAAGACCTCTGCGGAGAGGTGACCGAGCGGCCGAAGGTGCACGATTGGAAATCGTGTGTGGGGAAACTCACCGGGGGTTCGAATCCCCCCCTCTCCGCCACTTCCCTTCCCTCCCTCCTGAAGTCGAGATCCCCGCCGGCTGGCCGATGTGTACGCGAGCGGCGACGGCGAGGCGAAGTCCGCCCGCCGCTTCGTGGCCGCCCGGGCGAAGCCGATGGCCCTCGACCGCTTCGACCAAGGCTGAGGGCCTAGAAGTCGAACCCCACGCGAACCCGCACGTCCCGCCCCGGCTCGTCTGCGTAGTACCGAAGCAGGCTCAGCGTCTCCCGATACGCCGTGTTCAGGAGGTTGTGCACCTCGATGTGCACCGAGAGGCGCAGGCCCTTGAGCGGGAGGGTCGTGCCGATTGCCCCGCCGACCAGCGTGTAGGCGTGCGGCGCCGGGGCGAGGTCCGCGTCGGGCTCCAGTCGGTTTCGCACGGTGCCGACGAAGAGGACGTTGGCTTCGAGCAGGAAGTCCTCGAAGGGCCCGAGCTTCTTCGGCTGCAGGCGGCCGGCGATGCGGAGGCGGTCGGGGGGGACCCCGATGAGGTGGTCGCCGTCCGCCAGGTTCTGGCCCCGCACGACGGAGCCGGACAGCACCAGCCCCACGACGGCCTCGGGACCGATCTCGACGTGGCCGTCGACGCCGTAGAAGACCGAATCGATGGCTCGGTAGCTGTAGCGGGGGAACGCGCCACGAACCGTCACGTCGATGTGAGGGGCGCCGTTGTCGTTGAGCTCGGGCGCGAAGTAGATGTAGTCGTCGATACGGGTGAGGTGGCCGGAGACCTCCAGGTGCAGCCAGGGCCGCGTGAGGCCCAGCGTCGGTGAGAGGCCCCAGGCCGTCTCGACGCCCAGGTCCGGCCGCCCGAGGGCGTAGACGGGGAACGTCGGAGAGCCGCCGTTGAGGTAGAGCTCGTCGGTGTTGGGGAAGCGGGACGCCGACGAGAGGTCCAGCTTCAGGTCGAGGGTGCCGGGCACCGCGTGCAGGACCCCTCCCACTGCGACCGCGCCGCCGTGGAACGCGGTCGGGCACCGCGTTCGCCCGTCCCCCACCTCGCACTGCTCCGGCTCGAGCGTGCCGCGCGACAGGTGGCGCTCGTAGGGGTTGCGGTTGAAGAACGCGCTGCGGCTCAGGTGGTCGTACCGCGCGCCGGCCTCGATCACCCCGAGAGGGAACGTCAGCCGCTCCAGCGCGAAGACGCCGATGCCGCCGGAGCGGTGGTTCGGCAGCAGGGTCAGCCCCTCGTACACGTGCTCCTGGAACAGGCCCGCCACACCCACCTGGCCCGAGCCCGTGGCCACGCCGATGGTCGCGCCGGGCTGCTCCCAGACCGCGTCGACCGTGTGAGTGCGCAAGCGGAAGTCGTACTGGGGCCCCTCGACCGAGCGCCGCGCCTGCTCGAACTCGTGGCGATGGTTGTGCTGGAAGGAGTAGCGGGCCTCGAGCGACCCCGCCGCCGGCAGCTGGACGCGGACCTCACCGGTGACCTGGTCGTGGGCCACGGCCTGGTAGGGTCGCTCCCAGTTCCAGTCCTCCTTCCACAGCTCGGTCCCTGTCGGCGACTCGGCCTCAAGCTGGCTTCGGAAGTCGGTCGGCGTCGAGTTGCGGACGCCGTAGAACACACCGGCCCGCAGATCGAAGTGCCGGTAGCGCAGCGTCGCCTGCACCCGCGGATTCCGGTACTGGACGGCCGCGCGCAGGTTCCACTGCTGACTGGCGGTGTTGCCGAGCACGTAGTCCGGCGTGTTCTGCGGCCCCCCGTGGGCGTAGTTGCCCTCCAGGCGGAAGCTCAGCCCGCGCACCGCCGCGGGCATGCCCTCGAGCCGGGCCCCCCCATAGACCGCAGGCTCGTTGGCGTGGAAGACGAGGTCGACGGAGCCGTCGAAGCCGGGCAGGTAGGGCATCGGCCGCGGCTCGATGAGGATCACACCCCCGACCGCGTCGGGCCCGTGCAGCACCCCCGCGGGCCCCTTGAGCACGCGGATGGTCCCGGCACCGGACGGGTCGATCTCCGGCGCGTGGTCAACGCCCCACTTCTGGTTCTCGTGCCGGACCCCGCCCTCGACCAGCAGCAGCCGCCGCTCCGGCTGGCCGCGGATGACCGGCTTGCCGACCGACGCGACGCCCCGCGCCATCACCACACCCGGCACGTCCTCCAGGGTCTCGGCGAGGTCGCGCCCGCGGTTGCGGCGCAGCGCCTCCTCGTCCAGCGACGTGACGGCCCTCGGCTCGTCGTCTGGCTCTTCCCGGACGCCCACGACCTCGATGACCTCGTACACCTCGCCTGGATGGGGGGCGAAGGAGTAGGTCACTCGCGTGCGGCCCGCGACGGCTGCACCGTCGGCGTCTCGCGCGGGCTTGAAGCGCAGGGTCTGGACGGCGTCGATGGCCGCCTGGGCGAGCACGGGGTGGCCCTCCACGACCTCGACGCGGCCCACCCGGCCCGAGGCGTCCACGTCCACGTCCAACACGACGTCGCCGTGCAGGCCGCGCTGCATGGCAGCCGAGGGATAGGGAGCGGTGACCGCGCCCGCCGGGACCGGCGGGGTGGGCTCCGCCGCGTTGGCCGGCGACGCCAGGGAGACGATCGCCGCCAACGAGAGGGCTCGGCAGGAGCAACCGAGCCCCCGCCGGATCGAGACGCAGCACGGGCGCGACCTGGGACGCGCGGCGCCGCTGGTCGTGGGCTGGGCCCTACTGGACCTCAAGGTCGAATTCGATGTCGAAGTCGGTGTCGCCGGGCAAGGTCTCGACGCCACCCGACGCGACGTCGGCCGCCAGCGAGTTGGTCTTCACGGAATTGCCGTCCTCGAGCGGCATGTGGCGCAGCACCACGCGCATCACGCCGCTGCCCACCGCGTCGGTGACGATCGAGTTGGCGAGCCCGAGGGGGTTGCCCTCACCATCGTCGTCCTCATAAGCGTGCGTCACCACGGCCGAAGAGTCGGTGCCCGACGGGCCGTCGACGGCCGAGCCGAGGAAGAAGATCTGGTGCTCGGTGGCTTCGGTCTCGATCTCCGGGGTGACGTCCTCGGCCGGGTCCTCGAGCTGGTTGAGGATCGTCAGGTCGAGGTCGTAGTCCTCGCTGTCGAGCAGGACGATGTCGTCGATGACGGGGCTGCCGTCGTTCTCGGGGTCGGCCCACGACGCCTCCACGACGTCGCCAGAGCCCTGGGCCGTGAAGGTCAGGGT
>JAAESI010000103.1 GCA_024229515.1 Pseudomonadota bacterium | reverse complement strand
TCTTGGCCGAGCGGGTAGGTGGACGTCGTCTTCGGCTGACGGACAGGCAGCGTCGACGGCTGGCGGTGAAGGGCAAGGCCCTCGGTCGAAAGGAGCTCGGCGAGTACGCGACGATGGTCACGCCCGACACGGTGCTGAGGTGGCACCGTCGCCTCATTGTCGGGCAGGACGGGGACTCGAAGAAGCGGGGTCCTGGGCGTCCGCGGACACGCGACCGCGTGGCGCCGCTGGTTGTTCGGATGGCTGCCGAGAATCCGAGGTGGGGCTACACGCGGATCCAGGGATCGCTCGCACCGCTCAGCTACAAGGTCGGGCGAAACACCATCAAGCGCATCTTGATCGATCACGGCATCGAGCCTGCGCCGGAGCGGGGACGCCGCATGCGGTGGTCCACCTTCTTGAAGGCGCACTGGCCGGCGATCGTCGACCTGGGATTCTCCTTCGCGTCGAACGCAGCCACCGGCCCCCGAAGTTGGTGCGCATCGACGGTGACTGCCGCCGAGTCGATCCTCGCCCGAGCCCTCGCGTTCATCCGCGGTGCCTCCTTCACGGGGGAGCTCCTATGTAGGGCCGTCCTTCGAGCGGCCCTCGCAGCCGATGAACTACCGGGTCCGGATCGCTCGGGGACTCTCGAGGGCCTGTGGCCGTCATCGAACACCCTCTTGCTCCGCATCGTCGATGATCACAACCGCTTCGACGTTCAACACGGGTTCGCCTACGACCTGGTCCCGCCAAACGACGAGGCGACGCAGGAGGATGCTGCTGCTCATCCGTGGAGCAGCTCCTCGGTCGGAGCCGCCGACGATCTCGGGCTGCTTGAATTCGTAGAACCGGCGGCGCCGAAAGTGGCAGGGACGCGTGGGCTGGTCGAGGTGCGTCCGCAGCGGTCGGCATCAGGCAAGTTCGGCTCCCAGGCGATGCCGGCCGTCCGACGGCGCCGATTCGGCCCATCAGGCAATCGATTCAGACGGCTGGAAAGGCCGTGCGGGCTCCAGAAAGTCGACGCGATCGCCGTCGAATGAGCTCGGCGTTGTTTTGGCACAGGACGGGGACGGGGCGGGCTGCGGCATTCGGGTCAGGCAATTCATGGCGATCTCGGTGTGCATTCTCTCGTGAGGTCACAAAGGGAGGTCTGGAGGCTTTTTTGCAGATTTTTTCAGGGAGGCCGGTGCGGGGCCCTACCGGGCCGGAGAACGAGCCCGGCGCGGACGGTCTGGGCCGCCCGCGCCGGGGTCTGGAGTGCCCACACGGGGCTGGAGATCAATTGGGACAGAAGGTGATGTCCAGGATGCCGACGTCCATGCAGGTGCCCTGGTCGCAGTGGCCGGATGTCCCGTCGTGGAGCACTCCCCAGGCGTCATTCCCGATGAGGCTGCCGAAGCCCTCATCTCGATACTCCCCTCCGGTGGGGCCACCGATGCCGCCAGGAGGATAGACGGTCTCGACACCGAGGTTCCAGATGCTGCGGTTGCCGTTGAGATTGGTGGGTGCGCTCGGGATCGAGAGACAGATCGACCCACTCGCTGGGGCCGCCAGATAGGTGCTGAACGACTCATCCCACGGCCAGGTGCTGCTGTATACCGCACGCCACCAGATCTCGAGTCCTGGCGCCCAGTCGCCCGTGAGGGTGGCCTGGATGCAGGTGAACACCGTGGGATTGAGAGTCTGCGTGCCGAGGTCCTCGCAGCCGCCGGTGCCCAGGCTGCAGTCTGTCGGGCTCGTGCCCGTCTGCGCTCCGGAGATCACCGTCTCGAAGAGGTCGCCGTTGGCGTCGGGGCCCCAGATCTGGAGGGTGTTGGTCAGGGGGGTGGGGAGGGCGGGGTCGTTCATCATCAGGGTGATGCAGAAGTCGCCGTTGGGCGCGACCTGGCTGTAGCCCCAGCCCCAATAGTTCTCTCCGGTGGCCTTCACCGTACCGTCGACCAGGGGAGTCCCAGCGGGGGTCGTGGCCTTTCCGCAGATGCAGCTGCTGTCGACTGTGCCATGCGAGTAATTGGGGCCGCTGCCACCGTAGGGGCCACTCCCCCCAGGATAGCTGCCGTACCACCACCAGGAGAAGTGCCCCACCGAGGCGACGAACATGCCCGCGTCGATGAGGCCGCTGCCCTCGGCGGTCCAGACGGCAAGGTCCTCGTCGAAGTGACGCAGGTCGACTACGTCGCCATCGACGTAGGCCGTGCCGGCCTCCAGTGGAAGCCTCAGCTCGACGTCGCTCGAAAGCTCCACCGGAGCGCCATCCTGTGTCAGCTCGACTTCGACCATGCCGAGCTCGCTGCCGGCAGCCATGCCCGGCTCCAGGCTCGATCCCGGGGCTGCGGCGGCCTCGTGGTACTCGTCGATCAGGGCCGTCTTGACCTCGATGGGGCCGCTGACCGGGTTGCCGGCCGCATCGACGATGGAGTTCGCCGGGAAGATGATCTCCACTCCGCTGGGCGCGACCACGGTGCCACCTGCTGCGGCGTCGTCGAGGACCTCGAGATCGGCGGGGGCCACGGTGAGGAGCACGGACTGCTCCTGGTGCTCGGCGAGGGCGATGCGGATGCGGCCGCTCGAGTAGCGCTCGCTCTGGACGATCACGTCGACGTCGGTGCCGGCGGCGACATGGGTCAGGCTGAAGTAGCCCTGGGAGTCGGTGCTCCCCGCGTCGCCCCCGGCTTCGACATCGGCCGCGACGACCGGCATGCCCGAGAGGGTCATCACGCGGCCCTGGATGGAGCCGACCGCGATGGGTTCTACGCTGTTGCCGTCGTGGGAGAGCTGGTTGTCTTCGTTCGGTGTTGCGGATGTGCAGGCGGAGCCCGCGCTGAGGGTAAGGGCCAGGAGGGCGAAGGTGCTGAGTTTGTTGAAGTGGTTCATGAGTGACTCCGTGTTGGGTTCGTTCGTGGAGTCACAAAGGGGGGAGCTGCGCTCTTTTTTCAGGAGTCCTTGGTTTTCCTCGAATCAGCTCTTCAAAACGGAGAACGACCGCGGCGCGAACAGCCTGAGCTGCCCGCGCCGCGGTCTGGGTTGCAGGTTGTTCAGGGGAGGTCGTTGATGGCGTCGATGACTCCCTCCTGGTCCGTGTAGATGAGGTCGTCGGTCGAGGTGAAGTCGAGGGCGTCCTCGTGCACGACGGTGTGGGACTGGATGGCGTAGGCCAACTGTCCGTCGTTCTCGGTAACGAAGATGACCTGCACGTTGAGACCGACCGGAACGACATCACCGCTGAAGCCGAAGAGCGGGCTGCCCTCCCCGTTGCCGCCGAGGCTCGTCAGGATGTTCTCCTCGTCGTCGTCGGTGACGAAGACCGAGGAGTTGGTGGCGTCCCAGGGCGTTGGTGCATGGCTCGGCCATCGAGAGTCGCCTCGGCCTACGACGCTCGGGACCGCTAAGCGGCGCGGTCAGGCCGCGAACACCTCGACCTCGACCTTGCGCTCCTCGATGCCGCGGGTCGTGTCCGACTTCAGCCAGTCTCGCCGCTCGTGCCCCGGGCGCGTGAGCCTGCAGTACTGG
>JAAESI010000102.1 GCA_024229515.1 Pseudomonadota bacterium | reverse complement strand
GGTCGCCACGCTGGAAGCCGCCACCGCCACGATGGAGGCGATGGAAGCGGACATCGCGGCGAAGGCGGAGGAGCTGGAGGCCGGCCAGGCCGCGATGAAGGCCGCGGACGACAAGATCGAGGCCCTCGATGGGGCCCGCGTAGCCGCCGAGGATGCCCTCGCCAAGGTCGAGACCGAGACCGCCGGCAAGCTCGCCGAGGCCGGCTTCGAGGTCGAGGCGCTGAAGACCAACCTCGAGGCCCAGCTGGCCGAGTTGGCCGAGGTCCACGCCCTCCGCGAGACCGAGGTCGCGAGCCTCGAGGCGGCGACGTTCGCGCTCACCGCCGCGGAGGAGGATGCGGCCGCCAAGGCCGAGGAGCTGGCCGCCCTCCAGGCCGAGTTGAAGGCGGGGCAGGGGCGGATCGAAGGGCTCGACGTCGAGCTCGTCGACATGCACGACGCCATCGCCCTGGCCGAGACCGAGGCCGCCGGCAAGCTCGCCGAGGCGAACTTCGAGCTGACGGCCCTGGCCGAGGCGGCCGCGGTCAAGGACGCCGCGCTGGCTGAGGTCCACGCCCTCCGCGAGACCGAGGTCGCCACGCTGGAAGCCGCCACCGCCACGATGGAGGCGATGGAAGCGGACATCGCGGCGAAGGCGGAGGAGCTGGAGGCCGGCCAGGCCGCGATGAAGGCCGCGGACGACAAG
>JAAESI010000101.1 GCA_024229515.1 Pseudomonadota bacterium | reverse complement strand
CTGTAGGATCGGTTGTACTAAGGTCAAATGTATTTAAATCTAAATCTCCACCCAATTGAGGTGTTGTATCTTCTACAATATTCTCTATTGAAACTGCTCGTGCCCTTGCGTCTGTGTAATATAAACTTAATGAACCTTCTGTTAAATCATCTGTGTCTTTTGTTGCTAGTCTTGTATCAAAATCTGTATTTGCTCTAGGAGTTGTATAATATAAACTTGTTGAACCTTCTGTTAAATCATCTGTGTCTTTTGTTGCTAGTCTTGTATCGAAATCTGTATTGAAACTTGTATAAATTGTATCTGTATAATTACTAGCATGAATAGTTCCTGCTGATGCGGCTGTCCAGTCAATGTGTTCACTTGCTACAAAGCCCGATAGAGTATCATGATTAAGTCCTGATATTGCTGAAGTAAGTTCAGTATCAGTTGCCATTGCGTTTTGGATTTCTACTAGTGTATCAAAAGCCGCTGAGGCGCCACCAACTAATGCATCAACTTTTAATTGTGCCCTTGCGTCTGCTCTTGCGTCTGTATAATATTGGTTTG
>JAAESI010000100.1 GCA_024229515.1 Pseudomonadota bacterium | reverse complement strand
GGCGCCGGGCGGGGCCACGAGACGGCCGCCGCTTTGGGTGGCGGCGTCCGCTGACGCATCGAAGGAGGTGAACAGGCTGCCGCCGCCGAGCAGCTGGGGCGGCACGTCAGTGGCCATGGGCGAGGCGGAGGCGTCGAAGAAGAAGAACCGCATCGCGCGGGCCTCGGCCGAGAGCTCGGCCTCTCCGGAGCAGCGGGGCGCGAAGGCGCGCACGTCGATGAACTGCTCGGCGGAGCGCAGCACCGACACGGACGAAGGGGCCACGAGGCTGGGGGCAGCAATGCCCTGCTTCACGATGGCCGAATGCGTGGTGGCGGAGCCGCCGTTGAAGTTGGTCACGGTCACCTCCAGGGTCACGGTGTACCCGTCGGTGATGGCGGATGCGTTGGCGAGGGCGATGGTCGCGCAGGACACGGCCGAGTCCCCGGCGTTGCGGGCGTCGAGCACCGTCTTGAGGCCAGCGGCATGGACGGCCGCAGTGGACGTCTGGCGGGTCGCGGTGTTCACCACGGACACGATGCTCCACTGGCACGCGAGCGGGCGGTTCCCGCCGCCAGCCTCGCGGACGGAGACGGTGAGCTTGTCGCAGCGGCCGATGGTGCGGGAGCCGGGGCCAATGTCAGCAACGGGCTTGATGCCGTTCGCTGCAGCCGTCACGTTGACGACGCCCGCGGAGCTGAGGCGGGCGGCGCTCGATGTCTTGACCTTGCCGGGCACCAACGCGATGGAGTGGCCGGGCAGCACGGTGGGCGCGCGACCGAAGCGCACCTGCAGCTGGCGGCGCGACTGCCACTGGCACGAGCTGCCGGCGCCGAAGAGCGTGGCGACGGCG
>JAAESI010000099.1 GCA_024229515.1 Pseudomonadota bacterium | reverse complement strand
TACGAGGGGACCTTCGAGAGCTACGCACCGGTGAGGGGAACAGTGCTCGTTCCCCGGTGAGGAGAGCCCTTCCTCCTGCAAGATTCTCGGCAGGACGCGCCCGAGCGCAATGTGACCGAATCCGCCGAGCCACGTACCTAGACAGCAAGGCACGCTGAGCTTGGGTACGATCCGAGGCTCGGGTGAGGCGGATAGGAAGGACAAGCTGCCGTTCGGCAGGCAGGACGGGCAGCTGCACGACCTCGCCCTGGGCCAGGTGCTGGAACTCAACTTCACGCGCACCCCGGGGCTCACCCGCGTGCCGACCGGCGAGCTGGCCCTCGAGCGGCTCGAGGCGGAGGCCGATCGCTACAACCTGATCATCGCCAGCCCCGCCATCCGCGACATGCCGGCGGAGAAGCTGGCCCGCGAGGTCCGCCGCCGGGGCTTCGATGTGCCCGTCGTCCAGGTTGGAGAGAGGGCATCGGCTCGGCCAGTTCGCGTTCACGAAAAGCACTTTGTCCGGCCTACACGCTGGTTTATGCACCAACGCCGGCCATATAGTGGCTCCCTCCACGGCGGTTGGCGCCGAACGAGTAGAGGCATGATGTCGATACAAGAGAAACCTATTCCCTGGGAGGATGGCGACCTGTCGTGGCCCAGGCGCTTCTTTCAGACTCCCTGGACCCTGCTCACAGCGCCGCAGTCGTTCGGTTCTCGCCTACATGCTCGGGCTTCGACGGGCGGCCTTCGGTTCGTCGTATGCTCGTTGGCCGCGTCTGCCTCGTTGGCCGCGGCCCAAGGTATAAACCCGAGTATCGGCGGATCGGGTTCGCTCTTTCTTTGTTGCTTGTTTCTGGGTGTTGTGCCCAGGCGTTGGATGGAGCGCAACGGGCGTCGAGTCTCTTCTCGCCACGTCGCATCGTGCGTTTGCTACGTGGCCGGCAGCCTGGTCCTGCTCTGGGCGCTCGCACGCTTGATTCTGGTGTCACTATTTGGCCTGGAACTCCTCTGGCTGGAGGGCGACTTCGGCGGGTTGCTCGACCTTCGTTTCACCCAGCCCACCTGGATCCTGCTATCTCCTCTATTCTTCTTGCTGTTGATGCCGGTTTGTAGCGGCCTCTACGACAGTCCACTGGCCCGCGCGGCCCAAGGCCTACTCGCCCCCTTTCTTCTCAGCGGTCTATGGGTCTGGTTTCTCGTAAACAATGCGACATTAGCCACCTAGGGTAGCAGGGACCTCTTTCCCGTCTTGCTTCACGTTCTTCTAATGGGCCCGGCGTGTAGGCGGGACAAGATGGCCTTTCGTGAACGCGAACTGGCCCCTCCTTCAGCCTGGAACTGCCCTCGCCGTTCTTGGCGTCTTCCCTCTCCGCGCGGATGTGAGCGTGTAGGCCGCTACGTGATCTTCGACACCAACTGGGGAGTGGCACCCGACACGCAGGCCTACGTCATCGACCTGGGGGAGTGAGTAGGGGCGGGGGGAGTGCGATTTCGACTTCACCGAGGGGTTCGACCCTCACGGTTGGTCCTCCACGTTGGGCGACTCGCCGTAGACGAAGCGCGAGACCACGGCGTCGCTTCCGTCCAGCTGCGCCTCGATGCGCAGTCCGTCCTGCCACAGGTAGCGGGTGACGCTCGCCGCGTCGTCGCACTCGACCCGGCGGCCCTCCGCGTCCACCAGGTAGTCCACGGTGGTGCCCGAAGGCGTGGTGACCGACATCAGGTTGCCGAAGGCGTCGTAGTCGGTGAACAGCCCGCTGCTGGTCGACTCGAGGTGGCCAGCGGCCCCGTAGCTGTAGTCGTCGCCCCCGTAGGTGACCAGCCGGTCCTGGTCGTCGTAGGTCCCCAGGGAGGTGAGGCCGTCCACCGTGGCCGAGGTCCGGTTGCCGTTGGCGTCGTAGGCGTACTCCTCGGTGATCACGGCGCCTACGCTGACGGTCTCCAGGCGCCCGGCGTCGTCGTAGCTGTAGGCCGTGGTGGCGGTGTCCCCCTGGATCGTCTCGGTCTTCTCCGTGATGCGCCCGGCGTCGTCGCGGACGAGGCTGTAGCTGTAGCTGCCGCCGGGGTAGGTGCCGTCGAAGCTCTGCAGCTCGCCGTGGCCGTTGATGCCGTGGGTGGTGGTGACCGATCCCAGGGCGGTGGCGCTGATCCTCCCGTGGTCGTCGAGCACGCGCTGTACTCGGTGCCCTGCGCGGTCGATCCCGGAGAGCTGAGGGCCCGTCGCGACCGGTCGACGGTCAAGCTGTACCGCGGCGCCAAGCTGGTGAAGATCCATCCCCGTAAGCGCCCCGGTGAAGCGTCCATCGACGCTGCGGATCTGCCGCCGGGCAAGGCCGAGCTGGCCACCAAGGATGGCGCCTCGCTGCAACTGCGCGCCGAGCAGTACGGCCAAAGCGTGGGCGAGTACGTCCGGCGGCTCCTGGAGGGACCCCTGCCGTGGACCCGGATGAGGCAGGTCTACCGCCTGCTCGGCCTGGCGCGCCGGCACGGCGGCGAGCTCGTGGATGAAGCCTGCACCCGCGCCCTGGAGCTGGACGTCGTCGACGTCGTCCGGATCGACCGGATGCTCCAGCGCGGGCTCGTCCGACGCCGGCTGCTCCCGCCGGGACCGCCCGAGCCTCCGAGGCGGCCGGCCAAGGTCCTGCCGCTTCGCTTCGCTCGCGACCCGTCCGAATACCGGACCCGATCCCCCACTGGAGAGCCCGATGTCCCAGCGTGACCTGTCCCCCGATCTGCGCCGCGTCCTCAAGGATCTGAAGCTCGGCAAGCTGCTGCCGGTGCTGCCGGAACGCCTCCGCCAGGCGCGGGAGCGGAAGATGGATCCCGAGGACGTGCTGCTGGTGGTGCTGTCGGACGAAGTGCAGCGCCGGCAGCAGCAGCGGATCGCCCTGCGGTCCAAGAAGGCGGGGCTGGAGCCAGATCGGATCTTCGAGGAGTGGGACGGCTCGGCGAAGATCACGTACGACCGCAGGCTGCTGGACGAGCTGCGGACGCTCCGCTTCGTGGAGCGCCACCACCATGTCCTGCTGATGGGACCGGTCGGCGTCGGCAAGACGATGCTGGCGCACGCGCTGGGACACCTGGCGGTGCAGCGCGGACTGTCGGTCCACTGCCAGACCGCCGACAAGCTCTTCGGCCGGCTCAAGGCGAGCCGGCTGGACGACACCTACACCTCCGAGCTGCGCCGCCTCGTCGCCGTCGATCTGCTCATCATCGACGACTTCGCGCTCCGCGCCCTCGATGCCATGGAGACCTCCGATCTGTACGAGCTGGTCACGGCGCGGCACCGCCGCGGCTCGATGATCGTGACCAGCAATCGGGATCCGGCCGAGTGGCTGGCGATGCTGGCCGATCCGCTGCACGCGCAGGCCCTGGTCGACCGCTTCACAAACAACGCATACGACCTCGTCGTCGACGGCGAGTCCTACCGCAAGCGCCAGAAGCCGAGGCTCGAGCCCGCCCAGTAGCGGCCAAGCGCCGGCGAAGCCCCTCCGGGCCAGGCTTCGCCCTGCCCTACGGGGCCCCGCCGGCGCTGGTCGTGATCCGCGAGGGCGACATCGAAAACTGCCCCCCTTGGGTGGTCCCTAGATCGTGGCGCGGGGGTGGTCCCATGCCGGTGGCGCTTGACAAGCGGGGTCAGCGAGCGGGTCATTGCGTCAGGAGACCTGAAGAGCAGCATGGCCTATCGGGCAAACCGGAAGATCCGCTCGAACAGCCGCGCGATCCAGGGCTTGAACTTCGTCTTCTGGAACTGATCGCCGAGCCCCTTCCAGACCGAAGCGACGGTCGGGTAGGGGTGGATCGTGTTGCTGACGGCGGAGATCGACAGCTTGTTCGTGACCACCACCGCCATCTCCGAGATCGCCTCGCCCGCGTGCGGCGCCACCATCGTCGCGCCGAGCACGCGACCCGACTTCGCGTCGACGCAGGCCCACGCAAAGCCCTCCGGGGTGCCATCCACGATCGCCCGGTCCACGCTGCTGAGGTCCTGCCTCAGCAGCAGCACGCGATCGCCGCGCTCCGCTGCCTCCGCCGCGGTGAGGCCGACGTGGGCCACCTCCGGCGAGGTGTAGGTGCACCAGGACATCGCCAGTGCGCTGACCTTCGCCCGCCCCCCGAAGAGCGCGTTGCGCAGGACGATCCGGGCCATCGCGTCGGCCGCGTGGGTGAACTTGTGGTGCGACGCCACGTCCCCGGCGGCGTAGATGCGGCGGTTCGTCGTGCGCAGGCGGTCGTCCACCACGAGGCCGGTGCGGCCGTCGAAGCTGACCCCCGCCGCCGTCAGCCCCAGCCCGTCGATGTTCGGGGTCCGGCCGGTCGCCACGAGCACCGCGTCGGCCCCCGGTTCACGCCCGTCGCCGAGCACCAGCGTGGTGCCTTCGACCCGCACCACCGACGCGGACATCTCCATCGTCACGCCTTCGGACTTGAGTTGCTCGGCGATGATGCGGCTGGCTTCCGGCGGCTCGTGGGGCAACGGCCGAGGATCCATGTCGAACAGCGTCACGATCGACCCCAGCCGGGTGAACGCCTGGGCGAGCTCGCAGCCGATCGCACCCGCGCCGAGGATCGACAGACGCGTGGGCAGCTCGGTCAGTTCGAAGATCGACTCGTTGGTGAGGAAGGTCGACTCGGCCAACCCGGGGATCGGGGGCACCGCCGCCCGCGCCCCCGTGGCCACCACCGCGCGGCGGAACCGCAGCGGCGTGCCCTCCACGATCAGGGTCTTGGAATCGACGAAGCAGGCGTCGCCGAAGAAGACGTCGATCCCGGCCTCGGTGAGGCGCTTGGCTGAGTCGTGGGCCCCGATCTCGGCGCGGAGCCGACGGACCTCGTCCATCGCGGCGGTGAACGCCTCCGGTCCGGCCTTCCCCGACGCTTTGGCCCGCTTCGCCGCGGCCAGCAGCGCCTTGCTCGGCACGCAGCCGAAGTTGAGGCAGTCGCCGCCCAGGTACTGCCGCTCCACCAGCGCCACCTTCGCCCCCAGGCCGGCGGCCCCGAGGGCGCAGATCAGCCCCGCCGTGCCGCCGCCGATGACGACGAGGTTGTAGCGCCCCTCGGGGGTCGGGTTGGCCCAGTCGGGGGGGTGGACATACGCAATCAGCGCGGCGTTGTGGCGGTCGTCGTGAAGCACGCACCGAGTCTACGCAGGAGCCGCGAGCTCGTTACCGGACGCTCCTAGTACCTCGCTCCTCGAGTGGCTCCCCAGTTTCCAAGCCTCCGGATTGACGGCGGATCTCGGTCCGGATAGACCGGTCCCTGCTGGTGTTGCTGGAGGTGGCTGGTCGGATGTGGGGCACGGGACATCGTGGTCGTCGGGGGCCGATGCCTGTGCGCCTCC
>JAAESI010000098.1 GCA_024229515.1 Pseudomonadota bacterium | reverse complement strand
TTATGTTTGTCTCTATCCTCAAACCAACAATAGTTTGACTTAGAAATATGAATCTGCTTCAACATATCTTTGTTATTTAAATAATTTTGTCGTCTAGCCATAGTTAATTTCTCCTAAAGTTAAATCAATTATAACATATATAGTCGACCGCTGTCAAGTGGTAAAACACTATATATAGCAAAATCTTTTATATTATCTAATAAACTTCGCAGATAATGCCGAGATAAATACTGTTATAATGATTTAGGAGTAAAAGATGGCAAGTCCATATTACACAAAACAACCAGTATATTTAAAAGAGCCAAGTGGTAGATATCAAAACATTTTGACGAATGATAAGATGTATGAAGACATGCCAGATTGGGATGCGAATGAGAAAGTTTTGATTCAGAGAAATACACCAACAATTATCAACTTTCCATTTACTCCTACAATCTCGATTGTTCAGAGTGGAAACTATCAAGAATATACTATAACTCATTCAAACTTTCAACAACGTGCATTTGATAGTCATTCAAATATGGAACTTAATATGACTGCGC
>JAAESI010000097.1 GCA_024229515.1 Pseudomonadota bacterium | reverse complement strand
TACGTGGCGAACGTATGTGGGAGTTCCTAGAGCGTCTTATCTCTATCGCTCTTCCACGTGTACGTGATTTCCGTGGTGTTAGCGCTAAGTCTTTTGACGGTCGCGGTAACTACAGCATGGGCGTTCGCGAGCAAATCATCTTCCCGGAAATCGACTACGATAAAGTCGATCGTGTACGCGGTCTTGATATTACTATCACGACGTCTGCTGGCACTGATTCGGAAGGCCGTGCTCTGCTGGCTGCCTTTAACTTCCCATTCCGTAAGTAAGGTGAAGGGTTACTGTTATGGCTAAACAATCAATGAAAGCACGTGAAGCTAAGCGTGCGAAGCTAGTTGCTAAATTCGCTGAAAAGCGTTCAGCACTAAAAGCTCTAATCAGCGATGTAAACGCATCTGAAGAAGATCGTTGGAACGCAGTTCTTAAACTGCAAGCTCTTCCACGTGATTCAAGTGCATCACGTCAGCGCAACCGTTGTAACCAAACTGGTCGTCCACACGGTTACCTACGTAAGTTCGGTCTAAGCCGTATTAAGGTTCGTGAAGCTTGCATGAAAGGCGAGATTCCGGGTCTTCGTAAGGCTAGCTGGTAATTGCCAC
>JAAESI010000096.1 GCA_024229515.1 Pseudomonadota bacterium | reverse complement strand
GGAAGCGATGATCGGTGTGAACATCCTCAATCGCATGACCGAGCTCGGGATGCCGGAATCGCGGGCTGTCCGAAGCTGAAACTCCGAGAGAGCCGCTCAGTGGCCCGATCCGGCCTCGCTCGGAGCCGTGCAACAACGCCGCGCCGCACGGGCCTCGCAGGCGGCGCGCTCTGCCTCGTCCTTCGTGGCCCAACCGGACCAGATCGTCTTGCGCTTGCCGGCCACCGAGCAGGACGCCTGCCAATAGAACCGGCGGTCCTCGCGAGGCCCACGGACCACGTACACCCCGACCGCGCCGAGCTTCAGGTTCTTGGGCTTGCGTCGTCCCATGTCACCTCCCCGGTTCTCTTACAAGACGTTCCTACAGATGACAAGAACGTTGTACTGAGAGACTACGCTTGACAGGGTCGGAGTTACGCGCGGCTAAGCAGGCGCTTCGGGGACGCTGACCGCAGCAGCGGCGGCGCGCCTAGCTCTGCACCAGCGCGGTCAACCACAGCGCGTGGTCGGCCATCAGCTGCAGCGAGGTGAACTCTTTCTCGCTCTCCGGGGCGAAGTAGCCGGTGCCGAGGTTCGCGACGAAGACCCCCGCATCGAGGAACGGGTCGACCCCCGTTCCGCCGCGGATCGGATTGTCCAGCGGCGCGACCCCGATCGCCGCGCCCGCCGCCATCGCCGCCTCCGCAAGGTCCGGCCGCTGGGCCAGCAACGGCCCCATGTTCTTGTACTGGTGGGACCACTCCGAAGGCCGGGCTCCCGCCAACACCCGCACGTGCTCGCGGCGGGCGAGCAGCCCGTCGGGATCGAAGTCGCGCACCCGGAAGTCCAGGTGCAAGCCGTCCTCGCACCACCGGACCCGGTACGGCTGCGTGTAGCCCTCCCAGCCCTCGCTGTCCTCGCACAGCCGGGGCTCGGGACCGGCCGACGCCAGGAAGTCGCGCACGAACGCGAGCATCGCGCCGACAGCCCCATCGGCGAGGACCGAGTCGACCTCCTCCACCCCCAGGGACGCTCCCTTGCTCAGGTGCGGCGCCATGACCGAGTCGATGACCGAACGGGCCCGCTCGGCAGCGTCCGCGTCGGCGTGCCACAGGGCCAGCACACCGTCGCAGTCGCGCTGCGCGTTCGACTCGAAGCGCAGCGGTCGCGAACCGTCATCGAGCCGGCCGGCGATCTCCGCCGCCAGCCGCACCGCTCCCCGGTGCCCCTCCGCCTTGGCCGTCGCGCCGTGGGTGTTCACACCCCCGATCCCGTAGCTCCGCAGCAGGCCGTCCGGCGCCTCGGCTGGCTCCGAGGCGAACACCACGTACCCGCCCAGGGCGTTGAAGTTGGCCGTGTTCACCTCGAACGGGTCGAGGCCGTCGACCGTGTACGCCGACGTCACCCCTCGCTCCGCCAGCGTCGCGGCGAGCCCGTAGAGCGCGTCCTCCCGGCCAATCTCCTCGTCCGGACGGCCGATCAGCATCAGCGGTCGGTGGGGGATCTCGGGGTGGTCGAAGAGGATGCGCGCCAGCGTCATCATGTGGGTCAGCCCGAGCTTGTCGTCGAGCCCGAACGGGGACACGCCGTCGCCGATGAGCAGGTCGTGGCCGAGGAACAGCGACGTCGTCGGGTAGCCCGCCACGTCCACCGTCAGCTCCGGGTTGTCCGGGTACAGAATCGCCGCGCCGTCCCACGCCGGCACCACGTTCAGCGATTCGGGCACCGCCGTCCCCCGCGCCGTGTCGAGGTGGATCATCAGCGCCAGCGGCGGCAGGTCGGCGGTGGCCCCGCGCCCCGGCAGCGAGGCGATGACGTTGGCGAACTCGTCCAACTCGACGGTCGCTCCGAGCCCCTCGAAGAAACCCCGCAGGTGCTCGGACAGCACCCGCTGCCCCTCGGTCGACGGCACCGTGGTGGAGGTCTCGTCCGAGGCCGAGTCGATGGCGACGACGGACTCGAGGTGTTCGCGGGCGACGGCGCCGAGGCGCGCGCGGTTCAGGTCGGGGAGCACGGGCATCGGGCACCTATGTCATCGGCGCGTCATCGGCGCAAGCCCGCCAAACGGCCACAGTGAAGACACCGATGCAACGACACCCCTTCACTCCGCCGCCCCCCGCCTGATCGGGCCCCGGTGATGGATCGACCCGTGCCCTTGGCCGCCTCGCGCACTACACTCCCCCACCGAGGGACCGGGAGCGTGTGATGAGACTGCAGATTCTGGCCGCCGTCGCGGCCCCCTTCCTCCTCCTCGCCGGCGCCGCCGTCGCCGCTGAACCGGCCGATTACGCCGGCACCTGGAACCTCGTCGCGGCCGACTACGACACCCCCCGGGACGCGGCCATCGACGAGGTCACGGCCGAGATGTCGGCCCTCATCCGAGGCATCACCCGCAAGCGGCTGCGCAAGGCGGCGACGTACTCCAGCCACTACGTGATGACCCCCGGCGACGGCACCATGACCATCTCGTCCGACCGCAGCGAAGGCTGGACGACCCCGTTGGATGGAACCGAGGTCGCGATGATCAGCGACCGCGGCGAGGACATCCACCTGTCCCGACGGATGAAGAATGGGAGCCTGCACAGCAAGGCCCGCAGCGAGCGGGGCGCTCAGTCGGTCTCCTTCGAACTCAGCGCCGACGGGGCCCGGCTCACCGTCACGACCACCATCGTGAACGACAACCTCCCCCGGCCGGTCGTCTACGCCACCGAGTACGCGCGCGCCCGGTAGCCGCTCAGCGGCCGTCGTATTTGCGTTCGGCGCGCTTCAAGTGAGCCAGGTGCCGCTGGCGCCGCCGCTCGAACCCCTCCGCGCTCAGCCGATCCGGTTGCGTCAGCAGGTCACGCCCCCTCTTGCGGTGGTCGTAGCTCTGGTGTCGGCTTCGGCGCAGCGTCGGGTACATCGACCAGTCGAGGCGCTCCTCGGACTCCGCCATCGGTACGCGGTCGGCCCCAAACAGGATCCAGAGCTGCCCGCCCCCCTCATCGGCGATCGCGCTCAGGGAGGCGCGGTCCCCCGTCAGCGTCACCACCTCGCCATCGGCGACGGCACGCCCGTTGACCCGGGCGGTACCGGTCCAGCCCCCGCGGAAGTGCACCGTGTAGGCGCCGTCGGCGGCGAGGTCGACCTTCGTCGAGCGCCGATCAGGTCCGGCGGCGACCCTCCCTCCGCGCAGGTACAGGTTGTTCCGGTACGGCAGGAAGTGCCGCCACAGCCACTTCCGCTCGCCCTCGCGCAGGGTCCGCGTTCGGGTCATGTAGTTGCGGATCAGGAACTGCGGCTTCCGCTCCCGCGCCAGCTGCACGTACACGTCGCGCCCCTGTCGTTCCCGGAAGCCCATCCGCACCGCCTGGGTGTTGAAGAACGTGGTCTCGGGGTAGCCGGCCATCAGCCCGGTCGAGTCCCAGTGGGGGACTGGTCCGTCGAACAGGGCGTCCGCCTCGCGCATGACCTCGAATTGCCGACCGCTGTCGGCGTCGAGGATGCGGAGGGCCTGCGGTGCGCTCGCACACGTCGCGACGAACACCACGGCGGCCCCCACCCAGGCGGCGCGAGGCCTGCGTGAGGCGCGGACTCGGGTCCACAGCTCGGCCCCCAACCCGCCCGCGGCGATCGCGAGGTAGGGCTCGAAGGAGGCGATGAAGTACGGGAAGAAGCCCCGGTGCACGAACATGGTCGACGCCATCGCGGCGAAGACGACCACGAACGCCGCCGCCCTCGGTCGCTCCCGACGCCACCGCCACGCCCCCAGCACCGCCGCGAGGCCGACGAGGTAGAGCCCGGGCGCCACGGCGGTCGCGCCTCCCAGGGTCTTCAGGTTGACCGCGAGGCTTCGCTTGTTGCTCCACGCGTTCTTGGCCGCCTTGCCCAGCCCCTCCCCCACGGCGGCCGGATCCGATATCACCGCGAGCAGGCCGTACCAGGCCCCCACGCCGACGGCCGCACCGACTGCGACGCCGACGATCGTGCGGCCGATCTCACGCCCCGGGACCCGCATCGAGATCGCCGCGAACGCACCCCCGGCGCCCAGCGCCGCGACGTTGTAGACGGTCTTCTGGCTGAACACGCAGGCCGCCCCGAGGGCCAAGCCTGCCAGCAGCGCCTGGCGGAAGGTCACCGAGGGCCGAACCACGGCCCACCCCGCCAGCAGCGTCATCGGCACGACGAAGGTGTCCGTTCGCACCTCGAACGAGTGCGCCTGCCAGGACATCGACGCGCCGAGCAGGGCGACGGCCAACAGCGGGCCGATCCGGTCGTCCGGGTCGTCGTCCTGGACGATCCTCCAGACGAGGGCGAGCGTGCCCAGCGAGGCCCCCACCGCGGCGGCCCTCATCGCCAGGACCGACGCCACCGGGGAGTCGAACAGGAGCGAGGGCGACAGCAACAGCCACAGGAAGCCGGGCCTCCCCGGACGCCCCCAGTCGCCATCGGCGAAGCGCGTCACGTGACGGACGACGTTGGCTTCGTCGCAGTGAAACGCTCCGAGCGCCCCGGCCGCGACGAGGAAGCCGACGACGGCGCCGATCACGAGGAACCTCACGAGGCGGAAGGTCGGACTGAGCGCCGATTCGGACACGGCGACGGCATACCACGCGGCTCGATCCCTTTCCCTTCGCCGTCGGGTCGGTCAGAATCGCCGACCGTGTCGCCCTTCTCCTTTCCCATCTACGAGCGCTCCACCCGCTGGGCGTCCTACTGGACCCAGCTGAAGTGGAGCCTGTCGGGCCCCGAAGGGCCGGTCCTGCTCGTGGGGATCGGCTCGGGTACGACGGAGCGGGAGCTTCGGGCGCGGCGCGAGGACGTCCGCACCCTGGACATCGACCAGGGCCTGGCGCCGGACGTGACCGCCTCGGTGGAGCAGATGCCGTTCGAGGACGGGACCTTCGCGGTCGCGGTCTGCTGCCAGGTCCTGGAGCACCTCCCCTGGGAGTCGTTCGCGACGGCCGCCGCGGAGCTCCGCCGGGTCACCCACGGCCGACTCGTGATGTCGGTCCCCGACGTGCACTGGTACGTGGGCCTGTCCGCCTTCGCGGGGGTGCGCATCCTCAAGCGGTCGCTCCGGATCGACCTGCCGCGCCTGACCCAACGCCGGCTTCGCCCGGACTCGGCCCACTGCTGGGAGGTCGGCCGCGGACGCAGCGCCCGAGAGGTCCGCGGCGTGCTCGAAGGGGCGGGCTGGTCCGTCACCGATGAGTTCCGCGACGAGGCCAACCCCTACCACCGGTTCTTCATCGCTCGCTGATCAGGCGTGGCCCAGCCGCCCCGTCACCTCCGCCAGCTCGGCGAGGACGTGCTCCCGCTCCTGCGACGACCAGTCAGGCTCCCTCCCCCAGGGGAACGTGCCCACCTGCGAGTTCCGCCTCTGGGCCAGCACCTTGTGCACGACGCGGCGTGACGGCGGCTGCGCTCCCAGGAACCGGAAGAGCGCGTCGATCACGGCGGGCTCCCGCGTGAACAGGTCCTCGCATCGCAGGGTCATGACGCGGTCCGACGGGAGGGTCTCGGCGAACTCCAGGCAGCGCTCGTTGATCGAACGCCAGAGCCAGGCGCACCGGCGCTCCGGAGGCCACTGCTCCCACTGCGCCGCCGCCGGATCGTCGGCCGTCGGCCGCGGACGGGCGTGATCCCAGGGGTGCCCCGCGTAGAAGCCGCGTCGTACCCCGGAGGTGATGAACTCCTCGGGCCGCCGCGACACCAGCAGGAAGCGGGCTCGGGGGTAGCGATCGGCCAACGCGGGCGCCAGGAGGCTCAAGCGGTGGCTGCTCTCGAAGTAGAGCTTGCCGGTGCGGTGGGCGGCGAGCACGGCGCGATCGCGGGCCAACCCGACCGCTTCGCTCCAGAAGGCCGGGTCCCCGTGCCCCTCCCACGCCAAGTACGACATCGTCACGAGCCGCGGCTCGGGCTCGTGGTGGGCGGCGATGCGCGCGCTCGTGCCGACGAGCTCCGCCAGGGTCGCGGTGGCGGTCCGCCCCGTCGACAGCACGAAGCAGACCTCGGCCTCAGTCCGAAGTTCATCCCAGGCCTCGGGGCCGCGTCGGAGGTCCGCTCCGCCGTTGAGCACCTCGGCCGCGTGGACGCCCCGATCGAGCCGGCCCAGCCCCCGATGGAGGCGCTCCAGCAGGCGCGCGAGGCGGGGGCTGATCGGGGAAGGGCGGGCCATGAGCAGCCCTTCTAGCAGGCCGGCCCCCTCCCCGATCCCGGTTAGAGTGCCCGCGTGCTCGCCGCCGACCTGCTGAACGTGCCCCGCAAGGAGCTTGCGCGCCTGCTCCGCGAGGGCCACCCCATCGACCCGCAGGACCTCGACGACCGCCAGTACAAGGGCACCTCGCTCGGCCTCCCCGCGTGGGTCGACGCGCTCGTCTGGAAGACCTTCGTCAAGACGTTCCACCGCGACCCCGACACCGGCGGGCTGCGGGGCTGGAACGTGCGCCTGGAGCAGGACGGGCTCGACGCTCCGACGCGCCCGATGATGACCCGCAAGGGGGTGCCCAAGACCTTCGGCCACTTCTCCGTCATCGAGTACGACGGCCCCGGACTGCTCATCAAGTACAAGGCCAGCCCGCTGCGCGATCCCATCGTCGCGCTCAACGCCGGCAGCGCGGACCTGCTGCTGGGGGTGAGCTACCTGGCCCTCGGCTTCCGGGTCCCCACCCCGTCGTACTTCTCGCTGGAAGCGGACGGCCCGCTGCAGTACGTCCCCTAGACGTCACTTCGATGTCACACGCCTGCGCTATGTAGGGGGTGTGGACACCCTGATCCTCATCGTCGAGGACGAGCCCGATCTGGTCGCGTCGCTCGAATACAACCTCCAGCGGGAGGGCTACGGCACGCGCGCCGCGTTGACCGGGACGCGCGCGCTGGAGCTGGTTCGTCGGGACCCGAAGCCCGATCTCGTGCTGCTGGATCTGATGCTCCCCGACATGTCCGGCAAGGACGTCTGCCGCCAGATCCGGGCCGACGCGGCCACCCGGGACATCCCCGTCATCATGGTCACCGCCCGCACCGAGGAGGTCGACCGCATCATCGGCCTGGAGCTCGGCGCCGACGACTACGTCACCAAGCCCTACTCGATTCGCGAGCTGATGCTGCGGGTCAAGGCGGTGCTCCGCCGCCGCGGCGCCCCCCCCGACGACGACGCCACCGGCCCCCGGGTGTTCGGCCGGCTGCGGATCGATGAGGACGCCCACCGCGTCTGGGTGGACGACGCCCTGATCGAGCTGACCGCGTTGGAGTTCCGCCTCCTGAGCATGCTCCTCGCCCGCCGCGGGCGGGTGCAGACCCGCGACGTGCTCCTCGAGGAGGTCTGGGGCGTGCGCGGCGACTCCAACACCCGCACCGTGGACACCCACGTCAAACGGCTCCGCCAGAAGCTGGGCGCGGCCGGAAGCTACGTCGAGACCATCCGCGGCGTGGGCTACCGCTTCACCGACCGCCCATGACGCCGGGGCCGCTGCTCTTCGGAGCCCTCTGCGCGGCCGTGGGCGCCGCCGTCGCCGCCGCGTTCAACCGGGAGCGCCTGGAAGGGCTGGGCGAGGAACTCCGCAGCCGCCGGGAGGCTCACGAGACCACCCAGGAGACCGCCCGGGACCTCGCGAAGGAGGCCGACCGCCTGCGGACGGTGCTGGCGGGCATCGAGGACGGCATCCTCGCGATCACGGCCGAACAACGCATCGCCCTCGCCAACCCCGCCGCCCTGCAGCTGCTGGAGCTGGCTCAGGATCCCTCCGACCGGCTGCTGGTCGAGGTGCTGCAGGTGCCCGAAGCGGCCGAGCTGCTCGCCGACTCCCGCGAGGGCCGCAGCTCGGAGGTCGAGTTCGACCTGGGGGCTCGCCGCTTGAACGTCCGCGCCCATCCCTACGGCCGCGGCACGGTCCTGTCGATCCGCGACGTCACCGACCTGCGCCACCTCGAGCGGATCCGCCGCGACTTCGTCGCCAACGTGTCCCACGAGCTGCGGACCCCGGTGACCGTCATCTCGACCCACGCCGAGACCCTGTTGGACAGCGCGCTGGAGGATCCCGTGCACGCGCGGCGGTTCGTCGAGGGCATTCACCGCCACGCCGACCGCCTCACCCGACTGGTCTCGGACCTGCTCGACCTGAGCCGGATCGAGGCGGGCCGGCGCACGATCGAGGTCGGCGAAGTGGACGTCGCCACGGTCGTGCAGGGCGTCACCGCGGGCCTCGCCGCGTCCGCCGAGACGCGCGGGGTCGAGCTCACCGCGGAGGTCTCGCCCCAGCTTCGCGTCGCCGCCGACGCCGACGCCCTCGACCAGGTGCTGTTGAACCTCCTGGAGAACGCGATCAAGTACACGCCCGAGGGCGGGACGGTCGATCTGCGCGTCTCCGATCAGGGTGATGTCGTGCGATTCGAGGTCGTCGACGACGGCCCCGGGGTGCCGCCCAAGCACCGGGCCCGGCTGTTCGAGCGCTTCTACCGGGTCGACAAGGGGCGTTCGCGCGACGCCGGCGGCACGGGGCTCGGCTTGAGCATCGTCAAACACCTCGTCGAGTCCATGGTCGGACGGGTCGGGTACGAGGCCCGGGACCCCCGCGGAAGCGTGTTTTGGGTAGAACTGCCTACCCATTCGCCGCCCACCCGTCCCGGCCACGAAACCTGAGATCCAGGAGACCCCGTGTCGCACTTCCGCCTTGCCGTGATCCTGACCGCCCTGCTCGCGGTCCCGTGCCTCGCCCACGCCGGCGACGACGAAGCCAAGCCGACCGCCGGCTGGGACAAGGGCTTCTTCATCCAGAGCCCCGACGGCAAGTTCAAGCTGGCCCCGCGGGGCCGCATCCAGGTCCGCTTCAACCTCGAGTCCCTCGCCGGGGATCCCCGCGAGCCGGAAGCGAACTTCGAGCTCAAGCGGCTCCGCGTCGGCTTCAAGGGCCACCTGTTCACGAAGCAGTTCACGTACCGGCTGGAGATGGACTTCGGCAAGGGCGGTTTCAGCCCGAAGTACATGTACCTGGACTACGCCATCAAGCCGGGCTGGCTGTCCGTGCGCGCCGGCCACTTCAAGCGCCCCTTCAGCCGCGCGCAGCGGACCGGCGACGAGAAGCAGGCGCTGGTCGACCGGTCGATCACCGACAAGGGGTTCCGCGCCGGCTACGACCTCGGCGTGATGCTCCACAACGGAACCAAGTCTCCGGTGGAGTGGGCGTTCATGTTCAGCAACGGGGGCGCCAAGAGCGCGTTCCACGGTGAGGTCGACGAAGAAGGCGAAGTCGGCGGCAAGTTCAGCAACACCGTGGACCTGTTCCAGCCCACCACGACCCTCCGGCTGGGGGTCAACCACGGCGGCATCAAGGGCTACGACGAGCTCGACCTCGCCGGCGGCGGCTTCCGCTTCGCGCTGGCCGGCGCGGCGCAGATGTCGTTCGACATCGCCGACGAGATGGACGGCTGGTTCGGCGCCCAGATCGACGCGATCGTGAAGGTGAAGGGCTTCTCCGCCACGACCGCCGTGTACTTGAGCACCGCGCAGGAAGGGGAAGCCTGGAGGGACCAGGCCTTCGACCACCTCGGCCTCCACTTCCAGGCCGCGTACCTCATCGACGGGAAGGTCGCCCCCGCGTTCCGGTACGGCCGGGTGCAGTCCCTCTCAGGCGACGGCGAGGTCAGCCAGGAGCTGTCCGCGGGCGTGCACGTGCTCTTCTGGAAGCGTCACATCACGTGGAGCACGGACTTCGCGGCCCTCGGCGGTACGAGCCTCGCCCCCGCCGAAACCGACTTCCGGTTGCGCTCGCAGGCGCAGGTGCACTTCTAGCCGGGGAGCTTGCTCAGCAGCTGAGCGTAGGCGTGCGCGGGGTAGGACATCCGCGGGCGCAGCAGTGAGGTCCAGCCCGCGCCGGTGTCGGCGGCGCGCACGTCCTCGACGAGACCCAGGACCCGCAGCCGGCCCAGCTCGGGGTCGGCGATCTCCAGCTCGACCTCGCCGCCCTCGGGGAGCGGCTCGGCCCAGGACCGCAGCACGAGACAGCCTTCGCGGCGCACCCGGAGCAGCACCTCCACCGCCCGTCCGCCGAACAGCACGTTGCAGCGGCGCTGGTGCGGGTTCTGCGGCGTCGAGCGGCCGCTGTGATCTTCGTTCCACTGGAGGCGGGCGTGGGCCGCCGTCACGGCCGCCTCCACGGCGCCGCGGAGCTGACTGAGGCCGAACGGCTTGCGGAGGAAGTCCGGGGCGCCGAGGTCGCGCATCATCCGCGCCTGCTCGCTGGAGCGGTGGTGCACGGCGCTGGCGACCACTACCGGCACGTCCTGGGTCGAGGCGAGGCGGCGTACGACGCGCAGCACGCCCACGCCGTCGACGTCGGGGAGGCAGATGTCCAGGAGCACGAGATCGGGGGGGCAGTTGGCGAGGGCGAACAGCGCCTCTTCACCGTTGTGGGCGACCACCGTCTCCCAGCCGAGCATGTCGAGGGCGTAGCGACCGATCTCGGCGGCGTCCGGGTCGTCCTCAACGAGCAGCGCCAAGGGGCGCGCAGACGCGTCCTCGCGGCTTCCTCTGCGAGTCTGAACGGGTCCTACATACCTGATCGAACGCTCCTTCATGCGCCACGGTAGGCCGCCGCCGGGAAGGGGCGCAACGTCGAAATTATGACTTTTAGGACTTTAGAACCTGATCGTGATCCCGGTCGGTCCCGCCGCCACGATCTGGACCTTCGGCCTCCCGGTCGCGACCCGGGTGCCCCGCGGGGGCTCGGCCCGCGCCGCCCAGTAGAACAGCGTGATGGCGGAGGCGAACGCGCCGAAGGGGAACGCCAGGAACGCCATCCCCTCGGGCGACCAGCCCTCCCAGCCGAGCGCCGGCAGGATCGGCCAGACCATGGCGTGGAGCAGGCCGCTGCCGATGATCAAGCAGCCGACGGCGGCGCGACGCGCGTGGTGGGCGAACACGCGACGGTGCACGACGGTCTTGTGCTTGAGGGTCGCGAGCACCCAGCCGTTGGTCGTGAACCCGGCCACGCCGATGCCGATGAACATGAGGTTCACGGTCGCGCCCTGGAACCAGCCTGGAGGTGAGCTGAGGCCCGAGAGCATGAAGCCGACCTCGAGCCCGCCGAGCGCCGACGTCGACACCCCCCAGGCCCCCAGGTGATGGCCCAGGTCCTTGATCAGGGGCGCCTGCCAGTTCGGGTCCTCCGGGGGCGGCGGCGCCGGCTCCTCCACGGGGGTGTCCTCCACCAGGGGAGGCGCATCCGCGTGCGCGAGCGCGGGCATCAGCAGGGCGAGGAGCAGGGGGAGCAGTCGGGTCATGGTGGTGAACTGTGCAAACAGGTGGGGGGTTCGATCGGGCTTCAGTCTGCCCGACCGGTGATGCGAATGCCGGGCACTGCGGAGACGTCAGGATTGCAGAACACCGGAGCCCCCACGATGACGAGAGTCCTGCTTGCTTCCTTCTGCGTCGCTTCCCTGTTGACGCTGCTGCCCTCCGGAAGTGCCCACGCGGGCGACGCAAACAAGCCGTGGTTCCACGTCGGTGGTGGTTTCGGAGCGACCGTCGTCGACCTCGAGTCGCGCACAGCCGTGCGCACGGGTCGGTTCGTCGTCGGCGGCGGCCGCTACGTTCCCTTCTTCTACGGCGGGGGCGAGTTCCAGCTCAGCGGCTCGTCGTACGAGGCGCTCAAGATGAGCGGCATCGGGTACGTGGGCATCGCTCCCCCGATCCCCGTCTTCCACCCCCTGATCGGCGTGCGCGTCGGCGGCGGCCACCACATGTCGCAAAAGGGCGACACGCTGCTGCCGCACCTGACCGTCGGCCCCCAGGCGGGGTTCATCCTGCGCAAGTTCGACGGCAAGTTCGGGCTGCGCTTCATGATGGACGGCGGGATCGACTGGCGGTTCCGCGAAGGCACCACCACCGCGGAGCTGATGGGCACGCTGTCGGCCGTCTTCTAGCTCAGAGCGGGCGCAGCCCGGGAGCCGCCCGGCCCGTCGAGGCGACGTACTCGGGGTAGGTGCCGGGGTACTCCCACGCCTCCCCCGGCCGCAGCTCCAGCACCTTCGTCGCCAACGCGCGCAGGAACACGCGGTCGTGGCTGACGAACACGATCGTCCCTTCGTACGCCGACAACGCGGTCAGCAGCGCCTTCTTGGTGGCGAGGTCGAGGTGGTTCGTCGGCTCGTCCAGCAGCAGCAGGTTGGGCTGCGCGAACAGCATCATCGCCAGCGCCAGCCGGGTCTTCTCGCCACCCGACAGCACCGAGACGCGCTTGTCGACTTCGTCCCCGCGGAACGAGAAGCCGCCCGCGAGCTGACGCAGCGCCCCTTGCCCCGCCATGGGGAAGCGGGCGGCGAGCTCGTCGAGGACCGAGCCCCGGCCGGTGAGGTTGTCCGCGTGGTGCTGGGCGAACCAGGCCATGTCGACGGACGCGCCCAGCTGCACCGAGCCCTCGTCCGGCTCGACCACCCCGGCCATCATGCTGATCAGGGTGCTCTTGCCCGAGCCGCTCTCGCCCATCACGGCCCACCGCTCGCCCCACTGGATCAGCAGGTCGAGGCCGTCGTGCACGACGTTGTCGCCGAAGGCCTTCCGCACCCCCTTCACCTCCAGCACGCGGTCGCCGGAGCGGGCGCAGGGGGGGAAGGTGTAGGACTTCTCGATGATCTTCCGGGGCTCTTCGACCCGCTCGATCTTCTCCAGCATCTTGGCCCGGCTCTGCACCGCGGAGGCCTTGCTGGGCTGGCCCTTGAACCGCTCGATGAAGCGCTCCTCCTTGGCCAGGAACGCCTGCTGCGCCTTCCACTCGGCCTCGTGGCGGGCGGCCGCCTCGGCGCGCGCCTGCTCGTAGAAGTCGTAGTTGCCGGTGTAGCTGCGGAGCTTGCCGTCGCCGATCTCGAGGATGCGGTCGACCACGCGGTTCATGACGTCCCGGTCGTGGCAGGTCATCACCACGGTCTTGGGGGTGTCGCGGAGGAAGTCTTCGAGCCAGAGGATCGACTCGATGTCGAGGTGGTTGGTGGGCTCGTCCAGGAGCATCACGTCGGGCGCCATGAGCAGCACCCGGGCGAGCGCGACGCGCATCTTCCAACCGCCGGACAGGGCCGCGATGGGGCCCGTGATCTGCTCCTGCGACAGGCCGAGCCCGGCGAGGATGGAGGCCGCGCGCGCGTCGAGGTCGTAGCCGCCGAGCGACGCGAAGCGCTCCTGCACGTCGCTGTACCGCTGGAGCACGGCGTCGAAGTCGGGGGCGTCCACGTCGCTGAGGCGGGGTTCCAGCTCCGCCAGCTCGTCGCCCAATGCGCCGACCTCGCCCGCGCCGGTCATCACCGCCTCCAGCACCGTGCCGTCACGCCAGTCGCCCACGTCCTGCCGGAACACGCCGATGGTCAGCCGCTTGGGACGCCCGACGGAGCCCCGGTCGGCCTCCTCGGTCCCCTCCAGCATGCGGAACACGGTGGTCTTGCCCGACCCGTTGGCGCCCACCAGGCCGACCTTCTGGCCCGGGGTGATTTGGAAGCTCGCCCCGGTGAACAGGACCTGCTTGCCGTACTGCTTGCGCACGTTGCTGAAGGCGATCATCGGGGGTGTGTACCACCCCGGCGCGCGATCAGGGCGTGCTGCGGGGGTGGTCGATGCCCGGACCCGCGACCTTGACCCCCGCCGCTCCCTGGGTCGGCAAGTCCGTCCGGTCGGCGACGGAGAAGCCGGTGGGGCCGCCCCAGTAGATGTACGAGTCGACCAGCCAGTTGGGCGTGGTCTCCCGCCAGTTGGCGAACGCGATGTCGAGGTAGCCGTCCTGGTCGAAGTCGGCGACGTGGTTGAGCTTGGCGCCCTGGGTGGGGAGGGCCTGGAAGTCGGACGGGTCGAAGCTGCCCGCGTCGTTCCAGTAGATGAGCGAGTCGACCAGGAAGTTGCTCCCGGAGCGGGAGCAGGAGAAGAGCAGGTCGTCGTCTCCGTCCCCGTCCAGATCGGCGATCGACACGGCTGCGCCGCCGGTGGTGGGGAGCGCAGTCGAGGTCGTCCAGCCACCCGCCGAGCCCCAGAAGACGGTGGAGTCCTGGTCGAAGATGAAGCCGTCCCAGTAGCTCGCCACCGCGAAGTCGGTGAAGCCGTCGCTGTTGAGGTCGGCGGCGCGGATGCCGTAGGCGCCCAGCGTGGGGAGCCCGTCGCGGTTGGCGGAGGAGTAGTCGGGGAAGCCGCCCCAGTAGATCCAGGAGTCGATGGTGTAATCCGACGAGTCATCGCGGTGGTTCGCCATCACGATGTCGAGGGAGCCGTCACCGTCCACGTCGACCAGGTCGTTGCCCCAGCCGCCGACGCTCGGGATCGTCGCCCGGTCGCCCGTCGAGTAGCCGGTCAAGCTCCCCCAGTAGAGGTAGGAGTCCTGGACCACCGTCACCGAGTTCCAGTAGTTGGAGTAGAGGATGTCGAGCAGGCCGTCGTCGTCGAGGTCGGCGATGCCGATGCCCGATGCGGCGATGGTCGGTAGGGACGTGCGATCGCCGTCCGAGTACCCGGCGGGGCCCCCCCAGTAGACGTACGAGTCCAGCACGTAGGTGGATAGGTCATAGTGGCTACCGAAGACGATATCGAGGTAGCCGTCGCCGTCCAGATCGGCGAACTCGACGACGCCCGCACCGACGGTGGGCACGCCGGACCGTGAGGCGTCCGACCAACCGTCAGGACCGCCCCAGTAGATCCACGAGTCGATGTAGGCGCTGGCACCGCTGAAGTTGTTGGCGAAGACGATGTCGGGCCAGCCATCGCAGTTGAGGTCTTCGCAGTAGTCGACGCCGCTGCAGCTCTGGTCGACGCCGTCGAAGGGGATCTCGATGGCGTGAGGGTGCAGGGCCGGGTCCGCGTCGTCGCAGTCGCCCTCGCAGGAGGACCAGCTGTCGCCGTCGACGTCCAGCGTCTGGAGGGAGGAATCGTTGTCGTCGCAGTCGCCATCGCACGAGGTGACGGTGTCGGCGTCGGTGTCGCTGAGGTTGAGCTCCGGGACCTGGTCGTCGCAGTCGGCGCCACCGGAGGCCAGCGACGCCCAGCCGTCCTGGTCGAAGTCGGTGCCGTCGATGCCGTCGCAGTTCTGGTCGATCCCGTCCCCGACGATGTCGGTAACGAAAGGGTTGATCCCGGGGTTGCCCTCGTTGCAGTCGCCCTCGCAGGAGGAGAAGCCGTCCCCGTCGACGTCATCCAGGTTCATCGCGTCGTTGTCGTCGTCGCAGTCCTCGCACAGCGGGTAGCCGTCGCCGTCGACATCGACCTCGTCCGCGGGGAGCGTGCCGTCGCAGTCCGTGTCGAGGCCGTCGCAGAGCTCCACGGCGTCGGGGTGGATGTCGATGTCATCGTCGTCGCAGTCGCCTGTGCAGCTGGAGAAGCCGTCCACGTCGGCGTCCACGGGGGTCAGGAGGGGATCGCCGTCATCGCAGTCGCCCTCGCACGTGGAGTACCCGTCGAGGTCGCCGTCGCCGGGGAGCAGGGTGTCGTCGTCATCGTCGCAGTCGCCGTCGCACAGCGACACGCCGTCGCCGTCGCCGTCCTCCTCGTCGGCGGGCAGGCCGTCGAGGCAGTCGTTGTCCTTGCCATCGCAGACCTCGGGGAGGCCGGGGGCGCGGTCGTCGTCGCCGTCGTCGCAGTCGCCGGAGCAGGTGTCGACGCCGTCGCCGTCCAGGTCGTTGAGGTTGGAGGCGGGGTCGCCGTCATCGCAGTCCCCCACCTCGGCGGTGACCTCGCAGCACTGCAGGCCGGCGCCCAGGTCGACGCCTTCGCACGAGCCGTCGAAGTCGTCGTCGGCCCCCGAGGTGCCCTCGCTGGCAGTTCCGTCGCAGTCGTGGTCGAGGCAGTCGGCGGCCTCGGGGGCGCCCAGGTAGACGGTCGCGTCGGCGTCGGCGCAGTCGTCGATTCCGGCACAGAACCCGTCCAGATCCTCGTCGATGCAGTCCACCTCGTCGCAGTCCTGGTCGATGCCGTCGTTGGGGATCTCTTCGGCGTCGGGGTGGACGTCGGGACTGCTGTCGTCGCAGTCGCGCAGCCCGGCCCCTTCGCCGTTGGCCGGGTAGCCGTCGCAGTCGGCGTCGACCCCGTCGCCGGCGTCCGCGTCGGCGCACCCGTCGCAGTCCGAGTCGATGCCGTCGCCGAAGGAGTCCGGGGCGCCGGGGTAGATGTCGGGGTCGTCGGGGGCGCAGTCGGTCGCGTCCGGAGCGCCGTCGTTGTCCGTGTCGAGGATGCCCGGGCAGCCGAGCAGGGTGAGGGCAAGACCGAGGGTCAAGACCAACCGCACGCAGGCCCCTACTTCACGACCCGCAGGTGCGTGCCGCTGGCGGTCTGCGGGGGAGGCGCCGCGGGCGGCGAGGGATCGTGATCCTCGTGCTCCCAGCGCACCCCGCCGAGGCCGACCGCGACGGTGGTGATGGCGGCCCAGGCGACGCGGCAGCGGCAGACCTGTCCGCCGAACGAGAGGCTGACTCCGAGGGAGATCGGGTCGTCCAGATCGAGCTCCAGTGGCCACGCCGGGTTCAGGTCCAGGGGGATGCCGTCGTCGTACCCGGTGATGACGCGATCGGGGAAGCCGCTCAGGGTGTCCAGCTTCTCGGGGTCGACCACCAGCTTGACGCTCTGCGACCCCTCCACGAGGAGGACTCGAAGCACGTTTCGCTTGGTCTCGCTGGCGGTCGGACCGGTGCCCATCACGCCGGGACTTTAACGCAGCCGGCCTACGGGAGGAGCGGCGAGTCCGGCGCGGTGACCACGAAGACGAGGTCCCAGGCGGCGAGGATGACCTCGGAGTCGCCGTAGAGGATCGTCGGCACGACGTAGACCGTGTCGCTGAACATCGTCTCGAGCTCCGCGGGGCTCGGCGACAGCGTCAGCGTGAACTGCACCTCGTTCATCGCGGGGATGGCGGTGTAGCTCGGCGGGTCCACCGTCACGACGTAGGCGTCGTCGTCGGTGTACTCCATCGTCATGTCGTAGGTGACGTTGGCGGTGAACTCCTCGATGCCCGTCATCACCTGGTCGACGATGTCGTAGCTGTTGGAGCTGTAGACCATCCACTCGTTGCTGTCGGGCGTGCCGTCACCGTCCAGGTCGAGCCAGGAGTCGGTGAACTGGGCGACCTCGGTCATCGCCGAGGAGGCGTCGTTCGTGCGCGCGGTGATGCCGATCGCCTTGGCGTTGATGCTGCCCATCGCCGCGTTCAGCATCGCCGTGTTGGCGTCGATGCAGCCGGGGATGTCGCTGCTGCCGTTGGGCCCCTCGCCGTACGGCGGGAACGCGTTCCGCACCGTGGCGTCCGTGGCGTAGACGAGGATCGGCACGGCGCCCTCGCGGTAGCCGTTGCCGCCCAGGGTGCCGGTGCCGGGCACGCTGGAGTCGTACCGGCCGGCGACCGTGCCGCCGAAGGCATCGCCCACGAACGACTGGAACGGCGCGACGTCGTCTTCGCCGTCGAAGTTGTCGTCGCAGTCCTGGTCGTAGCCGAAGCCGGTGGCCGCCTGGTAGAGCGCCTCGATGGTGGACTCGGGCCAGTCCCAGCCGCCGCCGGCGTACAGGTTGTTGAGCGCCGACTGGGCCGCGGCCACGTCGCTGGTCTGCTGCTGTCGCGGGTGGAACGGCTTGTCGCTGCCGGAGCCCATGTTCCCGAAGTTGTAGTCGTCGTACGAGCTGACGCCGAAGGTCAGGTCGGGGATGAGGCTCGCCACCGCGCCGACCACGTCGCCGAAGTTGTCCTTCACGCTGTCGAGAGTGCCCTGCATGGAGCCCGTCTCGTCGAGGATGAAGTGCACGTCTCCCATCTGGACCTGCGTCTGGTAGGTCACGATGACCTCGGACTCGACGCCGCCGGGGATCTCCCCGTTGAAGCCGTCGCAGGTGCTGTCCGGGTCGAGCGGGTCGGAGCCGCAGATCTGCTCCTGCAGGTCCGTCCAGCCGTCGCCGTCCGTGTCCGGGTTCGTCGGGTCGGTGTCGATCTCGTCGCCGTCGGGGATGCCGTCGTTGTCGGAGTCCGGGTCGGCCCAGTCGGGCACGCCGTCGCCGTCGCTGTCGCCGTCGGACTCCTCGTCGTTGGGGATGCCGTCGCCGTCGTAGTCGTCGTCTTCGCCGTCGGGGATGCCGTCGCCGTCGCTGTCCTCGTCGAGGAAGTTCGGGATGCCGTCACCGTCGATGTCGTCCCAGCCTTCGTCGGCGTCGGGGATGGTGTCGCCGTCGCTGTCCAGGTCCAGGTAGTTGGGGATGCCGTCGCCGTCCGGGTCGTCTTCGCCCTCGACGTCGTTGGGGATGCCGTCGCCGTCCACGTCCGGGTCGGAGCTGTCGGGGATGCCGTCGCCGTCGCTGTCCTCGTCCAGGAAGTTGGGGAGGCCGTCGCCGTCGATGTCCTCGGTGCCTTCGACGCCGTCCTCGTACCCGTCACCGTCGCTGTCGGTGTCCAGGAAGTTGGGGATGCCGTCGCCGTCCGCGTCGCCGTCGCCTTCGATGCTGTCGGGGATGCCGTCGCCGTCGCTGTCGAGGTCGTAGTAGTTGGGGATGCCGTCGCCGTCCGCGTCGCCGTCACCTTCGACGTCGTTGGGGATGCCGTCGCCGTCCACGTCGTCGTCTTCGCCGTCGGGGATGCCGTCGCCGTCCGAGTCGTCGTCCAGGTCGTTCGGGATGCCGTCGCCGTCGATGTCCTCGGAGCCCTCGTCGGCGTCGTCGATGCCGTCGTTGTCCGCGTCGGTGTCGAGGAAGTCGGGGATGCCGTCGCCGTCGCTGTCGCCGTCACCTTCGACGCTGTCGGGAATGCCGTCGCCGTCCGAGTCGTCGTCGAGGTAGTTGGGGATGCCGTCGCCGTCCGCGTCGCCGTCGCCTTCGGTGGCGTCGGGGATGCCGTCGTTGTCGGAGTCCAGGTCGAGGTAGTCGGGGATGCCGTCGCCGTCACTGTCGACGTCGCCTTCGGTGGCGTCGGGGATGCCGTCGCCGTCGCTGTCCTCGTCCAGGTAGTTGGGCGTGCCGTCGTTGTCGGCGTCGTCGGTGCCTTCGTCGTCGTCGGGGATGCCGTCACCGTCGCTGTCGAGGGAGTCCTCAAGGTCGATGCCGGTGCCGTCGCCGTTGTTCCAGCCTTCCCAGCAGCCGCTGAGAAGAAGGGCGAGGGCGAGTGATGTGACGATCGATGTACGCATGCGGGCTCCCAACCAGACTCTCCGGGGCCGAATCTAGACGGCCAAATCGTTGATTGTCAACGATTTGTCAACACGGTGTCTGGAAGTTTTCAATCCTGAGCAGTTCCAACCACTTCGATCGCACTACGGGCAACCGGGGCGGATGGATCATGCAGGAAAGGGGGGCGAGCCGCCGGAATATCTGCCGCGCGCGTGAGGGCTACTCCACCGCGAGCTCCACCGAGACGGTCACGCCGTCGCCGAGCTGGGTGTGTCCGCAGCGCTCCTTGAGGGCCGCCCTGCCGTCGCCGAGGCCGAGCGCTTCCATCGACAGTTCGACCGGCTGCAGGGAGGTGACGGTGTAGCCGGTGCTGGTCCGGCCGACCTTGATCTTCGCGGTGTGGCTGGTGGTGGTGCCGAGGAGCGTCAGGTCGAGATCGGCCTGGGCATCGGTCTCGCCCCCGACCTCGAGCACGTTGGTGCCGGGCTGGACCCGGGTGACGGTCACCCTCGCCTCACCGCTGGCGTCGGCGGCGAGCCCGAAGACGGCCTGCCGGATGTTCAGATCTCGAGCCGGCTCGGCGGTGTCGACGCGCTCGAGCGCGACGCTGAAGTCGCCGGTCATGGTGCTGATGTCGCCGTCGGTCAGGTTGAGTCCGCCGGTGATCCCGAGGAACGAGCCGGGGACCTCGACGCCCTCGTTCTTGGTGCTGACGAAGGCCACCTTCGAGGAGTCACCGAACCGGAACATGAACTCGGGTTCGGCCGGCGGCGCGGGGGTCTCTTCGACCTGGCGATCCACGACTTCGGGGGGCGGGGCGGGGTCGTCGCCACCGGAGCAGGCGGTTACGACGACGGCGAGCAGGAGCGGCAGCGAGCGGTTCATGGGCGAATCTTCACGGCGCCCGGGGGCGGGGTCAACTCAGGGGGCGGGTACCTGTGCCAAAGAAACACAGAGGCAAGTAGCCGCGCCCGTCTGGGTTCAGGAGGGATCCTGGGGCTTGAAGGCGAACCGGCGGACTGCAAGGTCACGGACCGACTCCTGAAGCCCCAACGCACTCCGCAGTTCCCCCGCCGCCAGCACGAAATCCTCGACGGCCCTGGAGACCATCGCGGGTTGCCGCTGGGTCCAGCCCGTCCACTTCTCCAAGTCCTTCAACAAACGCCAGACTCGGTCCGGTTTCGTTCCGTCAACTGCACTGCGGTTCGACAACGCGCCTGGGAGATCCTCGAACCTCGCACCGGAGGCGACGACCGGGGCGATCCGCTGCCCGCGTGCCCCCGCAGCACCAAGTTCGTACATGACGTACTGAGAATGAAGGCTCGCTGGCGTGACGAGGACGACGAGCCCGGAAGACGCCTCGATCTTCTTCGCGATCGTTCCGGGGGTATCGGAGCCCGTCTCGATTGTGTGCCCCGGATCGGAGGTGCACACGAAATTGAGGTCGCCGGTCTTCGCGAAGAAAGCTGCTTTCAGGAGGGCGACGAGCGCGGCCACCAGTGTGCTGTCCGCCGACGCGTGGCTCACAAACAGGCGCGGTCCGCCCGCAGAACGCTTCTTCTTCTTCTTCTTCTTGCGGTCGGCGGCCTCGACCAGCCGGCGCTTCCGTCCCGCGACTAGGTCGGCGACCGCCTGGCCGATTTCATGTGGGCGGGCCGGTTCTTCGAGGCGGGGGGCCGTGAGATCGTTCTGGATGGGGGCTGCGGACACGGTGTCGCGCTCTTTGATGGACAGCTGACCGGAGAGCTTGGTCTTCAGGATGCTCGCGTCATACTCACCGAAGATCAGGAGCCAGCCGTCTCGGTTTGCGCGATCGCTCCGGTGGGCGACACCGATGGAGACGCCCTGGACGATGTCCTGATGACGATTCGGCAGCCGTCGACTCAGTACCCGCTGCTGCTTCATACGAGCCCGATTGAGGAGAGCCTTGCGCCAGCGGACGCGACAGCGGTCCTAACACCCGAGCAGCCTGAGCACCGGCGGCGGGCGCTCGCCTCCGGCGACTTCAACGGCGACGGCTTCGACGACGTGGCCATCGGAGACCCCTCGTTCCACGATGAGGGCACCGACACCCAGTGGCACGCCGACGACCAGGACGGCCTAGTCTCTATCGTCAACGGGCCCCTCTCGGGGGAGGTCGATCTGACCCAGGCCGATGCGCGGATCACCGGGAGGCGGTGTCGAAACTGGAACTCCGATGGGGACTTCAACGAGCATGCGAGCACCTTCGGACGCTCCATCGCCGCTGGGGACCTCAACGGAGACGGGCTCGATGACCTCATCCTCGGTTCCTACCACGGTTGCGAGTTCTTCCTGTCCGATGACAAATGGGGCCTCGCCGAAGAGCGGCCTGGGGGGGAGGCGTACGTCTTCTTCGGTCCTCTGGACGGCACCTTGGCCGCTCGAGACGCGGATCTCATCTTCATCGCGGAGGGGGCCAAAGAGGGAGTCCCGGACAGTCGGGAGGTTGGCTGGTCTGTCGCCCACGCCGGCGACGTCGACGGCGATGGCGCCTCGGACCTGCTGATCGGCGCGACGGGAATCCGGCGCGACGGTTTCGACTTCGTGCTCGGAGGCGCTTACCTCCTGTACGGGCCCCTCGCCCCAGGCGGCGTGGACCTGGCCGACGCCGATGCGACGCTGCTCGGGGAGGGGCTGTACCAGTTCGCAACCACGGGATCCTCCGTCGCCGGCGCCGGCGATCTGGACGCCGACGGATTCGACGACCTCATCATCGGCGCCCCCGGCGACGGCCAGGGAGGCTCCCTCGCCGGCGCCGCGTTCGTGGTCTACGGCGGTCCGGGGTTCTGAGCAGCCCGCGCTCCTCCGGGAGCCGCCCGCGCATCGACCTGGCGAAGGTACTCAGGGGGCGGGCCAGACCCGCGGGGGCTCCGACAGGGTCGCGTAGATGAGCGGGCCGGCGTCGTCCTGCGCCAGGAAGCCGTCCACGTGGGTCAGCGTGTCCTCGATGTTGTCCCGGAAGTTGAAGCCGAGCCCCTGGGTGCGGTTGTGGTACCCGATCGAGAAAGCCGTGGGCTGCGACAAGGCGCCGCCACCCCAGTTCGCGTCCAGCACCGCGATCATCTCGTCGGCTTCGACGTAGTCGGCGAGGATGCCGTTGTCGGGGACCTCGAGGATGGGGATCGACGGGGTGCCCGGCACCGCGGCGTCCTCGACCGACGGGTAGTACGGCTGGGACGTGCTGTCGATGGGGCCCCAGTGCTCCTGGCTCCACTCCCACAGCAGGCCGTTGGCGCTGTCCTCCCACTCCTCCATGAGGCGCCAGTTGTTGGCGCTGGTGTCGGCGACGTAGCCGGCGGTGGCGAGGGCCTGGAGCACCCCTTCGTCCGCGATCCAGCCGCCCGCCCGGAACGACGTCGGCTTGGCGAAGCCACGGGCCTCGAAGAGGGCGTCCGCGGCGAGCAGGAGCTCGGTGTACTCCGCCTCGGTGTAGGCCGAGGACAGGACCGTGTAGCCCGATTCGTCGCCGTCGTCGTAGACGTAGGACGGCTCGTGGCGGCACGTCACCGAGGTGGTCTCGACGAAGTTGCAGTAGGGGTGGATGTGCAGCCCCACCTCGTCGCCGTGGTCCGACTCCTGGGCGGCGAGCCAGGCGACGAGCTCGTCGACGCGTTCGGGGGGCACGTCGGGATCGGTGAAGGTGTAGGGGCCGACGAAGTGGGTCAGCCGCAACGCGGGGTGGGCCTCGTGCAGCTCGTCCTGCCAGTCCAACTCGCTGTTGCCCGTGTCGGCCCGGTCCCAGTCCACCGACACGAGCACGTACAGCGGGTGGCTGCGGGTGAAGGTCCGACCGGCGAAGGCGACGTCAGCGTCCTCGAGCGCGAACAGCAGCTCGTGCTCCCCCGGCGCGACCCCGCTGACGTCGATGCTGGAGGCGGCCCCGGACGAGGCGAGCTCGCCGTCGAGCCAGACCCGAAGGTCGGCGTCCTCCAGCGGTCCCTGGACCGACCAGCCCACCAGGTTGTCGGCGGCGGTGAGGTCGTTGGCGACGATGCTCCAGGCGCGGTCCAGGGCGACGGTGTAGGCGGGGTCGTCCGCCGACGGGGCCACGGGCACGACGGGGCCGACGCAGCCGGCGGCGACGAACAGGAGGACCAGGAGGGACTTTGCCGAGGGCGCGGGGCGTTGCTTCATCGGGGCCGAGCGTCGCACAAAACTCCCGGCGAATGTCTGCGCTCCCCACGACGTCGGATCGACGGAGGGATAGCCTGACCCATGCTGCGCCCGTTGCTGATTCTGAGCCTGCTGATCGCCGCCCCCGCGGCCGCTTCCGAGTGCGGCGACTACACCGCCGACGACGCCCTCCCCGCGAACTACCAGGCGCTGATCGCGGCCGAGTACGTGCTGGACCAGGGGCGGCACGCCGAAGCCGACAAGATCCTCGCCAACGCCATGAACTTCCCGCCCGGCCCGGCCGCCCGACGCGCCGAGCTGCTCCGGGGCCGCACGTGGATCGAGGTCAGCCGGCTGGCCGAGGCGCGCACCCTGCTGAACGGGCTGCTGCCATCCGTCGCCGCCCCCGGCCATCGACCCGAGCCGTGCGACGCGGACCCCGCCGAGGTCCGGTGGTGGTTGGCCGAGGGGGCCGTTCGGCGGGGTGAGCCTGCTGCCGCCGTGCCCGTGTGGCAGGGGATCTGGGCGCGGAACCCCACCAGCGCCCGGGCCGAGGAGGCCGCGGCGAAGCTCGACGAGGCTGGCCATCCGGTGCCCGACCCGGACTCGGCGCGGGGCCGGGAGCTGATCCACGAACGGGCGACGGCGCTGCAGAAGCGGCAGCGCCACGTCGACGCCCTCGCCCTGCTGGACACGCTCCCGGACGACGGCACCGACGGCCTCCGCCGGACGGTCGCGCAGGCGGCGTTCAAGGCGCGCAAGTACCCCCGCGCGGTGCAGTTGTTCGGCACCTTGCAGAAGCCGACCCCGCAGGACCGGTTCGACCGCGCCCTCGCCGCGTCGCGAACGGGGGACTACGCCAACGCGGCGGTCATCTACGGCGCCCTCGTGGAGGCGTACGTGGACGTGCCCGGCAAGCCGCCGCAGCCGGTGGATTCGGCCAGCTACAAGCTGGGCTACCTGGCCTACGACGCCGGCGATCTGGAGCGCGGGATCGGGCTGTTCAGCGAGCACCTCCAGCGCTACCCCACCAGCAAGCACGCCGACGAGGCGCTGTGGTTCATGGGCTGGTCGTCGATCCGGCTGGAGCGGTGGGACGGCGCCGACGCCTTCTTCGGCAAGCTCGTGCAGGAGAACCCGACCTCATCGCTGGCCGCCGGCGCGGCGTGGTGGCAGGCGCGGGCCGCGGGCATCCAGGGCGACCCCGCCACCGAGGCGGCGGGCTTCGCCAAGGTCATCGAGGAGTTCCCCGACAGCAGCTACGCATGGTTCGCGTCCGACGCCCTGGGCCGGACCTGGAAGGCCCCCGTCGCCGACGCCAGCGCCGGCAGCACCACCGCTGAAGGCGGACCGGAAGGGATCGGCGTCGCCATCGCGCTGCTGGAATCCGGCCTCGACAGTTGGGCCCAGGCCGAGCTTCGAGCCGCCCGCAAGGAGCTCAGCGGCAAGACCCAGAGCCTGGACGTGGCAATGCTGTTGGCCCGCGCAGGGGCCTGGTCGGAGTCGCGCAAGATCGCCCTGAAGTACTGCGGCAAGCCGTCGCAGCAGGCCGACCTGCGCGCCCTGAAGCTGTGCTGGCCGCGCCCCGGAGGGAGGGAGCTCGCCGACGCCGCCGTCGCCGCCGGTCTCCCTCGAAACCTGCCCTTCGCGATCATGCGCGCCGAGTCCGGCTTCAACCCCACCGTCGTCAGCGGCGCGGGGGCCCGGGGCCTGATGCAGCTGATGCCCAAGCTCGGCGCGGCACAGTGGGCCGAAATGCACCCCGACGAGCCCTGGAACGAGGACATGCTCTTCGATCCCGCCATCAACATGGAGCTGGGCACCGCGGAACTGGCCGCGCTGCACCGGTCGCTCGATTCCGTCGGCGCCGACCCCCTCGTGCCCCTCATCATCGCCGGCTACAACGCGGGCGAGAGCCCCGTCCGACGCTGGTTGGAGGCGCAGTCGGCGCCCCTGGAGGTCGACCGCTGGGCCGAGACCATCAGCTACAGCGAGACCCGCCGGTACGTGCGCCGGGTGCTCGGCACGCTGCAGGTCTATCGGTACGTGTACGGCGGGTGAGCGGAGGCCTCTAGACTGGGTCCATGCGCTACCTCACGGTCCCTCTCGTGCTCGCCCTCGTCGCCGTCGCGGCCCACGCCGACGAGCCCCCGACGCCCGAGGACAAGGAGCTGGCGGCGTTCGTGAAGGAGCTGGAGGAGCTGCCGACCTACGACGTCGAGGTGCATCCCTACGACGCCCGCAAAGGCCCCGACGACGCCCCCGTACGGGTGATCGTGTTCTCCGACTTCAAGTGCCGTCCCTACTGCGCGGGCGCTGCGGCGATCGCCGACGGGCTGATCGAAGAGCACGGCGATCTCATCCAGGTCGTCTACAAGAACTACCCCCTCAGCAGCGACTGCAACCCACACATCAGCCGCCCGATGCATACGCAGGCCTGCCCGGCGGCGCTCGCGGCCCAGTGCGCGGGCGAGCAGGACCTGTTCTGGGCGTTCCACGACGCGCTGTACGCACAGGAGACCCTCGACACCGACTCGATCGGCAAGGCGGCCCGCCGCGCGGGGCTCAAGATGGGTCCCTGGCGCGTGTGCCAGCAGAGCGAGCGGCCGGCCGAGCAGGTGCGCGCGCAGGCCGATCAGGGCAAGGCGGTGGAGCTGGTCGGGACGCCGACCTGGATCATCAACGGCCGCAAGATGGCGGGCTCGTTCACCTACAAGGTCGACCGGGTCGTACGCTACGAGGTCGAGACCCGCGCGGCCGCTACTCCAGCGACCAGTCCTTGAGCACCTCGACCGCGTACTCGTAGCCGATGTCGACCAGCTTGTTCATCGCCGAGAACTCCAGCAGACCGTAGTCCGACGCGTCGGGGTGGATCACCAGATCCGCCATCGGCTCGAACGCCTTGGAAGTCCGCCGCCCGCTGACCATCGTGGCGCCGATGAGGATGTCCACGATCGAGGGCACCTCCGGGGTCCCGTCGCCGCCCGCGAGCCGCGCCCGCAGCGCCGACCACTTGCTCGGCACGTGGTCCTGGACCTCCTCGATCTGCGGTCCCCGCTCCGAGCCCACGCTCAACGCAATCACCGGCCCCGGCGCCTGGTCGCGCATCACGTCCACGGGCAGGTTGTTCAGCACGCTGCCGTCGACGTACAGCTCGCCATCCTCGACCAGCGGCGGGCCGAGCCCGGGGATCGACAGACTGGCCCGCACCCAGCGCCACAGCAGCCCCTCTCGGTGCACCGCCAGCTCACCGCGGGAGAGGTTCGTGGAGACGCAGAAGAACGGGATGCGGAGCGTCTCGATGCGGCGGTTCCCGAACATCTCCCGGAGCACCCGCCGCCAACGCTTGCCCTTGATCACCGAGATGATCGGCACGGAGAAGTCGAGCAGGCTCCCGCCGTCGACCATCAGCTCCCTGGTCACCCCCACCATCGTCTCGGTGTCCCAGCCGAGGGCGACCTGGGCGGCGAACATGGCCCCCCCGCTGACCCCGCCCACCCGGTCGATGGGGATGCCGGCCTCCCGGATCGCCTTGATCGCGCCGATGTGGGCCATCGTGCGCGCCCCGCCGCCGCTGAACACGACGCCGACGGCTTTGCCCGCGAGGGTGCGCGCGACCCGCTGGATGTCCCGATCGATGGCCAGATCCACGTGGTGGTGGCCCAGCAGCCCCCGCCCCTCAAGCCAGGCCGACACCTTGTCCTCGTACGAGCCGCCCGCGCCGCGCAGCAGGATCATCTCCCGCTCGGCCGCCCGCCCCGTTTCGATGCGGTGGGACAGGTATTCGTCGACCTCGCACATCGACGAGTCGGCGCCGGCTTCGGCCAGCAGGAGCACGCGATCGGCCTGCCGAATGCAGCGTCGGGACCACCGCGTGAGCCGCGGGTCGGCCTCGTAGACCACGAAGTCGTGCGCGATCTCCTGGTCGTGCAGCCAAGCGGTGAGCTTGCCCTCGCCCTCGCCGAAGCCGACCTGGGCGGACCCCTCCCCCACCGCCGCGTCGGTCGACTCGGCGTCGGTGTGGAACACGGTCCCGAACTGCCCCAGCGCGTCCGACAGCTTCCGCGCGAACCGGCCCAGCGGCGCTCCGCCGTGCAGCGGCACCACCGCCACCGTCGAGACGGCGCTGCGGCCCCCCAGCTCACCGCCGGCGGGACTGAGCCGGCTGACCAGCGTGCGGGCGACGTGGAGCATGGCGTGGGGGTGCTTGCCGATGAGCCGGTCGAAGCTCTCGCGGGGGAGCTCCATCAGCTCGCTGTCGCGCTGCGCCCGGACGGTCGCGGAGTGGGGCGCCCCGAGCAGGAGCGCGCGCTCGCCGCAGATGCCGCCGCTGCCGATCTCGCCCACGATGTGGCGGGTCCCGTCGATCCGCTCGGCCGACACCTGCAGCCGGCCGTGCACCACGAGGTAGAGGTGGTCGGAGGGATCGCCTTCGCGGAAGAGCACGTGGCCGCCGGGGAGGAGCACCCGCTTGGCCTCCGCCTCGAAGCGCTTCCGTACGTCCTCGTCGTCGCCGAACAGCTGGAGCAGGCCCGGATGCGAGGCCAACTGCCCCGGGACCGGGACGTCGACGGGCCGCAGAATCTGGGTCGACTTGAGCGTCACGCGGAGCAAGGATCGCATCGCCCATGGCCGGCGTCACCCCGCACCGGTATGGTCCGCCCTCACGCGCGAAGAAACGTCTGACTGAGACACCCTCCATGCCCCGCGACGCCTACCTGACTTCGACCGGCCGCTTCCACCCGCCCACGGTCGTGCCCAACTCGCACTTCTACGAGACCCTCGGGCTCGAGACCGACGAGGAGTGGATCCGCAGCCGGACGGGGGTGGTCACCCGCCACTTCGCCGGCGACGAGACCACCGGTTCGATGGGGCTCAAGGCCGCCCAGCAGGCGCTGGACAAGGCGGGGCTGGAGGGCTCCGACCTGGACGGCATCATCCTCGCGTCGGTCACCCCCGACCTGATCTTCCCGGCGACGTCGGGGCGGATCCAGACGGGCCTCGGCGCCGAGGCGGGCTGGGCCTACGACACGGCGGCCGCCTGCTCGGGCTACGTCTACGCCCTCGGCCAGGCGACCGCGATGGTCCGCTCGGGCATGGCCGACCGCGTCATGGTGGTCGGCTCCGAGACGATGACCGCGCTGCTGGACTTCCGGGACCGCACCACGTGCGTGCTGTTCGGCGACGGCGCCGGCGCCACCCTCATCGAAGCGTGCGAGGAGCCCCGGGGAGGCCGCGTCGTCGACGTCATCATGCGCACCGACGGCAACGGCGAGCGGCACCTCAAGCAGCCCGCGGGCGGCTCCGAGCTGCCCCCCTCGCACGAGACGGTCGACCAGCGCCTGCACTACGTGAAGCAGGAAGGGCGCACCGTGTTCAAGCACGCCGTGACCCGCATCTGCGAGGTCGTCACCCAGGTCCTCGAGCGCAACGGCAGCACCAACGACGACATCGCCCTGTTCGTGCCCCACCAGGCCAACATCCGCATCGTGGAAGCGTGCGGCCGGCGGCTCAAGATCCCGCCCGAGAAGCTGGTGGTGACCGTCGACCGGTGGGCCAACACCACCGCCGCGACCATCCCCACGAGCCTCGACCTCGCCCTCGAAGAGGGACGGGTCAAGCCCGGCGACAAGGTCGTCATGGCGACGTTCGGCGCCGGCTTCACGTGGGGCGCCGCGCTGCTTCAGTACTAGGGCGCCTTCACGCGACCGGCTCCGGCTCGGGCACGGCCCGCCGGCCGACCCACCACGCCCGGAGGTCGCTGGCGATGTACGCCGCGCACAGCGAGCAGAACAGCGTGTACATCACGTAGTTGATGACGAAGTACGACGTCGTCGTGCGATCCCAGTAGTAGTAGGTCGCGTTGTCCAGCAGCAGCACCCCACCCGCGACGAGCGCGGCGACGGAGATCTTCCCCTCGTCCGGACTGCCCCGCGGGGCGCTCCCGAGCACGAACAGCAGGGCCCACACCGACGCGTAGTACCGGCTGGTCACCACCAGCAGGAACGGCAGGAAGAGCATCAGGATCATCGCGTCGAGATCCTTGCGCCGGATCAACGCCAACAGCAGCAGCAGCCCCCCGAACGCCTGGTACTTCCGCTTCCGGTCGTGCGTCTTGGCGAGCTTCTCCCTCTTGCCGCCCCTGACCTCCGACCAGTACCGCTTGCCCCGCGGCTGGTGGATGACGAGCCGGCCGACGCCGATCCGCATGTTCGAGGTGACGGCGTGCAGCGAGCTGTGGCGGGTGATCTTGTCGCCCCACTCCAGCCACGTCTGGGTGCCGCGACCGGTCAGGTGCGACGCCCCGAACATGCCGGCGCACGACAGCGTGAACGCGAGCAGGAAGGTCATGTGCGCCGGCTTGATCCCGCTGAGCTTGCGGGTGCGCGCCAGCGCGATCGCGGCCTGCAGGATCAGCCCGAACACGAGGAAGCCCGGGAACACGCGGGTCATCGCCGCCCACGACAGGACCACGCCGGCGGATTTGAACCACCCCCGGTGGTACAGCGCGATCGCCGACAGCGTCGTGCACATCCAGTCGTATTGAAGGAAGCCGCCGGTGAACCGCGCCTCGTTCAACTGCGCGCTGCACAGCCACAGCGCCATCACCGAGGCGATCCGCAACCCGAACGCCCACCACAACAACAAGAACGTGGCGAGGTACAGCGGGACGTCGCTGTTGGTGATGATGAGGAACTGCGGGAACTTCGCCGGCACGACGTTGCTCAGGGGCGTGCCCACCAGCGTCCACGCGGGCGCCGGGTTGTAGCCCAGGTCCTTGAACGTCTGGTGCCACCCCGGGCTCCTGAAGCCCATGTATTTGCCGATGAACCGGGAGTCCCTCCCCAGCTCCAGCAGCCGCTGCTCGCTGATGACCGACCGGTCGAATCCCTCGACGATCTCCGCCCGCGGCTTGTTCTTGTAGTCCCGCTGATCCCGCGCCTTCTTGATCAAGGAGAAGTGGTCGTGGATGCGCTTGCCGCGCTTGGTCCGACGCTCGATGTAGTCGTCGTCGGCGCTCAGGGTGGCGGCGTACAGGTCGAAGTACGACAGCTCGCCGAAGTACTTGGAGCCGACGTAGTAGTGATAGACGTTCCAGGCGCGGACCCGTTCGCCCATGAAGGCGTCGTACTGGTACTTGCCCCCCTGCAGGCTGACGCAGGCGATCGCGAGGCCGAACAGCACCGCCGTCAGCGCCGGGATCCGGCGGCGGCTCCATCGCTCTGCCACGAACGTGCCCACCCACAGCGCGAAGCCGGCCCCCGCGATTCCTGGAATCCAGTGCTTGAAGTGGGTGCGCGTCATCGGGCGGGCCTTGCCCGACATGTCCAGGTCGACCTTCCACACGATCGCCAGGGTCACCGCCGCCACGACACACGCCAGCGCAAACTGGCGGAACGGAACCCACAGGGCGGGGCGCTTCGAGGCGGCAATCCCCAACGCCATCAGCAGGCCTGCCGCCAGTCCTCCCTCGAATGGGAGGAGGCTGCCGGCGGCGTGTCCGGGGAGTACGTAGGAGAGCCCCGGGACCACCGCGATGCCCACCGCCAGCCCCGCGACGGCGGCGACGATCAGGTCGATTCGACGGAGGGGCGTGCCGGACACGGCCGGGACCCTACCCTCGGCTTGCCCTGCGCGGAAGTCGGTAGGCGTTGTCCACGAACAGCGCCGCGGTGAACATCAGCCACACGCCGATGGAGCAGAACAGCACGATCGGCGGGTCGTCCACATCCCAGGTCGCCTCGTCCAGGAGCGGGTTGATCAGGCCGATGACGGCCCGGATCGAGGCCTGGTTGTCGAAGATCGCCGCCGCCAGCGGGGGCAGCACAAGCATCGCCGTCGCCCACCCGATGGTCCACATCCAGACCCGCGAGGCGGACTCCGCCCGCAGCCCGATCCAGTGGCAGACGGCGACGACGGTGGTGAGGGCAACGCCGTACCAGAGCGTGACGCCGCCCCAGCTCAGGAGCACCCCGAACGCCTCCAGCCGGTCGAAGCTGCGGTACTCGAACGAGTCCGCGAGCACGAGCGAGACCCCCAGCGCGGTCGCCACCACCCCCGCGAGGTAGGCCGGCGCGGCCAACGCCCAGGCCGCCAGGAGCTTGCCCCAGAGGATCCGGAGCGCGGACATGCGGGTGGCGCACAGCAGCTCCAGGGTGGAGTTCCGCAGCTCCCCCGCGATCGACGCAGTGGACGTCATCAGCACGACCAGCGCCGCCATCGCGAAGCCGGAGAAGCCGCAGAACAGCGACAGCCCCGGCGACACGGCGAGCAGGCCGATGAAGAAGAAGAAGCCGCCGATCAGCGCCACCACGACGTAGGAGCGGAGGATCATCTTGGACAGGCCGCCGTGGGCCCGGGTCACGACCTCGCGCCACAGGACCGGGTTGCGCCACACGGAGCGCACGACGGAGAAGCGGGCCTTGCGGCCGGGGGCGGCCTCGTCGACGGACCTGCCCGACAGGTTGCGGCCGGACAGCGGCACGCTCAGGGGCACGGCGGGGCGTTCGGCCCAGGCGTTGGCTTCGGCGGCGTCGGAGTCGGGCTCGATGGACCGCGCCGTGCTGGGGGCGGCGGCGGGCTCCCAGTTGCGGACGAGCTCCTTCCACGAGCGGTCGTGCCGCTTGGACCGACGGCGCCCCAGCTGGATGTAGGCCGCGCGGACGACGAGGAGGTAGACGCCGGTGGCGAGCCAGATCCACAGCACCGCCCAGATCCAGGAGCCGGACGAGATCGCGATCTTCATCCAGTCGGCCGGCACGAAGGTCTCGATCGCCTTCTGCACCATCATCAGCGGGGTCGCCGCGAGCAGCACGACCATGAGGATCGCGAGCCGCGTCTTGACCTTGCGCAGCCCCTCGAAGTCGCCCGACAGCGTGCCGAACCCCTGCAGCGGATCGTCCGCCCCCGACATGGCCGCGCGGAAGCCCAGGGCGCCCAGGTGGAGCACCGCCGCGGTGACCATGCCGAAGCCCAGGATCGGCCCCACCGTCACGCTCCACTCCTTCGCCAGGATCAGGGCGTAGAACGGCGACATCCAGGCCAGCGAGCCCTCGGTCTGGACCACCGCGCCGTGGGGGATGAAGCCCATCGTGAACGCGCAGATCATCCACACCCAGGTGGCGATCGCGACGGAGAACGGGCCCTTGGCGTACAGCGCGAGGAACGCGGCGACGGCGCCCCCGCTCATCACCAGGGTGGTGAGCTGAAGCCACGCGCTGAGCAGCTGCCACAACTCCACGCCGCCGAGGCTGAGGGTGAGCGCCAGCGGGGGCAGTCCGGCGAGGATGAGGAGCTCGAGGCCGATCACGCGGCTGAGCCACTTGCCCACGAGGATGCGGCCCGCGCCCAGGTTCGTGATGGTGAGCAGCTTGAGCGTCTTGCCCTCGCGCTCCTCGATGACGGACTGCGCGATGAGGATCGGCGTCAGCACCCCAAGCACCGCCCACTGCACCCAGACGTAGAGCTGGAAGATGAACTGCCCCTGGCTGGCGAGCCCCTGGCGGTCCATGCCGGTGCGGCCCTGGACCTCCTCGGCCCACCACACCGCGATGAGGCCCAGGAGCATGAGGGCGAAGCCGGCACGAAGCGAGTAGGTCTGCGGCCTCCGCGCCGATCGGATGAGCTCCCGCTCCAGCACCGTGCCGATGCCGGGGCGGCGCCGCTGGGGCGGCTTCGGATCCGGCTTCTCAGCGGGTGTTGGCACCAAACCTCCGAGCGGTGATCCACAAGACGATGCCTGAGAGCACGAACCAGAACACCGCCGACGGCCAGATGGTCCACGGTACGGACGCGCTGTTCCAGAAGTCCTCCCGCAGCCCCGGGTTGAAGAACCCCAGCACGTCGACCACGGTGCTCCAACGCCGCTCGGCGATGATGCGCAGGAAGATCGGCGCGATGAAGAGGGCCGAGGCCCATGTGAGGGTCGAGACCCACGCCCGCCCCGGCTTGCGGGCCTTCAACGCCAGGGCCAGGCAGGTGACGGCGAGGAAGGTCAACGCGGAGACGCCCCACAGGCAGGTGCCCGCCCAGCGCGCCACGAGGTCGGCCAGCTGGGTCCGGTTGGCGGGGTCGACGGCCCACTCGTAGCGCCAGTCGTCGGCCCACTCGAGCATTCCGGGGATGAGGATGACCGCGGAGATCATCACCGGCGGAGCGACGAGCAGGGCGATGGACAGCAGCTTGCCGCGGAGCACCGCGCCGGGGGTCATGGCGGTGACGCGAAGCAGATCGAGGGTGCGCCGCCGCTGCTCCGCGGCCACCGAGGAGGTCGCCAGAAACACCGTCGTGATGGCGCAGCCGAAGAAGCCGATGAAGGCCCAGCCGACGAGGTCGTCGGCCCGCCACGCGTAGTCGTGCGGCGGGATGGTGGCGACGAGCACGAGCACGAACGAGCCGATGACGATGTAGCCCTTCAGCAGCCAGCGGCTGAACATGCCATGGGCGGCGGTGCGAACCTCGCGCCACGCCACCGGGTTGCCCCAGACCGTCCGCGCCCGCCGAGGGAGCTCCCGGCCCGCGTCCCAGGCCTCGGCCTGACGGCGCCAGCCCACCGGGTTGGCCCGCTTCAGGGCGCCGTAGCGGAAGCCCGCCCGGCAGACGAGCAGCCACGTCAGCGTGCCCACGAGCACGAGGCCGACGACCCAGATCCAGGCGACGAAGTGGTACGCGGGGCGGATGCTGCTGCGGTAGCTGAGCACGTTGGCAAGGAAGAGCCCCGGCGTGACCAGCATCAGCAACGCGAACAGCATCGCAGTGCGGCGCTTGATGCCTTCGACGGCCCAGAACCCCAGGCTCAGCTCCTCGTCCTCCGGATGGTCCCCCGCCGCCAGGGCCTCCCACACGCGGCCGGCGAGCACGAGCGTCGCGACCGCGAGGAGCACGTTCACGAACAGCGGCCCCACGATCAGCCAGTCGTCGTTGATCGCCAGCGCGCCCACGGGGGTGATCGCCTGCGCCCCTTCGGAGTAGAGCGTGCGGCCGGTGAGCCACTCGAAGGGGACGTGGGGCATGAACCAGGCGGCGAGGCCCCAGATCCAGGTCAGCACCGCGGGGGCGATGGGGCCGTCGGCGTACAGCGCGAGGAAGGCCGCCACCGAGCCGAGCCCGATGATGATCGCGGTCGCCTGGAGCACGGCGTTGGCGACGGTCATGAACTCGACCCCGCCCAGGCTGATGCAGAGCGCGACGACGGGGAGGCCGACCAGGATCAGCCCCTCCAGCACCAGCATGCGGCTGATGAGCTTGCCCGCGAGGATGCGCCGCGGGGTCAAGCGGGTGGTGGTGAGCAACTCGAGGGTGCGGGCGGTCTTCTCCTCGACGATCGCCTGGGCGACGACCACCGGCGTGATGACCGCGAGGAGGACGAACTGGAGCCACGCCCACGCTTCGATGATCTTGCGGCCGGTGCGTCCCAGGGTGTGCGCGTCCCACGCGCGGCCGACGACCTGGTCCTCCCAGTAGACGACGATGAAGCCGAACAGGAGCAGCGCGAAGACCCCCCGCTGGGCGTAGGTCTGCCATCGGCGGGACGCCCGCACGAGCTCGCGCTCGACGACGACCGCCGTGGTGCTCACTGCACGAGGCCTCGGGTGAGGCGCATGAACGCTTGCTCGAGGCTCACGCGGTCCTCGCTGAGGTGCCGGATGCCGATGCCGCCGTCGGCGAGGATCGTGGACAGGCGGCCGATCTCATCGTCGCCCCCGACCAACTCGACGCGCACGATCGCGGGGTCGTCCTCGTCGAGGGCGGCCCCGCCGATGGCGGGGTGGGCGTTCAGCAGCTCCAGCGCCTCCTTGTTGTTGGTCGTCCGCAGCTGGATGCGCGAGCCCTCGGCGCTGAGCTGGTCGAGGATCTCCTCGGTGGAGCCCTGCGCGACGAGGCGCCCCTGCTCCACGATCCCGATGCGATTGCAGATCTCCTCCAGCTCGCTGAGGATGTGCGAGCTGAGCAGAATCGTCTTCCCCATCCGCTGAAGTTCCCGAAGAATTTCACGGAGTTCCACCCGTGCGCGTGGGTCCAGCCCGGCGGCCGGTTCGTCCAGCACGAGGACCTTGGGATCGTGCACCAGCGCCCGCGCCAGCCCGAGCCGCTGCTGCATGCCCTTGGACAGGCTGTCGACCAGCGCGTCCTCCTTGAACGTCAGGTCGGTCAGCTCCAGCAGGCCCGAGACGAGGCCGTGGCGCTCTCCGCGACCGATGCCGTACGCGGCGGCGAAGAAGTGCAGGTACTCCGTCACCGTCATGTCCGGGTAGACCCCGAAGGCGTCGGGCATGTAGCCGACGAGGCCACGGATGGAGTCCTTGTCGTCCCAGACGGACATGCCCGCGACCCGCGCGTCGCCGCCGGTGGGCTCCAGCAGGGTCGTGAGGATGCGGATGGTGGTGGTCTTGCCGGCTCCGTTGGGGCCGATGAAGCCGAAGATGTCTCCGCCTTCGACCTTGAGGTCGATGCCGCGCAGGGCGACGAAGTCGCCGTAGCTCTTGGTGAGGCCTCGGGTCTCGATCATCAGGCTCATGGCGCCTCCAACGGCAGGAGCGGTACGCGGACGAGGGTCTGGCTGCTGTCGACCGCCCGGAACCCTTCGAAGATGGGGATGCCCACCGGCTTGCGGGCGAACCCGACGAGCACGGGCCGGCCGGGGGTGCCGACGTGCAGGTGGCCGACCGGGTCGTCGACCGCGTCGTAGGCCCACGCGAACATCGCCTGGTGGCGCTCGTCCTCGAACGACACCGCCAGCGGCCCCGCCGTGTCTTCGACGGCCGCCCGCGAGCTGCCGTCGTTGATGTCGCCGACCTCGAGGAAGCGGCCTCCATCGACCACCCAGGCGCCGACGAGGTCCACCCCAAGGTCGTTGCGCACCACGATTTCGCCATCGTCGTTGTAGTACCAGCGGGCCTCGCCCGCTTCGGCGTCGACCCACTGGGAGCGGAAGTTCGACGCCGACCACTGGGACGCCTCGAACTCCAGCAGCGCGTGGCCGGGCTCGGACCGGATGGCGAGGCCGCTGCCCACCACCTCGGTCTGGTTGTAGCCGTAGCTGGTGTAGCCGCCGGCGTCGTAGTCGTTCTCGCGGGCCGGCAGCGACCAGCCCTCGCCCCGCCCGACGTCCACGACCAGGTCGGTCCGCTTGCTCGCCCAGATGGAGCACCACGCGGTCCCGCGGGCGACGTCGGCGCTAGGCATCACGTCCAGCAGGGTCAGGCAGTGGGTCTCGCTGTCGCCCGCCTTCTGGGCCTGGATGACGAACCCGGCGGCGACGCTGAAGCCGATGGCGAGCACGGGGAAGGTCACCCACGTCAGCATCGGCCGGCCCAGGCGGCGCAGCACCACGTAGTCCAGCGGGCCGATGAAGAGCAGGTACAGCGCCCCGAAGATGAGGATGAAGTACAGCGACAGCGGAGCCGCCGCGGCGAAGTCGCCGATGACGTTGGCGACGCCGTTCCACCACTCGTTCTGGGTGCTCGGGAGCCCGAGGTTGGCGCGGTGCAGGTCGGTGGGGCTGTTGTCGCTGCCGTACTGGTAGTTCGACATGGCGAGGGCGGCGGCGCCATGGGTGGGGCAGTTGCCGACGGGGGTGTCGAACGGCTTGCCCGCGATGCCGGCGCGGTAGCGGCCGTGCTCGACCTCGCCGTCCCAGGTGTCGCTCAGCTGGTAGTCGCGGCCGACCGGCTCGTGGAGCCCGAGGAGCTGGCGCCAGAATCGGCCACGGTCGAAGCCGCCCTTGAGCTCGCCGGCGGCGGGATCGAAGGTCAGGAGCACGACGCGGCCGGTGCCGGGCTGGCTCACGAGGGTGAGGGGACGCCCGCCGGTGCCGGTCCAGACGACGCGGCTTCCCGCCTCGGGGGTGACCTCGACGATGGGGAGTCCGCTCTCGGCGGCGGGTCCTTCGTCGGTCTTGACGATCCCCGGGGGCAAGCCGGTGCCGGCGATGCCCCAGACGTCGGCGAGCGCGAACTCGGAGCGGGCGATCGACCGGCTCGACAGCGGGGTCAGGGAGCCCAGGGGCGAGGAGGTCCAGTTGGCGTGGTTGTCACCGAGCGCGATGACGGCGGTGCCTCCCGAGGCGACCCAGCCGCGGAGCGCCTGCTGCTGCTCGGGGGACAGCCCAGATGGGTCGGGGCGGCGCCACACCACAATGTCCGCGGCGCTGTAGCCGAACCACTGGTCCGGCAGGTCCGGCGGCATGACGTTCTCGACCCGCACCGCGCGGAAGCCGTCGGGCGCCTCGTCGGCGTGTCCGGGGACGGGGTGGCCGGTGACCTCCTGCAGCAGGGGCCAGCCCAGCGGCTCTTCGCCGACCACGACGACGTGGACCGCCGCTGGATCCATGCGACCGCGCACCGTCAGCCCTTCGGCCGCGAGGGGTCGTCCGCGGGAGTCCAGGACGACGACGTTGAGGGTGGAGCCCCAGTCGGGCACCGGCACCGTGATGATGGCGCGCCGCTGGGAGTTCTTGGGCACGTTCAGGTCACGGCGGGCGCCGCGGATGCCGTCGGTGCCGTCGAAGTCCGCGGAGATGACCGCGTCGACCGCATCGGTGGTGGTGAAGTCGATGTTCACCGGCACCCAGGCGCCCGGGCGGGCGAACTGGAGCAACGGCGAGCTGATCTCGACCTTGGGCGGCGCGGCCGAGGCGAGGGTCGGCACGGCCAGCAGGGCCAGGAGAGCGATCAGGAGCACGGGCGCGCGGGCGCTCAAGGGTCCTGTTCTCCGTCTCCGTGTTTGTCGCGGGCGCGTCGGCGGGCAGCCAACAAGCCCCCGACGTATGCATTCTGCTCCGGTTCGGGCGGTGCAACAGGTTCGACAGGCAGCTCTTCGGGGAAGTTCCCGGGAGTGCGCGCCGGAGCGGGCGGCGGTCGCACCACCTTGCGGGGCGGCGTGCGGCGGGTCGGCTTGGCCTTCGGCGGTGGCGGTGCCGGCGCGTAGACCTCGGTCACGGCCACGGCGGCGGGGCGTCTCCGGAGGAACGACCAATCCAGCCGGCGGATGGCGACGTCGATGAGGAAGAGCAGGCAGGCGAGGATGAGCAGCGGGGGCCACAGCGGGTGGGGCACGAGCCGCGGGGTCGTCGGGGGCGTGAAAACGGTGGTCGCGGCGGTGCGATCCAGCGAAGTGCCCCGACCCACGCGCGAGATCTCGGCGAGCAGCGCCTGGCCGCCGGACGCGGGGCGGTACTCGGGGGAGTAGGGCTGCGCCGCCTCGGCGGTGGTCTGCGCGACCGCGTTGCCGTCGGCGTCCTCGAGGAACACCCCGACGAGGTGCGCGCCGTCCTGGGTGGCGTCGATGGCGGCGCGGTAGCGGCCGGGGGCGATCTGCTGGAGGGGGCGGCTCTGCACGCTCAGGTCGGGGCCGATGAAGCGGGCTTCGCCCTCGAGGAAGTTTCGGAAGTCGCCCTCGGCGTCGTAGGCGTCGACCGTGACGGTCATGACGCCGCGGTCCAACTCGGCGTGGGCCTGCACGTCGGCGGAGCCTTCGCTGGCGGCGAGCCAGCGGACCATCTGGGTGAAGGTGCGGGTGTAGGCCTCGGTGCCGAGCCAGTTGCGCCCCCACCGAGCCTTGCAGTCGGACGTCCACGCGGCGGTGCGGCCGAGGCCGTGGCGCCAGGTCGCCAGCAGGGGGGTGTTCTCCTCCTCGCGGGCGTACATCGCGATGGTCGCGCGGGGCTTGATCTCGGTCGCCACGTAGCCGCCGAGGGTCGGGAGGGGGACCTTGTTCATCCCCCGGGTGACGGGGGACGGCGCGCCGAGGGACGGCTGGAAGGTCTCCTCGATGAGGAAGCTGCGGGTGGCGAGCATGGTCTCGCGGGTGAAGACGCGGGGGATGTGCTCGGGCTTGGTGACGAGGTAGTAGCGGCCACCGCCCCACTTGGCCCACGACTCCATGGAGTAGCGGTCCGAGTCGTCGCCGATGGCGATGGCGGTCAGGGTGATGTCGCGCCGCTGGCCCATGCGGATGAGGGACTCGAAGTCGCCTCCCATGGTGACGCCGTCGGACATCAGGATGATGTGCCGCTGGGCCGACGTCTCGCGGTTCAGCGCGCCGTACGCTTCCTTGAGGGCGGGGTAGATGTGGGTGCCGCCGCCGGCTTGGAGCGACGAGATGGCGTCGACGATCTTCTTGCGCTGGGTCAGCGGCGTCATGGGCACGGCCCAGGAGGCGGCGCCGTCGAAGGTGATGACGCCGATGCGGTCGCGGTCGGCCATCAACTCGGCCGTCTGGATGGCGGCTTCCTTGGCCATCCCCATCTTCTCGGCGGGGCCGGTGCCGCCCATGGAGCCGGACTTGTCGATCGCCATCGCCATGGACAGGGACGGGAAGTACTTCTTGTCCTGGATGTCCATGCGGACGGGGAGGATTTCCTCGACCGGGGTCTTGTAGTAGCCGCCGACGCCGAAGGACTCGTCGCCTCCGAACATGGCGAAGCCGCGGCCGAGGTCGCGGACGTAGCGGCGCAGGACCTCCATCTGGCGCTCGGTCAACGCGTAGGCGGGGACGTCGGACAGGATGACGGCGGCGTACGGCTGCAGGGCGGCCAGGGATGCGGACATCTCGCCGGGGGCGATGACGTCGACGGCCATGCCTTCGGCTTCGAGGGTGGTCTCCAGGTAGCGGCCCTGACCGGTCTTGCCCTCGACGTAGAGGATGCGGGGGCGTCCCTCGACGGCGACGGTGGTCACGGCGACGTTGTTCTGGGGGACGGTGTCGCCGTCGACCTCGAGGGTGGCGCGGTAGCGGAGGAAGCCGGGCTCGTCGGCGTCCTGGCGGAGCACGAAGAGGTCGGCGCGGCCGCCCTGCAGGTCGACGGGGAGGGAGCCGAGCAGGCGCTCGTTTCGGTACAGGTGAAGCTTGCCCTTGGTGGGCTTGGCGGCGCGGGCGACGACGCGAAGCTCGAACGCGGCGCCCTCGGCGACCTGGTCGGGGGCGGTGATGCCTTCGAGGAGGACCTCGTCGGCTTCGGCGCGGTCGAAGGGCACGGTCCACAGCTCGACGTCGGCGGCGGCGGAGGCAACCTGGGAGATGGCGTCGCCGCGGGTCTCCTCGCCGTCGGACAGCACGACGATGCGGCGGGTGTAGTCCGACGGCATGACGGCTTCGGCGAGGCGGATGCCGGCGGCGATGTCGGTCTGGTGGGGGGAGATGCGAGACTCGACGGCGCCGAGGCGGATCTCGTCGTCGGGTTCGAGCTCGACCATGGCCCCGTCGCCGACAACCACGACCGCGGCGCGATCGCCGTCGCGCATGGCCTTGGAGGCTTCCTGGACGAACCCGAGGGCGTCGGAGCGGGCCTGCTCGGGCAGGGAAGCGGAGCGGTCGAGCACGAAGACCACGCCCAGCCGCTTGGCCGGCATCTTCAGCGTCAGCCCGGTGGCCGCGAGGGCGATGACGACGACCAGCGCCGTGCGCGCGAGAGCGGCGGCCTTGGCGGTGCGCCCCTCGAAGGTGCGGCGTCCGGCGGCCCACCACATGGGGACGAGGACGAGGAGCAGGAGGAGCCACTCGGGGGCGTCGAGGGTGATGCGTTCGAGGAAGGTGCTCATGCCGGGGAAGGCCCGGATGTAAGGGGGATGCCGTGAAGGCGTTCTATGGGGGCCGCGGGGGTGATCGCGGGCCGAGGGTCGGCTGGGAAACTGGGAAACTGGGAAACTGGGAAAGGGGTTTGGAGAGGGCGGACTTGACCGAGCGGGTGATCGCGGCGGCGATTGCGGTGCATACCGAGTTGGGGCCGGGTTTCTTGGAGGCGACCTACGAGGCTGCGCTCGTGCTGGAGATGGCCACGAGGGGCATTCCGTTTGTGCGGCAGCCCTCGGTCCCGATCTTCTACCGAGACCAGAAAGTCGGACGACACCGGCTGGATGTCCTGGCGTTCGATCAGATCGTCGTCGAGCTGAAGGCCGTGGACCGGGTTCATCCCATCCACCGACTGACCGTCCAGGCCTACCTCAAAGCGACCGGCAACCGCATCGACCTGCTCCTCAACTTCGCCGCCATCCCCCTCGGCATCACCCGAGTCACCTACCGCACCCCCCAATAACCACTTCCCAGTTTCCCAGTTTCCCAGTTTCCCAGCCAACTCGGCCCAGATCGCCATCCCCGCCGCCCTACTCATCACGGTACTTCCGCTGATAGAGCAACCACTCACCCACCAACAGCAACGCCATCAACGCCAACAACGGCCTCACGAGCGGCAGCCTTCCCGGCGCGCTCGCTTGAAGGATTTCGCCGCCCTCATCCACGGGCGCCATGTGCTCCATCACCGCGAGATCGGACTCCGTCTCGCTGACGAGGTTCACCGCCACCCGCTCGCTGCGGCCCGCGGGCCCTCGCAGCTTGTAGACACCGACCTGGTCCAACCCACCGAAGCGAGCCACGCTATCGCGGACGGGGACCTTCAACTCCGTGCCGTCGGGCCGCACGAGCGCGACTTCGTCCCCATCGGCGCCCCAGCCTTCGCGCAGCAGCGGCGCCCCCGCGGACAGCGTTCGGGTCGTGCCTCGCGCCTCCTCGCCGGTCAGCCAGCCGGCCGCGTTCAGCAGGAACAGGGGGTAGGCCACGCGCAACGGCATGTCGCTCTCGCTGGGGCGGAAGTGCAGCACGACGCCGCGCATGCCGCCCTGGATGCCCGTGCTCAGCAGGGCCCCCTGGTCCGACTCCAGCAGCGGCTCCCACTTCCGGTCCGTCGGCGGGCGCGCCTTCATCACGTGAATCCCGCCCGGGTCGACGAACCGCAGCGTCGGATGACTCCGCCGCCACTGCGTCACCTGGGGCCACTCCACCTCTTCGGGCGCCGCCTCCGCGCCGATCGCCGACGGACCCAACGCCAGGAACGGAGCCCCCGGCTCCTCCGGCACGGACCCGTCCTCGAACAGGTACAGGTCCGGCGGGTCCTCGTCCTCGACCGGCGGGTTCCACGCATTCGCGGCCGTCACGTCGAACCGCGGGTCCGACGCCAACGCCCGGCCCGTCAGCACCGAACAACCCACGCACACGACACGTCGCCGGCTCGGCGGATCCAGCCACGCGACCGCGTCGTCGTCCGTGCGCAGCGCATCACCGGTCTCGATGTGGACCTTGATCAGTCCGCCCGTCTCGCCCAGCCCGCGGTACACCCGCGCCACCGGCCGGTCCGGCGGGACGTCCACCGCTTCGGTCGCGACCAGCTCGCCGTCCAACGTCACCTCGATGCCCACCGGCGCCGCGTCGCCGCCGAACCGCCGCAGCGTCACGAACAGCTCCGACTCCAGGTCGACCGTCGGCGACCGCCGCAAATCCAGCGCCGTGATCGCCACGTTGTCCGCGGGCCGGCCGACATGCTCGACCCGGATGCCGGGGTGCCGGGCCAACGCCGCATCCATCGTGCGATCCGAGCCGTCCGTCACCACCACCACCGTGCGCTCGGGGCGGTTCCGCGTCAGCGCCACCGCCAGGTCCACGGCCGAGCCGACCGACGCCTCCGCCCCCGTCGGGTCCATCCCCTTGACCGCCGAGCGGAGCCGCTCCTTGTCCCGCGTGAACGACACCACCACCCGGGGGTCCGGGCCGGCCAGCACGACCATGCCCTCGTCCGTCGAGCTCAGCGAATCGATGCCCCCGACGACGACCTGTTGGGCCGCGTGGAAGCGATTCGGCGCCGGCTTCGTCGCTGCCATCGAGGCCGAGCCGTCGACGATCCAGACCACCGACTTGCCCAGCCGCTTCGTGCCCGGGATCGACGGCGCCGCGAGCGCCAACGTCACCAGCAGCAACGCCAGCAGCTGCAGCCACAGCAGGTCGTGCCGCCGGAAGCGATCCCAGGGACGCGCGCGCCGCTGGTTCTCGATCACCGCCTGCCACAGCATCAGGCTCGCCACCCGCACCCGCTTGCGCCGCACCTTCAGCACGTACATCGCGATCAGCGGCGCCGCCGCCGTCAGCATCCAGAACGCGAGCGGGTTGGCGAACTGCACTAACGGCCCACCCTTCGGATCGTGCTGTCAGCCTGGCGCAGCCACGAGATGAGCTCGTCCTCGACGTCCTCGCTGGCGTTGAGCTGCGCGTAGCCGAGGCCTCGCCGCTTCACCAGGGTGTCGATGCCGCCGAACCAGTCCCCGACCGCCGAGCGGTACTTCTCCCGGGTCGGCTTGTCGATCGTGATCGTCAGCTCTTCGGCCGTCTCGCTGTCGACCAGCGTCAGGTCGCCCTGCAGCGAGTTGGCGCTCAGCTCGCGGGGATCGACGACGTGCAGCAGGTGCACCTCCCCGCCGCCGTGCGACAGCCGGGCCAACGGGGCCTCGTACCCGCCGCGGTTCCACAGGTCCGTGATCAGCACCGTGATCGCCCCCGCGCGCGCCGGGGGAAGCGCCCGCACGGCCCGCTCGAGGTCCGTGCCGCCCTGGCTCTCGGCCTTCTGCAGGAACTTGAAGATTCGGTGGATGCCGGAGCGGCCGCGCAGCGGTCGACCCTCCGCCGACAGCCCCTGGTCCAACGTGAACAGCTGCACCCGGTCCAGGCCGCACAAGCTCGCGTACGCCACCGCCGCGGCCGCCTTCCGACCGGCCTCCCACTTCGCCCCCGACATCGACGCGGAGCGATCCAGGAGCACCCGCACGGTGCGGTCCTCGCGGGCCTCGAAGAGCTTGACGAAGAGCTTGTCCAGCCGCCCGATGAGGTGCCAGTCGAGGTGCCGGATGTCGTCCCCCGGCACGTACTCCCGGTGATCGGCGAACTCCAGGCTCTGCCCGCGTCGGATCGAGCGATGCGGACCGGTGCGCTGCCCCCCGACCCGCCTTCGCGAGGTCAAGGCGAGCTTCTCCAGCCGCGCCAGGAAGGCTGCGTCGAGCACGGAGGCTCCTGCTAGCCCGCTTCCGCGGCGACGGCCGACGTGGTTTCGGGGATTTCTTCGAGGATCTGGGCCAGCAGATCGTCCGCTTCCAGCCCCTCCCCTTCCGCTTCGAAGTTGCGGATGAGCCGATGCCGCAGCGCCGGCAGAATCGCCTCCCGCACGTCACGGAACGACGCCTGCGCGCGCCCGTCGAGCAAAGCCCGGACACGCGCGCCGAGGATCACCGACTGCGCCCCCCGCGGGCTGCTGCCGTACCGAATCCACTGCTTGGCGACCTCGGACGAACCTTCGCCCTCGGGGTGCGTCGCGAGCACCAGCCGCAGCGCGTACCGCTTCACGGCGTCGGCCACGACCACCTGGCGGGCCGTGCGCTGCATCGTCTTGAGCTCGTCCCGGCCCATCACCCGTTCGACCGACGGAGCCGCCGTGCCGGTGGTCCGGTCGATGATCATCGAGAGCTCTTCGAGCTTCGGGAAGGGCACCAGGATCTTGGCGAAGAACCGGTCCAACTGCGCCTCCGGCAGCGGGTACGTGCCCTCCATCTCCAGGGGGTTCTGCGTCGCCAGCACGAAGAAGGGGTCGGGCAACTCGTTGCGCACGCCGCCGGTGGTGACGGAGCGCTCCGCCATCGCCTCCAGCAGGGCCGACTGCGTCTTCGGCGTGGCCCGGTTGATCTCGTCCGCGAGCAGCACCGAGGTGAACACCGGCCCCTTGCTGAACGTCATCTGCCGACGCCCGTCGAGCTCCAGGAGCATGTGCGTGCCGATGATGTCCGCCGGCATCAGGTCGGGCGTGAACTGCACCCGGTTGAACTCGAGCTCCAGCGCCTCCGCGAGGGAGCGCACCAGCAGCGTCTTGCCCAGGCCGGGCACGCCTTCGAGGAGCACGTGGCCGCCCGCGGCGAGCGCGATGAGCACGCCGTCGACGACCTCTTGCTGGCCCACGATGACGCGTCCGATGGAGGTGCGAAGGCGGGCGAACCCGTCGCGGAAGCTGGTCGCCGCCTCGTCACCGAGGGGCGGGATCGCCTGGGGGAGATCGTCTGACTGCATGAAGGCTCCTCCTGCCTAATCTTCTGTTTCGATCGCGTCGAAGTACGTCTTGACCTGGTCCCGGTAGGCGCGGGGGATGCCCTCCCCGTCGATCGCCTCCTCAGCCGCCTCGCGGTAGCCGGCGGGTGCCTGGATGAGGGCCTGCCCCGAGCGCTCTTCGCTCCCGGACAGCCGGAAATACTCCACGTCGACCGACCCCTCGCCGAGGGGAACGTCGACCGTCGATGCGACCGCGCTGACGCCCTGCAGCCGCTCGGGGGCGTGGTCCTGGTCGAACGGCACGACCCAGTCGCTGGTCTCGCCGTTGACCTGCCGGTCCATGTCCTGATGCGCCATGCCGGTGGTGTCGAACGTGCCCTCGTCCTGCGCGGAGTGCTCGGAACCGGCGCCCCACAAGGCCTTGCCGCCCTTGCCGCGACCCTGGTTTCCGGTCGCCCCCTCCATGCCGCCGAGCCGCCCCGCGGCTCCGCCGAGCGCCTGCTCCATCTCCTGGTTCATCTGGCTCTGAGCCTCCTCCTGGGCGAGCCCGTCGCCGCCGAGGCCCTGCTCTTCCAGCTGCTGGAGGTACTCGGAGAGCCCGCCGCCGCCGCTCTGTCCGCCGCCCTCGCCACCCTGCTGGCCGCCCTGCTGCTGGCCCTGGCCGCCGGCCTGCTGCCCGCCGCCCTGCTGCTGGCCCTGCTGACCGCCCTGCTGGCCCTGACTGCCCTGCTGCTGGCTTCCCTGGCCGCCCTGCTGCTGGCCTTGCTGGCCACCCTGCTGCTGGCCGCCCTGCTGTTGGTTCCCCTGACCGCCCGCCTGCTGGCCGCCGTTGGCGCCCGCCTGCTGCTGCTGGCCCTGGCCCCCGCCCTGCTGCTTGCGGAGCATGCCGGCCTCGCTCTTGAGGGCTCCTCCGAGTCCCGGGAGCGGGCTCTTCATGGCGTTGTCGGCGGCCAGCTCCATCTCCCGGGCGGCCCGTTCGCGCTCCTCGGGGGAGGCCTGCTCCATGCGCTCGCGCATGCGCTCGACCGCCTCCTGAGCTTCCTCCAGATCGGCTTCGCTGAGCGCGTCCTCGAGGTCCTGGGCGAGCTCCGGATCGGCGCTCTTCAAGTCGTCGGCCGCGTCGCGCAGCGCCTGGGACTCCGCCGAGGAGCTCTGACGCGCGTGCGTGTCCAGCTTGTCGGCGAGCTCCTGCGCCTGCTCGGCCGCTTCGTTCTTGTTGATCGAGCCGTCCTTCATCGACTCGAGCAGGTCGGAGAACTCCGCTTCGAGCTCGTCCGGAAGCACCGTGTCCAGCTCCGCCTCCAGCTGCTCCTTGCGCTGCTCGAGCCGGTCCGCCTCTGCCTCCATGTCACCCGCGGGCCCCGCCGGGGTCTCCTTGATGGGGGCGCGGGGCAGGAACGTCATGGCGGCGACGGCGAGCACGGCCAGCGGCAGGAAGCGCAGGTGCCGGGGCGGCGTCATCGGGAGGCGCGCGCGAATCTCCGCGGGGCTTCCGTCCAGGAGGGCCTCCGCGTCGGCCACCACCTGGTGGGCCAGCGGTCCCTCCTTCGGCACCTCGCGCAGGCCGAGGGCGGTGATCGCGATCTCTTCGGATCCCAGCAGGCGATCGATCAGGAGCGCCAATTCGTCCTCGCGTGCTCGGAACGTCGCGCGGCCGATCAAGCCCCCGACGATCGCCACCGCAATCGGGGGCGCGAGCAGCCAGGCGAAGTCCGGGAGCGGCGCCCACCGCAGGAGCCAGCCGCCCATCCAGAGCGCGCTCAGCGCGGTGCCGATCCACCCTCCGAGGGAGGCGGCGCGGAGGCCGCGTCGAGCGGCCAGCCGGCGAGAAGCCTCGCCGACCGCGGTCGCGAGGGTGTCGTTGTTCTCAGGGCGCATGGTGTCTCCGACAGCCCGCCCGGGCGCAGGTTCCCGTCTCTACGACTCAAGATACCCCTCGTATTGCCGATCTGTTCCAGAGTGGCCCTCTGCAGCAATTGCGACTATTTTAAGAATTGTCCATGAACTACGCCCTGATCATCGAAGACGATCCCGACGCCGCCGACGTGGCGGGCGGCATGCTGCAAGCCCTCGGGTACGAAACGGACGTCGCCCGAGACGGTCACGGAGCGCTGTACTCGCTGTCGGACAAGGCGCCTGATCTCATCCTCCTGGACATCTGCCTGCCTCAGATGGATGGCGTCACCCTCATGAAGGTCGCGCCGATGCTGGTCGAACGGGCCTCCGAATCGTTCCTCGCGGTCCGCACCGGCGAGGACGTGCTCGCCCTGGGCGAAGAGGTCCGAGCCACGATCAAGGTCCGCCGCGCCGTCAACGACGCGATGCAGGACTTCGACATTCGCATCATGGGGCTGGTCGAGGACCGCCGGCAGTCGCCGCGCGGCGTGCGCTACCGCATCAAACCGCGATTCTGCAATCCGACGGACGGGCTGAAGCTCATCGTCGAAGAGCTGGCGCGCCCGGGGGGGCTACTTCTTGAACGTCTTGATGTGCGCGACCACCGACGCGACCTGCGCGTCGCTGAGCACCGCGCCCCAGGCAGTCATCAACGGCGACTTGCCGATGGAGGCGCCGCCCTCTTTGACGGCCTTCGTCAGCAGCGCGTCGTCGCGGCTGTCGAAGAAGCCCGCCGCGGTAAAGTCCGCAGCCTTCGGGTCCAGAGCCGCTCCGGCGACGCCGTCGCCCTTCCCGGTGTCACCGTGACAGGTCACGCAGTAGGTGTTGTAGACGGTCGCACCTTCGTCATCGGCGAGGGCGTTTGTAGGAGTGACTGCCACAAAAGTCAGGGCCAGCGAAGCAACAAAAAGAGCAATAATACGGAACAATTAGACCTCCATGACTCGGCAGGACGCCGAGGCGAAGCAGGGTACACAAGATGAGCGACACTCCCCTGGCCATGATCATCGAGGACGATCCCGACGCGGCGGAGATCGCGGGCGGCATGCTCCAGATGCTCGGCTTCAGGATCAAAGTCTGCCCCGATGCCCACCAGGCGTTGTACAGCCTGGCGGAAGCGGCGCCTGATTTGATCCTGCTCGAGATCTGCCTCCCCGAAATGGACGGAGTGAATCTGCTCAAGGTGGCGCGACGCGTCGCGGAGGCCCGGGATGTTCCCGTGATCGCCGCGAGCGCCGTCTACCCCAAGGGAGGACCGATCGAACGGTCACTTCGGGAGCTTGGGGTTCGAGTTTTCATGTCGAAGCCGTTCACGCTGCAGTCACTCAAGTCCGCCCTGGACCAGGTGATGCCGCGGCACCGCATCGCCAAGAAGGCCCCGATTCCGGTGTCGATGACCGGGCGGATCGACGGTGAGGCCAAGGTCGCGGGCAAGGCGGTGCAGCTCAGCGTCACCGGCGGCGACGGGACCGCGCTCCGGGTCAAGACGACGGCGACGCCGCTGCCGGCGGGCTCGCTCACCGTCACGGTCACCCGCCGTGAGCTGGTCGACGACCAGGTCAAGAACACGGAGATCCTCCTGCTCGCCTCGGTGACCGACACCGAGTCGGCTGAAGGCGGCTGGGAGTCGTCCATGAGCGTCACCGCCGCACGGCCGCAGGATGCCTACGACCGGATGATCGTCGCCCTCGAAGGGCAGTAGCTCAGCCGGCGGACTGCTTCCACGCCTCGAGCTCTTCGGCCGACAGCTTGACCATGTTGGGCGAGTACGGCTGGTTGCAGCCGCGGCACAGGTTCAGCCCGCTGAAGTCCTCGTGCTGGATCTGGCAGCGGATCTGGACCATGCGCTGGCCCTTCCACCACGCATCCGAGATGGAGCCCTCGGTCGCCTCGGCGACCTTCATCGTCTGCTGCAAATCCGCGGTGCAGAGCATCACCTTGCCGTCCCACGAGACCGTGGGCGTCTTCCAGTAGGCGGCGCAGGTGCGGCGGGCGGCGTCATCGGCGACGACCTCCAGCCCCAGCGTCGTGAGGGCGGTGCGGTACTGCTCGGCGGCGTCGCGGATGCCGGCCAGATCGGGGGGATCGGCGCGGCGGAAGTGGATGAACGACCCCGGCGTCTGCGGAGCCGCCTGCGACGTCACCGACGGGGTCAGCTCGTACGCGCCGAGGTGGTTGGTCCAGAACTCGCGGAACGCCTCGACGTGCTCGACGTTGGCGGAGGTGATCGTGTCCTGCAGTACCAGCCCGAGCTGCCGCGGCTGGTTCTCCTTGATGCAGTGGAGCAGGAAGTTGATGTTGTCGAGCACCCGGTCCCACAGCGGCTCGGCGTGGTGCAGCGTGTACGACTCGCTGTCGTGAGCGTCGACCTGGAACTGCCACGTGAAGGGGACGTCGCCCGCCTCCGTCGTGATCTTGCAGTAGTTGTGGTTCAGCAGCGTGCCGTTGGTGGGGATGATGATCCGCCGGGCGAACGGCTTGCGCCGCCACGCCTCCGCCAGCCACGCCAGCACCTCTTCGACCTGGGGGTGCATCAGCGGCTCCCCGTCCCACGCCAACACCACCTGGCCGTAGACCAGATCGTGCCGCTGGGCGTCCTCGATGATCGACTTGATGACGTCGAAGGCGAGGAACCCGCGGTTGAACTGGATGTAGCCGCGGTTGCGGAAGTCGTAGAACCGGAAGGGGTCCTCGCGCACCGCCGAGAAGGGCTCGGGCGAGTCCCTGATGAGCGCCTCGAAGCGCTCCATCGGCACCCGCTTGTGGGTGGTCGCGACATCGAGCGTGTCCGACAGCTGCAGGGTCAGCACCGAGTCCTCGTAGGTCGGCGCTTCGACCTGCCGCGTCCGGTACTTCTTCTTCAGCTCGTCGTAGACGAGGCGGGAGACCCCGCGGGCGATGCGCACTGCGCTGTCTGAGCGTCGTCGCAAGTAACAGTCCTGAATGCAGGGGGTGGTGCAGTCTTTGACGTTGTCCCGGAGCTTGGCGATCTCCGGTCCCGTCCACAACTCGCGCAAGGTCTGCTTGCGGATGTCGCCGAAGCTGCCATTGAGGAAGTCGAGCTTCCCGTCGCACATGATCGCCGTGCCGTCGGCGTTGACGTACAGCTCCTTCCAGCCCGAATAGCACTTGCCATCCAGCGGCCGGAGTTCGTCGCGGTAGTACTTCTTGATGTTCTCGAGGTCGCCGATGCTGTTGGCGAGCCGGAAGTTGGTGTCGGCCTCATGCTGCTGGAACCCGATCAGCAGGTCGACGAAGCGATCCAGCTCGTCGTAGCGGTCGGGCGTGATCCAGAGCTTCTCGACGTCGGGGTCGATGCGGTTGCCGTGGCGGAACAGGTTCAGGAACTGCACCGCCTGCGCGCCCAGCTCATCGCGGCACCAGTACAGGAACGCCGGCAGGTCGCTGAGGTTCAGCTTGTTGATGATCGCGTTGATCGAGATCTTGCGGAGCGGGTTGCCCGCCGCCGCGTCGGCCTCGCGCAGGTTCCAGTACCCCTGCAGCGCCTTGTCGAAGTTGCCCTCGCCACGCCCCATGTCGTGCCACGGGTTGGGGCCGTCGATGCTGACGTTGAAGTGCAGCCGGTTGTACGGAATGCGGGCGATCTCGGCGGCTCGCTTGGGGGTGATGAGCGTGCCGTTGGTCGTGAGCGTGATGTAGAAATCCTTGTCGCACGCGTACGCGAGGATCTCCTCCAGGTCCGGTCGGACGAACGGCTCCCCCCCGATGGGGTTGAAGCGGTCGACGCCCCACAGGTACGTCTGGTCGATGATGTCCTTGATCTCGCGGGTGCTCAGCTCCTTGCGGACCGGGTAGCAGGTCTTGCAGAAGGTGCACGTCAGGTTGCACTTGAGCGTGAGGTTCACGCTCACCCAGTCCGGCTTGCTCCAGCCCTTGTTCAGAGACCGTGAGAGGTAGACGAGGGCGTCGTTGCGGTAGTCACCGACGGTGCGAGATTCCAGACCCATCCGGCTGTCAGGGTAGCCCCCGGTATGGCGGGCCGCCACCGGGCGTATAGTGACGCGCGATGGACGCCCCGAACCAAATCCTCGTCGTGGATGACAGCGTGCAAGTGCTCGCGCTGGTCAAGTCGATCCTCGGCGCCGAGGGCTACGCCGTCACCACCGCCGAATCGGGCGAGGCGGCCCTGGAGCTGGTCTCCAGCCAGCCGTTCGATCTGGTGCTCATGGACGCGACCATGCCGGGCATGTCCGGCTTCGACGCGTGCACGGAGATCAAGCGCCTGCCCCACGGGGCCGCAACCCCGGTCGTCTTCCTCACCGGCATGAACGACCGCCGCAGCTACGAGCAGGCCCTGGAGGTGGGCGGGGACGACTTCCTCAGCAAGCCCATCGGGCGCGCCGGCCTGATCGTTCGCGTGCGCGCCCTCCTCCGCCTGGCCAGCCGCACCCAGACCGCGGTGCCCCCCGAAGCGGGCGCCCTGCTCGAGCGCGTGGTCGCGGGGAGCGCCTCGATGGCGGCCGATCCCCGGCTTCCCCCCGCCCTGGCCGCGGAGGCGGACGAGCTGCGCAGCGCCGTCGCCGAGCTGAGGCGCCTGCTGACGTGAGCGCGGATCCCGACGATCCCTGGGCCGAACCCGTCTCCGCCAACGCGATCACCCGCTCGCCCACCGGGCGTCGGATCAAGCCCCGGGACCTCCGCTCGCTGACGGCGACGGGCAAGCGCTACCACCGCGAAGGCCGCCTCGGAGCCGGTGCGATGGGCGTCGTCGAGCTCGCCGTCGACCTCGACCTGCAGCGCGAGGTCGCCCTCAAGATGCTGCTCCCCGACCGCGTCGGAGACCCCGCGGACCGCGAGCGTTTGCTCGAGGAGGCCCGCCTCGGCGCGCAGCTGGAGCACCCCAACATCGTCCCCGTCTACGAGCTCGGGGTGTTGGACGACGGGCAGCCGTTCTTCACGATGCGGCGGCTGGAGGGGACGACCCTGCTGGACGTGCTGCACGACCTGCGCAAGGGCAACACCGCCGCGGAGGTGCGCTTCGGGCGGACCCGGCTGCTGACGATCCTGGCCCAGGTCGCGCTGGCGGTGGAGTACGCCCACAGCCGCGACATCGTGCACCGCGACCTCAAGCCCGAGAACATCTTCCTGGGCGACTACGGCGAGATTCAGCTCCTGGACTGGGGCGTCGCCTGCATGACCGAGGACGCGGACGAGGAGGTCAGCTCCAGCTACGTGGCCGGCACCCCCGGGTACATCTCCCCGGAGCGGCTGGCCTCCCGCAGCGGCGTCGCCCCGGCCCTCGGGGACGTCTACTCGCTGGGGGCGCTGCTGTACGAGACGCTGACGCTGGAGCGGACCTTCGACGATCCGCCCGAGGAGGTGCTCCGCAAGGCGCTCTCCCGAGACCCCGTCGTGCCGTCGGTGCGCGCCCCCGAGCGACGCATCCCGTCCCGGCTGGACCAGATCACGATGGAGGCGCTGGCCCGGGACCCCACCCAGCGCACGCCCTCGGCCCGCGCGCTGGCGGCCCAACTTCAGGAGTTCCTCGACGGCGCCAAGCAGCGGGAAGAGCGCATCAAGGCGGCGGGGACGAAGCGCAAAGAGGGACGCGACCTCGTCGACCTCCTCGGCACCGAGCGGTCGGAGCTTCACCGCGCCAGCGAGGAGGCGGGGTTGCTCCGCGCCTCGATTCAGCCTTGGCAACCGGTGTCGGACAAGCGCCGCATGTGGGCCGCGGAGGACCGCGTCGACGCCCTCCGGGAGGCGGTCGCGGAGGTCTTCGGACGTACGACTGCGACCTGGCAGGAGGCTCACGAGCTCGACCTCGAGCACCCCGATCCGGGGACCGCGCTGCGCCGCCTGTGGTGGACCCGGTACCTGGAGGACGCGGCGCGCGGTGACCGGCTCGCGATGGGCTACTCCCGCTCCGAGCTTCAGCGCTGGGACGTGGACGGCGCCTACACCGAGCGGCTGACCGGCAACGGCACCCTCGACCTGACGACCGAGCCGCCCGGGGCCGAGGTCTGGCTGTACACCCTCGCCGAGAACGACCGCCTGCTCGTGCCCGAGGGAGGCCAGCGGCTCGGCGTGACGCCCCTGACCGACGTCACCATCGCGATGGGCAGCCACCTGCTTATGCTGGAGCTTCCGGGACGCCACACCATCCACCGACCGATCCTCGTCGGCCGCTCCGAGTCCCTCGCCGCGACGGTGTGCTTCCCCGATCCCGATCGGCTGCTCCCCAGCCTCGCGTTCGTGCCGGGCGGGCGGACCCGCACGGGAGGCGCCCCCGGCCCCTACGGCTCGGCCGAGCCGATCCGCATCGTCGACGTGGGCGACTTCGCCATCGGGGTCTTCCCCGTCACGTTCAGCGAATACCTGGAGTGGCTCGACTCGCTCTCGGACGAGGAGGCGCGCGCCCGCCTACCCCGCAGCTCCCGCGACGGTGAGCTCGCCCGCCGGGGAGACGACGGCCGCTACGAGCCCCGCGCCGACCACCTCATCCAGGGGCGTCGATCGCGCAAGCGCACCCCCATCGACGGCTTCCGGCTGCCCGTGGTCGGCGTCTCGTTCGAGGACGCCGAGGCGTACTGCGCCGCCCAGGCAGTGTGGACCGGCCTCCCCCTGCGGCTTCCCACCGAAGCGGAGTGGGAGAAGGCCGCCCGCGGCGTCGACGGCCGCAAGTTCCCCTGGGGCGGCACCTACGATCCCGGCTTCGCCAACTGGCGCGGCTCCCGCCCCGGCCCCGGCCGCCTCGAGGAGGTCGGCACCCACGGCATGGACGAATCCGTCTACGGCGTGCGCGACATGTGTGGAGGCGCGTCGAACTGGTGCGGCGGCTGGTTCGATCACGATCAGACGCTGCGCCCGGTGCGGGGCAACCACTGGTCGACGTCGGACCCGCGGCCGTTGGCGGCGCGGGCCGGTTCGGAGGCCGAGACCCGCACCGGCACCATCGGGTTCAGGGTTGCGCTTTCGCTCGACTGAGGAGGGTTGAAGAGCGTGAGGACCCGCCGGACGTCTCGGGCTAGAGCCCGGGACCGCCGTAGAGGATGTAGGCGGCGCCGGCTTCGGTAGCGGCTTCGTCGTTGCCGATGGCACCGACCGCCACGTCGTCGTAGCCGTCTGCGTTCATGTCGCCAGCGCCAGCGACGGAGTAGCCGGCACCATCGCCGGTCGCTTCGCCCGTCATGTGCGTGGCTGAAGCCAGATCGATGGTCCCCTCCACCGGCCCGTAGACAAGGTAGGCAGCGCCAGCGCCCCCCGCCCAATGGGCCCCGACGATCAGATCGTTTGCACCGTCCCCGTTGACGTCGCCGGCCGATGAGACCGAGTAGCCCAACTCGTGAGCGGCATCCAATCCTGCGATCGTCGCGTCGGCCTGGGTCTCGTCCAGCGTTCCGGACAAGGGCCCGAAGAAGACGGAGACGACGCCCGTAAAGGGAGTCCCTTGGCAGTTCCCAGACGGGCCGCGAACCGAACCGTCGGGGTCTCCGACGATCACATCGGCGAACCCATCACCGTTCAGATCGGCGAGGGCCAGGGCCTCACCGAAATTCCCACTGGCCGTGTACCACTCGCCCCACTCGTTGCAGCACGCCTCACACTCCGTGCCCAGCAGCGTGGCGTCTGCGTCGTCGACGCTGTGCTCGCCGGTCACGGGCCCGTAGAAGAGGTGAGCCGAGCCCGGCCCGGTGAAGTACCCCGTGTCGCCGATCAGGATGTCCGCGTACCCGTCTCCGTCGACATCGCCGTCTCCGGCCACCGAGCCACCGGGCACGACGCTTGCGGCACCGTCGACGAACCGAGCGACCCAGCCGCTGCCGTCGGGGCTGCTGGAGACGGGCCCCGAGTAGAGATAGGCGCCGCCGTTGCTCCTTCCGGCGAGCAGGTCGTCGATCCCGTCTCCGTCGACATCGCCAGCAGACGTCACCACGCAGCTCGTCCCGGTTGCCGGTGGCGGGTACCCCAAGAGGACGCCGGACGCGAGGTCAATCTCCCCGGAGACCGGTCCGTACAGGAGCGCGGTCCCGGCCCCACAGGCGCCTGCTGCGAGGAAATCGACCTCGCCGTCGTTGTTGAAGTCACCTGTTCCGATCGATGTGGTGGCGATCGTGGCGTTCGGCGCGTCTTCCACGTGCGACATGCGAGCCGTCCCGGCGGTCGTGAGGTCGACCGTGCCGTACAGCGGTCCGCTGGCGGCATACAGGGTGAGACCGCCGGCTGTCAGGATGTCGTTGTATCCGTCGTCGTCGATGTCCCCAGCTCCCGCGAGCGACCTTCCTGTTGCCTCACCCGGTCCCGGTAGCAGCTTGGCATCCGCCCACGCGAGAGGATGCTCCCCACACAGCCCGCACCCCACGCAGGCTCCATCGCAATCGTCGTCGATCCCATTGGCGCAGACCTCGATCGCGCCGGGGTGCACCGCGGGGTTCGCGTCGTCGCAGTCGTCGCCTCCGCAGGCCGCATCATCGTATCCATCAGCATCGGAGTCGGCGCACCCCGACGCGCTGTCGTCGTCGTCTGATGCGGAGCTGTCGTCGTCGTCCGACGAGTCGTCGTCGTCATCGGCCGGGGTGGTGTCGTCGTCGTCCGACGCCGTGTCGTCATCGTCGTCGATGATCGCGACGCTGTCGTCGGCATTGGCCGGTTTGCACGAGGTGGCGGCCGCGAGGGCGAGAATCAGCGCTGCAGGCGGAGCGCGCATGCCGACACTATGGGTCGCGGCGGAGGGTGGGTGCACGTGCGATCGGGCGACAGCCGGACGAGCTCACGCAAGCGCGAAGGCGCAGAGGGTTAGCTTCAGAACCCTGGACCGCCGTAGAGGATGTAGGCGGCGCCTGCGAGTTCGTCCGCTTCGTCTTCGCCCGGGTCGCCGATCACGATGTCGTCATAGCCGTCGTTGTTGACGTCCCCGGCGCCGACCACCGCAGCGCCTGCGAATCCCTGCGCGAAAGGCTCAGCCTCCCCGACGAACGTCGCGCCTGCGGACGTGATGGTGTCCTCGAATGGGCCATAGAGGAGGTGCGTGCCACCCCTGCCCTCAGCAAATCCGGGCGCGCCGATCAACAGATCCTGCCAGCCGTCGCCATTGACGTCCCCCGCCGGAGAGACCGACCAACCCGCGCCTCCGCCGGGCGAGATCGCGATCGTCACGTCCGCATTCAGGGCGGTGAGCAGACCCTCATTGGGCCAGGCAGCCTCAGGCGGGCCATAAAAGACGTAGACCAGTCCATAGTCGGCACCGCAGACACCGGACCCACCCGTGCCAGCTAGGGGCGCGCCGACAATGATGTCGCTGAACCCATCGGCGTTGAGATCTGCCGAAGACATGGAGTACCCGAAGTCCGTGTCAGCGGTGGTCCACTCCTGGTTGAGTTCGTCCCAGAGTCGGCACGCGACACCCAACAACGTCGCGTCGGCGTCATCGACGGTATAGTCCCCGGCCAACGGTCCGTAGAACACGTGGAAGACCCCGGCGCCGTTGCCGGTTCCTTCGGCCTTCGGGTCGCCGATGAGGATGTCGTCGAACCCGTCGTTGTTGATGTCCCCGCCACCGGCCACGGTGTAGCCCGCGTCTGGACTGGCCCCGCCGCCCACGAAGGTGGCAGCCATCCCAGCGCCCTCCGAGCTGGACGCGATCGGGCCTGAGTAGAGGAAGCTGTTGGCAGTGTCCGAGCCGATCAGAATGTCATCCGTGCCGTCCGCATCCACGTCCCCCACCGACGCGACCGAGCACCTGGATCCTTCTGAGCCGGGAGGCATCCCCAAGATCGTGTGGTTGGCCGCATCGACCGGACCTGTCTGCGGCCCGTACACGATCCCCGTCGGTGAGATGCATCGGCCGCCGGTTACGAAATCACGCTCACCGTCCCCATTGAAGTCCCTGGAGGCAACGTTCCGGGTACCGACCCCATCGAGGCCCCACCCCTGAATCTGGATGGCCGCGACCGAAGAGAGCGACACGGTTCCGAACTGGGGTCCCGGGACGATGTACACGCTCGCTGGCTCTTCCAACGTCCCCGGCAGAGAAGCAACCATCACGTCAGCGAATCCGTCCTGGTTGAAGTCACCGGCCGAAGCCACCCAACGACCGCCCTGCTGATACTCCCCGAGCAACTTCGCGTCCGCGAGCGACAGGGAGACCTCCCCGCAGAGCCCTGCGCAGCCGACGCACGCGCCGTCGCAGTCGTCGTCCAGGCCGTTGGCGCAGATCTCGACAGCGCTGGGGTTTACCGCCGCGAGGGTGTCGTCGCAGTCATCACCACCGCATTCGGCCGCGATGAAGCCGTCCCCGTCCACATCGTCCTCGCACGGTGGAGCCGAGTCGTCGTCGTCGGGGGCGGTGTCGTCGTCGTCCGGCGCCGTGTCGTCATCGTCGTCGTCGATGGTCGCGACGCTGTCGTCGTCATCGGCCGGCTTGCACGAGGTGGCGGCCGTCAGGAGGGTCAGGACCGCCACGAGGGGCAGGCGGCTGCGTCGGTGGGTCGGTGGGTCGGAACCAAGGGTCACTCCGTAGGCTGCATGATGCAGCAGCTCTCGTGTGTGTGGTTGGGCGTCGTGTCGCAGTCCTGAGGCGTGATCGCCACACAGCCCAGGTCGCCCATCATGAATAGGGCGTGGTTGGCCGTGAGGGCCACCCGCATTCTCTTGTCTGGCTGCCTTCCTGGAAAGTCCATCGGGGGAGCTGTTCCTAATCCTCGATGGCACCCCGATGCTGCTGTGGAAGGTGGGCAATGCCCCCCCCCCCACGATCCCACGGCCTCGAATCCCAACCTAGAGTTCGTTGGAGCCTTCTGTGGCTGGTACGCGGGCAGATTGCGCGTCGCCATAGCCGGATCGTCGGCGCTCTATCTCATGGGCGATTTCGGGGGATTCGGCCTTCCCTATGAGGTCTGCGCAACCGAACATGCACCGGGGGGGTGCTGTGTACTTCAGCCATCGTCAAACTAAGTCGCGAAGCCCTGGCCCCGCCGTCGTGCGAGCCGCAGAATAGGCCCTGACCATGCTCTGCCGGCCTCCCGCGATCCTCTTTGCCGTTCTTGCCTGCACAGGCTGTGGGCCGTCGAACGATGACACACACCTGAGCCGACTCCCGTGGCGGACGATGATGACACCCCCGCTGATGATGACGACAGTGCACCCAGCTGTGACGGCGACGGCGATAGGTTCGAGAGCCTGGGCTGCGGGGGGCTCGACTGCGACGACGCCAACCCTGCGGTCCACCCAGAGGCACCGGAGGTCTGCGGCAACGGGCTCGACGATGACTGCGACGGAGCCTGTCTGGGCTGTGGTCTGTGTGGGGACGTAAGCCTGGAGGAGGACGCCGACGCAAAGCTCCTCGGTGAGGCTGAAGACCAATTCGCCGCGTTCCAGGTCCGAGCCGCGGGGGATCTGAACGATGACGAGTTCGACGACTTCCTGGTGAGCGGAGGCCTGGTCGGGAGCTTCGTCGATGGTGACACCCGCGGGTATGCGATCCATGGCCCCGTAGCGGGAACCGTCTCCCTCGCTGAGTCCGACCTTCTGCTGTCGGTGCCTACACGGGTCCCACAAGCTTCGCACCCGCCGTCCTGGTCGCCGGTGAGTTCACGGGGTTCTCAGGGCGCTCGGTCGCTGCTGGCTCACGGTGCGGACTGGGTCGCGCCCTCTTTGACGGCAGCCGGACGGGAGCGGCAGGCCTGACCGAGGTGGGATCGTGGCTGACGGAGCCGGACGCTGTGGCTGGGTCCCACGTCAGCAATTGCCAGCATCGCAACGCGGGTGACACCGACGGCGACGGCTGGGACGAGCTGCTCGTAGTGGGGGCGCTGTCGGATCTTCAGCCCTACCGCCGAACGTTCCTATTCGCTGG
>JAAESI010000095.1 GCA_024229515.1 Pseudomonadota bacterium | reverse complement strand
GGGACCCCGGACGACGTAGACACCCACCGCGCCGAGCTTGAGGTTCTTGGGCTTGCGTCGGGCCATCTCGTCTCCCCACATTTCACACATCGCGCTCATACAGAGCACAAGAACGTTGTATGGGAAGACTACGCCTGCCAGGGTCCGAGTTTCGGCGCGCTACCGCACCGAAAGTCGGACGCTGACCTCGCAAGATCGCAACCTCGCAGGGTCTGACACCCCTTGCGAGGGGAGCTACTGGGACTGGCGCTCGACCTTGCCGCCGAGGGCGGCGAGCTTCTCCTCGATCGTCTCGTAGCCACGGTCGAGGTGGTAGATGCGCAGGACCTCAGTGGTGCCCTTCGCAGCCAGTCCCGCAATGACGAGGGTGGCGCTGGCGCGCAGATCCGTCGCCATGACGGTCGCCCCGGTGAGCTCGTCGACGCCGCGCACGAACGCGGTGTTGCCGCGCGTCTTGATGTCCGCGCCCATGCGGGTCAGCTCGGGCACGTGCATGAAGCGGTTCTCGAACACGTTCTCGGTGATGGTGCAGCTACCCGAGCTGCGCGCCATCAGCGCCATGAACTGCGCCTGCAGGTCCGTGGGGAAGCCGGGGTGGGGGCTCGTGTCGACGTCGACCGCGTGCAGCTCGCCGTGGTGGCGGACGCGGAGCCCGGAGCCCTCGCGACGCACCTCGACCCCGGCCATCGCCATCTTGCTCATCACCGCGTCCAGATCCCGCAAGCGGGCTCCCTGGAGCAGCACGTCGCCGTGGGTCAGCGCCGCCGCCGCCATGTAGGTGCCGGCTTCGATCCGGTCGGGCATGACCGTGTGGTCCATCGCCCCGAGCGCGTCCACGCCCTCGATCTCGATGACGGAGGTGCCGTCGCCGCGGATGTGGGCGCCCATCGACCGGAGCGCATCGGCGAGGTCGATGATCTCCGGCTCGCGCGCGCAGTTCTCCAGGATCGTCTTGCCCTCAGCGAGCGTGGCCGCCATGAGCAGGTTCTCGGTGCCGCCAACGGTCACGAGATCGAAGATCACCCGTCCGCCCTTGAGCCGGCCGCCGGGGGCGGTGGCCTCGATGTAGCCGCCGGTCAGCTCGATCTTGGCGCCGAGCTGCTCGAACCCCTGCAGGTGCTGGTCGATCGGCCGCGAGCCGATGGCGCAGCCGCCCGGAAGCGAGACGCGGGCGTGCCCGGTGCGGCCCAGGATCGGCCCCAGGCACAGCGTCGAGGCGCGCATCTTGCGCACCAGATCGTACGGCGCCGTGTCCGACAGCAGGGTGGAGCCGTCGACGATGGAGGCTCCCTCGGCGTCCTTGCGGATGCCCACCCCCAGCTCGATCAGCAGCGCGAACGTCGTGCGGATGTCGACCAGCTTGGGGAGGTTGGCGATCTTGTTGGGGCCCGCGTGCAGCAGCGACGCGAACAGGATCGGCAGCGCGGCGTTCTTGGCCCCGGAGATCCGGACCTCGCCCCGAAGCGGCGTACCGCCTTCGATGACCAGCTTGTCCATTCAGTCCACTCCTTCGCGGGGGTATGAGATCAACCCGCGGGGGCCGACAGCTGTTCCACCACGGACGGGGAGACATGCTGCAGGTCCACCAGCTCGATGCCGAGCCGTTCGCAGTATTCGAAGATGCGGGGGTCCCGGTAGAACTCGCCGAACGCGATGCGTCCGATGCCCGAGTTCATGATCAGCCGGAAGCAGCCCCAGCAGGGAGACGCGGTCACGTAGATGGACGAGTCGTCGATGCGCACGCCGTTGCGGGCCGCCTGGGCGATGGCGTTGGCCTCGGCGTGCACCGTCCGCACGCAGTGGCCATCCTCCATCATGTGGCCGGCGTCGTCGCAGTGCTCGAGGCCGCGGATGGAGCCGTTGTACCCGGTCGACAGGATCGTCTTGTTGCGCACGATCACGGCGCCGACGTGCTTGCGATCGCAGGTGGCGCGGGTGGCCACCTGGTACGCGATCGTCATGAAGTACTCGTCCCAGCTCAATCGCGACATTCGAACCCCTCGTCCACGGGCCGCGCGACTGTATCAAGACAGGTCCGCGAGCGCCTCCGAGACCTCTTTCCCGGCGGTTCGTACCGTTTCGACGAGCCCTTCGATGCCGGCCAGATCCCGTGTTCGGGCGATCAGGCAGACCCGATCGGCGGCGCGCATGAGGCGAGCCGCACCGATCGCGCCGGCGGCGGACTTGAGGTGGTGGGCGGCGTGCAGCAGCCGGTTGGCGTCCCCCTGGGCGACGGCCACGTCCATGCTCACGAGGTCGCCCTCCAGCGTCTGACCAAACAGCACGAGGGTGTCCTTGAGCATCCCCGGCTGGTGCTCCTCGAGGAGGCGGAGGTCTTCGACGCTGACCGGGTCCAACACGGGCGAGGGCCCGAGGTCTTCGCCGTCGCCCCCCCCCTCCGGTCGCGATCGGTGCCGTGCACCACGTCCACGAGCACGTCGATCAGGTGCTCCCGCTGGAACGGCTTGACGATGTACTCGTCCATGCCCGCCTCCAGGCAGGCGGCCCGGTCCCCCGCGAGCGCCCGCGCGCTGACCCCGATGACCGGGGTGCGCCGCCACTGCAGTTCCTTCTCCCGGGCGCGGATGGCGCGGGTCGCGGCGAGGCCGTCCATGGTGGGCATCTGCCAGTCCATCAGCACCGCGTCGAACTGCTCGATGCCCAGCCGCGCCACCGCGTCGCCGCCATCGAGCTCTTCCTCGATCGTGGCGCCGACGCGCTCCAGCAGCTTGCGGGCGAGCAGCCGGTTCAGCTCGTTGTCGTCGACGACCAGGATCCGCATGCCGTCGAGGCGGTCCGTGACGACCAGGGTCTCCGAGATCGAGTCCCCCTCGTCGGTCCAGGGAAGGTCGAGCTCGAAGTGGAACTTGCTCCCCACGCCGACGGCGCTGGAGACCGCGAGCGCGCCGCCCATCATCGTCGTCAGCCGGCTCGAGATGGCGAGCCCCAGGCCGGTGCCGCCGTAGCGCCGGGCGGTCCGAGCCGGCCTGCGTGAACGCGTCGAAGAGGCGGCCGATCGCCTCGCTGGGAATCCCGACCCCCGTGTCCTGGACCTCGAAGAGCACGACGGCGCGCCCTCCGGCTCGGCGCAGCTGCTTGGCGCGCACGGTGATCTGACCGTCGGACGTGAACTTGATCGCGTTGCTGAGCAGGTTCGCCAGCACCTGCCGGAGGCGGGTGGGATCCCCAACCACCCGCGGGCGGCGGCCGGGGTCGACCTCAGAGGTCAGCGTGAGTCCCTTGGCCTGGGCCTGGGCGCCGAACATCCGGGTCTCGTCGCGCACGACGCGGGTCAGGTCGAACGGCTGCTCTTCCAGCTCCAGGCGACCCGCGTCGATCTTGCTGAAGTCCAGGATGTCGTTGACCACCGCGAGCAGATCCCGGCCGGCATCGCGCACCGAGGAGGCGTACTCCTGCTCCTCCCCGTCCAGGTCGGACTGCAGCAGCAGATCGGTCATCCCCAGGACCGCGTTCAGCGGGGTCCGGATTTCGTGGATCATCGTGGCGAGGAACAGCGCCCGGGCCGAGCCCGCCTCCTCCGCCTCGGCGCGAGCCTCCTCCAGCGACGCCGTGCGTTCCTGTACGAGGCTGCGCACCCGTTCGCTCCGCCCCACCGTGGTCAGCAAGAGCACGCCCAGCAGGCCAGACAACAACAAGCTGCTCGCCAGCAGCGCCCACGGCTGCCAGCTTCGGTGGGCGGCGACCCAGGCGGCGGTGGGCTGGAACGTGAGCGCCCAGGTGCGCCCCCCCCATGTCGTACTTGCGGCTCGAGGACAGGGACGAATCTGCGGGCTCGCCGGGGCTGCGGGACAGCAGCTCGGCGTCGGTGATGTCCACCAACTCGATGACGCTCCCGTGGGTGTCGGAGACCGCGTCGCTGAGCAGCCGCTCGAGGCGGAAGACACCGACGACGTACCCACGGATCGACCCACCATCCCTCACGGGGGCGACCAGAAGGAAGCCCCGCCTGGAGGTCTCGCCCTGGACCAGGGTGACCGCAGCCGTGGCCGCCGTCGCCCCGGTCCGCGCGGCGTACTGGATCGCCTGGCGCCGCCGGTGCTGGACAAGATGTCGTAGCCGAGTGCGGCCTCGTTCCCCTCCAGCGGCTGGATGTAGGTCACGGCGATGTGTCGGTCCCGCGATGGAGCCGCGACGAGCTGGCCGGTGATGTCTCGCTCGATGATCCGGTAGTCGGTGTGGCCGCGGGCCCGCGCCGCCGCCTCGTGGGCTTCGCGCTCGGACGCCGTGACCACGGGGTTCCAGCCAAGCGCCTGGATCGACGGGTTCGCGGCGAGCAGGCGGGCGGTGAAGTGCAGGAAGGTGGGCTCGCTGACGTCTCCCGTGGCCTCGAAGAGCCCACGAATGCTCTCGAGCGTCTCGAGCGCGGCGCTGCGCCGGTGCTCCAGGTCTGCCGCCAGCGGCTGCACCTCCGACCGATACTCCTGAACGATGCGGTCCTGTTCGACCGCACTGACCGCCACGTAGGCGGCTACGGCGACGGCCATCACGAGGCTGAGCGGAAGCGCCACGGGGAGCGCCCGCCGCCGCCATGGGGCGGCCGGTTCGCCGATCGCAACCAGGGTCAGCGGGGTCGCGATCAGCACCCCGATGGCGTCGCCCACCCACCACGTTGCCCAGTTGAACGCTGCGTCCGCCTCCGGGAGGACGCCGGTCTGGACGAGCGCGAGCACGCCGACGGTCGGATTGATCAGGCAGCTGACGGGCGCCACGATCGCCGCGAACGCGATGGGGTCACGGTCCTCGTCGAGGGTGCCCGGGTAGGTGCAGAGGGCGCGGAACAGCAGCGCGCCGAGGCCCGCCTGGGCCGTCGCCCCGACCGCGATGACCGCGGCGATGCCGGCCTCCCCCCACATCGCCGCGGGAGCGGCGGGGTCGAAGCTGCTGCTCAGGTTGACCGCAAGCGAGCCCACCAGCACGCCGGGCAGCACCCGCGGTCCACACACCACCGCTGCGGCCAGCGCGATCCCGGCGGCCGGCCAGATCGCCGTCGCGTACCCCGGCGGGATGGCCAGCAGCAGAGCGGCCCTCCCCGCGAGGAAGTAGGCCAGCGCCACGACGGCGGCGAGGCCGACGCTACGCATCAGGCTCGGGGTCTCCCTTGCGCGGTCCGTGGTCCACGTACCAGCGCAGCTTGTTCACGATCCCCCGCAGGAAGTGAATCTCCGTGTCGGTCATCTCCCCGCGGAGTATCGCCTGGCGGATCGTCGTCAGGCTCTGGTCGCGGTTCTTGCCCCGGAAGAAGTCGATCTGGTCCAGCAGCGCCCCGATCTGGTCCGACGCCCCCACCACCTGGTTCATCGGGACCGGTTCCCGCTTGCGCTTCCGGGCGGGCCGCCGCTGCAGCCCGCCGCGGGCTCGAGCGCACTCCCAGCCCATCAGCAGCACCGCCTGCGAGAGGTTGAGGCTGCTGTGCTCCGGTCCGGTGGGGATGTGGCACAGGTGGGTCGCGTACTCGAGCTCGGACTGGAGCAGGCCGCGGTCCTCGCTGCCGAACATGATGGCGACGGGACCGTCCTCTGCGCCGGCTTCCAGGAGCAGCTGGGCCGACTGCTCGGGATCCAGGAGCTTCCACGCCTTCCAGCTCCGGGGGCGGGCGGTGCACGCGACCACCACGGTGCAGTCGCCCACCGCCTCAGCCACCGAATCGTGACGCTGGGCCGCCCCCATGATGCGGGCGGCGCCCTTGGCCATCAGGGTGACTTCGCGGTCCGATGTGTACTGGGGATCGACGATCCTGAGGTCTTCCAACCCCATGTTCGCCATCGCGCGTCCGGCGGCGCCGACGTTGCCTCCGTACAGAGGCCGCACCAGGACGATGCGCGGGCGCAGGCTACTTGAACCAGTTCCAGGGCAGCAGCAGGCTCAGGCAGCCGGGCTCGCTGGCCTCGGCGGGGGCCTTGGCGGCTTCCGTCGTCGCAGGGACCTCGGCCGGCTTCGCGGCTTCGGGGGCCGGAGCCTCCGGGGCCTTGGCGGCGGGGGCGCTGGCGGCCTTGGCGACCTGCGGCGCGGGCTCGGCCGGCTTGGGCGCGTCTTTGGGAGCCTCGACCGTGAAGCCCTTCTTCTTGGCTGCCTTGGCATCGGGCTGGCTGGGCGGCTCGGGGGCCTTCGGCGGAGCGAGCGGCTCCTGCTTGCCGGCCGGGGGCTGGGGAGCGGATCCGGGACCGAAGTCGGCCGTCTTCTCCACCGCCTCGTGCTCGCCGGCGTCCTTGACGTTCTGCTTCGCCGCGGCCTCGGCCTTGAGCCGCTTCTCTTCGGCGGCGTCCTTGTCCATGAGCTGACCGCCACGGCTCTCCGTGGAGAGGTCGATCTTGGCGTCGCGGGTGCCCTTCTTGAGCTTGAGCCGGACCTCGACCGGCTCGCCGGTCTCCTTGTCCTTGGCCGTCAGCGTGAGGATCCCCTCGCTGTCGATGTTCAGCCAGACATCCACCTTCACCTTGCCGCGCGGCATCTGCCGGATGCCGGTGAAGACGAAGGTCCCCAGCAACTCGTTCTCCACCGCGACTTCGGAGTCGCCCTGGTAGATCTTGAGCATGATCGTCTTCTGGTTGTCCTTGCTGTTGGTCAGCGTCAACCGGCGGACGTAGGGGATGGGGCAGTTCTTGGGGAACAGCGGCAGGAAGCTGCGGTCGACCTTCGCGATGCCGATGGGCATCGGAAGCACGTCCAGCAGCGTCACCTTCTGCGACCCGGCGTGGGTCAGGCTGTGCGCCATGATCGCGGCGCCCACGGCGACCGCCTCGTCCGGGTGCACGCCCTTGCAGGGGTCCCGGTCGAAGTAGTCGCGCACGCTCTTCTGCACCAGCGGCATGCGGCTCTGACCGCCCACGAGGAGGACCTCGTCGATGGCCGACGGCTCCATCTCGGCCTCGCCGAAGATGCGCTCGCAGGTGCTGACGGTACGTCGGACGAGGTCGCCCGTGATCTCCTCGAGGTCGTCGCGCGACATCTCGAGGTCGAGGTTCAGGATCCCCTTGGGCCCGCGGGCGATGAAGGGCACCTCGATGTTCGTCGCGTTCGTCGTCGACAGCGTGATCTTGGCGCGCTCGGCGGCCTCACGCAGACGCTGGATGGCGACCCGGTCGAACGAGAGGTCCACGCCGGTCTCGGCCATGAACTTCTCCATGACGTGACCCATCACGCGGTCGTCGAAGTCGATGCCGCCCAGGAACGTGTCACCGCCCGTGGCGACCACCTCGAAGACCTTGTCGCGGATCTCGATGATCGAGATGTCGAAGGTGCCGCCGCCGAGGTCGTAGACCGCCAGCCGCTGCCGCAGGTTCTTGCCGAGGCCGTAGGCCAGGGCCGCCGCGGTCGGCTCGTTGAGGATGCGGAGCACGTTGAGGTCGGCGAGCTTGCCGGCGCGTCGCACTGCCTGGCGCTGCTTGTCGTTGAAGTAGGCGGGGACGGTGATGACCGCGTTGGTCACCTCCTCCTTGAGGTACTCCTCGGCCACTTCCTTGATCTTGCGGAGGATCTGCCCCGAGACCTCACGCAGGTCGAAGATCTGGTCCTTGACCTTGATCAGGACCTCTCCCTCGCCACCCTCTTCCATGTTGTAGGTGAAGAGCTGGCGGATCTTCTCCACCTGCGGAGAGTGGAAGTTCCGGCCGATCAGCCGCTTGGGGGCGAAGACCGTGTCCTGGGGGTTCAGCGCAGCCTGCTTCTTTGCGTCGTGCCCGACGAGCATGCGCCCGCCTTCATCGATCGCGAACAGCGACGGGATCGTGTAGCTCCCGCCGCGGTACATGATGATTTTCGGCTGATTGCCTTCGATGACCGCGGCGCACGAATTCGTCGTTCCGAGGTCGATGCCGATGGCTCGTCCCATGTGTCTCGCTTTCGGGGTGCGTCGGGCGTCCTGGCGTATCCGATGCGACCCCAAGTATCCCGGCTCGGATCCGTCCCTGTCAATCGGCCGGGGGGCTGTCCAACTCCTTCAGGAGCACCTGGATCTCTTCGATGACCCGGTCGCTGGCCGAGACCACTCGGAACAGAGCCGACTCGGTTTCGGCCGAATCGCCCCGCACGGGGATGCGGCCGAATCGTTCCAATAGGAACCCCGCTAGCGTTTCGTAGTCGCCCTCGGGGATCCGGACGTCGAGTTCTTCGTTGAGTCGATCGACCTCCGTGCGGGCCGAAACGAGGTATTCGCGCTCGCCGCGCTTCCGGATGTCCTGCGCTGGATCGTCGAATTCGTCTTCGATTTCTCCGACGATCTCTTCGAGGATGTCCTCGACGGTGATCATGCCTTCGGCGCCGCCGTACTCGTCGACCACGATCGCGATGCCGTGGCGGTTGCGCTGCAGCTCCTCCATCAGGGACTCGACCTTCTGCGTCGGGGGCACGTAGGTCACCGGCCGCTTCAGCTCGGCGACGAACCGCTCCCGATCCTCGGCGCACAGCACGTCCATGGCGTGGAGCACGCCGACGATGTCGTCCACCCGCTCGTGGAAGATCGGCAGCCGCGTGTGCCCGCTGGTGCTGAAGAGCTTGGCGGCGTCGTCCAGCGTCGCCTCTTCCTCGACCCCCTTGACGTCGATCAGCGGGACCATCACCTCCTTCGCGGTGACCTCGGGGAAGTCGAAGATGCGGGAGATGATCTTCCGCTCCTCCTGGTCGATCTCTTCGCCCTCCCCCTTGTCGAGGATCAGCCGGAGCTCGTCGCGCGAGACGATGGAGGCCGAGCTGTTGGCGCCGAGCAGGCGCAGGAAGCCGTGGGTGAGGCCGCGCACCAGCGCCACCAGCGGCAGCAGCAGGTACGACAGCCACGTCAGCGGGTGGATGACGATCGGCGCGAGGGTGCGGGCGTAGCGGCGGGCCACGGACTTCGGGACGAGCTCGCCGAACAGCAGGATCATCGGCGACAGCACCGCCACGGTCAGCACCTGCGACGCGCTCGGGGGGGCCTCGGGGCCGAGCACCTGGACAAGCGCCAACCCCAGCACCGTGGCGTTGGAGACAGTGCAGGCGTTGGTGCCGATCAGGGTCGTCGTGAGGATCGGCTCGGGCTCGTCGAGGAACTTGGCGAGCATGCGCACCGAGCGCCCCGCCTTGTCGCGTCGGGCGCGGACGTCGAGCTTGTCGGTGCTCACCAACGCGATCTCGCTGCCGCTGAAGAACCCCTCCAGGAGGATCAGCAGGAGCACGATCGGGATGGCCAACTCCAGGGTCACGGTTTGTGCTCCCGGCGGCGCGCGGTGATCCAGGTCAGGCGGGTGCCCTCGAGGCCGCTGACGCGGAACGTCCAGCCGTCGTCGCGCACCGTCTCGCCCTTCTTCGGGAGGCGCCCGAAGAGGTGAAAGATGTAGCCGGCGACGGTGTTGTAGGAGTCGCCTTCGGGCAGCGCCGGCTCCATCGTGCGGTTCCAGTCCGCGACTTCCAGCTTCGCGGGGACGCGGTAGAGCCCCTCGGCGATGCGGTCGGGGCGGGGCTGGTCGGGGCGCTGCTCGATCTCCTCCACCTGGGTCACGAAGAGCTGCTCGAGGATGTCCTGCAGGGTGACGATGCCGAGCAGGCCGCCGGTCTCGTCGAGCACCACCGCCATGTGCCCCTGCTCGGCCTGGAACTCGGCCAGAAGCTCGTCGCACGGCTTGCCCGGGGGGACGAAGTAGGCGGGCTGGATGAGCTCGTCGAGGGTGGCGACCTCGAAGGTCTGCCCACCGTACAGGTAGGGAAGCAGCTCCTTGGTCAGGAGGATGCCGCGGATGTGATCGGGGTCCCCGGCGTAGACCGGCACGCGGCTGAAGCGGGAGCCCTGGATCGGCTCCAGCAGCTCGTCCAGGGGAGCGCCGCGGGGGATCGCCGTCACCTCGGACCGGGCCGTCATGATCTTGCTGACGGGGGTGTCGTTCAGATCGAAGACGCGGTGGATGAGCTCCGCCTCGTCCGGTTCGATCACCCCTTCACGTTCTCCGAGCCGCACCAGCGCCTTGAACTGGGCCTCCTGAAGCGCGTCGGGGAGCGGGTCGTCCTGATCGATGCCGACCCCCCGGAGGATGAGCTCCGCCAGCGTGTGCACGACCCAGCGGAACGGGGCCACGAGGGCGCCGAACAGCTTCATCGGCACGGCGACGGCGCGGGCCCACGTGATGCCCAGCCGCACCGCCAGCGCCTTGGGCGCGATCTCCCCGAACAGCAGCAGGATGGGGGTCACCAGGAGCACGTTGATCCACCACGGGACCTGGGCGATGTTGCGCGCCTCGGCGACGGCGAGCACCGCCGCGAGGCCCACGGTGGACAGGGTGATGTTCACCAGCTCGTTGCCCAGCAGGATGGTCGCGAGCAGGCGCCGCGGCTGCGCCAGCAGCGTGCGCACCGCGTCCGAGGCGGGGGAGTCGTCGTCCTCCTCCAGCTTCTCCAGCTCGTAGCGATCCAGCGAGAAGAGGGCCGACTCCGAGCCCGAGAAGAACGCTGAGCAGGCCAGCAGCACCACCATCAGGCCGAGGTAGGGGAGGACGACGGTCAGCATCCGTGGTCCCAGCCGAGCGCGTCCGGCAGCGGGGAGCCGTCGACGAACCGCACGACGCCGTCGCCCGCTTTCACTTCGCCGATGCGGGTCATGCCTTCGATGGGCACCGGGCTGGCGGCCAGCAGTTCCCAGTCTTCGCCGCCGCTGAGGGTGCACCGTTCAGGCACGCCGGGGACCGCCACCGCGTCGCGATCCAGCACGAGGTCGATGCCCGAGGCTCGGGCGACGTGGGCGGCGTCCGCGAGCAGGCCGTCGCTGATGTCGATCCCGGCGGTCGCGGGGCCCAGCGCATCGACCAGATCCAGCCGCGCTCGGGGCGCCGGCCAGGCGACGTCCTCCCCCAGCAGGAGCATCTCGGTGGCCCACGCGGACGCCCCCAGGGGGCCGCTGACGTAGACGCCGTCGCCGACCTGCGCGCCGGAGCGGAGCAGGGGGCCGGCGTCCGTGGCGGAGCCGAGCACGGTGATGGAGATGACGGCGGGGCCCGGCGAGGCGGTGGTGTCGCCGCCGAGCACGACCGTGCCGACTTCGCGGGCCGCGTCCCCCACGCCGGCCATGAGGCCGTCGGCCCAGCGATCGAAGGCGGGGACGGAGACGGCGGCGAGCAGGCCGAGGGGGCGGGCGCGAGCCGCGGCGAGGTCGGAAAGCGCCGCCATCACCGCGCGGTGCCCGATGGTGCGGGCGCTGGTCCAGGCGCGGCGGAAGTGCACCTCCTCCACCATCGTGTCGACGGATACCGCCAAGTTTCCGGAGACCCCCACCCAGGCGACGTCGTCGCCGATCCCCTCGGAAGGGAGGGAGGCCGCCCAGCGGGCGATGGAGGCGTGTTCGCCGGGGTCCATCCGGGGTTCGTTATTCCTCGATCGGGTCGCCGTTGATGTCGACCGGAATGCGGCCGTCGACGCCCTTCTTGAATCGCACCAGGGTGCCGTCTTCGAGCATCTCGATGTAGATCGGCTCCGCCGGAGGCTCGGGGTGGAGCTGAACGAAGCGGCCCTTCTTGACCTGCAGGACCAGCATCTCGTGTCGCATCTCGCCGTCGGGGCCGAAGCCGCGGGCGCCGACCACGCTGCGTTGGGGGGCGGACAGCGACAGCCGGGAGCGGAGCTCGCGTCGGGTGGTGGCGCCGCCGGCGATGAGCTCGGCGACGAACCAGGTGGTGTCGTAGGCGACCGCCTCCAGGGCCGACGGCTTGGCGCCATGGCGACCCTTGTACAGGAGCACGAACTCCTGGACCGCCGGCTCCAGGCTGTCGGCGAAGAAGCCGTCCACCAGCAGCGTGCCCTCGGTGTACTTGCCGCCCCGGTCGATGAGGTCGGGGTGGTTGAACGCCGCCGCGCCGATGAGCTGCACGGGCAGGCCGCGCTTGTCGCTGAGGGCGCCGCCCATGTTGATCTGCTCGTACAGGAAGCCCGGCGCGAGCATGGCGCCGGTCTTGTAGTTGTCCGGCACGAACACCGCCTGGAAGTCGATCCCGGGCTCGAGTTCGACCTGGGGCTCGGACAGCTGCGGACGGTCCCGATCGCCCAGCCAGGCCAGCTGCATGTCGGCCTCCGCGGGCGGCTTCTTGAGGTACTCGCGGCCGAGGATGCGGCGGGCCGTCTCCCGGAAGTCGGTGGACCCCGCGGGGAACGACTCGACCGCCGCGATCGATCCGCCGGCGGCCTCGGTCTGGTCCCAGAAGCGGGCCGCCATCCGGCCCCCCGTCTCGCGGTTGGGGTAGGCGATGGCGAAGCTGCTGAGGCCCAGCCGGCCGACCGCGTGGTCGACGACGGCGTCCACCTGCTCGTCCGTGGAGATCAGGGTGTTGAACGCGTTGCGGGAGGTCCCCGCGAGCCCGTGGTTGTGGGTCATCATCAGCACGGGGAGGCCGATGTCGTCCGCCGCCGCGGCGACCGCCTCCGCCTCGGTCGAGATGATCGGACCGATGACGCCGATCGCCTTCTCGACGTCCGCGAGCCGGCGCAGCGCCTCCACCGTGACTTCCGGATCGCCGGTGGTGTCGATGGGGACGAGGCGCAGATCGGGGAGGTTGAGGCCGTCCTCGGCGCGGGCGCGCTCGATGGCCAACTCGATGCCTCGCATCGTGATCTCACCGGGGGCGCGGTACTTGCCCGACAGGGGCAGCAGCACGCCGATCACCATCGCGTCGGTGTCCTCCGGTTCGGCGGCCCAGGCCGCGGCGCCGGGGACCAGATCGATCAGCGGGTGAGCGTGGTACAGGTCGGCGAACCGGCGTCGCGCGTCTTCGGTTTCGTCCGACTCGATCAGCTCCCCCGCGGCATCCATCCGAAGGATCGCGACGAGCCCGGCCACGTTGGGGCCGGCATCGCCCTCCAGCACCTCCAGGGTCCCCGCCCCGAGCTCCTGGGCGGCTCGCTGGCTGTCCTCGAAGTCGCGATCCCGCTCGTACAGGCCGCGGTCCAGGAGCAGGCCCTGGGCCTCCAGCGCCTTGGGCCACTCGCCCGCGAACAGGTGCAGCGCGACCAACTCCCGGCCGGCGCTGGCGGCCCTTTGCTCGTCGGCGTCGTGCACGGCCACGTTGCGGAGCGCGGGGAGGGCATCCTCGGTCCGCCCCTCGCGGGCGAGGCAGGTGGCGACGCGGAACGCGACGTCCTCCAGTCCGACCCGGCCGCCCGCCGACAGGTAGCCGTCAAGGTGGCGGCGGCAGGCCGTCCACAGCTCCAGCTCCATGGCCGACTCGCCGGCGATCTTTTTGACCTCCAGGAAGTGGGGGCCGTCGGGGTGCTCGGCGAGGTACTCCTCGGCGCGGTCGAGCGCGCGTTGGGCGGCGCCCGAGTTGCTCGCGGCCTCGACCCCCTGCCAGGCGCGGTCTTCGAGGCGGGCCTTGCGGTTGGGCGGGCCGGCGCCCAGGAGCACCAGCGTCATCAGCAGCAGCATCGCGATCGCGACGGGTTGTCTCACAGGCTCTCGCCTCCAGAAGGGTCGGACCGGGCTGCGTCCAGGATCCGCTCGTAGGCCTCGCGGATCGGAGACTGAGCTTCGCTCAACGCGCGGTCCAACTCCAGCAACTGGGACTGGACTGCGGCGTCCAGCCCCTGCGGCATGTCGAGCACGATCTTGCAGAACTGGTCGCCCTCGCGCTTGTTGCCTCGCTTGAGCCGGGGGAGCCCCTTGCCCTTCAAGGTGATCACCGAGCCGGGCTGGGTGTTCGGGGGGAGGCGCACGATCACCGGCCCGAGCACGGTCGGGACCTCGAGTTCGGCGCCCAGCAGGGCCTGCGCGAATGTGACCGGCACGTCGCAGAAGATGTCCTGGCTGCGGCGGCGGAAGTACACGTGGTCGGCGACGTTCACGACGACGTACAGATCGCCGGTCTCGCCCTGGCCCTTGCCCCGGACCTTGAGCTTGGTGCCGGTGTCGACCCCCGGGGGGACCTTGACCCGGAGCCGCTCGGACTTCGTGCCGGCTTCGGTCTTGCGATCGAAGCTGACCTCCTTCTCCGTGCCGCGGGCCGACTCCTCGAGCGTCACGGTGACGGTGTACTTGAGGTCCTGCTTGCGCTTGCGCTTGCGCCGTCCCCCGAACATGTCGCGGAACATGCCGCCGACGATGTCGCCGAGGTCGAAGTCCTCCTGCACGCCGAAGGGGCCCTGCGATCGGCCGTCGGTGAAGACCCGGCCGAACCGGTCGTACTGCGCCCGTCGGACCTGGTCCGACAGCACCTCATAGGCCCAGTTGACCTCCTTGAACCGCTGCGCGGCCTGGGGATCGTCGGGGTTGAGATCGGGGTGGTACCGCCGCGCTTGCGCCCGGTACGCCTTCTTCAGGTCATCGTTGGACGCGGAGCGGGGGACTCCGAGGAGCTCGTACAGATCGGGTGCCACGCTCGGGGACTATAGCGCCCAGCGAGGCGCTAGCCGTTGGCGGCGTCGTCCGGGGGCTCTTCTTCGTCCTCGAGGCCCTCTCCGAGCATCTGGTCGGCCATCTCGTCGGCGTCTTCCATCGCGCCCGCGTACAGCGCTTCGGCGATCGCCTGGGCGGCCGTCGAGAGCTCTTCGTGGGCCCGGCGGATTCCCTCGAGGATGCCCGCCTTGATCGAGCCCTGAGCCTTCGTGATGGCTTCGCGAATCGCCATCAGCTCCTCGAACGGGATGGCGTCGCCGTACTCGTCGAGCGCGCGCTCGGTGGTGTACAGCAGGCCGTCCAACTCGTTGCGGGCTTCGGCAACCTCCTTGCGGACGGTGTCGTCCTCCCGGTGCTGCTCGGCCTCGCGGACCATGCGCTTGATGTCGTCCTCGCCGAGGCCCGAGTTGGACACGACCCGGACCGCCTGCTTGCGTCCGGTGCCGAGGTCCTTGGCGGCGACGTTCAGGATGCCGTTGGCGTCCAGCTCGAAGGTGACCTCGATCTGGGGCATGCCTCGCGGCGCCGGCGGCAGGCCGGTCAGCTCGAAGCGGGCCAACGACTTGTTGTCGTCCACCATCTCACGTTCGCCCTGGGCGACGTGGACGTTGACCATCGGCTGGTTGTCCTGCGCGGTGGTGAAGATCTCGCCCCGCTTGGTGGGGATCGTCGTGTTGCGCGGGATCATCACCTGGAAGACGCCGCCAGCGGTCTCGATGCCGAGGCTCAGCGGGGTGACGTCCAACAGGAGCACGTCCTTGGTGTCGCCCGCCAGGACCGAGCCCTGCACGGCCGCGCCGGTGGCGACGACCTCGTCCGGGTTGACCGAGGTGTTCGGCGGCTTCCCGAAGAACTCCTGCACCATCTCGCGCACCTTGGGCATGCGCGTCATGCCGCCCACGAGCAGCACGTCGTCCACGTCCGAGGGGCTGAGCCCGGCGTCGTCCAGGGCCTTCTGGCAGGGCGTCTTCACCCGCTCCAGCAACTCGCCGACCATGCTTTCGAACTGGGCCCGGCTGAGTTCCACCTTGAGGTGGCGGGGTCCCTGCTCGTCCACGGTGATGAACGGCAGGTTGAGCATCGTCTCCAACGCGCTGGACAGCTCGTGCTTGGCCTTCTCCGCTGCCTCTTTGAGGCGCTGCAGGGCCATCGTGTCCTCACGCAGATTGATGCCCGTCTCCTCCTGGAAGGCGTTCAGGCAGTAGCCCATGAGGTGCTGATCGAAGTCCTCGCCGCCCAGGAATGTATCGCCGGAGGTGGACTTCACCTCGAACACGCCGTCGTGCAACTCGAGGATCGAGATATCGAAGGTGCCGCCGCCGAGGTCGAACACCGCGATGCGGCCTTCGGCGTTGGTGTCGACGCCGTAGGCGAGCGCCGCCGCGGTCGGCTCGTTGATGATCCGGAGGACCTCGAGGCCCGCGATCTTGCCGGCGTCCTTGGTGGCCTGCCGCTGGCTGTCGTTGAAGTAGGCGGGGACCGTGATGATCGCGCGGTCGACCGTCTCACCGAGGTAGTCCTCGGCCGTCTTCTTGATCTGCTCCAGCACGATGGCGCTGACCTGCGGCGGGCTCATCTCCTTGCCGCCGACGCCGACCCAGGCGTCGCCGTTCTCGGACTCGATGATCTGGAAGGGTGAAGTCTCCGCGGCCCGCTGGACCTCCGGCTCGTCGTGGCGGCGGCCGATGAGGCGCTTGATCGCGTACAGCGTGTTGTCCGGATTGGTGACGGCCTGCCGCTTGGCGATCTGACCGACGAGCCGGTCTCCCTCTTCGGTGAAGGCGACGACCGAAGGTGTCGTCCTGGACCCCTCACTGTTGGGGATGACGACGGGGTCGCCGCTCTCGACGATGGCCACGCACGAATTGGTCGTGCCGAGGTCGATGCCAATGATCTTGCCGGGCATTCAGCTGCTCCTGATTACTCTTCGGTCGTCGAGGCCTTGGGGGGGGGTCTTCTTCTTGGTGGTCTTCTTCTTGGTGGTCTTCTTCTTGTCGGCGGGCGCCTTGGCCTTGGCCTTGGTGGTCGCCTTCTTCTTGGTCGCCGCCTTCTTGGCCGGCTTCGGTGGGGGAGCCTCCTTGGGGCCCTGACTCACCGTGACCATCGCCGCACGGACCAACCGGCCGTTTAGCACGAACCCGGCCTGCATCTCCGAGAGGATGCCGCCGGCGGGGATCGTGGCGTGGTGCTCCTGCCCGACCGCCTCGTGGAAGGTCGGATCGAACTCGACCCCCGCGGCGCTGTCGACGGGCTCGACGCCGCATCGCTTCAGGGCGCCGCGGAACTGCCCGAGGATCATGTCCACGCCCTTGCCCAGGGGGCTGTCCCGCTGCTCACCGGCGTGTTCGAGGGCCCGTTCGAGGTTGTCGAAGACCCCGAGGAACTCCTTGATCACCTTCTCCCCCGCGAACTTCTCGAGGTCGCCGCGTTCGCGCTCGGAGCGCTTGCGGAAGGACTCGAACTCGCGGCCGATGTTGGCCGATTGGCGCGCCGCGGCGACCATCTGGCTCTCGAGCGTCTCCACCCGATCCTCGACGGTGCGCAGCTCCAGGTCGCGGGTCGACAGGAGGCGGCTGAGCTCGGCGATCTGGTTGCGGTAGCGCTCGGTGTCGTCGCGGGACGTCGGCGCCGCGGACGAGTCGTCGCCCATCGCGAGGATCTCTTCGTCGTCGTCCTCGTCGTCGATCTCGGGGAAGCCCAGATCCGGGTCGTCGTCGCTGACGGTGCCGGCGAAGCTCTGGGCGAGCAGCTTCTCCATCTCCGCCTGGAGGTCGTCGTCGTCGTCGCTGCCGTCGTCTTCGGCCAACGCCGCGCGGAACTCTGCGTCGAGGTCGTCGATGGTGTTCTTCACCCTCGACTTCTTCTTGGCCGGCTTGTCCGAGGGGGTCTCGAGGCTCTTCAGGAAGTCGAGGTCGTCCAGCGAGAACTCAGGCCCATGGTTGGGCTCGTCGCTGTCCTCGTCTTCGGACGCCAGGGTGGGAACGTTGCTGTCGTCGTCCACCATGATGTGGATCGACTGGTCCGCGTCATCGAGATCGAAGTAGCCGTCCTCGTCCATCGCGGTCGGCGTGGACTTGGACTTCTTCTTCTTCTTTCCGCGCTCTTCGCTGGCGGCCAGCGCCTCGGCGAACAGGCTGTCCAGATCCTCGTCGAGGCTCAGGACGTCCTTGGCGCCGGCGGCGTTCTGTTGCTGCTTGGCCAAACGGGCCCCTCCAAACGCGCAGCCTAGCGCGACTGTCCCGTAGGCGTCCCGTACGGAGCCTGACTGGGGGAATTCAGACTATCGGACCGGTCGACCCTGTCAACCTGGGGGGCGAGCCTCGCGAGGAGAGAATCCAGAAGGATTACAGCATGTTCCGCGACAATCAGATGGGTCCCGCGGACCCGAATCAACTCACGCGCGCGGAAATCCTTCAAAGGGGCGCCGAGCAGCTCGATGGGGGAGGCTCCGAACCGGCGCTGGAAGCGGGCCAGATCGAGGCCCTCTCGGGTCCGGAGCCCGAGCAGCAGGGCCTCCGTCATCGCCTGCGTCCGGCCCAGCTCCTCATGGCCGTCCTCGGGAAGCCGCCCCGCCTCGACTTCCTGGCAGTAGCGCCGCGGGACCCGGTGGTTCCACCACCGTCGGCCGTGGGAGGGGCTGCCGTCGGCCGGCGCGAACCCGTGAGCGCCGGCTCCGCATCCCAGGTAGGCCTCGCCGCTCCAGTAGACTTGGTTGTGCCGGCACTCCGAGCCGGGGAGCGCGAAGTTCGAGACCTCGTAGCGCCCCCAGCCGCCGGTTTCGGCCCGCTCGACCGCCCGCTCGTACATCGCTCCCTGAAGCTCTTCGCCGGGGAGGGGGAGCTCGCCCGCGGCCCGCCAGCGGGCGAACGGGGTGCCCTCCTCGATCGTGAGGTTGTACAGCGACAGATGCGTCGGTCGGGCCGCGGCAGCCTGGTCCAGATCTGCGTCCCAGTGGGCCAGGGTCTGACCGCTGAGGCCGTACATCAGGTCGATGTTGAGCTCGGTGAACCCGGCGGCGTGGGCGGCCTCGATCGCCTCGTGGGTCTGCTTCACGTCGTGGAGCCGGCGGAGCCCCGCGAGGAGCTCGGGGTGGAAGGTCTGGCAACCGAGGGTGAGCCGGTTGACGCCCGCGGCGCGCAGCGCCTGAAGCTTCGGCAGATCCACCGTCCCGGGGTTGGCCTCCAGCGTGACCTCCGCCGGCGATCCCGCGATCTCCCCCAGCTCGGCCACGTCCTCCGGATCGAGCAGCGACGGCGTGCCGCCCCCGAAGTACAGGCTCCCGGCGGCGAATTCCCCCGGCTGGAACGTACCCAACCGGTGCCGCAGTTCCTCCTTCAGCGCCGCGACGTACCTAGGCCGCTGGTCGTCGATGCCCGCGTACGTGTTGAAGTCGCAGTAGGGGCACTTGATCCGGCAGAACGGGATGTGCAGGTAGATTCCGGTGGGCACGGCGCCCATCCTGCGCCCGCGGGAGACTTCATGCGAGGACTGGTGATCGCTTTGGCCGCGCTGTGCGCGGTCCCGATGACCGGCTGCGCCACGGCGCGCAAGGCTCCTGTGCCGTCCGCCTCCCAGATGCTCGTGGTCGCGGGTGATGCCGATTCCGCCGCGTCCGCGCAGGCGCGGGAGGCATCGGCGGCGCGGGCGTTGTCCACGGTCCCGCTGCGGGCCTACCCCGGCGAAGCGGACGCCGATCTGCTCGCCGCGCTGGGGGAGGGAGCGGCTTCGGAGCGCGTGGCGCGGGCGCGGGACGAGGCCGAGGACCTTCGCGTCCCCTGGTTGCTGGTGTTGGAGGAGGACGGCGCGCGGATCGAGGCCGCGCGGGCTGGCGACGTGGTCTGGCGCAGTCGAGGCCGACGGTTCGACGATGCCCGCGTGGCTGTCTCCCTGGAGCGTGCGATGACGGGCAAGGTCGCCGGTGCGGTGCCTCGTCTGGCCGGCTCGGAACGGCTCGCCCCCGCCCGCAGCGCGCTCGCGCGGGGAGACTGGGAGGTCTGGAAGCCGCTGGTCGAGGCCCTCGCGGCCGAGTTCCCCGCGGACCCGGCGGTGCGGACCCACGCCGCCTTCGGTCCGGTGCTGATGGGCCACGCGGGGGCGGAGGCGGGGCTCGCGCTTCCGGTGGAGATGGCGCCCGACAGCGAGTCCGAGCTGCTCGCAATCGCGATCGCGGCCGAGGACGCCGGTTCGATGGCGCTGGCGAGCAAGGCGTGGGACGAGCTGGTCCGTCTGTTCCCGCACCGGCTCGACTACCACCTGGGCCGGTCGAACATCCTCGACGACCTCCAGGAGCCGGAGGAGGCCCTTCGTGCGTGCCGAGCCGGACTGCGGGCCGCGGACCGGGACGCCATCCTCGGCATCGCGAAGGGGACGGCTCCGGACCAGGCCCCGCAGGCGTTGCCGTTCGCGGATCTCGCCTTCTGCGTCGGGTACTTCCTCTTCGAGGCCGAGAAGTGGGAGCTGGCCGCGCTCGCCTACGAGGACGCGATCACGCTGTACGAGGCGACGGATCGGTTCGGGGAGCTGGGGGAAGCGCTCAACAACGCCGGCGTCGCGATGGTCCAGGCGGAGCGGCCGCTCATCGGCGCGCGCACCCTGCGCAAGGCCGTGGACGTGCGGATCGAGCTGGGATACCGGCTCCCCCTGGCGAACTCCCGCTACAACCTGGGTCGGGCGTTGGACGAGGCGGGCAAGCCGGCGGCGGCGCGGATCAGCCTGGACCGAGCTGCCGGTGACTACCGGGCGGCGGGCGAGGTCTACGAGTCGTTGGAGACGCTGATCGAGACCCTCGACCTCCACGTCCAGCAGGAAGATCGCGACGGCTTCGAGACCCGCGCCCAGGAGATCCTGGAGTTGACCGCGGAGGAGGAGACGACGGAGCGGATCGAGGCCCTCGAAGGCGACACCTGGTTCGAACTGGGGCGGGGGCGGCTGGAGTTCGGCGACGCCGAGGGCTCGCTGGCGGCGTACTTCCGCTCCCTGCGGGTCTGGCAGGCGCTGGGCAAGAAGCTCGAAGAGGGGCAGACGCGGTACTCGATGGCGCTGCCCCACCTGGCGATGTTGGAGCTGGAGGAGTCCTGGCTGGATCTGGTCGGCGCGCTGCAGATCAGCGTCGACCTCGGCGATTCGGGTTCGATCATCGCGATCCGTGTGCAGCTGGATCAGCTTCGGGACCTCTTCGAGCAGGCCGGGCAGGAGCCGCCGGCCATCCCCGAGCCCCTGCAGCGGTGGGTCGAGCCCCCCGGCAGGTAGACTCTCGCGGATGCGTCTCGACCTCGTCGAGCCTGACGACCTCCCCGTCGTCGTCGGCCGCTACCAACTCGTGGCATTGCTCGGTGAGGGCGGCATGGCCCGTGTCTTCCGTGCGGAGATGACCGGCGAGCTGGGCTTCCGCAAGCCCGCGGCGGTCAAGGTCGTGCTCCCCGCGCGGGGAGAGAAGGCCGCTGAGCTCAAGCTGCAGCTGATCCAGGAGGCGAAGGTTGGCGCGCTGCTGAACCACCCCAACGTCGTCCAAACTTTCGATTGCGGCGAGCTGGAGGGGTTCCCCTACATCGCCATGGAGCTGGTCGAGGGGGTCGGGCTGGGCGAGCTGGTCGACGAGCTCGGTCCGCTGCCGCCGGCGATCGCGATCGAGATCGCCATCCAGATGCTGCGGGGGCTGCACCACGCCCACACCGCCAAGCACGACGGCCGCCTGCTGCAGATCATCCACCGCGACGTGAAGCCCTCGAACATCCTCATCCGGGGCGACGGGCTGGTGAAGGTGGTCGACTTCGGCATCGCCAAGGCGTCGGTCGCGGATGCGCAGCTGACGGCGTCGGGGATGACCAAGGGGACGCCGGCCTACATGTCTCCCGAGCAGCTGGGGGCCGAGGTCCTCGATCCCCGCTCGGACCTGTTTACGGCGGGGTCCGTGCTGTGGTTCATGCTGACCGGCCGAACCCTGTTCGGGGGGCAGTCGCTGACCGAAGTGATGATGCGGATCGTCCAGGTCGAGGAGACGTTGGAGCGCGCGGGCGCGGTGGCGATCGCCGACCGGCTCGCCCCGGGGCTGGGAGAGCCGTTCGCCAAGATGCTCGCGAAGCTCCCGGAGCATCGCTTCCCCACGGCGGCGGACGCGGCCGAGGCGTTGGCCGCGGTGCACACCGGGCTGGATGCGACGGAGCGATCGCTGGCGGAGTTGGTCAACGAGCACTTCGAAGACCGGCTCGGCGGAGCCCCGGTGGGGCCCTACCCGAAGAACTGGACGTCCACCCCGGGCTCGCCGATCGCCAAGCTGCTCGGCGCGGGGGCCAAGGGGGTGGGGCCGACGATGGCGATGGCGATGCCGGAGCCGGGGACGGGGCCAACCCGGCACTTCCCCGCGGATCCGGACCAGGCGTCGGTGCCCGAGGGGGTTCCGGAGCTGCCCTCGGACAACGAGATCCCGGCCCACACGCCGACCGTGCCGGAGTGGCCGTTCGATCCCGAAGCCGAGGAGCAGGCCTCCGAGGTGCCCCTGGGGACGGAGAGCCGTCCGGCGTTCGTGATGCCCGACAGCCCGGCGGTGCGTCCCCCGAAGCCGCCCCCGCCTTCGCCCCCGCCGGTCGACGATGGCGTGGCGGAGCGGCGAGCCCGCCAGACGCGCCGCATGCGCGCGCAGGCCTCGGCGATCCAGCAGCAGCGGCGCTTGCTCCTGGTGCTCGGCGCGGTGGTCGGCGCCATGGCGGTGCTGCTGGGCTTCTTCGGCTTCCAGGCGCTCATGGAGAAGCGGAACCGCCCGCCGGTGCGGATCGCGGAGACGACCCCTGCGCCCACCCCGGCGCCCATCCTCGAGCCGACGCCCGAGCCGGCGACGCCGCGTGCCCAGCCGACGCCCCGTCCCCGCCCGCGCACGACCCCGGCCCCGAAGCCGGAGCCGACGCCCGCGCCGGTGGCGACGCCTGCTCCGACGCCGGAGCCGACCGCCGAACCCACGCCCGAGCCGACGCCGGAGCCGACGCCCGAGCCCGCCGGTCCGCCGCCGGTGCTCAAGCTCAAGCACAAGCCCATCCAGCGCGCCGCGATCGGCTCGCAGAAGTTCGTGGAGGTCACCGCCTCGGTGGTCGACGGCACCCGCATGATTCTCTTCTTCGGGCCGCCCGACGGGCCGTACGAGAGCAAACCGATGCGGCACGTCGGCGACAGCCTGTTCCGGTGCACGCTGCAGTTCCCGGCGACGGGGAAGTTGGACTACTGGATCGTGGCGCGGAACGCGAAGGCGGAGCCGAAGCGGATTCTCGATGGGTCCAGGTTCGACCCGCACACGGTGCTGGTGTACTGACCCCTACTTCCAGCGGGCGTCGTCCACCTGCTGCGGTGCCGTCATCCGCGCCTTCGTCCCCACGACCCCTCCGAGCGTGAACCGCAACGGCAGAACCGTCAGCACGCCCCCGGCGCCGATGATGGCCGTCGGCTCGATCGAGATCATGAAGCCGCCGACCGGGCTCCGCCGGGTCTGATCGGTGAGCCGGAACGAGACTGCGAGCGCCGCCGCGCCGGTGCCGTAGATGCGCTTGCCGTCGGGCACCACGCCGATGCCGAGCATCAGCGAACGCCACTGGGGCTGCCGCGGGCGGTCGCGGAAGCCGACGTAGGCCGTGATCCGGCTGTCGAACCAGGTGGTCGGCGGATCGTCGATCGCCGTGCTCGTGATGCCCAGCCCGGGCGCCCAGCCGCCCCCGACCGTCAGCGCCCCCAGGTTGAACCGGCCCAGCAGATCCAGGTGGAACTGCCCCAGGCCGAACGTGCCCGCGCCCGTGCCCGTCGAGATGATCACGCCGGGGGCGAGCCCGCCGCCGATGGCGACGTCGATGTCCCACGACCGCTTGCCCGGGGTCTCCGACAGGCGGACCGCCTCACCCCCGGGGCTGAATACGACCTTGCCGTCGGGGTGGAAGGAGCCGCTGCTGCCGACCAGTTCCAGGCAGGGCCGATTCTCCGCCACCACCGGGTGGTCGTTCCCCGGCGTGCTGCACCGGCCCAGCCGCAGCACCAGTTGATCGCCGTCGTCGTCGACCCAGGTGACCTCCCAGCGGTGCTTGCCCGCCAGCGCCTTGTACGAGTTCCGGCTCGGCGTCCGCGGATCGGGGAGCCCACTGCGGCTCGCCGGGGAGCCCGCCTTGCCCACGATCGACAGGTACAGCTCAGCGAACGCACGGGCGTACCAACCGCCGGTGTCCATGCCCGATCGGCCCCACACCCGCAGCCGGCTGAACACCAGCCCGTCGGCGCTGTGGATGCGTGCGACCTCGACCTCGGCCCGCGATCCGGCCAGCTCCATGCGGCCGAAGCCCATGGCGGCGCGGCCGATGCCCGGCAAGTGGCGGGTGCGCGACCGCTGCGCCGTGATCGCGGAGTCTCCCCAGCGGTCCTTCAGCACGCCCTCGATGCGGGGGTCGTTCCCCAGCGCCGAACTCATCAGCGCCGGCGCCGTGCCCGCCTCCTCGACCGGCGCCGACAGCGCCCGAGCCTGCTCGATCCGCTCCAGCGCCCGCGCCGCCACCGGGTCAGACCCGCCCTTGAGCTCCTGGTACGTGCGGAGGATGTCGAAGGCGGCGGGCCAGTCCTCCAGGCACTCCAGCGCCAGCCCCTTCAGCAGCAGCGCGTCGGTCAGGCCGGGGTCCAGCGAGAGCGCCAACTGCGCCTTCTCCAGCGCGGGCTGGCAGAGGTCGTCCTCGAGCAGTTGGTGCCCGTCCGCGAGGGCCGCGATCGCTTCGTCGGTGCGCGTCGGTTCGCGCACGGGAGCCTCGGGAGAGTCCGTCCGGTCGGCCCGGTCTCCACGCAGCGGGCCCGGCGCGGGAGGCGTCAGTTCGTCGCCGGACTCATCGACCGTGAGCGCGGGCGCGCCCTCGTCGATCTGGCGGATGAGCGCCCCTAGTTGCTCGATCTCCGACTCGGTCAGCTCGAACCGCGAGTACGCCTCGGCGCTCTGCTTGGCGACCGACCAGTCCTCCATCGCGACGGCGGCGCGGGCTCGGTAGTAGTAGGCGCGGCGGAAGTCCGGCTGCAGCGTCACCGCCAGCTCGAACTCGGCCACGGCGGCGGCGGCGTCTCCGGACTCGAGCAGTCCTACGCCGCGAAAGAAGGCCTCTTCGGCCTCGGGATCGATCTCGATGGCGTCCTGCGCGAGCGCCGACCCGCAGGCCAGCGTCAGCAGGAGCGCTGCGACGAGCGCTCTTACTTGGTGATGACCAGGCACTCGTTGATGGTGTTGACCTCGTACCAGCCGAGCTCATCCACCCAGTACTCGCCCTGGAACGGCCAGAAGCGGTAGCCCTGCTGCACCGACGAGTCCGCCTTGCGCGTCGCGATGCGGTCCATCAGTCGACCCTGGTAGGCGGCGTCGTAGATGTTCTTCTCTGCCGTGATCATTTCGACCTTGTACAGCTCGCTGCTGCCGAGGTGCCCGCCCAGGACGGCGTGCATCGACGTCAGCTTGGCGAGGGCCTCTCGTCCCTTGTCTTCGACGGCGTCACGCTTGCGATCCTTCAAGTGGCCTTCCAGATCCTTGCGGAGTGCGGACTTCTGCCAGCCCGTCTTGAGCCGGTCGATGGCTGCCAGTTCGGCGTCGATCCCGGCCACGTAGTCGCCGATCGCGACCAGCGACTCGTCCGTGGAGAACCACTGCTTCACCGGATCGGGGAGCTTCAGCTTCGTGTCCTTCTTGGCCGTCTTCCACGCATAGAGCGCGTCGAACAGCGCCTCCGGGTCGGACTCCGCCTTGCGGATCGCCTTGTCCAGCGCCTCCTGGATCGGATAGTGCTCCTCGGTGAAGTCGTCGAGCATCTCCTGACCGCTGATGTACTTGCAGAGGTAGTAGAAGATCAGGATGCGGAGCAGCGTCGCTTCGGGGTGGTACGTGCCCTTGAAGAAGGGCGAATCCACCGACTGCAGGTGCGACAGCGCGCCGGACAGCCGGCCCAGTCGGAAGTAGGCCCAGGACGCCTCGTACAGCGACTCGAACCAAAGCGCCGACTCCCGCGGGGTCGCCTCGAAGTGCTCGATCGCACGCTCGAAGTTGCCGATCGCGTAGTAGGCCCGGCCCAGGTTGATGTTGGCCACCTCCCAGGTCCGCTGGTCCACGCCGTAGCGGTCCGCCGCCTGGTACGCCGCCGTCAGCGGCGCGATCGCCTCCACCGGCTTGCCGCCGCTGACCATCGTGATGCCTTCCAGCATCCGCGCCTGCGCGTAGTACTCGGTGTCCTTGGGGACGAGCGACAGGTACGCCTGCGCGACCATCAGGTTGCCGTCCTCGAAGTGATGACGGCCGACCCAGTACATGGCCGGTCCCTGCAGTCCCTTGGTCACCAGCGACGTGTCGAGGCGGGCGAGTCCGGGGGCGAGGATCCAGCCCGCCTCCATCTGCCGGCCCAGCGACACGGAGCGCTTCAGCGCCTTGGGGATCAGGGCGTGGCCCGGCTCCACGTCCAGGAGGTAGCGGTTGTACTCCTCCAGCGCGGAGTAGCTCAGCCCCATCTGCTCCAGCGTGTAGGCGAGGTAGTAGCGGACCTCCGTGTGGTAGTAGGCGTCCTCTTCGTCCTGCAGCACCTTGTGCAGGGCGAGGCTGGCCACCGGCCACTCCTTGTCCTTGACCTTCTTGAGCGCCTTCTTGAGCTTGCGGCTCCGCTCCGGCGGAGGCAGCTCCTCGAGCTCCTCGCCCTCGGCGGGGGCCTCCTCGGTCTGCGCCACCGCCGCGACGGGCAGGCAGACCAGGAGCAGCGCCAGCAGACGGACGATCACTTGCGCTCTCCGGTGAAGAAGCTCAAGCCGATGCCGAACTGGAAGTTGTTCCGCGCGGTCACCCGCCCGGTGTAGGTCCGACGCTCGATCGAGATGTGGTCGCGCAGGTCGATCTTCAGTGCCGTCTTGCGGCTGAGGAAGAACTTCAGGCCGATGCCGACGCTGGGTCCGAACAGCCCGCGGAGACCGCCGTCGGCCTCCAGCCGCTGGGCCAGGAAGCCGTGCGCGCCGAGGGTGCCGTACACGTCGAAGTGCAGGACCTTGCGGGTGCCCCACGCCAGCTTGGCGTAGATGGGGGACCACACCAGGTTGACGGAGCCGCCCACCAGGGAGCGGGCCGCGTCGCTGCCCAGCGAGGTCAGCTGACCGCCGGCGGCGCCACCGAGGAAGGTGACGTCCTTCCAGTGGCCGTTGCCCCAGCCGTAGCCGCCCTGGATCATCAGCTCGAAGCCGACGTTCTCGGACGGGTTCAGCGTCAGGTCGAACCCGGCCATCACGCCGGCCGCGTACGCGTCCCACGGGTTGGTCGTGATCATGAAGCCGACCTCGTGGTGGCCCTTCTTCACGTAGAGGTTCTTCTGCACCACGCGGACGTCTTCGTTCCGCAGGACGCCGACCTCGGTCAGGTCGACCTCGGACTTGTCCTCCTTGACCTTCTTGGTCTTGCGCTTGGCCGCCATGGCGGGGGCCGGGAGCAGCAGGCAGAGGGCGATCGCAGGCAGCAGCAGGCGGGCCAGCAGCTTCGTCATGTCGTTTTGAATCCTGGTCATCAGAAGGGGAGCGGTCGGCCGACCTGGTCGTGCCGGTCATGCTGCGGGAGGTAGTAGATGTCGATCACGTCGTCGTACTGCGGAACCGCCTCACCCGTGAAGGCGATGGAGCGGGTCGCGGGGCGGTAGAACCAGCCGCCCGAGGGCGACTCATCCAGGGGCGAGACCACGCAGGGGGCGGGGTCGTCTTCGGAGCACTCACCCTCGGTCTTGACTACCACGATGGTCTCGGGGTCGGGGATGGCGCTGAGCACCCAGCCGCGAGACAGGTTGCTGATGAGCGCGCCGATGGAGCGCAGCGCCTGGTCGAAGTCGGCGGTGTTGCAGGTGCTCTGCGGGTTCTCGGGGTCGTCCTTCTCCTCGATGGGCGTGAACAGCCCGCCGGTGAGGCAGGCGGCCTCCTGATAGAAGTCGACCGAGCAAATCGACGAGCCGAAGGCGTTGCACGGGCCGGGGTAGTTGGCGGTGGCGCCGTCGCACAGCGCGACGTCGTCGGAGAAGGCCTGATACGTCGGCGCGATGGTCGCGAAGATCACCGGCTGGCCGATGCCGTTGAAGAACTCCAACCACCACGACAGCTTGCAGTCGCACTCCCCGAAGAAGGGGTCCTCGCCGTGGTCGAGCACGCAGCGTTCCAGCTCGTCCTGGGGCGGCAGGCCGGCCTGGATCTCCGTCTCGTCGCCTTCGTCCGACACGATGATGACGACCGAGGCGGCACCCTCGCGGAAGAAGCCGTCGTTGCAGGTGCGGTCGGCCGCGGGGATGAGTCCGCAGAGCCGGCGGACCGGATCGTCGACGTCGAAGTTGTCCTCAAGCGAATCCCACCACGAGGCCGGCTTGCCCTTGCACAGGGAGAAGGCCGAGGCCATCAGCCCCTTCTCGGAGCCGGAGCCGGCGACGCCCACGTCGACCAGGTCGACGAAGTCACCGAGCACGTCCTCGCTCTGCGGCGATAGGACATGGGGGCTCTCGCAGGACGGTCCGCCGAGGCTCGCCAGGGAGCGGATGTTGCCCTGGTTGCCGTTGCCGCCGTCGTCCACGTTCGTGGTCGTGACGCCCATGTTGTAGTTGAGGAACCGCTCCTGGTTCCGCAGGAACTCCGCCCACGCGACGGTGGCGTCGGTGATGGTGTTGTAGTCCAACTCCGTACCGTCGTCGGTGCCGACGTTGGCGAACGTGTCGATGAACGCCCCGAAGTTGGCTTGCACCTCCTCCTGGATGCGCGCCATCGAGTTGCTGTTGTCGACCACCCAGAGGATGTCGACATCGCTGTTGAACGCGGCCTGCTCGAACCGATCGTGGATCAGTAGGTCGTACGGATTGCACGACGAGAGCAGGAGAATCAGGACGGCAGGCAAGGCAACCCTGGAAGCCTTCGAAAACATCGCGGGATTCTATGGGGCCACCTGCGCCCCGTCTACCGCTCACGCGCGTGGGTGTCTTGGCTGATCTATGTTCCGCGCCATGATCGACCCTGAACTTCAGGATCTGCGCGACCAGATCGACGTTGTAAACCGCGACCTCCTCGCCCTTATGAACCACCGACTGCGCCTCGTCGAGCAGGTCAAGGTGGTCAAGGAGCGGACGGCCTACAAGCTGTTCGATCCCGAACGCGAGTCGCGCATGTTCGACAAGCTCCTGCTCACCAACGAAGGTCCGATGACCTCGGATCTGGTCCGGCACCTGTTCAAAGAGATCTTCAAGCTCTCGCTGGATCACATGGAGGCGGACACCCGGAAGCGGCTGTACGTGCACCGCAAGGAGGGGCAGCCGGACCGGACCTACGAGCTCGGCGGGCACATCCTCGGAGGCCGTACGCCGCAGCTGCTCGCGGGCCCCTCGGCGGTGGAATCAGCCGAGCAGGTCGACGCCGTCGCCGCCCACGTGGCGAGCCTCGGGGGCGGCTTCCTGGTGGGCGGCGCGTACGTGCCGCGGACGTCCCCGTACAGCTTCCAGGGACTGGGCGGGGAGGGGCTGCGCCTGCTCCGGGACGCGGCCGACTGGCACGGCCTGGCGGTGATGACGGAGATCCTCGACCCCCGCCACGTCGAGGAGGTCGGGGAGCAGACGGACGTGTTCGTGGTCGGCACCCGGAACATGCACAACTTCGAGCTGCTGCGGCTCCTGGGGCAGACCGACAAGCCGGTGATGCTCAAGCGGGGCTTCATGGCGACCCTGGACGAGTTCCTGCTCGCCGCCGAGTACGTCGCCAAGGAGGGCAACGGTCAGCTGATCCTGTGCGAGCGGGGGATCCGCACCCACGGCGACTGGACGCGCTGGACGATCGACCTCGCCGGCGTGGCGCTGCTGAAGCAGGAGACGCCGTTCCCCATCGTCGTGGACATCGCCGAGGGGCTCGGCCGCAAGGACGTGATGCCCGCGATGGCCCGCGCGGCGTTGGCCGCAGGGGCCTCGGCGGTGGCGGTGCAGGCGCACCCGAACCCCGCGCTCGCTCTCACCGAGAACGAGCAGCAGATGACCTTCGATGAATTGACTGAGTTCGCCCGGGCGGTGTTCCCGGCCTAGACGGCGCCGCCCCGAATCCTCCCCCGGACCGGGACGGGCGCCCCCTACGCTTCGACCTTCCGCATCAACAGCTGGATGATCTGGAACATGTGGGTGACCGTGTTGCTGATGTACAGCCCGGTCTGCTGGTGGTGCTTGAGCAGGTCCGACCAGATGGTGTTGATCTCGACCTTCAGCCCGCCGTAGTTGCCCTCGTCCACGAGCGCGCCGAGGCGGGCGATCGGGGGCGGGACGTCGTCGTCGTAGGACGAGCGGATCTTGTCGAGGGCGTCGGCGACCTGGACGCGCACGTCTTCGTCGATCCCGCCGGCGTCTTCGTCCTGATCGGTGGTCGGGGTGGCCTCTTCGACCTCCTCTTCCTCCTCGCCGTCGTCCGACTCGTCGACCGAGCCATCCGCCGATTCGTCGTCGTCGTCGTCGTCGTCGTCAGGCCCGTCACGTGACTCCTCAGCCGGTTGCTCGTCGTCGTCGTCGTCGTCGTCGTCGTCGTCGTCGTCGTCGTCGTCGGGCACGTCGATGCCGTGCTCGGCCAGCAGCTCGGCGCCGCCCGGCATGAGATCCACGAACTCGCCGAGGCTGAAGCCGCCCTTGAGCTTGTGGGGGCCCAGCTCGTTGGAGGAGCTGATCGCGGTGGCGCGACCCTTGATCTTGGCGTCGACCTCGACGCTGTCGCCGACGATGACGTTGGCCTTGAGCTTGCTCCCGTGCAGACCGATGTTGCCGGTCGCCTTGATCACCTGGGCCTTGAGCGTGCCGCCGGAGAAGTCGACGTTTCGCGCGTTGATCACGTCGACCGAGACCTTGCCCGAGACCGTGACCGTGCCCTCGGGGGCGGAGATCGACTTGAGCGACACCGCCTTGGGGGGCATCAGCACGACGCTGCCGCCGGTGGAGGTCAGGGTGTGCAGCTGCTGTGCGGGGGCGCCTTCGATGACGATGTCGCCGACGTTCTCGATCGAAAGAGAGTTGCCGTCGAGGCTGAGTTTGACGTCGGCAGGAAGGACGAAGGCACCGCTGTTGGCCATGTAGGACAGGCTCCGAGTCGCTGGTTGGGGGACCCTGCATGCGCGCGGGGGGCACCTATTGTCCGGTCCTCATCGGACCGGAGTCAACACGGCCCCCCATGCCGTTTCGTACTCCTGGGCCATGGCGTCGGCGCTCGGAGGGGGCGGAGAGGCTGCCGCAGCGGCCCGAACCCGGGCGGGGGCGGCGGCGAGGAGGGCGATTTGTTCTCCCCAGGCTTCGACGTCGCCTGCCGGGACGACCCAACCGTCGACCCCATCCCGAACCAACTCGGGGAGCCCGCCCACGTCGGCGACAAGCAGAGGTCGGCCGGCGGCACGGGCTTCGAGGGCGACGAGGGGGTGGTTTTCGGCCCAGGTTGACGGAATCGCCACCACGTCGACCGAGCCCGCGAGGGTCGCAGCGTGGGCCCGCTCGTAGCGGCCGTGGGCGGTCACCCCCTCGCCCGCGGCGTCTCCGGGGCCGAAGACGTGGAGCTCCGCGGCCCCGGCGGGCACGGAGCCGAAGGCGCTCAGGAGCAGCGGCAGACCCTTGGTCGAGTGGGGGTTGCCGAAGAAGCCGATGCGGAGGCGTTCACCGGGCGCCGCCGCCTCGGTCCCAGGGTGGGCGGGGAGCCCGTTGGGGACGACGGTGATCGGGCGGTCGATCCCCTCCCTGCGGGCGAGCTCGGCGTAGTACCGCGACGGCGCGACCACGACGTCGGCGTCGACCAGACCGCGGGCGAGGGCTCGCTGGCGGGTGCGCCACCGGGCGCGGGCGATGGAGCCGGGATCGGGGCGTGCGTCGGAGGGGCCTCTCCGGTCGTCGTCCTGAACCGCGTCGTGCACCCACCGGGGGGCTGCGCGGGCCAGGGCCGCGCGGACCGGATCCCGCCCCAGTTGATTGCCCAGGCAGCGCACGCACCGATCTTCGGCGGCCCCTGCGCACCGCAGCCCCGGAGGCCGGACGAGCTGGCCGCGTCCGCAGAACCACTTCGCGTCGTGCAGCGTCGCCGAGGTCGCGATACCGCGGCGGCCGGCCTCCCGGAACGGGATCACCCCCCAGCCGTCGGGGTGGCCGACGTGCACGACGTCAGGGCGGAATCCGTCGAGCACGGCGCCGATGGGGCGGCGGAACCGGTCGTCCCCCCAGGTCTCCCGGTAGCTGCGGGCCAACCCCAGCCGGTGGACGATCCGGTGCACGGCGATCGGCCGTTCCGGCCCCTGCACGACCGAAAAGGGGGCCACGTCCGCGCCGACATCGTCCGCCAAGGTGAGCACGGCGACCTCATGGCCCCGGTCGGCCAGCGCGGCGGCGAGCGCCTCGGTCTGGATCTCGACGCCCCCGATCGAGTGGGGTGCGTACCGATGGGCCAGGAGCAGAACCCTCACCGCTGCCCCTCCCGCCCGCCGAGCCACTGACCCAGGAGCGCAGCCGCCCGCCGGGGAGCGCCGCGAACGGCCCACGTCGGCCCCCCGTCGCGCACATCCCGGGGGATGCCGGCGGCCCACGCGACCGCCGCCGCGGGCAGCGACGGCACCGACCGCAACCCGAACTCGCTGCAGGCCTGTCGGTGCGCGACCCGGTGCCGGTCGAAGGTCTCGCGCAAGGTCGGATCGTGGTGGTGCTCGACCACCGCCTCGGGCGCGTAGGCGAGCGCCCCGCCGGCTTCCAGAATCGCGGCTCCCCAGGCCAGATCCTCGCCGAACGGCCGGCTGGGGAAGGGGAGCGCGGCGACGGCTTCACGCCTCACCATCGAGCCGACGTTGTCGAACCGGGCCCGGGCCATGCGGTCCGAAGGCGCCAGCGACGCCAGCCCCCCTTCGGGGGCGCGCTGGAGGACCACCGTCGCGCCCGCGGGGGTCCACCGCTCCAGGGTCGCGCGTACGAGCGGGTCCGCGCCTGCGCGAGGAACCTGACGGGCATAGGCACCCGCGGCCGACGCTTCGTCCAGGGCGCGCGCGAGGGCGGCGAGGTACGTCATGCCGACGGGCACCGCGTCCTGACTGAGCAGGGCGACGAGGGGGGCGCGAGCGGCCTCGACCAGCGCGGTCCGCACCCGACCGTGGTCGTAGGTGCCGACCACATCGAACGTGCGGAGGCCGTGGACGCGCCCGTGCGCGGCGCGGATGCAGCCGTCGGTGGAGCCCGAGTCGGCGAGCAGGATCTCGATCTCGCCGTCGACCCGCTGCCGGGCGACCGCATCCAGCAGGGACAGAAGCCGGGAACCGCCGTTGAGCACGGGCACGACCACCGAGACGGCCGGCGCTGCGGCATCGGGCGCGGAGGCATGGTCGTCGTGGGGCCGGAGCACGGTCATCGGAGCACCGCCTCGTACCGGGCCCCGACGTCCGCGCAGAAGTCCTCGAGGGATCGCGGGGGCCGCACCGACGACTGCAGCGCCCGCACCCCCGCGACGTCGTCCAGGAGGGTCGCGAGGGCGGGAGCGTCACCGGCGGGGAAGAGGCGCCCGTCGACGCCCTCCTCGATGAGTTCGGGCAGTCCTCCGAGATCCGAAGCGAACACGGGCCGCCCGCGGCCCCGGGCCTCGAGGATCACGAGGGGGGCGTTCTCGGCCCACACCGAAGGCACCACGAGCACGTCGGCCTCATCCATCGCCGCGGCGACCGCCTCGGGCGGGAGGGCGCCGCTGGCCTGCAGGCGGCCGGATGCGATCGCCTCCACCTCGGCTCGGAACTGGGGGAATGGATCGGGCCCGAGGGCCCGGCCCTGGACCGGGGCGGTGGTGCGCCTCAGCGCCTCAGCGAAGACCTGCGGCCCTTTGTGGGGGACCCAGGTACCGACGAAGAGCGCTCGCAGGGGCCCGTCCGAGGTCGGCGCCACCGGGGGCCGCGGGTCGGTGGGGACCCCGGTGGGCACGACCGCCACGCCGGGGAAGACCAGTCCGTCGCCCTGGAGCGACTCGGCCAGGAACGCGGTCGGACTGAAGGTCGCGGCGACGTGGGGGAGCGCGGCGGCGATGGCAGCGTCGCGGGCTTCGATGCGCGGGTCCACTCCGGGGGCCGTCGCTTCGGGGGCTCCGTCCGCGGTCCGGCGTGCGCCCTTCTCATTCAGCCGCTTGAGCGCTCCCCGGGCCGAGTCCGGCAGCGCCGCGAACGCACGGTGCACCGCGTCGGGGGGGACGACCCCGGGGAGGCGGCCCGCGGCCCACCTTCCCGCCCGCTCCAGGGGCCCCTCGCGGTGGCGGAAGCGATCGAAGCAGGCGCCGCAGCGGGCCTTGTCCACCGGCAGGCAGAGCTCGCCGTCGGGGTGCCGTCGCTGCCCCCCGCTGGCACACGCCCACCAGCCGTCGTGGAGGTGGAGCACCACCGGGATCCCCCGCGCGGCCGCCCGGGCGAGGATGCCGACGGACAGGCCCGCCAGCGTCTGGATCGCGATGAGATCCGGCTTCAGGTCCCCCAGCACGGCGTCGACGACGCGGTCGATGACCGGGTCGGCCGCCGCTTCGGGGAGGTCCTGGTACGGGTAGTTCTGGACGACTCCGACGACCGGCAGGCCCCCGACGCGCTCCTCGATCCGGGCGTACTGGGCGCGGCCCGGCCGCAGGCGAGGAACGAGCACGGTGGGCTCCCATCCGCGCTGCTGCAGCCCCCGCGCGAGACGCGCCGTGTACAGCTCCACGCCGGCGGAGCTGTCGGGTTCGAAGGCGTGGGCGACGAAGAGGATCCGCCGGGAGCGGCGCGACGGCATCGGCTGCCAAGCTAGCATCCACGTCGATGTCCCCGCCCGATGGCCTCAAGCGCGTTCTCGTCGTCGACGACGAGGAGAACATCCGCCACCTGCTCTTGGTCGTCCTGAAGAAGGCCGGCTACGAGCCCACCGCCGTCGCCGGCGGCGAACAAGCGCTCGAGTTGTTGTCCGAGCAGCGCTTCCCCGTCGTGATCAGCGACATTCGCATGCCCGGCATGGACGGCCGCGAGCTGCTCGCCGAGATCACCGCCCGGGAGTTCGACACCTACGTCGTGATGATGTCCGCGTACGGCGGCGACGAGGTCGCCATCGAGTGCATGAAGGCCGGCGCCTACGACTACTTCAACAAGCCGTTCACGGCCGACGAGGTGGTGCTCCTGCTCCGCAAGATCCAGGAGCGGGAGGTCCTGTTCCAGGAGAACCAGCGGCTCCGCGAGGAGCTCGACGAGCGGTTCCAGTTCGACAACATCATCGGCCGCAGCGATCCGATGAAGCAGGTCTTCGGCACCGTCACGAAGATCGCTCCCTACAAGACGACCGTGCTCCTGACGGGCGAGTCCGGCACCGGCAAGGAGCTGCTTGCCCGGGCCGTGCACCGAAACTCGGACCGCGCCGCCGCCAGCTTCGTCCCCATCAACTGCGCCGCGATCCCGGAGAACCTGCTCGAGTCCGAGCTCTTCGGACACGCCCGCGGCGCCTTCACCGGCGCCGTGAAGGCCAAGCGCGGCCTGTTCCAGGAAGCCTCGGGGGGGACGCTGTTCCTCGACGAGATGGGGGAGATGCCGATCTCCCTGCAGGTCAAGCTCCTCCGCGTGCTCGAGAACGACGAGATCCGTCGGGTGGGCGAGAACAAGGTCGAGTCCATCGACGTGCGCCTCATCGCCGCCACCTCCCGCGATCTGGAGAAACGGGTCGCCGAGGGGACCTTCCGCGAAGACCTCTTCTACCGGCTCAACGTGGTGCACATCCGCCTCCCCCCGCTGCGCGAGCGGCCCGAGGACGTGCCCCTGCTGATCGAGCACTTCCTGGCGCGCTTCAACCGCAAGTTCACCAAGTCCGTCACCGGGGTCGAGGCGCCGGCCCTCAAAGCGCTGCTGGCCTACCCATGGCCCGGCAACGTGCGCGAGCTCGAGAACGCCCTGGAGCGGGCGATGCTCCTGGGCGAGGGCGATCAGCTCGCGCTCGACAGCTTCCCCCCGCAGCTTCGTGACGCTGCCGCGGGAGGACGCCGCCGCCGCGCCGACGACCACGACCTGTCGATCAAGCGTCGCGTCGCGAGCCTCGAAGCGGATCTCATCGCCCGCGCGCTGGAGCACACCGGAGGCAACCGCACCCACGCCTGCAAGCTCCTGGAGATCTCCCACCGGGCGCTGCTCTACAAGATGCGGGACTACGGGATCGATGTGCCCGCCCGCTCCGGGGGGGGCAGCTGAGCCGCCCGCTCCTGCTGACCCTCGGCCTGCTGGTGCTGGCCGGCTGCGGACGCTCCGCCGGGCATTGGACCGACGTCGGCGCCCGCCACATGCGCGACGGCGACCTGGTCGCCGCGGAGCTCGCCTACAACCGCGCGCTGGAACGCGATCCGCGCCACGTCGCCGCGATCTACGGCAAGGGCTGGGCGCTTCGGGCGTCGGGCCACTCCGACCTGAACGGCCCCGCCCGGCAGCTCTTCCAGCGCGCCATCGACTACGGCCCCGACTACTTCGGCGGCTACCGCGGCATGGGCGTGCTGCTGATGGACGAGGGCAAGGTACTGGCGGCCGAGGGGTACCTCCGCGACGCCTTCGAACGGGCGCCCGAGGAGCCCAGCGTGCTCGAGTCACTGGGCCAGCTCTACCTCCGGGCCGGGCGGCTGGATGAAGCCGAGGCAGTGCTCCGCCACGCCGTGGAGGTTGCGCCCGCTCGGGGGGAGCTCCGGCGAGGCCTGTCGGAAGCGGCCCGCAAGCGGGGCCGGTTCGCCGACGCCGTCGCCGAGATCGAACGAGGTCGCGCCTCCGCCGTCTCCGGTCGAGTCGCCCTCTTCCTCCTGGATGAGGGGGAGGCGCTGGCCCACCTGGAGTGGGCGCAATCCCAGATGCGGGATGAGCCGATCGATCTCGTCGGTGCTGGACAATCCCTCACGCGCGCGTCTACGTTGCTCGATGAGCTTGCTCGTCGTGGCTTCGAGCCTGAGGCAGCCCGCCTTCGGACCGAACTGCTCGAGCCGCTCGAGGAACAACGGAGGGAGTTGAGCGACCAACCCTGAAATGTTTGCGCACCTTGACCGAAATCGCATGATCCAGAGGGGGTTCGAGTGATCGGAAATCACCGAATTTCAGCTGCTTGCGCCCGTTCGGGTGGGGGCACGATTTTTGCACCTCGGGGCTACACCATGATCGAGCTCCTGGTGGTGCTCGTCTTGGTGGGTGTCCTCGCGACCATCGCGGGGGCCGACTTGAACCAGCTCCGCGGGAGGTACCGGATGAACGCAGCGGCCCGACAGTTCGCCGACACGGTGGAGCTGACGCGAGTCCGCGCGATCACGACCAATCGCGAGTTCGCGATGGTCCTGATGGAGTTCGATCCGACCCCGATGGACATGGACATCCACAGCAACCACGGCAAGTACGAGATCCGGTCCGGTGAGTCGCTCCGCAACAGCACCAACTGGGACCCGGAGCCCAACGGCACGGTCGACCTGTACAACGGTCCCAGCAAGTGGACGGGCGTCAGCATCGACGAGTGGGAGCCGATCAACGGCCCGGCCAACTACAACTTCCCCAACGCCCTCGTGTTCAGCCCGCGGGGCTACCTCATCAACGACCCCTCGGACTTCTCCGACGGCGTCGTGCGGGTGGTCTTTCGCAGCAAGGCATCTCGAGTTCCCGAGGCACGCGTCGTGCGCATCGACCTGGGCGGTGGAACGCAGATTGCGCAGGTGGAGTAGATGATGCTTCGACGACGACGCAGCAACTCGGGCGGCTTCACGCTCATCGAGCTGTTGATCGCCATGGCGGTGATGATGATCGGCTTGCTGGCCCTGTGGAGCCTCCACGGCGCCGCGATCCAGAGCAACGCCAACGCCTACCGCCTCGGCATCTCGACCGTGCTGGCGCAGGACTCGCTGGAGCAGATCTACGGCGAGACCTGGATGATCTCCTACTCGAACCCGGACCTGAGCACGGCGACTTGCGGCGGCATCTTCCCCGCGCCGACCGCCGACGGCCTCGAGGACCTGCCCTGCTTCATCGATGGCGCCGCGGTAAGGGTTAACGGGCTGGGCAACGTCAACGCGACCCTCGGTCCGGTGATGTACCTGCGGACCTACCACGTCGAGACGATGACGGGCGGCGTCGACCGGCTCCTCATCCGCGTCCGCGTGACCTACGAGGACCCCCACACCGGCAAGCGCCACGGCGTCACCATGGGGACCACCCGCATGGCCGACGGCTACGACCCCCTGGATCTCGGATGATGCGGCAGCGCGGCTTTACGATGATCGAGCTCCTGATCACGGTGGCGCTGTCCACCTTGGTCGGCATCCTCATCTACACCGTGTTCATCGAGCAGACCCGGGCCTACCGGCTGCAGACGGACATGGGGAACATGCAGCAGAACCTGCGCGTCGCCATGGAGATGGTGACCCGCGACGTCGCCACCGCCGGGTGGGGCGTCGGCTACAACGGCAGCACCTGGGGCATCGGCGGTCAGGACGGCGACGAGAACTCCGGCATGTACGCCATCTGGGTGCGTGACAACTTCCCCGTGGGCAGCGGTCACGACGCCATCGAGCTGACGATGATGGACCCGGACCGGACCACCTGGGGCTACACCGCAACGGACGTCTCCGAGCAGTGTTCGACCACGGTCATCACGTTCGACGCGGACGACGCGGCGGTCGCGGGCAACTTCTCCTCGGCCGGGCCCAACTCGGAGATCATCTGCTACGCCCCCGTCGGGATGGGCGGGCGCCCCGTCTCCTACATCTGGACCGTCGACGGCACCGGCGACACCAGCTCGGGCACCGTGCCGGTGGCGGCCAACACCACCACCGACTTCTCCAACGAGTGCACCGGCTCGCTGCCCGCTCACATGGCCTGCGGGCCGGTGATGCACCAGGCGTACTACATCGACGACAACGGCTCGGACGGGTTCGGCATCGGCAGCTCCGAAGTGCCCGTGCTCTACCTCGTCCCCGACGTGACCGTGGCCGACATCGCCGGCGGGTACCCCCACGCCAACGACATCCCCGTCGCCCTCGGCATCGAGGATCTGCAGTTCCAGGTCTGCCAGGCGGGCCTGGGCCGCGACTGCGAGGACGACGCCAACTGGGAGTCCGGCTTCAACATGGACGCCAACAGCTCCGGCACGTCGGATTGGTGGAACCTGCAGGCCGTGCGGGTCCTGATGACCGCGCGCACGCTTCGCCCCGACCTGGAGCGGACGGCCGTGAGCACTCCGATCGACATCGAGCCGCTCGACGTCTACGTCCCCACCGCCACCCTCGATTCGTACCACCGCCGGGTGGCCCGCACCGAAGTCACGTCCCGCAATGCGATGGGAACGTGGCAGATGATGAACACCCCGTTCTAAGGATGACCCGATGATCCGAGCCATCCCCGCCACTCGTTCGACCTCGTCGCAGCACGGCTACGCGCTCGTGTTGGTGATGGTCGCGTTGGTCACGTTGACGATCCTGGGTGTCTCCCAGATCACGGCGACCCAGCTCGACATGGCGATCACCCAGAACTTCCGCCACCACAAGCAGTTGCAGTACGGCGCTCTGACGGGAGCGGACCACGGTCGCGATCTCATCGAGACGAACACCTACAACGTCGAGGACGTCTGGACCGGCGCCATGGCGGAGACCACGCACTGCACGGCCGGTTGGATCAGCTCAACGTCGTCCAACGCGGTCGACACCCCCGTCGCCCTCATGGCCAACACGTTCATGATGGCGAATTACGAAACCGACTTCTGCGCAGGCATCTGCGTGACGAACCCGCCGTCGGGCTGGAGCCTGGACCAGGGCAGCCCGTACAGCGCGTTCACGGTCGATTTCCTGGCCACCGGCAGCATGATCAACTCAACCGCCGACGCCCAGGCGGGGTCGATGTTGTTCACGGTCGCCGAAATGTCCTGTGACGGTTTGTAGCGTGAAGGTAGGAACCATGACGTCAGCCAGCACCCTGCGTGGTCTTCTCGTCGGCGCGAGCCTCGTGCTCGCGGCCACGTTTGCCCGCCCCGTTCAGGCCCAGGAAGCGCTGCCCGCGGTGCTCCCCGAGGTCCTGTTCCTCATCGAGGACAGCGCCCGCATCGGGCAGAACTGGGACGGCACGGACAGCGTCGGTAGCCCCCACGTGACGAACCCGGATGCCCGGTTCACGTACATCGTCAGCGCGATCAAGCAGGTGATCAACAACGCGCCCGTGGGCATGACCTTCGGCGTCGCGTTGACCGCAGACGGCAACAACGACAGCACGCAGGCCAACGAGTCGGATCTCGGCTTCGAGCCCCTCGCCTACCCCGGCACGCCGTCGGCGACGATCGGCACGCTGCTGGACGGCTACACCACCAGCAACACGGGCGCGCGCACGTTCGCGGAGTCGTACGCCGAGGTGCTCGACGGCTGGGCCGAAGAGTCCTACGTGTCCCCCCGGTCCTGGGCCGGCGGCCCCTTCCAGTACTACTGCAACTCGCTCGTGGTCATCGTCATCGGCAGCAACATCGGTGAAGAGGACGACAACCCGGACACGACCTACACCACGTCCGATCCGCTGACCCTCGGGTTCCAGTGCAACGACAGCGGCGGGGCCCAGGCCTGCTGGGGCGACAACGTCGCCCACCACGCCTACAACGGCTTTGCTGCTCCGCTCGCGGGCAGCGGCTCGGTGAGCACCTACACGCTGCTCATCGACTCGGACTCCGCCTCGATCTCCACCGAGGCGGCGCCCTACTACCAGACCATGGCCAACCAGGGTCAGGGGCTCTACTACAGCGCGCCCAAGCCCGGCGGCATCCAGACCGCCATATGGGGCATGTTGACCGACAGCTTCTCGGGCTCGTACTCCAATGCGTCGATCGCGGCGATGCCCGACGGCAGCATGCTGTTCGCGTCCTGGTTCGAGGTCGACTCCGGTCACCCGCTCTACAAGGGCCACCTGATGGCGTGGAACGTCCAGACGGACCCCGAGGCCACGGACTTCGGCCAGATCATCGAGACGTCGGAGACGTACGGTGAGGCCTGGGACGCCGGTCAGCTGCTCGCCTCGCGCGAGGCGGAGTCCGGTGAAGACAACCAGGGCAACTTCGACCCCCTCGAGCAACGAAACGGATACATCGCCTACGAAGCGATGGAGATGTATTCGGCGATGCAGCCGTTCGACTACTCGGGCCTGCTCACCGGCGATCTGCTGGAGCTGCTGGTGGACGAGGTCGCGGTCACCGCGAACCCGAGCTGCCTGCCCCTGGACACCGACTACGACTTCGACTGCGACGTCGACATCGACGACGGCAAGATCCTGGTCGACTTCATTCGTGGTGTGAACGAGTCCACGTTCCTGCACACCGGCCTGCCCCGCGGCTACTGGAAGATGGGTGACACCGGTCACTCGATCGCCGTGCCCGCGCCCGCGACGCTCAACGCGATCGCCACCGAGACCCACTTCCAGGCGTTCATCGAGAAGGTCGGCACCCTGCCGTCGATGGTCTACGTCGCCTCGAACTCCGGCATGATCCACGCATTCAACACCGACGTGGTCGGCCACGAAGGCTCGGAGTACTGGTTCGTGGTCCCCCGCTCCAAGGCGCACAAGGACCCGACCAACAGTGCCGTGCGCGAGTACGACGGATACCAGCTGGACGACCTCATGCGTTCCGGCCAGACGTACGTCAACCAGGGCCGCCTGACCCTCGATACGGTCTGGCTCGACGGCTACATGAACGGCCTCGGCTCTTCGGACAACTTCCCTGGCTGCACCGGCCCCGGCTACACCCCGGCGGAGGACGACGGCGTCATCGAGCCCAACGGCTGCGAGTGGCACCGCGTGCTCGTCTGGGCCGGCGGCTACGGCGCCCGTCACGTGTACGGCATCGACGTCACCAACCCCTACACGCCCCGCTTCCTGTGGGAGCGCACCGACACCAACGGCAACACCGGACCCGGCAAGGGTCGAGCGGTGGGCGCCGCGGCGGTGGGTCCGTTCGTCGACCGCAGCTCGGGCGCCGAGCGTCGGTGGATCGTCTTCTGGGGTGCGGGCGAGCAGAGCCCTGAGGTCTCGACGACGTCGGCTGCGAGCCAGAAGGTTCACGCCTCGGTGTTCATTCACGACATGGACTCGACGACGAGCCGCATTCCGACGACCTACTCGTCCGATGGCTACCGGGCCACGGGCACGGCGAACCACCTCTCGTCCGTCGTCTCCGACAGCGACGCCGATGGATTCGAGGAGTACGGAACGCTGACTCCGGGCGTGCTCGCCAAGGGCCTGTTCGGGTCGCCGTCGATGGTCGACTTCGACGGCGACGCGTCGGTCGACGCCGCGTACATCGGAGACTCGCTGGGCTACATCTTCAAGGTGCTCTTCAACGAGATCACCCCGGGGAGCCCCAGCCGCTGCACGTTCGCGTCCCCCGATGCCAGCGATGACGTGAAGCACCTCTGGTACAAGCCGGCGGTCTTCTTCAGCCTCGCCGGTGAGGTGCTCGTCTACTACGCCAGTGGCAGCCCCCACAACGTGTACTCCACGCAGAACGGCGGCCTTTACGTCAAGAGCGATCCAACCCCGTTGGGCTGCACCGCGGCCAACGCGGCGCCCTGCGCGGACACCTCCACGCTGTTCAACAGCCAGGGCTTCTACGAGTTCACGGGGACCGGCGAGAAGCTGGTCGGCGACCCGATCGCCGCCTTCGGTCGGCTCTTCTTCACGACGCACATCCCGGGCAGCGACCCCTGCGTGCTCGGCACCAGCCGTCTGTACGGCCTGAACGTCGAGACGTGCGGCGGCGGCATTCCCGATGTGACGAGCGATTCGTACGACCAGGACTCCACGGGCCTGTACACGGTTGTCGACGGACTCATCTCCGCGCCGGTCTTCGCCAACGGCCGTGTCTACGCGTTGAACCTGGATGCGGGCGGACTCGACTCCGACTCGATGATCGACGACCTGCAGGTCGTGCCGGATGACTTCTCCGGCGGCTTCTTCATGTTCAACGGATTCCGCTCGGTCTTCTAGGGCGAATCCGTCCGGGATTCGCGGCGCCACGAGGCCACGCGCCGCGTCCAGCGGCTCGCCACGATCGCCACGTAGCGACAAGCAACAAGCAACAAGCATGATCTTCGGTATCTGGCGGCGCTGCCGTCAACGCCGACCCGTGGCGCCGTGGCCTCGTGGCGCCCGTGGCGCGACACCCTCAGGGCTTCCTCGAAGAACTACAGCGGCACGCAGTCTTCGCCGCCGCGCTCCAGGTACCCACTGGCTTCGATGCCCGCGCGCATCGCCCGCGTCTTGGCGCTGTTCGGGATGATCTGAAGCACCCGTCCGTAGGTCTCGTACGCCTGCTCGAAGCAGCCGCGATCCATCAACGACATCGCCTTCGTGCCCAGCGCGATCAGCTCGTCGGGGCACTCCAGGAGCACTTCGTCGGCGGCCTTGCTCGCCTCGAGACGCTGGTTGACTTCGTACAGCGCCTGGCTGCGGGCCGCCCGGTACTGGCAGCGGGGATCCAGGAACACCGCGCGCTCGATCTCGGTCAGCGCGGCCTCGGGGTTGCCGGCGAAGCTGTAGATCTCGGCCAGGCCCGCGCGCGGCTCCGCCATCCGCGGTTCCAGGGATGCCGCTGCTTGGAAGAGCGTGCGGGCTCGCTGCACGTGGGGCTCCGCTTCGGCGTCGCTGCTGGCGCGCTTGGCCAGGGAGAAGTGGACCGAGGCGAGGTTGTTCAGCAGCAGCGCGTTGCCCGGCTCGATCTGTTCAGCCTGTTCGAGAAACGCCACCGCATCGGGGAGCCGGTTCTGAAGCACCCGGATCGACGCCAGCCCCAGCAGCGCGCCGACGTTGGCGGGCTCGCGCTCGCTCACCGCCTCGTACAGCACTTCGGCCGCGGCGAGATCGTGCAACCCGCGGTGGAGATCGGCCAGCAGCAGCGCGGCCTCGTTGTCCGTGGGGGAGAAGGACTGCGCCACCAGGCACTCGGCCTTGGCCTGATCGAGGAACCCCTGAGCGCGTAGTGCCCGGCACCGCGCGAGCCAAGGCTCGATCAACGTCTTGAGGTCCTTGGTCGAGTCGTCCCCCGACTCCGCGATTCGACGGGCCGTGTCCAGGGCCGCGACCGAATCGCCCGAGGCCAGCGCCTCCAGCATCGCGAGGTAGTCGTTCCGGGCCAGCGCCGCCGTCGCCAGCCGCTCTCGGACCTCGGCGCGCTCGGCTTCGGGCACCGTGCTCAGGTCGAACAGCCGCTCCGGCCCACCCCCCGCTGCCCGCAGCGTCGCCAGGGGGAGCGCCCGTCGGTCCCCGCGCACCCGCACCCCGGCCACGATCGCTGCGCCGAACCGGTCCCGCCGGGCGCGGCCCGCGGCCATGGCGATCAGCCCGTCACGATCGGTGACCATCCGCTCCAGCGCGTCCGTGGGGCCGGCCAGGGAAGCCCGGCGGAGCTCGTCCTTGACCACCCGTCGGCTCCATGCCCGCCACGCGGCGCCCGCCTCCACCGCGCCGGCCGTCTCCGACGCGGCGAGCAGGAGGTGGGCCGAGCCGGTCGGGTCCAGCCAGGCAGTCACCTGGGGAAAGCGATCCGCCACGTCGCCGGCGAACCCCGCGAGCTCATCGCCGCTGATCGTCGCGAGGGGGAGTCGAAAGACGACGACTCCTCCGGCATCGAGCTGAGCCCCGGCCCGGGCGATCGCAGCGGGCGACCATTCGTGGGCTGCTCCGGGCACCCACACGGGGGGGAGGTCGACGAGAACAGCGCTGAAGCGCGCGCCCCGCGGGATCGAGGAGGTCACCCGCACGGCCGGGTCCGCCGCCACGTCCTGGTTCCAGGGTCCGTTGGCCTTGATCATCCAGCGATCCGCGGGGGAGCGGAGAAGCACGGTGACTCCGCCGGCGGCGGCTCGACGGGCGGAGTCGGCGGCTCCCCCGTGCCCCCCGCCGATGATGAGCACCGAGGTCGGGGCGTCGCCGCGGAGCAGCCCCGGCAGATGGGCAAAGAAGGCGTCCGCGGAGATCGTCTCCCGGCCATGATCGATGCTCTGGCCCCGCTGCCATCGGATCGGCGGACGGAGATCGTCCAGCACGGCGAGCGAACCGCGCGCGCTCGCACGCCCCGACGCCCCGCGCCAGCCCGCTGCGAGATCCAACTGGCCGAGGGTGCCGAGCTCGGTGAACGCGGCGTAGGGAGCGACCGCGCGGATGCCCGAGGGGGCCGCTGGCAGCGCCAGCCCGCTCAACCCCGCCGCCGCGGCGAGCGCGGCCATGGCCCGGACGGGCGCCGGTTGCGTGCTCACCACCACCGTCAACACCCGCAGCGCGGCGGCCACGACGAGGGCCCGGACGGCGAGGTCGGCGCCCAGCAAGTCGGGGAGCACGATCCAGAGCACGGCGCCGATCGCCAGCCCCCAGGCGGTGCGTGACCCCGCTGGACCGGCGGTCAGGCCGACCCCCGCGAACAGTCCGCCCGTCAGCAGCCCGGCCGCGAGGGGAGCGCCGCCGGCGGAGGCGGGTACGCCCTGGGCGATGAGCCAGCCGACGCCATCGTGCCCTTGAAGCAGCACCATCCCGGCGCCGAGGATCGCCAGCGGCAGCACCAGGGGGAGCAGGGCGGCGAAGCGAGGCGCGAACCGCCGGAGCAGGGCCGCGCCGGCGGTCCCCGCGGCGAACCCGGTGAGGGCTTCGGCGAGCCAGCTTGGCGACGGCCCGAAGATCGGCCCCCCCGCGATCGCGAGCACCGGGACCACACCCGCGGCCACGATGCCGAGGAGCAGGCCGTCATCAGATTCCCCGGTTTCGACGGGGGTCGGCCCCGAGGGGAGCTCGAGCAGCGCTGAAGGCAAGGCCAGCAGCCCCCCCGCGACGGCGGCCAGGAGCAGCCCGGAGGAGGGGACGGCGCTGTTCAGCGCCGCCAACAGGCCGATCGCCACCGCGGCGGCGCCGGGGCCCAGGGGAGGGAGGCGCCGGGGGGAGATCCGGGGAATCAGCAGCCAGGCCGTCCCTCCGACGGCCAATACCGTGCCGATCGGGCCGAGCCGGGAGATCCATGGGAGCCACACGGGAAGCGAGGCGATCAGCCCGACCGCGACCGGAGGAGCCCAAGCCTGTTCGGCCTTTCCGCGGGGCGCGATCGCAGCCCCGAACGCTGTGCCCAGGAGCAGTGCAGGTGCGATCAAGACGGTCGGATCCGCCCCGAAACCGGCGCCAAATACGGCGCAAGCTACCAGGGGCAGAGAAGCTAACTGGGCCCAACCACTGGCTTTTGAAATTCGCCCGCCGGGTCGATCAGTCGCTTCGGACTCGCTAGGATCGATCATGATTCGTAGGGCGGCGGGTCTTTGCAAGAGCAAACTGCAACCCTGGCCGCAATGGGAAGTATAGCTGGCGCCGAGGGTGTCGCCGGCTTGACAACAAGATCTGCGCTGTAGGAAAGTCAGAGTGGTCTACGTCAGGGATTCCCTGACCTTCGGGCAGGAATTCTTGGTGATGCGGGCCAAAGATGGGCCTTCGTGCCGGTTGGGAGAAGCGGAATGGCACTGTTGGGCTTCGGAAGGCCGAAGAGCGCGATCGGCCTCGACATCGGCTCCTCCTACATCAAGGTGTTGGAGTTGCAGGAGTCCAAGGGGAAGTATTCCCTTGTGAACTTCGGGATGAAGAAGCTGCCGCCGGAGGCGATTGTCGACGGCGCGCTCATGAACTCGAACATCATCGTGGACTCGATCCGTGAACTGGTAACGAGTCACAAGATCCGCACCAAGGAGGTCGTCACCTCCGTGTCGGGTCACTCCGTGATCATCAAGAAGATCAACCTTCCGGTGATGACCCGCGACGAGCTGGAGGAATCCATCCAGTGGGAAGCGGAGCAGTACATCCCGTTCGACATCAACGACGTAAACATCGACGTCCAGATTCTCAACCCCGTGGGTGACGAAGCGGGGCAGATGGAAGTCCTCCTGGTCGCGGCCAAGAAGGACATGATCAACGACTATCAGGCGATCGTGCAGGAGGCCGGCCTCACCCCCGTGGTGATGGACGTCGACTCCTTCGCGATCGAAAACTGCTTCGAGTTGAACTACGACCTGAGCCCGGACGACACGGTCGTGCTGGTCAACATCGGGGCGTCGATCATCAACATCAACGTGCTTCGCGCCGGCATCACCGCCTTCACCCGCGACATCACGCTCGGTGGCAACCAGTACACCGAAGAGATTCAGAAGCAGCTCAACGTCTCCTACGAGGAGGCGGAGGCGCTCAAGATCGGCGGCGACATCGTCCGCGACTCCCAGGCCGTCGTGCCCGAGGAGGTCGAGGGGATCATCCGGTCGGTCAGTGAGAACGTCGCGACGGAGATTCAGCGTTCGCTGGACTTCTACGCGGCGACGTCCACCGAGGACGAAATCTCCCGCATCTTCCTTTCGGGCGGCAGCTCTCGAATCCCGGGTCTGACCCGGACGATTCAGGACAAGACCGGCCTCCCCGTCGAGTTGGTGAACGCCTTCCGCAAGGTGGAAATCAACGAGCGGGACTTCAACATCGCGTTCCTCAACGAGGTCGCGCCGATGGCTGCCGTCGCGGTAGGCCTCGGCCTTCGGAGGGCCGGCGACCGATGATCAAGATCAACCTCCTGCCGGTCCGAGCGGCCCGCAAGAAGGAAGCGATTCAGCGCCACCTGGTGCTGTTCGTGGCCGGACTGGTCACGGTGCTGCTCGTCGGCATCGTCATGTACACCGGCAAGAAGGGCGAGCTGAGCGACATCGAGATCGCCAACAAGCAGCTCACCGACGAGATCGAGAACCTGAAGAAGATCATCGGCGAAGTCGACGAGTACAAGGAGCAGGAGGCGCTGCTGGAGCGCAAGCTCAGCGTCATCCGCAACCTGAAGGCGAACAAGACGGGCCCGGTCCACATGCTGGACGAGCTCGCTGCGCGCATCCCCGAAAAGCTCTGGCTCGCCGATCTCGATGAGAAGGAAGGCCGCGTCACCCTGCAGGGGCTGAGCATCAACAACGAGGTCATCGCCACGTTCATGAGCCGCCTCGAGGAGTCTGCCTACTTCAAGGAGGTCTACCTGGGCTCCATCGAGAAGGAGGAGATCGAAGATCTTCACCTGAAGCGATTCACCATCACCAGCCGGCTGGTGGTGCCTGGCGTGGTGGAGGAAAGCTAAATGGGCGACCTCCTCGAAAGGATTGGCAAGCTCACTGCCGCACAGAAGCTGGCGGCGGCGATCGGCATCTACGTCGCGATCGCGGCGGGGCTCTTCTTCCTCCTCATCAAGCCCACGAGCGAGAACATCGACACGGCGCTGGTGAAGCAGGAAGAGCTGACCGAGCAGCGCGACGAGAACCGCGACATCGCGGAGAACCGCGACCGCTGGGAGCGACGCGTCGAGCGGCTCAACGAAGAGCTGCTGAAGGCGGTCAAGGAGCTGCCCAACGACCGCGAGATCCCGGAGTTGGTCCGGCGCATTTCGTCCATCGGCAAGAAGATCGGGCTCGAGTTCCTGCTCTTCCAGCCGCTGCCGGAGGCCCGCAAGGACTTCTACGCCGACGTGCCCGTGAAGCTGAAGGTCGAAGGCAGCTACCACGAGGTGGCGACCTTCTTCGACCGAATCGGCAAGCTCAATCGAATCGTCAACATCCGCAACATCGCGATGTCTGACCCATCGGAACGCTCCGGCAAGATCATCCTGACCATCGAAGGAACCGCGGTGACCTACCGCTTCCTGACGGAGGCCGAGGTGAGCAGCACGAGCAGCGGCCGGAGGAGGCGCTGACATGATGCGTATGCGGACTACGCTGCTGCTGATTTGCGGCCTGACCCTGACGGCGGTGCCGATGGTGGGTTGTGGTGGAGGTGGAGGTTCCGCCCCCGCCCCGAGCGCGCGACCGACCCCCATGAAGGACACCGGCCCGGCCGAGGCGATCGCCGAGGAAGAGCCCGTCGAAGAAGAGACGGCCCGGTACTCCTACAACTCGATCGGCAAGCGGGACCCGTTCCGCTCGTTCATCGCCAAGGAAGTCGTGGTCATCGGCGACGGCGGCCCGCTGGGTCCGCTGCAGCTGCACGACATCGACAGCTACCAGCTGCGCGGCATCATCTGGAACATCCAGGCGCCTCGTGCCCTGGTGGAAGACCCGGACGGCATCGGACACGTCGTAGAGCTCGGGACCCTCATCGGCAAGAACTGGGGCAAGGTCACCCAGATCAAGCCTGAAGAGCTGATCATCACCGAGGAATATCGGGATCCGATCGAGAACGAGCTGATCATCAACGAGATCACCATGCGACTGCCGGATCCGGCCTCGCTGGAAGCGAAGAAGTAATGCGTGCGGAAGCAGGGACCATGAAGCTCATTCGCCAGATTGCTGGAGTGTCTGCCGCTCTCCTCCTGATCGCCACGCCCGCGGTTGCCCAGGACGATGCGTCGACCCTCACGTCCATCGGTGTTTCCGACACCGGCAGCGACGTCGTGCTGGAGCTCGCCGCCTCGGCGCGCCCCCAGTGCGGATCGTTCACCATCACCGAGCCGCCCACCCTCGTGGTGACGTGCGCCGGCATGACGATGGGCTCGGTCGAGCCGATCATGCAGGTCGGCAACGGTGTCGTGGACAAGATCGAGGTCTCCGAGAGCAGCGATGCGACCGGTACGAGCACCGAGATCCGCGTCTACTTGACCGCCCTGCTGGGCTACGACGAGGCCGTCGGGGGCCAGGCGCTGACCTTGCGTCTGCACCGTGACGACTCGGGCGACAACGGTTCGACCTCCGCCGAGGAGGACGCGATCGCGGCCGCCATGGCCGAAGAGGACGTCAGCACGACGAGCTCGGGCTCCAGCGACGTCGACCTGCGCATCCAGTCCACGCGGACCGGTGAGCTGTCATCGGTCGCCGGCGACCACGACTTCGGGTCGGGTACCCAGATTCGCGGCGTCGACTTCCAGCAGAAGCTCGAGTCCAGCATCAGCCGCGTGGTCATCACGGGCAACCGCCGCCTCGACTACTCGACCTCCTACCCGTCCGAGAACCGGATGGTCGTCGCGCTGCGCAACTCCGCCCTCGGTTCGGGCCTTGAGCGCAAGCTCGACACGAGCCAATTCGCCTCCGCCGTCGTCGGCGTCACCGCCTTCCGATCCCGCCGCAGCAGCGACGAGGTCAAGGTGGTCGTGGACCTCCGCGAGGCCGTCACGCCGACGGTCACCGAGCGCGACAACGTCCTCATCATCGACTTCCCGATTCCGCCGAGCATCGCCGGTGCCGCCTACGAGGCGCCCGTCGTGGTCGAGCCGTCCGAGGAGCCCGAGGAGGAGCCGGTCGTTGCTGAGGACGACGTCATGGAGAGCGCGACGGGCCGCGAGCGGCTCATCGGCGCCGGTGGTGACCTCAAGGATCCCGCGAAGGTCGCGCGTCGCCGCGTCTCCAGCGTGCTCCCCGGTGGAGACGGTGTCTTCATGGGCGAGATGGACCCCGCCCACCAGTGGCGCGGCTTCCCGCTGAACCTGAACCTCGTCAACGCGAACATCCACAACGTCTTCCGCCTCATCAGCGCCGTCAGCAAGCTGAACATCGTCAGCTCCGACGACGTCGCCGGGCAGGTGACGGTCCAGCTCCAGGAGGTCCCGTGGGACCAGGCGCTGGTGGCGGTGCTGCAGGCCAAGGGCCTCGGCGCGGTTCAGTACGGAAACATCATCCGCGTCGCCCCCATCTCCACGATCCGCAAGGAGCGTGAGGACGCGGCCGCTGCCCAGGCCGCGGAGATCGAGTCGCTCCCGCTTCGCGTCCTGACCCTGCCGCTGAACTACGCCTCCGCGGGCGACGTGATGGTGCAACTCGAGGACATGCTCACCAAGCGCGGTTCGGTGACCTTCGACGAGCGTACCAACAGCCTCATCATCCGCGACATCGACCGGAACCTCGGTCAGGTCCGTCAGCTGGTCAAGGCTCTGGATACGCGCACGCCGCAGGTCCACATCGAGGCCCGCATCGTCGAAGCATCCAACAGCTTCAGCCGTGCCCTCGGTGTTCAGTGGGGTGGAAACCTCAACTTCAGCCCGGCCACGGGCGCGCCCACGGGCCTCTTCTTCCCGAACACCATCGGCGTGTCCGGTGGTCAGACGTCCTCGACGGTCGGCACCAACAGCTCGACCATCGGCGGTCGGCCGTCCAACTTCACGACGGTTCCGAACTACGTCGTCGACCTCCCCGCCGCGTCGTCCAACGGTACGTTGGGTCTGTCGCTGGGTTCGCTGTCGGGGCTCATCAACCTCGACGCCCGCCTGACCGCCGGTGAGAACTCCGGTGAGTCGAAGATCATCTCGGCGCCGTCCATCACGACGGTCACGAACCGGCCCGCCTCCATCCGAGACGGTGCGCGGATTCCGTTCGAGACGGCGTCGCTGCGAGGCACGAACGTGCAGTTCGTCGAAGCCGTCCTGCTCCTGGAGGTCACCCCCCAGATCACGGCGGACGGGACCATCTTCCTGGACATCAGCGTCACCAAGAACCGTCCTGATTTCGGTCTCGCCATCGGCAACTTGCCGACCATCCAGATCAAGGAAGCGGTTACCACGGTGATGGTCGCGGACGGTGACACCACCGTCATCGGCGGCGTCTACAACTACGAGACGTCCGTGAACCGCGACTTCGTCCCGGGCCTGGGCCGCATCCCCGTGTTGGGCTGGCTCTTCAAGAGGACGAGCAAGCGCGAGGATCGCCGCGAACTCCTCGTCTTCATCACCCCGACGATCGTCCAGCAGCTGCGCTAGAGCGCGGAGCGGACGGGCTCCTGCCATGCGCCCCATCGCCCTCAGCGGCTTCATGGGCGCCGGTAAATCCACGGTTGGACAACGACTCGCACGGGCGGCCGGGCGGACCTTCGTCGATCTCGATCGCGAGGTCGAAGCCGCCTTCGGCGTGCCCATCCAGACCGTCTTCGCCACCCACGGGGAGGCCGCGTTCCGCGCCATGGAGGCTCGCTTGCTGCGTCAGGCCCTCAGCCGACCCGACCGTGTAGTCGCCCTTGGCGGCGGGGCGCCGTTGGATCCATCCAGCCGTGCCTACCTGCGCAGTGAAGCCTGCTGGATCCACCTCGACGTGCCTGCCCCTGAGCTCAAGCGTCGGATCGCCGCGGCCGCCGGCGGCCACGATCGACCGTTGTGGGATGAACTCCGGATCGAGCAGATGCTCGCGGAGCGCGCACCCGCCTACGAGGAGGCGACCTTCCGGGTGGACGGCGACCGACCCCCGGCCGAAGTCAGCGCCGCGGTCGAAGCGGTGGCGTCCTCGGCCTCGGGCCTCACGACCACGGGGCCGATGGATCCGGCGGACGGCGAGTTGCATCGACTCCGCGTGGAGGTTCCTGGTTCGGAGTACGACGTCGTCGTCGGGCGCGGCCTGGACGAGACGATCGAGGCCGAGGCGGGCTACGTCGGCGACGGACCGATCGCCCTGCTCACCGACTGGAACGTGGGGCCGCTGCATGCCGCTCGGGTGCATGGCGCCCTGACCCGCACCGGCCGGGAGGTCGTGGACATCACCCTGCCCGCGGGCGAGGACCGCAAGGACGCCCGTCCCGTGATGGATGCGGTGGACAAGCTGCTCGTTCGGGGGTGGCAGAGGAGCTCGCCGATCGTGGCCCTCGGGGGCGGCGTGCTCGGCGACATGGCCGGCCTCGCGGCCGCGCTGACGCTTCGGGGGGTGCCACTGGTGCAGCTCCCGACCACGTTGCTGGCGATGGTCGACAGCAGCGTCGGGGGCAAGGTGGGCGTGAACCACCGGGCGGGGAAGAACCTCATCGGCGCGTTCAAGCAGCCCGCCCTGGTCATCGCCGATCTTCGCTTCCTGGACACCCTGCCCGATCGCGAGCTGCGCTCCGGGCTCGCGGAGGCCTTGAAGACGGGCTTGCTCGGGGACGTCGGCCTCGTCGAGCTGATGGAGAGCCGCGCAGACGAGCTGCTCGCCCGCGATCCCGAGTTGCTGTCGGACGTGGTGGTGCGCTGCGCTCGGGTCAAGGCCCACGTGGTCGCTCAGGATGAACGTGAGGCGGGGCTGCGCCGCATCCTCAACTACGGCCACACGATCGGCCACGCCCTCGAGGTCACCCTCGGCTACGGCACCCTCCTGCACGGGGAGGCGATCGCCATCGGCATGGTCGCCGCAGCCGAGCTGGCCGTCGATCTCGGCATCGGAGAGGTTGCCTTCCCGGCGCGTCTCCGCACCATTCTTCAGGGCCTGGGGCTTCCCACCTCAGCGCCCCCCGTGTCGCGACGCGCCCTGGCAAAAGCGGCCGCGATGGACAAGAAATTGAAGGGGACCGACCTCGCGTGGGTCCTGTTGGCCTCTCCGGGAAACCCCGTGGTGGTGGATCTGCCGACATCGAAGCTCGATGTCCAGTTGGCCTACCTCCTGCGTCTTGGGGTATTCTCTGAATCAGGAGTGTGAGATGAAGCAGAAGCTGTCCCTACTGTCCGCTGTCACTGGTTGCCTGTTCGTCGCCTCGTGCGCCAACGGACCATGGCAGGCCCCTCCCGGAACAGCCATCGGCGAGATCGAGGACATCAAGGTCGCGTGGTTCGCGTGCCCGGTGGACCCGATTACGGGCGCGGCCCTCAACCCGTCGTGCAACCTCGAGCAGCCCTCGCCTCCCGTCATCTTCCCGCTGACGATCTACCTCGTGAACGAGGACACCGAATCGCCCGTCAACAACGTGTGGGTCGAGATCACCTCCGGCTTCGAAGACGTCTACCTCCTCCCGCAGGAGGTCATTGAGGCCGTCATCTACCCCGACACCGAGAACTGGCAGGACGTTGCTACCAGCGACGAGATCTGGGCCCAGTTCAGCGGCACGTTCGAGGGTGACTACCGCCCCACCTACCTGCAGACCTACACCGACCAGTACGGCATGGCAAAGCTGTGGGTGTGGGTCCAGCGGATGCCCATCGACACCCAGGCCGGCACGGCCAAGGAGTCCAGCATCCTGATCGACATCGGGGTCGCGCGCACGGTCATCACCCTCCAGGCCGGCGCCTAGACCGACCGCTTCCGTGGTCCAGCAGCACCTCGCTGCGCTCGAAGAGGCGTGGCGTAGGGATCCCCTCGCATTGTTCGACCGGCTCGCCGGCGCGTACGTCGATCAAGGTCGTCTGGACGACGCAACGGCGGTGCTCCAGCACGGACTTGCGGCGCGCCCCGGGCACCTTGCTGGTCGTGTGACCCGTGCCCGCGTCGCCCTGGCGCGGGAGCGTCCCGGAGAGGCCCGAGCCGACCTCGACGAAGTGCTGGCCCTCAACGACGGCCATTGGGGCGCGTTGAAGCTGCTCGCCCATGTGCACCACCTCACGGGCGACCGCGACAGCGAGCTCGACGCGGTGATGCGCATGCTCTCGCTGCTGCCGCAGGACGAGGGGCTGATCACGCGGCGCACCCAGCTGGAGAACGACGATGGGGAGCGGCCGCGCATGCCCCACCGACCGCTGCAGGACGAGCGCGCGAGCGCCCAGACCGAACCGGCCCGGGCGACCGGACCGCAACCCGGCATGCCTGCCAGAGCGCTTCGTCCGGAGCCCTCGGCCGACCCCTTCCTGAACGCCACGATGGCCGAGCTGCTCGCCGCGCAAGGAGACATCGAGGGGGCCCTGGCGATGTTGCGACAGCTGGTCGAGCGATCGCCCGAGCGGCCCGACCTGCGCGCCCGGTTCGTGGAGCTCGGGGGCGATGGCGCCGACCTCCCGGCTCCCGCGGCTCCCCGCAGCGCCGATCCCGAGGACCTCGAAGCAGCCCTGCAGGGAATCATGGAGGAGCCCTCGTGACGAAGATCCTCGTGATGCACGGCCCCAACCTGAACCTCCTCGGCGGGCGTGAGCCGGCGGTCTACGGCACCCAGACCCTGGACGACGTGAACGCGGCGGTGCGCCAGCGAGCGTCCGACCGTGGCGTCGAGGTTGGTTTCCTGCAGTCCAATCGGGAGGGCGTGCTCATCGATCGGCTGCACGCGGCGATGGCCGATGGGACCGACGCGGTGGTGCTGAACGCGGGCGGATTCACCCACACTTCCGTCGCCCTCCGCGATGCCGTTGTGGCGTGCGGTCTGCCCGTGATAGAAGTCCACCTCTCCAACACGGCGGCTCGTGAAGAGTTCCGTCACACGTCGCTGCTGGCGCCGGTGGCGGTTGGCACCATCGCCGGCTTCGGGATTGGTTCCTACCTCCTCGGAATGGACGCCGCACTGGCCACGCTCAAACAGGACTAGGGCATCGGATGAAGACCAAGGAGATCAAGGCGGTCCTCCGCCTCCTCGACGGCACGGACGTCACGGAGTTCGAGTACGAGGACGAAGGGCTGCGCATTGTCGTACGCCGGGGTGCCCCCGCGGGCCCCACCGTCGTCGCCGCTCCGTTTGCGGGCCTGACCAGCGTTGCGGGCATGCCCGCGGTGACTTCGGCCGTGCCGGTGGTGGACGCCGCCCCGGCGCACAGCGGACACGTCGTCACCTCGCCGTTCGTCGGGACCTTCTACCGGGCGCCGGCTCCGGACTCGGCTCCGTTCGCGGATGTCGGTCAGCACGTGACGAAGGGGCAGACGCTCTGCATCGTCGAGGCGATGAAGCTGATGAACGAGATCGAGGCCGACGTCGACGGCGTCGTGAAGCGCATCCTGGTCGAGAACGCCCAGCCGGTGGAGTACGACCAGGAGCTCTTCGTCATCGAGCCCGGTTAGCGGCCCGACCTGATGTTCAAGAAGGTCCTCATCGCCAATCGGGGCGAGATCGCGTTGCGCATCATCCGCGCGTGCAAGGAGCTCGGCATCGAGACGGTGTCGGTGCACAGCACCGCGGACGCCAACTCGCTGCACGTTCGCTTCGCGGATCAGTCGATCTGCATCGGCCCCCCGCAGGCCCGTGACAGCTACCTCAACGTGCCCAACCTCATGTCGGCGCTGGAGATCTCCGGGGCCGATGCCCTGCATCCCGGCTACGGCTTCCTCGCGGAGAACGCCGAGTTCTGCGAGGACGTGATCGCGGCGGGCGTCACCTTCATCGGCCCCACCCCGGACCAGATCCGGAACATGGGCGACAAGGCGACCGCCAAGGCGACCGTGCGCAAGGCGGGCACGCCGCTGGTGCCGGGTTCGCCCGACATCCTCAGCGGCCCCGACGAGGGCATCGCCATCGGCAACGAGGTCGGCTACCCGGTGCTGCTGAAGGCGAGCGCTGGAGGCGGCGGCAAGGGCATGAAGCTGGCCCGCACCGCGGCCGAGCTTCCGGGTGCGTTCCAGCTGGCGTCGGCCGAGGCCCAGGCGTGCTTCGGCAACGGCGACCTCTACTTGGAGAAGTTCGTCGTCAAGCCGCGCCACATCGAGGTGCAGATCCTCGGCGACAAGTTCGGCAACGTGGTTCACCTCGGCGAGCGCGAGTGCAGCCTCCAGCGACGTCACCAGAAGGTGCTGGAAGAGGCTCCGTCGCCGCTGGTCGACGCGGACATGCGGGCCCAGCTGGGGGAGGCCGCGGTCAGCGCCGCCAAGGCCATCGGCTACAGCTCGGCGGGCACCGTCGAGTTCCTCGCCGACAAGGACAAGAAGTTCTACTTCATCGAGATGAACACCCGGATCCAGGTGGAGCACCCGATCACGGAGATGATCACGGGCATCGACCTGGTGAAGCAGATGATCCTTTCCGCCGCGGGCGAGCCCCTGCCGTGGACGCAGGACGAGATTCGTTTCGAGGGCCACGCCATCGAGTGCCGCATCAACGCGGAGGACCCCTTCACGTTCGCGCCCTCGCCCGGCCTCATCACCGGCTACCACCAGCCCGGAGGCCTCGGCGTCCGGGTCGACACGTGGGTCCACGATCGGGCCCAGGTGCTGCCGTTTTACGACTCGCTCATCGCGAAGCTGATCGTGGTCGGCGCCAACCGTGACGAGGCGGTCAAGCGGATGCGTTGGGCGCTGGATCAGTTCGTCGTCGAAGGGGTGCGCACGACGGTGCCGTTCCACCGCGAGGTGCTGCGCGACCCGGAGTTCCTCTCGGGCGACTTCGACACCGCATACATCGAGCGATTCCTGGAACGCAGAGCGGCGAACGCTCCCGCATCCGCTCTGGTATAAAAGCGATCCTCAGATAGGCAGGGGACCAAGGTTTGGCGCTCGACAAAGCGAAGGTGCTGGCGACAGCGCAGAAGCATCTTTCGCGCAACAACATCGAAAAGGCCATCAAGGAGCTGTCCCGCATTGTTCGGGATGACCCCAAGGACCTTCGCGTACGCCAGAAAGTGGCCGAGCTGCTCGCTCGCACCGGCAAGGTGTCAGACGCGATGCGCGAGTTCTCGGTCGTGGCCGAGGCCTACGAGCGCGGCGGCTTCTATCCGAAAGCCGCGGCCATCTACAAGCAGATGCTCCGGTTCGAGCCGGATCAGATGCGCTGGCACCTCAGCCTGGGCGAGATCTATCAGCAGCTCGCGCTGCTGTCGGACGCCATGGACCACTTCAACATCGTGGCCCAGCACTTCGAGCAGGAGGGCAGCGTCAAGGAGCGCGTAGACATCTACGAGAAGCTCCTGAAGCTCAACCCTGACAGCCTCGAGTACGGCGAGAAGCTCGCCGACCTCTACACCAAGGAAGCCGACACCATGGCCGCCTTCGAGGTGTGGCGGGGGCTGGCCGAGTCGATGGAGGCGCGCGGCGACAGCGAGGGGCTGACCCGAGTGTACGAGCGCATGGCCGAGGTGAAGCCGGACGATCTGATGATCGTGCGCGCGCTGGCCGACCTGTACCTCGATCGCGGCGACCCTCGACGGGCGCTGACGAAACTCCAGATCTGCTTCAAGGCGGATCCCCGGGACACCGAGACGCTGAACCTCCTGGCCGACGCGTTCGTCGATCTGGGCGAGCACGAGAAGGCCATCGCGGTCCTCAAGGAGCTGGCGCAGATCTACGACTCGCTGGGCTACGAGGAGTACCGCAACCAGGTCTACGACCGGATCTCCGAGATCGACCCCCAGGCGGGGGACGGCTTCGACGCCGACGCGAGCCTGGAGCTCCCCGGAGCCGACGAGGTCGTCGACGGGTTGGACCTGAGCACGGAGATCTCCCTGAGCGAGGACGCCGAACGGGCCGTCGCCGAGGCCGAGGTCTACCTCCAGTACGGACTCGCGGACAAAGCCCAGGCGGCGTTGGAGCGGGCGACCGTGCAGCACCCCGAGGCGTGGGAAGCCCACCGCACCCTGGTTCGACTGTACGCCGCCGCCAGCAACCTGCCGTCGGCGCAGGACCGGTTGAACCGGATGTACGAGCTGGCGATGGACCGCAACGACTACAAGGCCGCCAAGGCGTGCCTGGAGCGGGCCGCGGCGTTGGCCCCCGACGACGACGCGGCGGTCGCGCGGGTGAAAGCATTCTCCGAGGCGATGGGCGAGTACGGCGACGGCGACGACACCAGCGACGAGGCCTCCGCGATGGCGGCCGCGGTCGAGCTCGGATCGTCGATCGCGGGCAGCGTGGCGGACGAGCCGGCGCCTACCGGTCGACTCGACATCGGCCCCTCGGGCGGCAGCGACGAATTCGAATTCGACGACGACGAGATGCAGCGGCTGGCCGCGGAGCTCAGCAAGGAGCTCGGAGGTGGGTCGAAGCCGCCGGCGCCGAAGCCGCCGGAGCCGGAGGAGGAGGAGTTCGACTTCGACCTCGGCGACGACCTCCTCGAAGACGAGGAAGAAGACTTCAGCTTCTCGACCGCGATCGCGCCCGGCAACGACTCGACCTTCGGAGGCACGCCGGTCATCGACGAGCCGGCCGCTGAGCCAGAGCCCGAGCCGGAGCCCGCGGCGAAGCCGTCCAACGGCTCGTTCCTCGACGACGACCTGATGGATCTGCTCGACGGCCTCGAGGGGGAGGACGACACCCTCAACGAGATGGTGCGGTCCGCCTTCGACGTCGGCTTGAGCTACTACAACGCCGGCAAGTACGACGACGCCGTGGTCGAGTTCCAGCGGGCGGTGGCCAACGACGACGAGACCCTTCAGGCGCTGGAGTACCTGGGCAACGCGCTGCGGCGCACCCACGACTTCCGGGGCGCCGTCGACGCGTTCAAGCAGCTGCTGGGCAAGTCCACCGCGGACCCCGGTGAAGTCCTGCGGGTGATGTTCGAATTGGGCGTCACCTACGAGGCTGCCGGCAACGCCCGGGGTGCCTACAAGATCTTCAAGAAGATCACGGATCGAGACGACGGCTTCCGCGGCGGTGAAGTTGCGGAGCGGGTCAGCTCTCTTGCGAATCAGCTCGGTTTGAACTAAACACCGCGCCGGATGCGGGCGTAACTCAGTGGTAGAGTTCCAGCTTCCCAAGCTGGCTGTCGCGGGTTCGATCCCCGTCGCCCGCTCCACTCCCCCCCGCCCCGTTCAGCGACTCAGAAGCAGCTTCCCAAGCTGAACGTCCGCGGACGTTCCGGCGGGGCCGGGGTCGCCTTCGTCGCCATCCAGAACGCGCATCAACTCGCGACCATTGGGGTCTGTCAGAGCCTCGCGAAGGGTCTCCAGGCTGTCGCTGGCGGTCGCGCCGAGCTCGCGGTCGAGGATCCAGCGGTAGGCGCGCATGTAGGCGTAGATGCGGCTCCCCAGGGCGTCGGTGTGGTTCGGCACGTCGTCGTAGAGCCGGACCGCAGCGTCCAGATTACCGCGGGCGTGCGCGGCCACCGCGAGGTTGGCTCCGCTGATCCCCACGTAGGTGCGGTCGCCGGCGGCGGCGCTGGCCTCGCGGGCCGACTCCAGCAACTCCACGGCTTCGTCGAAGCGCCCCTGCAGGATCAGCGTGGTGCCTCGATCGCCCCGAGCCCGGGCGGCCATCAGCCGGTCGCCACCCGCGGCCGCGATGCGCTCGGCTTCCTCGAACATCGCCTCCCCGTCGTCGAAACGCAGCTTGTCGATCCGGCCCAGGGCCACGTTGCGCAGCGCGATCGCGAGGGGCCGGGGATCGCCCAGCTGGCGCGCGATCGCGAGGCTCCGTTCCTCCGCCCCGAGTAGCGGGCGCGCACCTCCAGTGGGGTCTCCGCGAGCACCGCCGACAGGTCCGTCAGGAGCAGCGAGGTCATGCGGAGGTCACCGATCCGCTCGCTCGTGGCGAGTTGGCGTCCGGGCACGTCCCGCCGGCGGGAGACGAGCAGGGCGAACCGATCGTTGAGGCGGTTCAGCATCTTGACCGGCGTCAGCAGCCCCGCCCGGGCCGCCGCCAGCTCGATCGCCAGGGGAAGCTCGTCCAAGGCTGTGACCAGGGCGCGCAGCGTCTCCGGCCCTGCCGCCTCTTGATCGAACGCGGGGTGGGCGGCGCGAGCACGGGCCACGAACAAGTCCACGGCCGCGTCCACGTCCAGCGGGGCGAGGTCGAGGATCACCTCGCCGGCGATGCGCAGCGGCTCCCGCGACGTCGTCAGGACCGTCAGATCCGGGGCGCCGGCGAGCCACGCGGCCGTCAGGGGGGCGGCGTCGTCGATGACCTGCTCGAGGTTGTCCAACAGCAGCAGCGTGGGTCCCCGGGCGCTGAGGGCGGCCGCGATCAGGTCGTCCGGGTCGTCGTCGTCCCCGCCGGAGGCGAGGGGGCTGCCCAGCGCCGCCGCCACCACGTCCCGCACCGCGTCGGCGGTGGACGCCGCGTCCAGCTCGGCCGTCACCGCCCCGCCGGGGTGGTTCTCCGCTACCGAGGTGGCGAGCCGGGTCTTCCCGATGCCGGCAGGACCGAGCACGGTGACCAGCCGGTGAGTGCCCACCAGCGCGGCCAGCCGGGCGTGGTCCGCATCGCGGCCGTGAAGTCCGTCGTCGGGCAGCCGAAGGGAGGGGGACGGGGCCGCCGCGGGGACCAGGTGAACCTCGGGCGGGGGCGTCAGTCCGACGAACCGGTACCCCACGCCCGTGACGGTGAGCAGGTGCTTCGGATGCGCGGGGTCGACTTCGATCTTCGAACGGAGGCGCTGCACCGCGGCGTCGATGGCGCGCGTGGCGACGCCCCGGCGGTATCCCCAGACCTCGACGAGCAGATCGTCCCGGGACACGTCCTCTCCCTCACGGGAGGCCAGGTAGGAGAGCAGTGCCCCTTCCTTGGTCGTCAGGGACGTCGTCGTACCATCGTCGGCGACCAGGGCATTGCGGCGCAGATCGACCTGCCCCGCCATGAGTCGCACACCGTCGGGGCCGTCGGTCATCGTGGTGAGGCTACCGCCCCTGAAGGGGCGACGTCCTTCGGACGTCTACAATCTGCGCGATGAGTCGTTTGCAGCGCCTGGCACGGTTGGCGTTTGGGTGCCTGTTGCTGGGCATCACCGTACTCGTGTCGGTGCTGATCTACGCCCGCAGCGATGACGCCGCCGAGCGACTCCGCCGCACCGTGGTCCGCATCGGGAGCGCCCAGCTGGGTGCCGACATCTACGTGCAGCGGCTCGAGGTCGAGCAGCTGCTGCCGCCCGCGGTGGTCCTCACCGAGATCACCCTGCACGACGAGGTCGGCATGCCCCTGGGCCACGTGGCCGAGGTGAGGCTGGCGCTGGACAAGCTGCCGTTGGGCAAAGAACTCGCCATTCGCTCGCTCCAGATCACCGGGCCCTCGGTCCGGCTGGCGGTCGAGGGGGGCAAGCTCCGCGACTTCGCCGACCTGCTCAAGGGGCCCAAGGCCGAGGGGGACGGGCAGGGCGAGCCGATGAAGGTCCAGCTGGGGGCGCTCCAGATCGACGGCGCAGCGGCCCGAATCACGCTGGAGCCGGCCGGACTCGCGGTCGCCGTCGCCGGCGTGGACCTCGCGTTCCGGCAGGACGCCGCGGGCAACGGCTCCGGTCACCTCGGAGCGCAGACCATCGATCTGAGCCTGGGGCCGCTTCGAGAAAAGGCGACGCTGGAGCCGAGCAACTTCACCGTGGAGTCGGGGGTCGTGACGGTCGGGGAGAGCGCGCTGGAGCTGGCCTCGGGGCGGGTCGAGATCGGCGGCGTCATCGGCCTCCCCGATCCTCCCGGGGCGCCGAACGCCCGCCCGATGAGCTACGGCCTCACCGCCCGCGCCGCCGTCGAGCTCCCCCAACTGCGCGATGTCTGGCCCGACCTGCCGCGCATGGACGGCCGGGTGGACGCCGCCCTGGGCCTGTCAGGGCAGGGCAAGCAGCCCCTGGTCACGTTCAACCTGCAGGGGCAGCAGATGGCCGTGCACCTGACCAAGCCCCGGCCGATGGTGCTCAAGGGGGAGGATGCCTCCCTGATCGGCCACTTCCGCGACGGCCACGTGGTCATCGAGGAAGAGTCGCTGCTGCGGTGGGGCGGCGGCACGATCAAGCCGCAGGGCTGGTTCGACCTGCGCGAGCAGATGCCGTTCGAGGTCGACCTCGAGATCCGCGGCCTCCGGTTGGAGCAAGCGCTGGACTCGGCCACGGTGCCGGGCTCCTGGGTGACGATGGGGATCGGCGGAACGGCGCGGCTGGAGGGGCACGCCAAGAACTTCGCGGCGACCGGATCCGGCCGGCTGAACGTCTGGGATCTGGTCGTCGGCGACCGCGCCTGGGATGACGGCGTCGAGCGCACCGAGATGCTCCGCGTGCCCCGCGCGACCGTGACGACGGGCCTGTCGATGACGGGCAAGCACCTGCTGATGTCCCCCACGACCGTGCGGGGTCCCCACGGCACCGACCTGGACGTCTCCTGCGACTTCCTCTTCCTCAAGCCGCTGGGGCTCGTGATCGACGTGCGCAGCCGCAGCTTCGACACCCGCGACATCCTCGACACCGTCACCGGCCTGAACGTGCAGGGGCTGGGTCAGCTCGCCGCCAACATCGAGGGGCCGAGCAACGATCTGGGCATCCGCGGCGAGATCGAACTGGACGACTTCACCTTCCTGGACTGGCCCTTCGGTCGGGTCGGCGGCGACGTCGTCTGGCACGCGCGGGAGGACCTGGAGTTCCTGTCGCTGCGCGGCCGTCGGGGCGCCAGCGACTTCGAGTCGGAGGTTCGCGTGCTGTTCGCCGACACCCGGCTGGGGGGGACCCGCGAGCGGCTCGAGGTGATGATCGAGGCGCGCGTGCCCGAGGGCCACGGGCACGCCGAGGACCTGCTCCCGATCTTCTTCGGCGACTCGATCCAGGCCTCCGGTCCCGTGCACGGCTCCACCCAACTGGCGGGCATCCCCAACAAGCTCAACGGCGACGCCGAGGTCCACGGCACGGACGTGGCGTACCTCTGGGAGACCTTCTCTCAGGTCGACATCGAGGCGAAGGTGAAGGAGGGCGTGCTCCACATCGAGAAGGGCAACGCGAGCAAGCCCAACGGCAACGCGTTGCGGGTGGACGGTTGGCTCGCCCCCGGCGGGGACCTGGAGTTCAGGTTCAGCCTCCCCGGCATGGAGCTGCGGCAGATGGACCCAGTGCGCGCGCTGTTCCCCTACGCCCCCAGCAGCGACCTCGTGGAGCTGGCCGGCGGAGGCGGGCCGTGGGTGGACGGGCGGGCCGCCGGTGAGGTCGAGATCGAAGGGAACCTCAAGAACATCCGGCTGCGGGGCAGCCTCGAAGTGGACGACTTCATCTACCGCGGCACCTACCTGGGAGACTCGGCCCTCGATCTGAAGATCACCGACCACCTGTTCAAGACCCACGGCACGTTGCTGGGAGAGCGGATCGTCGCTGAGGCGGCCGTCCACACCAACAAGCTCTTCGACTACGACTACCGGCTGTCGTGGAAGGACTTCAGCCTCACGCCGTACCTGCCGCGCACCATCCTCGCCCAGCGCGAACCGGTCACCGCGGGGATGACGGGGGCGATCACCGGCGAGGGCACGCTCAAGGACGACTTCCACGACGTGCTCCTGACGCTGGACGAGATCTGGCTGGAGCGCGGGCGGCACCGGATGGAGAACCGCGCCGACGAGCCGGTCCTCATCGCCTACAGCGGCGGCGCCCTGCGGTTCCAGTCGGTCGGACTGAGCAGCCCCCCGGACGGCGCCGGCACCACCGACCTGCGCGTCACCGGCTGGCTGCGCCCCAACGGTCCGCTCGAGATCGGCATCGGAGGCAAGGTCGACGTGGCGTTCGCGGACCTCGCATCGGACGTGTTCGACCGCGCCGAGGCGGACCTGCTCGCCGTGCAGGCGCAGATCAGCGGCCGCTCGACCCGGTCCGTCGACATCTTCGGCACGGCGCTGCTGGAGGGCGCCCTGCTCAAGACGATCTATTGGCCCCACGCCTTCGAGATCGATACTGCCCTCATCAAGCTCGACGAGGGGCTACTCAGCATCGAAGACTTCGTCGGCAGCATGGGGGGAGGCCAGCTGGAGAACGTGACGGGCAGCAGCATGAAGCTGGACCGGACCGGCTACCGCGTGCGCCGCTACGACCTCCACGCCGACTGCGTCGACTGCACCTTCCGGTACCCCTCGTTCATGCCCCCCACCACCGCCACGGCGAAGCTGAAGTTCACCGGGAACGCGCCGGACCGGCTCACCCTCGGCGGGCATGTGCACATCACCGAGATGGTGCTGCGCGACCCCCTGAACTGGCAGCGCTCCGTGCTCACCTTCCAGCGGCGGTTCACCGAGACCCTGGCGCGCACTGAGCGGCCGGGTCTGTTCGACATCGACCTGGTGTTCGACAGCGACCCCGGGCAGGTCCGGATAGACAACAACGTCGGCGAGATCGCAGGCACCGCGGACGGGTTCCGAGTTCGCGGCGACACCCAGCACGTGATCCTGGAAGGAGGGGTCGAGCTGACGTCCGGCACGCTCCCCTACCAGGGGCACGACTTCGAGGTCGAGAGCGGCGGCGTGGCCCGATTCGAGGACCGCGAGAGCTGGTTCCCGCGGCTCGAGGTGCGCATGACCACCCAGGTGGTCAGCCGGGATGAGACGTACGAGATCAGCTACGAGGTCTCGGGCCCGCTCAATGCGCTCCAGCTCAACGCCTCCAGCGAGCCCCACCTGACCGAGAACGACATCAACCTGCTGCTGCTGTTCGGGCTGACCCAGGATCAGCTCGCCGACGCCGACGTGGCCGAATTGCTCGCCGCCAGCGCGGGCACGGCGGCGGGCGCCTACGGGGAGACCGCGGCGACCTCGTTCGGCCAGAATGTGCGGGACAATCAGGTCGCCGATCTCCTGCTCCCAGACCGGGTCGAGATCGTGCCCATCTACACCGAGACGACCGGCGCCACGACGGTGTGGGCGGTCGCGACCAAGGAGATCGTGCCCGATCTCCTGACCCTGGAAGGGGGCGTGGGGCTGTTCACCACCGGCCAGCTGCAGGTACCGACCGTCGCGCGAGCGCAGCTGCGCTTCCGCCGCGAGGTCTACCTAGAGGGGTCGTGGCTGCGGGACGACGCCGCCAGCACCTCGCTGGGCAACTTCGGTCTGGACCTGAAGTTCGAGATCGACCTCGATTGATGCGCCGAACCCCGCTGTTGCTGCTGCTGGCGCTGCTGCTCCTGCCCACCCCGGCAGCGGCGCAGGACGCCGACTCGGTCACCGCTTTCACCGGCCGCACCGTGGTCGACGTCGGCTTCCAGGCCCCCCGCGGCGTCGACGTCGAGGGGCTCCGCTACTTGATCGAGCAGCGGATCGGCGAGGCCTACCGCCCTGCTGATGTCAGCCGGTCGGTGGAGCTGCTGTTCCGGCTCGGCCAGTTCGACGACGTCCAGGCTCGGGTGCGGGAGGTCGACGGGGGCGTCGAGCTGACCTTCATCGTCGTACCCAGCCCCCGCATCCGCCGGATTGCGCTAAGCGGCGTGCTCAAGCGGCCCATCCCCGAGGTCCGGGCGGCGATCACCAAGGGACGCGGCGACCCCTACGTGGTGGGCGACGAGGTGCGCCTCGCCACCGCCGTCGAGCAGCACTACCGGGCCCACGGCTTCCTCGACGTGCGCGTCACGCCTCGGGTCGAGCCGGTCCGCTCGGGCCGGTTGGTACGCCTCGACGTGGTCGAAGGGGAGCCGTACCGGGTCGGCCGCATCAAGCTGCTCCCGCCGGAGGTCTCGGGCTTCAGCGCCGAGCGCATCGAGCGCATGCTCGCGCCGCGTCTCCGGGTCGGGAAGGTGTTCCGCGAGCAGGACCTCAGCAAGGCGACGGAGAAGCTGCTGGAGAAGTACCGCACCGCGGGCTTCGTCGAGGCGCGGGTGCTGGGGCGGAGCCGGTCGGGGCGGGGACGTGTCGGGGTCGAGGTGACGATCGACCGCGAGAGCCACACCGTCGTGGTGTCGCTGCCCATCGAAGCGGGCCGGTTCGTCCGGGCCCGCTTCGTCGGCCTCCCCACGGGGCCGGGCTTCAAGTCCTCCAAGCCGGACCTCGCCCAGGAACTCGAGGGCTTCCGGGGAGCGCGCCGGCTCGAGACGGTCATCGGCATCGAAGGGGCGCAGCGGGCCTCGGAGGCCTACGCCGAGGACGCGGCTCGGCAGTTGACCCGGTGGCTCCGCCGGCGGGGGTACTTCCACGCCGTCGCGACCGCGACGGTGGTGGAGCAGGAGTACGTCGCTCCGACGGGAACGGCGGAGTTGGATCAGCCCGCGGTCGACCGGGTCCGGGTGCTTCGGTTCGACGTGGAGCGCGGGCCGCGGGTCACGCTCCGCAAGAAGGACTTCTCCAGCGAGGGGCAGGAGTTCGCCAAGACCCAGGAGCTGCTCGGGGTGCTGACCGACGCGAGCCCGGAGGTCATCGGGCACCGCCCCCTGCTGTGGTCCGTGCTCGGGTTCCGCATCTACGAGCGGTTCTACACCGAAGGGGCCATGGAGGAGGCGGTGTCGGTGCTGCGGGACTGGTACCGGGCCCGCGGGTTCCTCGACGTGCAGATCCAGTGGGAAGCCGAGGTCCCGACCGAAGAGGGGGAGCCCGGCCGTCGCGTCATGCTCGCGTTGCAGGTGGACGAGGGCATCCAGACGTTCGTCGAGGAGGACCGCGGCGACGGCAACGGCGGGCTGATCGTGAACCTGCACGTCCCCATCGACGACCGCACCGTGCGCGCCTGGAAGGCACGCGTCGAAGGCAGGCCGTTCAACCCCTCGGCGGTGGAGGATCTGGTGCGGGAGGCCCGGACCGAGTTGGCCGAACAGGGCTTCATCGACGCCGAAGTGACCGCCGACCGGGAGTTCTCCGACGACCGCACCCTGGTTCGCCTGTCGCTGACGGCGGTGCCGGGGCCGGGGGCGCGGTTCGGCCAGGTGATCGTGCGCGACAACCGCTTCACCCACGTCGGCCTGATCCGACGGGAGGTGGCGGATCTGCCGTTCGAGCTCATCAAGCCGGGCGAGGTCTACAAGCCCTCGCGGGTGGCGATCGCGCAGCAGCGCCTGCTTCGCAGCGGCCTGTTCGACGGCATCGTGCTGCAGCCGGCGCAGAGCAGCGGCCGCGTGCGGGACGTCGAGATCAAGGTGAACGAGCGCAAGCGCTTCACGTTCGTCGGGGCCACCGGAATCACGTGGCCGGACGATGGTCCCCGGGTCGCCGGCGAGGTGCGCGCCCGCAACCTCGACGGGCGTGGGCTGTCGGTCTTCGTGCGCGGCCGCGCGGCGCTGGACTGGCGCTTCCTCCTGGGCGTCGCCCCCCGGATCGAGAGCCGCGCGAGCCTCGGCATCGAGCTGCCGATCCCGCCCGGCGTGCCTGTCCGGGCCACCATCTCGGCGGTCGCCAACGAAGAGCTCGATGAGCCGACGTACCGCGTTCGCCGGAGCTCCGTGGGCGTCGGCATCAGCTGGCGCGGCAGCGAGGTCTTCGGCCTCGACCTGCGCGGTGAGGTGCAGTGGCGGCTCCCCCTGCGGGTCGACGAGGTCGCCCAACTCGACACCAAGGCGGACGTGCCCGCCGCCAGTCCCAGCCTGACCGACTACAAGCTGATCCCGCTGTTCGGCCTGACCGCCGCGCTCGACCGTCGCGACGACCGGTTCAACCCCCGCGAGGGGATCTACGCGACGCTGTCGGTGGACACCACGCCGGGCAAGGTCCAGGAGAACTCGCCCGCGTTCGGCCGGGCTACGGCGCGCGTCGTCGGCCTCGTGGACTTCGGCGCAGGCTTCGGCTTGCAGTTGGAGGGAGCGGGAGGCCTGGCGTGGTCCTACGACGACTTCCTCCCCCCCGTGGAGTGGCGCTTCCGGCTCGGCGGCACGGGCACGCTGCGCGGCTTCCCGCTGGACCAGGTGGGACCGTGGGGCACGCGCAAGGGGACCCTGGAGGACGTCGGCCTGCTCACCGGCGAGCTCCCCGAGCGGCGGGTACCGGTCGGCGGCAACGCCTTCTACCGCTACACGGTCGAGCTCCTCATCCCCGTCTGGTTCAGCAACAGCTGGCGGTTCGCGATCTTCCACGACGGCGGCAATGCGCTCATCTACGGCGACGTGCCCGCCGGCATCAACCCGTCCCGACTCCCCGGAATCGCGGCGTCGGTGGGCTTCGGCCTGCGAAGAATCACGCCGATCGGTCCGCTCCGGTTGGACTTCGCGTTCCGGCCCGACTCGATCGGCAGGCTCCCCGACGCGGCCCTCGGCGAGGTGATCCAGGTGCACTTCGCCGTGGGCGCCCTCTAGTCAGCCGCCCGGAGTCACCGTCGATGCAGTCGTTGGGGCCCCAGACCTCGGCTCCCCGCCCAAGGCATGGTCTAGGATTGTGCGAACCCAATCGCCACGGAGGGCTCGATGCTCCGACTCTCTTGGACCTGTGCTGTGCTCCTCGCCCTGACCGGCTGCGGAGGGGTCACTCAAATCGGCGGACCCCCTCCCGTGACGAGCGACGACGACAAGCGGTTCTGCCTCGACTGGAACCTCGGCAAGGCCGCAGCTGCTCTGATCCAGGTGCAGTTCGCCGTGGGCGCGCTGTAGTCAGACCCGGAGCATCCCCTCGGCGAAGTCGTGAACCCGCTTCGACTTGTCGGCGCGGGCGGCCTCGAGGATCCCGTCCAGGCCCGGCTCCTTCTGGTCCACCTGCCATTGAAGGAACGTGAGCCGAACCCTCGCGTGGCGGCTCGTGGACAAGGCCTCGCTGAGGGATCGGATCAAAGGCCGCTTGTCGGCCTCCAGCAGCCACCGGGTGATCTCCATCGCCGGCGCGACGTGGCGGCCGCGCGCCAGCACCCGGACGACCTCCTTGGGCCGGGAGTTGAAGAGAAGTCGGCCCGCCTCCCGGGACTGTGCGGCCGTTCCCCACCGCAGGAACTCGAGCACCACCGCCTGGCCGTGGGGGCTGAGCAGGCGCTTGCGGATCGCGGTGGTCGCGCATCCCCAGTGGATGTTGGGGATGCGCTCCATCAAGGGCAGGTGCCCCGCCAGGACCCGGAGGCCCAGCGTCGAGACCTGACCGGTGATGCCCTTGTCGGCGGCGGTGCGGACCTCGGGCACCCAATCGCCGAGGCGAAGGAGCAGGAACGGGTAGGCGGTAGCGTCCAGCCAGTCGGCCAGCAGGGTGACGCCCGCCTGCCGTACGTGGCCGTCGCGATGCATGGTTGCGACGGCGGTCGCGAGCTGCCCATCGGCGGACTCGCGGCGGACCACCGGGACCCTCTGGACGTCCAGATTCCACCCCGCCCCCGCCCGGTCCAGGGTGGCGAGGCTGGCGCCGTACCGAATGCGTCGATCGAGGCGGATCCAGTTATCCGGGGCCAACAGTTCGAGCTCTCGACGTACGGGATCGTCGCCGGGGGGACCCTCATCGTCCACCACATCCAGAAGCCGGCCGGCGAGGTGGGCGGTGCGCCGTTCAGCCTCAGACATCGACGATCAGAGCACCGTAGCCAGGGGCCACTGCTCGAACAGCAGACCGAAGCGCACGCCCCGGTCCGATACGAGCACCTCGTCGGCGGCGAACCGCTGCATCAGCCCCGCGAGCAGCACCATGCCCGCGACGATCAGCTCCGCCCGTCCCGGGTGCACGCCGGGAACGGCCGCCCGCTGCTCCGGGGTCATCGCCGCGAGCCGTTCGATCGTGGCCTCCAGTTCGGCCCGGCCGAGGCTCTGACCGTGCACCAGGTCGGGGTCCCAGGGGTCGATCCCCCGCGCCGCCTGCAGCGCCGTGGTGACGGTGCCCGCGACCCCCACCAGCGCCGCCCGCTCCAGATCCGAGGGGAGCTCCTCCAACGCGCGCTGGACCGCCGGCCGAAGGGCCTCGACGTTGCTGCCATGCCGCTCCGCGAGCCGCACCGAGCCGGTCCGCAGGGAGATCGCCGAGCTCGTGGTTCCCCGCAGCCGGACGGCGACCTCGGTGCTCCCGCCGCCGATGTCCACGACCCGCAGGGGGAGCCGCCCGGGGAAGCTGCGTTCCTGGGCGAGGGCGACCAGTTCGGCTTCTTCGTCGCCCGAGACGGTGCGGAGACGCAGGCCGATCAGCGCTTCGACCTCGTCGAGGAAGGCGGCGCCGTCGGGCGCTTCCCGGACCGCCGCAGTGGCGGCTCCGGCGGTGGCGTTGATCCCGATCCCGAGCGCGTCGAGGCGCGTGCCGAAGTGCTTCAGGGCACGCAGCGCCCGGGCCTTCCCGGCGGGGGCGAGGCGGCCGTCGATGCCACGGTCGCGGCCCAGCCCGGTGATGAAGTGCAGCTCCTCGGCCACGCGCAGGCGACGCCGATCGCGTTCGTCCGCGAACAGCACGGTCATGAGGGCGGTGTTGGTGCCGAGGTCGATGACCGCGACGCGGGGCGGAGGTTCGTTCCGCCGAGACGGGATCAACGTTTCGCCGGGCCCCACTGCGGGTTGGAGAAGCTCCCCGTCCCGTCCGTGATCCGGGTCTGGCTTCGGCCGTCCGCCGTCATGATGTACAGCTGCTTGCCGCCGCCATCGCGGGAGCTGCTGAACAGGATGTGGTTGCCGTCGGGCGACCACGTCGGGTCCTCGTCGTCACCCTTGGACTGGGTCAGCCGCTTCAGCCCGCTGCCGTCGGTGTTGATGACGAAGATGTCGAAGCGTCCCTCGTCCCGGCCCGCGAACGCGATGCGCGTGCCGTCCGGGGAGAAGGCCGGCGAGACGTTGTGGCCACCCATCTGGGTCAGCCGCGCGGCGGACTCGCCGTCCCGGTTCATGAGGAAGATCTGGGGGGTGCCGAAGCGGGCGCTGACGAACGCGATCTGCGAGCCGTCGGGGGCGTACGTCGGGCTCACGTCGATGTGCCAGGAGCGGGTCAGGCGGCGGAGGATCGAGCCGCTGGGGTCCAGGGCGTAGATCTCGCTGTCCTGGTCCTTGCTCAGCGTCAGCGCGATCTCGCTGCCGTCGGGCGACCACTCGGCGCCGGCGTTGATGCCGGGGCGGTCGCTGATCTTGGTGTGCCGGCCGGTGGTCAGGTCGGTGACCCACAGGTCCGGGTTGTTGTCCCGGTACGACGTGTAGGAGACGCGCGTGCCGTCGGGGGACCACGCGGGGCTCAGGTTGATCGAGCCGTTGCGGCTGACCGACCGCTTGCCCGCGCCGTCGTAGTCGAAGATGTAGACCTCTTTGCCCTGGCCGAAGTTCGCCACGGTGGCGATCTGGGTGTCAAACACGCCCGGCTCGCCGGTGAACGCCTCGATGATGGCGTTGCTGGTGTGGTGGGCGAGCAGCCGCTGGTCGTTGATGCCGCCGGTGAGCACGCGGCCGAGGGTCTGCACCCCGCCGTCGACGTCGTAGACGTGCAGCTCGAGGTCGTACCGGTCGCCGGTGGTCGTCAGCCCCATCTTCACGAGGCCGGCGGCGTTGCTGACGCGCCAGTGGGCCCAGTCGAACTCGCCGGGGCGGATGCCCGCGTCGGCCGGCTCGATGAACGCCTTCTTGTCGATGAGGTCGAAGTAGCCCGACAGCTCAAGGTCGCGCTCGATGACCGACAGGATGAGGGCCGCGTCCTCGGGGCCGGCCTTGTCCCCCAGCTTGATCGCGGGGAGGGCGAGCGGGAACGACGCCGAGCTGCCGCCCTGGATGCGGATGTAGGACGTGTTCTCGTCGGTGTCGCCGGCCGACAGGGCCGGGACCATCGCGAGCGCGATCAGCACCAGGAGGAGACGTCTCAGAGCTTGTCCGCGGGATCGAAGAGAAGGTTCACGGTCCAGGGATCCTCGGGAGGGGCCTCGAAGCGGCGGGTTCGGATGACCGCTTGCAGGCAGGACTGGTCGAAGATGGCATCGCCACTGCGATGGGTGATCTGCGGGCTCGAGAACGCCCCCGACCCGACCACCTTGAACGTTACTACGGTGCGCAAATCCATATCGATGTTGGCGGAGCCGCTGACAAACTTGCCCTGCCGCGAGCCGGGGAGCCAGTTGTCTTTGATCCGGTCTTGCAGACGACGCTCCCAGGGCGATATCTGGCGCCCCTCGAATTGCTGCCACTGGTTGGACGGAGTCGCGTTTTCGTCGCCGTCGGTCGACGTCTCGAAGCGCGCCTGGTCGGACTCGTCCGCGTTCAGACCGGCGAGCAGATCTGCGCGCGACGGCTTCTTCGGCTCCCCCTTCTTGGGAGGCGTCGGCTCCGGCTTGCGGTCGGGCGTCGCCTCCGGCTCCGGCTCCTTCTTGGGCAGGACCATGGCGTCCTCGACCGGCGGCGGCTCCTCCACCGGGGCGGCCTCGACCGGATCCGCCTTCTTGGGCGACGTCGCCTTGTCGGGCAGCGACTCGGCCTTCGGCAGGACCACCGCCGAGACCATGAAGATGTCGGCGTCCATCAAGGGATCGGCGTCGCCGAAGTCGATGAGGCCGGCGAGGAGGAAGACAAGGACCATCAACCCATGCAAACCGAGCGAAGGCAGAAGTCCGGTCGCGAAGCTGCGCCCCGGGTTGCTCAGAATGCCCTGGTAGGCGCTGCTCACCCGCCCTCCTCCTCCTCGACCGAGGTGGGGGCTTCGGTGATGAGGCCGACCGAGATGATCCCGGCGGCGCGGCCTGCGGCGAGCACTTCCATCAGCGCCCCGTAGGTGGTGTCCACGTCGCCGCGGATGAACAGGCTCTGGTCGCTGCGGTTCTCGTAGATCGAGGGCAGCTTGTCCCTGAGGTCGAGGCAGGGGATCTCGACGTCGAGCACGTGGCAGACGTTGTCGGCGGTGACCGTGACGATCACCGGCTCCTCATCCAGCTGGGCCAGGTTCTGGGCGCTCACGCGCGGCAGGTTGACCTCGACCCCCTGCGTCATCAGCGGCGCGGTCACCATGAAGATGACCAGCAACACGAGCATGACGTCGACAAAGGGCGTGACGTTGATCTCCGACAGAACGGTCTGGACCCCCGGCTCGCCATCGAGCGGGTTCCCTCCACCGCCTCCGCCGGTGCTCATCCCCATCGTTAGACCTGACGTCCGGCGGACCGCACACGTTCATGCCGATCCACCAAATTCAGGAAATCACTGGAGAAATTGTTCGTCTCCGCCGCGAGCAGCTTGAGCCGGGTGGCGAAGTAGTTGAAGAACATCACCGCGGGGATGGCGGCGACGAGCCCGAACGCGGTGGCGATGAGCGCTTCGGCGATGAAGGGGCCGACCTCGGCGATGGAGGTGGTGCCCCGGGCCCCGATCTCCTGGAACGCCCGGAGGATGCCCCAGACGGTGCCGAAGAGGCCGATGAAGGGGGCCGCGCTGCCGCACGAGGCGAGGAACGGGATCGACCGCTCCAGCCGGGTCATCGCTTCGCCGCCGGCCTTGCGCAGCGCGCGTGCGATGTTGGCGCTGCCGCTGCCGAGAGGACCTTGACCCACCTGGGTCTCGACCTCGTTGAGCCGAACAAGTTCCTTGTATCCAGCCGCGAACGCGGCCGCGACGGGGCTGTCGGGGAAGCGTTTCACCGTGGATGCCGCCTCTTCCAACGAAGAGGTCGCCCAGAACTTGTCCAGGAACGCGACCGACTGGCTCATCGCGCGGTTCAGGATGAGGTAGCGCTGGACGATGATCGCCCAGGACGCGACCGAGAACCCGATGAGGACCAGCATGACGAGCTGGACCACGGGGTCGGCCTTGATGATCAGGGTCCAGACGGACTGGGTCGCCTGGGCGGGGACAAACAACATCGACGGCTCCGAAACAGCGGCGGCGGCAGCGTATCAAGTCAGGGAGGAGAGCACCTCTACCTCAACTGCGACCGTGGGGTCGAAGCCATCGAGCACATGCTTGTGGCGCCACGTGTCTTTGAGGCGTTTGCCGATGGCGTCGACCTGCAGCCAGTTCAGCACCAGCCCGCTTCCTCCCCCGACCACCGGGACCCAACGCGTTGCGCGCAGGCCCGAGGCGAGGGCGATCCGGGTGACGACGGCCTGGAAGGCCTTCAGCATCAGCGGGTTGGAGAATGCGCCGGTGCCGGTGACGACCGCGGGGAGCCGACGCATCAGCTCCGCTTCGGTGCCTTCCCAGTCGACGTTTGCGCCGGTGGCGGTAGCCAGCCCCTTCCACAACTCGATCTCTCCTCGATCCGTGCGGTAGTCGAAGCCGTAGGTCAGCGAGATTCGCTGCGCCATGCGGACGATGACCACCACCAAATGACCCAACCCCGGAGGGAGCCCGACCCATCCCCCCGCGCCCAGGGAGACGCCGGAAAGGGCGGCGGTGCGGCGGGCGCGGCGGATGTAGGTGTCGGCGACGCCGTCGAGCTGCTCGGTGGGCAGGCTGGCGAACGCATCGACCGCGGAAACGTCGGCGCCGGAAGCGCGCACGGCCTTCACCACCGACTCGGGATCGACCCAGGTCATGCGATAGAACGTCTGGAACAAGCCATCATCGAGGGCATCCAGCAGACTTCGAGCGACGTCCTCGGGGGTCATCACCACATTTTGTAGTCCCGAGGCTCTATACTCAACGTTCCCGTTTGCTGGAGTTGTTGATCTTGAGTTCGGACGCGCTCTTCCACGACGCATTGCGGCAAGAGTTGGCGGATCTTCCGCGGCCGCACCCAAGTTTCCTCGTGTCGCTGATGACGCGCGAGGAGCCGGCCATTCAGTCGTTCCGCGACCAGATTGAACTCTGGTGGGGGAACCTCGGTGACGAGGCACGCGAGCTGTACGCATCGCAGCTGACCTCGCTCGAGAACGACGACTTCTTCCAGGCCTTCGGCGAGCTCGCCGTCCACGAGATCCTCCGCTACCACGACATCAAGGTGGTCGATTACCCGGCCAAGCCGGGCGGGTGGATGACGGCGGCGGCCGACGACGACGAGAACACCTTCGGCCTGGGCGTGCTCGCGTACCTGCCGGAGGTGCAGATCCGCGGCTCGATGAGCGTCTACCGGCACCTCGTCCGGGAGCTCAACCAGATCCACCACCACTACTACTTCAGCGTCTACCTGAAGCGGTGGCTGCCCTACGACTTCGACCCGCGCCCCATCAAGCGCGCCCTCGAGGTCTGGCTGGATTCGCTGGACGACGGCTCGTGGCACGGCAAGTACGCCGAGTACCGCGACGAGAACATCCACCTGGAGTTCTCGATCCTGGACAAGCTGAACGAGGACCGACGGTCGCTCGTCCGCTTCCGCATCTCGCCGCTGCGCGCGCCGGATGTGCTGGACAAGATCGTCGAGTGCGTCGACCGCATGATCGGCGACGAGGAGAACACCGACGGCCTCGCCGACCGGCCGCTGGTGGCGACGGTGTTCAGCAACGAGGACTGGTCGCTGCCGGAGATGTTCCTACAGGACTTCCTGTACGGAAAGCCGGACTACAACTTCAACTGGACCACCCACGGCGGCCGCAGCGAGCGCCTCAAGGCGATGACGCAGCAGTCGAGCAAGTACGGGGTGTTCAGCCTGGAGCGCTACAGCAAGCTGGCCGCGATCGTGTTGGCGGACAAGGAGTGGGAGCGCGACAAGGTCGTCTTCAGCCTCCGCGTGCTGCACAACCCGTGGGCCAAGACGCCCCTGCCGGCGGACTACTTCGCCGACTTCGCGCAGTACCGAACGATCGACCGCGACGGTGAGACCGCCTTCCTGGCGTGGCAGAACCAGCACCGCGCACGGTTCCGTTTGCCGTAGCGCCGGGCGATCTATAGGGTCCGGCGCGATGCTGCCGACCCCCGAAGGAACTGGTTGGATCGAGGTCGTCACCGGCTGCATGTTCAGCGGGAAGACGGAAGAGCTCATCCGCCGCCTCGTACGCGCCCGCTACGCCAAGCAGGAAGTGCTGATCTTCAAGCCGGCGTTGGACACGCGCTACGCCGAAGAGGAGATCGTCTCCCACAGCAAGATGCGCTTGCAGGCGCGCTGCGTGGAGAAGGCCGAGGACATCTGGAAGTACGGTCGCGGCACCCGCGTCATCGGCATCGATGAGGCCCAGTTCTTCGGCCCGGACGTGGTCGCGGTGGCGGAGTCGCTGGCCAACGGCGGCAGCCGCGTGATCATCGCGGGGCTGGACCAGGACTTCCGGGGCGAGCCGTTCGAGCCCATGCCGACGCTGATGGCGATGGCCGAGTACGTCACCAAGCAGCACGCCATCTGCATGCAGTGCGGCAACCCCGCCAACCGCAGCCAGCGGCTGGTGAACCGGGCCGAGCGGGTGCTGTTGGGCGAAACCGATGCCTACGAGGCGCGCTGCCGGCGGTGCTTCAGCCCCGATCTTCCGGGCGAGATTCAGCAGAACCTGCTGCACCGCCCCGGCGACACCCTCGACCCGGTCTAGTTCGCCGTCAGCGTCCCGAACCAGGGGTTCGCGGGCGTATGCACGAGCAGGAACGGCAGGCACGCGGGGGTGCCGTCAGCGCACGCGGTGCAGGGGGTGTCGAGTTCCGCCGCGGTGAGACACGGGTCCTCGCCAAAGACCGGCGCCACCTGACGCACGTCCCACATCGCCTCCAGCTGTCCGCCGCCGCCGCCGCCGCCGGTCAGGTCGGAGTCCAGCGCCACCGTCCAGGTCGCTTGCTCCAGCGCCATGCTCCAGCCGTCCATGCGCCAGACCAGGTCCACGGGTCCGAGGGTGACGGTGGGGTCGCCCCACGCCGCGGTCGCGTCCACCACCGGCTGCGCGGGATCCTGGGGGTCGCCCTCGTCGGCGGGGAGGAAGCCCCCGAGGCGGGCGTTGACCGTGGCCCCGGTCGCGTCCGAGGTCAGCTGCAGCACGGTGTTGAAGTCGCCCAGTTCGTCCTGGAGGGCCTCCGTCACGCCGGGCGGATCCAGGAGCGTGCCCCGGGCCCCGAGCATGGAGACAGCAACCCAGGCGAGCTCGTTGGTGCCGGTGGGGCGGCCCAGGTCGGAGGTCTGGAACCGCCAGTCCCGGAACCCGTCGGGGGTGTCCAGGAACGCGTCGTAGGTGGTGTTCGGCTCCAGCCCCGGCGACGGACGGAAGCGGACCTGCCGTCCCCCGTGGTGCAGGTTCAGCAGCCCCGTCACCGGTTCGTCGGCGAGGGTCCGCACGGTGATGATCCCGGTCTGCACGGGGCACTGGAGGCTGACCACGATGTAGCCGTCCACGTAGGCGTCGTCGTCTGCGTCGCGGGGTCGGATCGTGTTGACCTTCTGCGGCTGATCGCAGTCCGGCGTCAGCACGACGCCGTCGGGATCGAAGTAGTCGTCGCAGCCGCCAGCGAGGCCGGCGATCAGCGCGATGCAGAGCAGTCCCCTCACGTCCCGATGTTAGCATCCGGCCTTGTTCCGACCCCTCGCCTTGGCCTCCATCCTCGCGCTCGCCGCCTGCAGCGCGAACAACGATCCCGTGCCCGAGCCCGTGCCCGAGCCCGTGCCCGATGAGCAGATGACCCCTGCTGAAACACCCACCCCCGCCCCCAAGAGCACCGCCACCGCCCCCATCGCCCCCGTGGTCGACCTCCACGTCGACACGATCACGATGATGATCAACGAAGGCGTGCCCTGGACCTCGCCGAAGCTGGAGGCCTCCCTCCCCGCGCTCCAGGAAGCCGGCGTCAACGTCGTCGTCCAGGCCGCCTGGATCGAACGCGGCGCCGAGGACCCCCGCGGCATGGCGCTGGGCAAGGTCCGCCGCATCCGCGCGATGGTGGAGCAGTCCCACGGCGCCGCCGCGATCGTGACCGGCCCCGAGCAGTTGGAGCGGGTCATCGCCGAGGGCCGGATCGCCGTGATCCTGGCGATCGAAGGAGGCACCGCCCTGACCGATGGTGAGGCGACCGTGCGCGAACTGCACGCCCTCGGGGTGCGCATGATCGGCCTGACCTGGAGCGAGTCCTCGCCGTACGCCGACAGCAGCGCCGAGCCCCGCCCCGGCGACGCGGGCGGGCTGACCGACGAGGGCAAGGCGATGGTCGCGCTGTGCAACGACCTCGGCATCCTCCTGGACGTCTCGCACATGAGCGACCGCGCGACCGCGGATGTGCTCGCGCTCTCACGCGCGCCCGTGCTCGCGTCTCACTCCAACGCCCAGGCCGTCCGGGACGTGCCCCGGAACCTCAACGACGAGCTGCTGGCCGGCATCGCCGCGCGCGGGGGCCTGGTGGGGGCGATGTTCCACGGCCCCTTCGTGGCGGGCTCCGAGGAAGTCACGCGTGAGCACGCGGTGGCGATGGTGCTGGCCCTGGAGAAGCGGGTGGGGGCGGACTACGTCGGCATCGGCACCGACTTCGACGGCATCATCGCGGCCCCCGAAGGGCTCGCTTCGGCCCGCGACCTTCCGTCCCTGTACGACGACCTGCGGGCGGCGGGGTTGAGCTCTGAGGCGCTCGCGGCGATCCGCGGGGGGAGCTTCGTCCGCTTCTGGAAGGCCGCCGACAGTGCCCGAACGAGGCCCTGAGGCCCTGAGGCCCTGTGATACAGTCCCGCAGCTTCCAAACTGAGGACTCATTCATGCTTCGCAATCTGCTCTCGGCCCTCGCCCTCTTCGCGGCGCTGTCCCTCATTCTCGTGGGCTGCCCGACCGGCGGAACCATCGACGACGACGACGACGCCACCGGCGATGACGACGACATCACGCCGCCGGACGACGACGACGACGACGACGCCACGGACGATGACGACGCTACCGACGACGACGACGCCGTTCCGGAGGTCGCCAGCATCGTCGCCGTGCACCCCCTGGACGCCACCCCCGACCACTACGTCGCCGAGAACCTCTGGGTGGACTTCGACGTCAACGCGCCCGACGCGGTCATCAGCCTCGCCAACGCCCTCGGCGAGGACGTGCCCGGCTCGTCCATCTGGCTGAGCGCCACCCGCTACGACTTCGATCCCACGGACAACCTCGTCCACGGGGAGACCTACACGGCGACGGTGGACTGGGGCCCGAAGGACGACCCGCAGACGCAGTCCTGGGGCTTCACCACGTCGACCCTGGGCGACACGCCGGTCGAGGACAGCCTCGTGGACCTGACCTTCGCGTACAACCTCGCCGACAGCACGGTCGTCGCCCCCGCCGGCGGCGAAGCGCTGATGGACCAGTTCAACGGCACGTTCCTGCAGGGCGTCACCGCCCAGTCCGACACGGAGATCAGCTTCCTCGGCGCCCTCGCGGTGGCCGACAGCGACCCGCTGGAGCAGGACCTGACCAACCCGGCCATCGACCTGAACGAGAACGCGCCCGCCGTCTGGCTGGACCCGTACTTCCTCGCCGGTCCCGCCGACCTCCCGCAGGAGCTCGACATCCCCGGCTTCGGTGGGGTCAACGTCACCTTCCGCGACGTCACCATCAGCGGCCTGTTCCACGAGTCGGTGCCCGAGGGCGGCGTCGACCAGATCGTCGAAGGCACCTTCGCGGCGGTGGTCGATGTGCGTGACGCCGGCTTCGGCGACGTCTGCGACCAGCTCGGTCTCCTCGTCGACGGGCTGACCTGCGTCACCTGCCCGCACGACCCCTCCAGCGACCAGTGCATCATCTTCGATCTCATCGACCTGCAGGCCGAGCTGGTGCCGGGGCTGATCCTCGTTCCCTGATTCGTCGCGAGCCCCCTCGGGCCTCGACCCGGTCCTCCTCCACAGGAGTCTCATCATGAAGAAGTCGTTGCTGTGGGGCCTGGGCCTCGCGCTGCTGGTCCCGTCCGTCGCTCTCGCCGGCCCGAAGTTCTCGTCCAGCAGCAGCAAGTCGACTGCCAAGGAGGACTACGGTCCGGACAAGGCGTTCGACGGGCTGCTGAACACCTCCTGGGGTGAGGATGCCCCCGGGTTGGGCGTCGAGCAGTGGCTCGAGGTCGACCTCGGCGAGGACGTCACCGTCAAGACGCTGTCCATCTGGGGCGGCAACTTCGACGGCCGGGAGGCCTGGAACGGCCGCTCCCGCGTCGCCGAGGCGACGATCACCGGCTGGGACGGCAAGGGCAACGAGGTCTTCACCAAGGGCGTGACCCTGGGCGACCGGTTCGCCCGCAAGGACACCTCCCTCGGGGAGACGTTCCGCAAGCTCCGCGTGACCATCGACGAGGTGCACGAGGGGGCGATCTACGCCGACACGCACATCGCCGAGATCGCCTTCGACCTGAAGGAGAAGCCGGACCCGATGTGGGCCGCCGCGATCGAGAAGGACATCGGCCGCAGCAGCCGCACCCGCGACCTGCCGCAGCAGGGCGAGGATCTGCTGCAGGACGCCTACGACGGCTGCCGCGACGAAGAGGACTACAGCAAGAACTTCAAGTTCATCGGGGCGCACGCCGCGCACGGGCCGGAGTACCGGGTCGCCTACGTGCACAAGTACGTGCCGGTGGGCCACCGCCTGAAGCTGCTGCAGTTCAACGAGGACGCGGTCGATCTGCTCGGCCGGCTCAAGGACGCCAACGCCATCAAGTGGCTCGAGATCGGCGCCGCCGGCGCCATCAAGGCGACGGACCGCGAGTGGCTGCTGGAGTCGGTCGGCTTCTTCAAGGCCTACCAAGACCTGCGTCGCACCCCCCGCTCCACGGTGCCCAACTGGGGCAGCGAGGGGATGGAGAAGGGCGCGTTCATGAACCGGGGCGAGCCGATCGCCATCTCGGTGGATTCGCTCGGGAACATCTGGACCGCGGACACCGGCAACAACCGGGTGCAGCGGCTGACCGCCGCGGGCACGGTCGACAAGGTCATCGGAGCGCCCGAGCGGGGCATCGCCGAAGAGTGGTTCGGCGACCGCGGCGCCCCCTATGCGACGGGCAGCGAGGCGGGCACCGAGGCGGGGCAGTTCACCCAGCCGGTGCACATCACGGTCGGCAACTACGACACGGTGATGGTCGTGGACGCGTCGATGCGGGTGCAGGTCTTCGACGGCGAAGGCACGTTCAAGAAGGAGTGGCAGGTCGACACGCCCTGGCGTCCCAACCCCGGCACCGGCAACGGCACGCCGATCCTCACGTGGCTGGACGACGACTTCTACTTGATCGTGAAGGACGAGGTCTTCATCTACGACGCTGAGGGGACCCAGAAGAACCGGTACACGCTGGAAGGCGGTCCGGTGCAGGCCGGCGTCATCGCCGCCGGCGGCAAGCTGCTGGTGCGCCACGTCGGGAGCCGGGAACTGACCGAGTACAAGCCGGAGGACGGCTTCCGCCAGGGCAACTGGCTGCGCAAGGGCGTGCCGGATGACGGCTCCGAGGACTGGGACCTCGCCACCGACGAGAAGGACAACGTCTACGTCGTCACGGATGCGGGCAACGTCTTCAAGTGGAACAAGCGCGGCAAGTTCGTCACGAAGATCGAGGCGTTCGAGAACGCGCGGGACATGCCGCGGATCGCTGTCTACGACACGATCATCTACATCAGCGCCAGGAACGAGATTCACCGGATTGCTCAAGAGGACTAGCGCCGCCGTCGTCATCAGCGTGCTGATGGCGTGCGGCGATCCCGTGCCCGATCCCGTGCCCGTGCCCGTGCCCGTGCCCGAGGAACAGCACACCGCTGCTGAAACGCCGGCCGCCACCCCCGAGCCGACGCCTGACCCCGCCGCCGACCTCGCCCGCGACATCCTCCGCGAGGTCGTCAGCCGCGAAGCCGCCGATCCCGCCAACGCCTGGGCCCTCGCCCACGGCATCCTCGCGTGGGGCCAGGAGTTCCGCGCCTCCGATGGGCGGCTAGCCGTCGAAGTCCTCGCGACGGACTTCCTCGAGGCCGACATCTCGTTCGCGAAGACCCGCGGCGACGTCCGCGTCGAGCCTCACACCGACCTGATCCTCAAGACCCTCGTCGAGGCGGGCGTGCCGCTGGACGAGCCGATGGCCGAGGGCAAGCCGACGCTGCGGGCGCTGTTGCAGACGTCTCAGGGCCGCTTCGATCCCGCGCTGCCCACGCCGAACGATTCGCCGTGGTCGATCCAGGCCTACTGCCAGGCGGGCGCGGAGTGGGAGGGGACCGAGGGGGCCTCGCGCGCGCTGCTGGCCAAGGTCGAAGAGGAGACGATGTTCATCCGCCGCGCGGTGGCGGCCGGCGAGACCATCCAGAAGCGCAAGCAGGACATCTTCGCCTACACCTGCGGGGGCGCTCACCTCATCGGCGGCGCGACCGCCTGTGCGGGGGTGGGCTGGCCCAAGCAGGGGAACACGCAGGCCCGGGTCGACGCCCTGATCGACCTGTACCTCGCCCGGGTTCCGGTCGAGACGCGTCTGGTGGACGAGTCGATCCAGGCCTACCCCCAGCTGGCGCCGATCCTCCACAACCAGGACATCAAGTTCCTGGGCCACCTGATCGAGGTGCTGAGCAAGGCGCAACGGGACGGGCTGTGGACGCCGAACGATGCCGAGGACCTGATCCTCCGCAACGCCGAGGCGCGGCTGTTGGCGCAGGTGATCATGCTCAAGCAGGCGGGGGTCTACGAGCCCGCCGCGATGGATCAACTGGCCAGCGATCCCGAGACGTTCCAGTTCTATCTGGACCTCGTCGGGGACGCCTGCCACGCCTTCAACGGGCTGCGGATCCGCGCCGCCCTGTAGGGCTCAGTTGCAGTTGGTGCCGCTGAAGGAGTGGGCCGTGGGCACGCGCCACGCGCAGACGTTCAGGCAGTCATCGGCGTCGCTGGTGTTGCCGTCGTCGCACTGCTCCAGAGGGGAGTCGACGACGCCGTTGCCGCAGGTGGGGTTGTCGCGGCAGCACAGCGCCTGGGCCTGGTTCTCGTTGCAGCCGTAGCTGGCGGGGCAGGAGGAGCGGGAGCTGCCGTAGTAGCAGTTGAAGACCTCGTCCTGACCGAGGGTGGTGATGCTGCTGCTGGCGTCGGGCACGGTGAAGTGCCCCGCGGCGCTCGTCGCGCCGCGGCAGAAGATGACGCCGAGGGCGCGCTCGGACGTGGTCACGGGCTGGGTCCACAGGTCGTTGTAGGAGTTGTACTCGTCCATCGTGCAGAGGTGCCAGCCGACGTCGCAGAGCGTCTCCAGGTCCTGTTCGCAGACGGCGTTGCTGGGGTGGTCGCAGAGCATCATGTCGCCGCTGGGGGCGGTGGAGATCTCGACCGAGCCGGCCTGGCAGGCGCCGGGGCCGGAGTTGCAGAGGTCGAGGGGATCGGCCGGGCACTCGTCGCAGAAGTCGGGGGTGCCGTCGGTGTCGCCGTCGACGAGGTCGTCGCCGCCGGGGCAGACGTCGATACCGTCGCAGACGCCGTCGCCGTCGGCGTCATCGGGGTTGTCGGCGGGGCAGGGGTCGCAGCCGTCGGGCTGGCCGTCGCCGTCGGAGTCGACGCTGTCGTCGAAGCCGGGGCAGGCGTCGTCGGAGTCGCAGACGCCGTCGCCGTCGACATCGTCGGGGTCGTCCAGGGGGCAGGGGTCGCAGTCGTCGGCGGTGCCGTCGCCGTCGGTGTCCACGGTGTCGTCGCCGTCGCACTCGTCCTCGGAGTCGCAGACGCCGTCGCCGTCCGAGTCGTCGGTGACGTCGATGGGGCAGGGGTCGCAGGCATCCGGCACGAGGTCGCCGTCGGTGTCGACGCCGTCGTTGCCGTCGGCGCAGACGTCGTCCTCGTCGCAGACTCCGTCGTTGTCGGCGTCGGGGCAGCAGACGGGGGCGTCGAAGCAGTCCTCGTCGTCGCAGTCGAAGTCGCCGTCGCTGTCGTTGTCAGCGCCGTCGTCGCACTCGCCGGGTTCGTTGCCCTAGGGGTCGGGGAGCTCGTTGAGGGTGACGCCGATGCAGGAGGTCAGGCAGAGGACGAGCAGGAGGGACAGCCAGCGCATGGCGGCAGTGTGACACGCGGGACTAGAAGTAGAACCTCATCTGCGCGTACGCCTGCGACGGCGCCAACCCGAACTCACTCGCCGACTCGATGATCTCCAGCGCCTCCTCCTCGGAGACCGGCTGGAACGTCGTCGGGTCGATGAGATCGAGCACATCCACCTCCGGCGGCCGCTTCCCGAGGGTCACGAAGCCGCCGATGGCGAAGTCCACGTTGTCGGCCACCGACCACGACAGCGACGGGCCGATCAGCGCGCTGGGGTCGAGCCAGTTGACCATCGCCGTCGCCGACACGATGAGGATCGGGAGGATCTCCTGGCTGATGCTGAACCCGCCGTAGAACTTGCCCATCGTCCACAACTCGCCGCGGGCGAAGCGCTCGCGGGTGGCGACCTTGAGGTAGGCCGTGTCGTCGGATGTGCCGGTGGTCTGCGCGTACAGCTCGCCCATCACCGACAGCCCGAAGTTCGTCCTCGCTGTCGCTCCGACCACGCCGCGCACGAAGGCGGGGCAGCGGGCGTCGGGATCGGCGCCGTCCACCGCGCCCTTGCAGCTCTCCTCGCCGTCCAGCGGCACCGTCACGGTGAGGTCGCCGTGCACCGAGACGGGCCCGATCGAGGTCGCGACCCCGGCCCCCAACACGAGATCCTGCTGGATCTTCGCGGCGAAGAAGTTGATGTCGGTGATTACCACCGTGAAGCCGCCGTAGCCGGCCACGAACAGACCTTCCAGATCGAACTCGTCGACCACCCCGACCACGCCCGTCGCCCGCCCCGTGGCCCCGAAGTAGCCGTCCAGCCGGATCGCGTCGACGCCCGGCTTGTACTCCCGGTCCACCACCTGCGGCGTGTAGGGTGCGAGCAGGTCCATGGGGGTGAAGAACAAGCCCGAGCCGAAGCTGATCGGCTGACGCCCCACGGTCGCGTCGAACCCGGGCACGTGAAAGCTGACGTTCAGCCGGTCGAAGCGGCCGTCCAACGCGAAGTTGGGCGTGTCCACCAGCTCGTACGACAGCGGGATCGCCTCCTCCGCCACCGTCCCCTGCGTGCCCGCGCTCAGCCCGAAGGCGGAGTCCCCGGCGGGGCGGAACCGGGACGTCAGCGAGTGGTGCAGCTCCCAGCTGAGCCAGGTGCTGTAGTCGCCGGAGAACTTGAAGCGGAAGTCCACCGCGGCCGTGGCGACCGGGTCCTCCGGCATGAGCAGGTGCTCGTAGGGGAAGAGCACGTCGAAGAAGCCTTTGACGTCGCCGCCCAGGTCGATCTGGATCTTCTCTTTGTCGACGATCCGCCCCGCCTCAGCCACCGCCGGTGCCAGCAGCACCAGGCCCAGAAGCGCGGCGGCGAGCGTGCGCATCGCTACTTGCGGATGCTCTGGAGCGTGAACGTCGAGGCCGGCAGCTCGGGATCGAACTCCAGCGACTCGTACGTCACCTTCGTGTACTCGTCGGGCTCATCGGCCGGGATCAGCATCATGCGCATCGGCACCTTGCGGCCGGCGACGTCCTGGATGTCCTCGAACCGCATCGTCCGCACCAGCTCGCCGTCCTCGTCCCAGTAGGTGATCTCATCGGGGATCCGGTCCTCGGCGCGCACATTGACGACGACCTTGCCCCACACCACCGGCGCGTCCTCCTTGGGGATGCACTCGATGATCCAGTGGCCGGTGCCGTCCTCGCTCGGGGACTGCTTCAGCTCGTACGTGAACTCCTCGGCCAGCCGGGCCGACCGCACCAGGTCGTTGTTGCTGAAGTGGGAGCCCATCCAGGCGCCCGACATCATCGACGCCGGCACCTTCATCGTGCGGTCCACCTTGGGCAGGTAGTTCCAGATGTTGTCGTCCACCATCAGCGTCGCCGTGCCCGCCTCCTTGGCGGGGGAGATGATCTTGATGAGGGACTTGTCCTCCCCCTCGGACCAGCTCTCCATGACGATGGTGCGCTCCCAGCGCCTCGTCTTGACGTGCATGGAGACTTTCGCGTGCGAGGAGCCGCCGCGTTGCACGTCGTCGACGCCGTTGAGGAGGTCTTCGAGGCTCGGCTCGGCATCCCCCGCGAAGGCGGCGGGGACGATGAGCGCGAGGGCCAGGGCGGCAGCGGCGAAGTACTTCATTTGTGGTTGTCCTCTTCGATCTTTCCGTCGACGAGCCGCACGATGCGCCGTGCATGCTCCATCACCTTGGGATCGTGCGTAGCGAAGACGAAGGTCACGCCGTGCTCTTCGTTCAGCTTCTTCATGGTCTCGATGAGCTCGTAGCCGGTGGCGCTGTCGAGGTTCGCGGTGGGCTCGTCCGCGAGCACCAGCGCCGGACCGCCGGCGATGGCTCGGGCCACCGCCACGCGCTGCTGCTGCCCGCCGGACAGCTCCGTCGGGCGGCGGTGCTCCATGCCCTCCAGGCCGACGGTCTTGAGCGTGTCCATCACCTTGCTCTTCCGCTCCGCCTTGCTCTTGCCCTGCATCAGGAGCACGAACTCGGCGTTCTCGTAGGCGGTCAGCACGGGGATGAGGTTGTAGGCCTGGAAGACGAAGCCGATGCGTTCGAGCCGCAGCTTCGCCAGGTCCGACTTCTTCATGCCCGCCAGCTCTTTGCCCTCGACCTTGATCGAGCCGCCGTCGGGGATGTCGAGCGCGCCGATCTGGTTCAGCAGCGTCGTCTTGCCCGAGCCGCTGGGGCCCATGAGCACGGTGAACTCGCCCGGCTCGATGTCCAGGTCGATGCCTCGCAGGGCGGGGACCTTGAGGTTCCCCTGCTTGTAGGTCCGCGTCAGATTCCGAACTTCAACGATTGCCATGGTGGTTCCTAGACGTGCCGCATGGCTTCGACCGGGCGCAGCGCGCCAGCCTTCCATGCGGGGTAGACGGTGGCGAGGATGGACAGCACGATCGCGACGGCCGCGTAGATGCTCATGCTGAACCAGTCCCACTCAGCCTTGATGAGGGTGCTGACGGAGACCCCGGCGACGTCGAACGACTCGCCGATCATCTCGCTGTAGTCGATGCCGGTATCGACCAGGTAGCTCGTGATCAGGCTCCCGAAGCCGAGCCCGAGGGCGGCACCGATGAGGCCGATGAGCATGCCCTCCATCAGGATCATCTTGCGCAGCTCGATCGGCGGGGTGCCGAGGGCGAGCATCACGCCGAACTCGCGGATGCGCTCCATGACGCTCATGAGGATCGTGTTGACGATGCCCAGCGCCACGATGAGGCCGATGATGAACATGAACTTGTTGTTGGTGGCGCGGTCGGTGCGGGTGAACTCGTAGACCTCCGCCACCGCCTGCTTCCAGCCCAGCACTTCGATCCCCGCGCCGCCGGCGAGCGCGGACTCGACCGCCGCGAGCGCTTCTTCGCTGTCGTCGCTGACGTTCAGGTGCAGCGCCACCTGGCTGACCGCACCGGGCTGCTCCAGGAACACCTGCGCCGCGCCGACGGACATGATGGTGACGAAGCCGTCGACCTGGGCCGAGCCGGTGCGGATGATGCCGCGCACGCGGAACAGCTTGCTGCTGACGTCGTCCTTGCCCTGCCCCATCAGCACGACCTTCTTGCCGATGCCGACATCCAGCGTTTCGGCCAGCTTGGCGCCGATGAGGATGCCGCGATCGTCGCCGGGCTCCAGCCACTTGCCCTCGACGACCTTGTCGTTCCACTCCGAGATTCCGGCCTCGACTTCGGGCTGGATGGCGGTGACGCCGACGCCGGCAGCGCCGTTGGGGGAGGTGAGCAGGCCGCCGAAGAAGCTCCGCTGGGTGACGGTCGAGTCGGGCCACGCGGCCTGGACCTTGGCGGCCACGCCGTCGGCGTCGGGGATCGACTTCTCGACCGCGTCGGGGTCGTCCTTCCAGCCCTCGGGCTGCACCACCACGTGGCCCGCGATGGTCGCGATGCCGGTGCGGATCATCTTCTGGTACATCCCGTGGTTCAGGTTGTTGCCCATGATGATCATCGTGAGGCCGCCGCTGATGGCGAGCAGCGTGATGGCCGTGCGGAGCTTGTTTCGCCACAGGTTTCGGAGCGCGAGGACCAGCATCAGACTTCCCTCATGGCCTGGACGGGCCGGAGCAGCGCGGCTCGAATGGCCGGCCAGATGGCCGCCGCGACGGCGACGAAGAAGACGAAGCAGGTCGTCACGATGAACGGGAACGGTCGGACCGTGCCGTAGAAGCGGGTGGGGAACGTGATCCCCTGCCAGCTGAAGCCCTTGCCGTCTTCGGTCTCGTAGGGGAAGCCGTACTCGATTAGGAGCCAATCCAGGAACCCGCCGAGGGCGATCCCGAAGACCACCGCGACCGACGTCAGGAGCACGCTCTCGAGGATGACCAGAGCCATCATCTTGGACCGCGTCATGCCGATGGCGCGGAGCACGCCGAGCTCGCGGGTGCGCTCGAACACGGTCATCAAGTTGGTGTTCAGCACGGCCAGACCGGCCACGCTGAAGATGATGAACAGCATCACAAAGAGGCTGGCGTCGCGCATGCCCATCATCTGGGCCATGGCCGGGTCGGCGTCCTCCCAGGCTCGGACCTGGGTGTGCTCGCCGTCCTCGACGATTCCGGAGACCGCCGCCGCGATCTCGGCGCTTAGGTCCATGTGCTCGCCGACGACGAGGATCTGGTGGACCTGCCCGTCCAGCGCGAGGATGCGCTGCAGGTCGCCCACGTGCATGTAGGCGCCGGTCTTGTCCATCTGGTCGACGCCGGTGGAGTACGTGCCCACGACGGTCAGCAGCTCATTGGCGGTGGAGCCGTCCGCGGCCTGGCCGAGGAAGACCAGCTCCTCCCCAATCGCCAGCTCCAGCTCCTTGGCCATCGCCTGCCCGATGAGGACCTCACCCTTGGCTGCGTCCCCGAGGAACGCGCCGTCGACGAGGTTGGCTGACAGGTCCGTGATGGCGCGGTCGTCCGCGGGGTCGATGCCCACGTAGCGAGCGCCGCCCGCCTTCGTCTCCGAGGCGGCGAGCCCGAACGAGAACATCCGACCCGATGCGCCCGTCACCTCAGGCAGCGCCTGGATGCCGTCCACCAGGGACGAGGGCACCGTGTCGTACATCGACTGCTTGCCCGGCCACTCCGGGTGGTTGACCTGCGCGTGACCCAGCTGCTGCCGGATCATCACGTCGGCCATCATGTCGAACATGCCGTCCTGAAGAGCCGACATCGAGATCACCAAGCCCATGGCGATGGCCATTCCCGATGCTGTGATGAGGGTTCTCCGCTTGTGGCGCCAGAGGTTGCGCCACGCGATCCGCAACAACGTCATGAGCTCTCCCCGCGACTGGCCCGCCAGTTCGCGATGATCTTCGGCATCTCTGCTTCCAGGCATTCGTAGAGGTCGTGCAACTCCTGGAGTCGTTCGCGGCGTCCGGCGGGCTCGCCGTCCAGGACCGCGAGGCCCTCTTCAGCAAGCTCCCGGAAGAGCCGCAGGGCCACCTGCTTGGCCTCGAACATCCTGCTCCAGCCGCCTTCGATCATTCGGTAGTACGCGGCGCGTTCGCCACGAACCGCTACACGTTCGATGAGCCCAACCATTTCCAGGTACCTCGTCGCCGTGCTGATCGAGGCTTTGCTCGCGAGCACGCCCTCGGCGATCGCGGTGATGGACTGCGTCGGAGTCTCGCAGACGAGGAGCCAGCCGAGCACGCGGCCGGCCATGCGGTTGCCGCCGTAGCTCTCCCAGAAGAGCCCCACGCGTTCCACGAACTGATGCTCTCGTTGGGTCTGTTCGTCGACTTCCATAACGTTCAGTATTTACTAAACGTTATGAACGTACATTTCAAATGGGTGCAGCAAAAAGTTGCTCGGGGGAACTACGAAGCGGCGCAGGTGCGGTTGCGTCCGCCCCCCTTGGCCTGCAACAGGGCTGCGCTCACCCGGGTCTTGAACGACTCCAGCCCCTCGCCCGCGGCGAGCTCGGCGACCCTACGCTGACGGTGATGGTCACGTCGATCCCCTCGGGGCCGGCGAACGGCTTGGCGGCGATGCTCGCCCGGATGCGGTCGATCACGACGGTCGCGCGGTCGACCGGGGTGTCCTTGAGCACCACGAGCAGCTCTTCACCGCCGTAGCGGGCCGTCCAGTCGGTGCCGCGGGTCCCCTCGACGATGCGTCGCGAGACGCCCGCGAGCACCGCGTCGCCCACGGGCCAGCCGTGGGTCTTGTTCACCTTGCCGAAGAAGTCGATGTCGAACAGGGTCATGGACAGCGGCCCTTCGTCCGAGTGGTGCTCGACCTCGAACGCGAGCCGCCGATCGAGGTAGCGGCGGCTGTACAGCCCGGTCACCGCGTCGCGGTCGGCCTGCTCCTGGAGCTGCTCGAAGAGGCGCCGGCTGCGGCTGCTCAAGACCTCGGCGACGCGCTCGGCGATGACCCGGGTGAGGTTCTCGAACCCCTGCACGTCGGGGTCGATGTCGTGAGAGAGCGCCTCTTCCCGAACCTCGGCGGCGTGGCGCCCGCAGTCGCGTCCGGCGGCCTTGGCGGCGTAGACGGCGGTGTCGGCCTCCCGCAGCAACTCCTGGCCGTCGATCTCGGGACCGCCCGTGGCCGCCGCGACCGACGCGGTCACCGCGATGCCGCCCTCGTAGGGTCGCTCCCGCACGGCCGCGTGGAGCCGGCCGGCGAGGGTCACGGCTTCGTCCCGACCCACCTCGAGGAGCACCGCGATCTCCTCACCACCGATCCGGACCGCGATGGCGGTGGGCGGTGCGGTCTGGCGCACGCGGCGGCTCATGTCGGCGAGGATGCGGTCTCCGATGACGTGCCCGTGTTCGTCGTTGATGCTCTTGAAGTGGTCCACATCCAGGATCAGCACCGAGCGCACCGGCCGGTCGACGCCGGTGGGGGCCACTCCGCCAGTCGCGCGAGCAGGTAGCGCCGGTTGAAGAGCCCGGTGAGGGGATCGCGATCCAGCTGGGCCAGCTCGATCATCTTGGCGATCCGGCGCGCGACCAGCGATTCGCCGGCTTCGCTGACGCACACATCGTCGTTGGGCCGGAGCTGGTCGAGCACCGTCGCGACCTCGTCCGCGGGCAGCACGTAGAGCACCCACGACAGCGAAGAACCCTCCGTCAGCATCTGCTCGACGTCCGAGAAGCTCTCTCGGCGGACGACGGTGGGCTCGCTCATCAGGGGCTCAGTGTCTCGCGTCCAATGGCGTTGGCAATGACGTCCGCCTCGTAGAACCGAATCGGGGTCGCCTCGTTGGCGAGCCAGAGCTCCGCCTGGTCGGCGAAGTAGTCGCTGTCGGGGTCGGCGTGCTGGCCGCCGGGGATGATGTTGACGCCGTGCATGCCGGCGGGGTCGAGCTCGACCACCATGCGCATGACGGGGCCGCTGCCGTAGCTGTAGTCGGTGGTGCGGATGCCGCCGCCGGCGTCGATGCAGCCGCCGTCGCAGGGACGGGGGAAGCCGGGCAGGCCGCGGCGAGGATCGCCGAACGGGGGCTCGGGCACGGCCAGCGGGATGTTCTCGGTGGTGATGTCCATGTCGGCGAACAGGCCGCCCACCAACTCATCGCCGCCGAGCTCCGCGGAGATGAAGCTCTCGAACTGCACGAAGTGTTTCAGTCCCCAGATCCAGTCGTTCTGGTCCGTGCTGTTGAAGCCGCCGCTGCGGTCGCCGCCGAACGGCGAGGCGAGGTAGTCCAGCGCGGCCACGAACTCGCGGACGGCGAGCTCGTGGCGGGACTCGATCTGGTCCGCCGTAGCGATGTCGTCCCAGAAGACCGACTCGCCGGTCTCCGGGTCCATCGAGGCGAGCGCGGAGCCGACCGGCCCGACGCCGTCCACCAACGCCTTGAGCGAGCGGAAGCGGCCGTAGTCCGAGTACGGGCGGAACAGGCCCGGGAGCCCCTCGTCGTTGAACGTCGCACCCACGAAGCGGCCCCACCAGGCGTTCCAGATCATGGTCGCGATGGCGTCCTCGACCTGGTCCGCGGTGGGCGAGTGGTAGGTCGTCTCGACGCCCGAGTGGGCGATGAGGCCGGCGGTCTGCCACGCCTCCAGGCGGGCCCACGCCTCGTCGATCTCGGCGGTCCGCTCCAGGTACATCAGCGCGGCTCGACCCTCGGTCGTGGCCGGATCCTGGAAGTCGTCCGAACTGTTGTCCTGCGCCCACGCCAGCGCCTCCAGGAGCACGGGCAGGAACTCCGTGGCGTACCGCGACTTGTGGTCGTTCTGGATGCCCGCCATCGATTCGACGGTCTGCGGCTGCTCGAGGATCAGCTCGCGGATGCGGGAGCCCCGGTCGGTGCCCGCCCACGGGCCACCGATGTAGTAGGGGTCGTTCCAGATGTCGTTGTCGAAGGTCGCCGACCACGCCGCGTTGTTGCTGTTGATGATGTAGCCCTGGTCGGGGTTGAGGCCGTGGGGGTACTCGTCCCCGGTCAGCGTGCAGCGCAGCTCGTCGTCCTTGGCCGGGTCGATGTAGCCGTTGGCGTCGTAGGTGACTTCGAACGAGGGGTACAGCGTGCCGTCGATGAGCAGCTGCGGGTTGGCGCCCGGCAGCGGCACGCCGTCCTCGTCGCGCGGCAGGTAGGTGCGGCAGGGCATGCCCTGGAAGCCGGCGTAGAGGATGTTCCCGCTGTCGTCGCCCACGATCCAGTGCTGCGAGTACGACGTCATGCCCTGCAGCTCGGCGTACCACTCGTGCACGTCCGCGGCCTTGTTGAGGCCGTTCTGGCGGTCGCCCATGTGGGCCTCGTTGAAGTGGGACGCGGCGCCGGTGATGGCGGTGATGACGCCGTCGCCGTCGGTATCGCCAGCCACGATCCACTTGCCGGAGATGTTCACGGCGGCGTCGTCATCGGCCTGGCCGTCGACCTCCGTCCCCTCCAGCGACACGAACCACCGGTTCTGGCCCGTGGTCCACCGGGAGATGGTCTCGCTGCGGGCGACGCTGCCCAGCACGGCGCCGATGTCGTACGTCTCCTCGATCTCGACGACCGGGATCTCGTCCCCCTGGAAGCGCGTCGCCATCGGCCGGCCGTCGCTCCCGAGCACCACCTCGTCGCGGTAGTAGTCGTTGATGTCGGAGGTCTGGGAGGTGTGCGACCAGGCGACGTCGCCGTTGGTGCCGGGGCCCATCATCGGCATGCCGGGCACGGTCAGCCCGATGACGTGGAGGCTGCCTTCGCCGAGCACCGAGGTGTCCAGGTGGATCTGGTGCAGGAAGGACGGGGACGTCAGCGACAGGTGGCCGTCGCCGGCGACGATCGAGTTGCCGGTGGCGGATTGGCTCGGACCGACGGCCCAGGAGTTGCTGCCCCACGGCTCGTCGGGCACGCGGTAGTGGCGGGTGTTCTCCAAGGCATCGCGGACCTCGAGGGCGCGCGCCATCACGTCCGGGGCGACGCCCGGGCCGAGGGGGGCGATCTTGCCGCTGGGCTCGCTGCGGGCCCCCGGGGGGGCGAAGCCGCCGCTGCTGTCGACGGGGTACACGGGCGCGATGTTGTGCCAGATGTCGAGGGCCGCGCCGGCCGCCCGGAGCTCCTCCTGGGGCATCCCCGCGCCGTACGCCTCCAGCGCCTGCGTCTTGTTGTGGGTGCTGATGTCGGTGGTCTCGAAGCCGCTGACGAAGTTGACGGTGGAGGCGACCCCGCCGGTGTGCAGCAGGGTCCACGGCTGCATCATGTCGATCGGCTCGGCGAAGCCCAGGAGCGTGTGCGCCAGCTCGATCTCGAACGGCGGGGGCAGCAGGTTTGCCTCGACCGCGTCGATGTAGGCGTTGACGCCGCCGACGTAGCCTTCGAGCCGCTCTCGCAACTCCGGCTCCGCGCCGTCGATGACCTGCTGGGCGATCTGCCGGCCGTACCGGGAGCGGGTCTCCACGTCGGTCTCGAACCCCTGGTCGCCGAACACGGGGCCGAGCTCGCCCATGCCGTTGCGCGCGATCAGATCCATCTGGAAGAAGCGGTCGCGGGCGGTGATGAAGCCGGCGGCGCAGCCCAGGTCGCGCTCGTTCTTGGCGTAGATGTGCGGGATGTTGTGCTCGGTGCGGACGACCGTGACCTCGTCGGTGAGGCAGTCGAGCTTCCAGCTCTGCGTCTCGGGCACCACGTCGAACGGGTTCGGCACCTCCGGCTCGGGCTCCGGCTCGGGGCAGGCGGCCAGCAGGACCGCGATCAGGGCGAAACAAAGGGCTCTCAGGCTCGACATGGCGCGGATTGTACAGAAGACTTCCCAGCCTCCCCGTGCATCGTCTCACCCCCTTTCTGTTCGCCCTCCTTCTCGCCTGCGCACCCGAGGCGTTGCCCGAATCCGAGCCCGGAGAGGAGCCCGAGACGGTCGCGACCGCAGCGGCGGCGGGGGCCACCCCCGAGCCGACCCCCACGACGCCCGACCCCGGGCAGCTGTGCACGCTCGAGGTGGACTCCGGGGACGGCTGGGAGAAGCGCTCCGGCCTGGGCTGCCCCAGCGACGGCACGATGCGGATCGTGGCCGTGGGCGACGTCGGCTTCCCCGGGCGCGTGTTGGACGACACCACCGACGGCCTGCTCCGGGCCTGCCACGAGGCCGGCGGGTGCCAGGCGCTCGTCATCCCCGGCGACCTCGTCTATGGCCCCGGCAACAACGCCGACATGGTCTGGACCGGTGTCTGGGACGATGCCCTCAGCCGGCTCGGCGTCTACGGCTTCGCAGTGCTCGGCAACCACGAATACCGCCACGAGCCCAACCCGGAGTTGAAGCGCAAGGTGGTTTTCGCCGCCGACAAGCGCGCGGGCCTGGTGCTCCCCAAGGCCAACTACGCGGCGCGCATCCTCGGCCCCGACGGCGACGTGCGGCTCGCCATCGCCGCCCTCGACACCGACACGATCGTGCGCAAGGAGCCCCTGGATCCGCTGCACGCGGCGCTCGCCACGGCCTGCTCCACGGGCGCGCCGGTCATCACCGTGGGCCACCACCCGGCCTCGAGCCAGGGGCAGCACACCACCCATGAGCGGCCGGTCGAGGCGGGGGTTCGGGGGGTGCTGAAGGCCGCCCCCGAAGGCTGCAAGATCGTCGGCGCGTTCGCCGGCCACGACCACGACCTGCAGGTCTGGCCTCCCGGCTGCGAGGAGATCGGAACCCCCGCGGTCATCGTTAGCGGCGTGGCCGCGCGCGGCTTCCGGCCCCCGGGAGACAAGCACTTGAGCCCGTGCCCCGTGTCGGACGACAAGGGCGCCTACTTCGCCGGGCCCCGGCAGGACGGCGGCTTCGCGCTGATGGTCGTGAAGCCCGATGGATCCGTCGCCGTGTCCCTGTTCGACACCACCAAGTCCACCCCGCTAACCACCCTGGAGTTTTGAGCGATGCAGTACACCAACCTCGGCCACTCCGGCCTCCAGGTCTCCCGCATCGCGATCGGCTCGTGGCTGACGTACGGCTCCGCGGTGGATGGCAGCGGCACGGACGCCTGCATCCGCGCGGCGATGGACGCCGGCGTCATCTTCATCGACACGGCCGACATCTACGCCCGGGGGGAGGCCGAGCGGGTGCTCGGAGAGACCCTCGACGGCATCCAGCGGTCCACGTACGTGCTGGCGTCGAAGGCCTTCTGGCCGATGTCGGACAACCCCAACGACAAGGGGCTGTCGCGCAAGCACCTGTTCGAGTCGTGCCACGCGAGCCTGAGGCGGCTCCGCACCGACTACCTCGACCTGTACCAGTGCCACCGGTACGACCTGCACACCCCGGTGGAGGAGACGGTGCGCGCGATGGGCGACCTCATCGCCCAGGGCAAGGTCCTGTACTGGGGCGTGAGCTGCTGGCGCGCGGCTCAGATCAAGGACGCCTGCCACTTTGCGGACGCCCTCGGGGTGCCGCGGCCGATCAGCAACCAGCCGCCCTACAGCCTGCTGGACCGTGAGATCGAGCAGGAGGTGATCCCGACCTGCGAGGACGAGGGGCTGAGCCAGGTGGTCTTCTCGCCCCTGGCCCAGGGCATCCTCACCGGCAAGTACAGCGGCGGCACCCTGCCGGACGGCAGCCGCGGGGCGGACGAGCAGCGCAACATGTTCATGCGCGGCCACCTGTCGGACACCGAGCTGCTGGCCCGCGTCGACGAGATGGTGACCATCGCCGGCGACCTCGGCACCACGCCCGCCCGCCTCGCGCTCGCGTGGAATCTCCGCATGGCGAACGTCGCCTCCGTCATCGTGGGGGCCACCCGCGCCTCGCAGGTCGAGGACAACGTCGTGGCGGTCGATTTGGAGCTGTCCGGCGACGTCATTGCGCGCCTGGACGAGCTGTTCCCCGGCCCGGACGAGCTTCCGGAGTTCTAGGCCCGGCCTACTCGAACACCGGCTCCGTCACGAAGAAGGCGTCGCCGGCCCCCGCCCGGAAGGCGTTGGTACCCCCGTCGGCGGCGGTGATGTCGTACTCGATCGTCTGGTACCAACCCAGCCACCGAATCGCGTCGTAGGGCTCCGTCTGGAGCGCGTCGAACATGCCGGTGATCCACTCGCCCACGGTCTCGCCGTCCGGCCCTTCACCGTTCTTGTGGGTGCCGAACTCGACCACGCCGACCGGCACGTCGTCGCTGAGGGCGGTGAGGTCGTCCAGGTTCGCGTCCATCAGGTCGGCGAACTCGGTCCAGGGGTCGTCGATGTCCTCCTGGCCGTAGGCGCTGACGCCGATCCAGTCCACGTAGTCATCGCCCGGGTAGTAGTTGGCCATGGAGTTCCACTCGGCCAGCTCCTGGGGCAGATCGGTGGGGTCGGTCGAGTCGTAGTGCAGCACCCAGGTGACGTTGTCGGCGCCCGCCTCCTCGAAGATGTCCACGATGTGCCGCCAGGCTTCCTGGAAGCGCTCGGGGCCGTCAGGGATGTCGGGGTCGCCGAACCCGTCCGTGACCGACCCGCCGTTGTAGACGCCGTTGCAGGTGTACTGGAACCCGCTGAATTCACTGCAGATCTCGACGATCAGGGCGCCGCGGAAGGCCTCCGCCTCGAGGGCCCAGCGCTCGAAGTCGGCATCGAACTCACCGTCGATGACGCGCTGCAGCCCGAACTCGTCGTCCAGCGCCTCGGGCGGCACGTCGGCGGGATCGACGTCCTCGTCGATGGCGAAGCCCGAGGCGATGACGCGCTGGGGCCAGTCGGTGATGGTGGTTCGCGGGTTCCACCGGATGTACGGGATCTTGCCGACGCGGGCGGCCGATTTGACGCACTCGACGGGGAACTGGATGCCCGGGTTGGCGTCGCCGCCGAACTCGTTGGGGTCCTCCCAGTCGTCGACGCACCAGGCGACGAAGGAGCTCACCCCGACGTCCCGCTCGAACTCGGCGATCGCGTCGACGTTGAGCTCGCCGCAGGGCTCGATCGGGTCCAGCAGGGTGGTGACGTACGCGCCCTCGACCGGCGGCACCAGCGCCCCTCCGACGTACGCGGGGAGCGGCCCGTCGGTCGAAGGCAGGCACTCGTCATCCGGGGTGCAGGCAGGAGCCAAGAGGAGGACCGACAGCAGCAGGATCCAGCGCATGGGGGCCAGCCTAGTTCACGGCGCGGTGCGGACCACCCGGAAGCCAAGCCCCGACTTCCAGAAGCCCGGCTCCGCGTGCTCGCGGTAGGCGGCCCGGAGGTCGTCCGCGCCGGACTCGTAGGAGCCCCCGCGATGGCCGCGGTCCGGTCCTTGGTGCGAGGCGTTGTTGCACGGCTCCGAGCGAGGCCGGATCGGGCCACTGAGCGGCTCTCTCGGAGTTTCAGCTTCGGACAGCGTGCGATTCCGGCATCCCGAGCTCGGTCATGCGATTGAGGATGTTCACACCGATCATCGCT
>JAAESI010000094.1 GCA_024229515.1 Pseudomonadota bacterium | reverse complement strand
TCCGATCTTCCCGCCCCTCGTCCAGGGCCAGTACGCCTTCAAGGTCCGCGCGGCCGCGGTCGAGCTCGACCCGGGCGGCGTGCCGCTCACCACGCCCACGGCCTCGGTCTCGATCAGGCGCACCGACGACGGCTCCGGCGTCGACCTCACGTGCGTCCCGTGCGGGCCCGGCGAGACTGTCGACGTGCTCGTGGCTGTAGTCGCGACTGGCAGCCGTGGCGAGCTCCGCGGCTACGCCTTCGCCGGCCCCGGATGCACCGGCGAGGCGGCCGAATCGGAGAACGCGGCGTTCCTGTTCTTCGTGCCCCCTGCCGCGCCCGCGCTCGAGCTCTCTGGCCCGTCCGCGCTGCTCCCGGTGCGCGCCCGGCCGCCCGACCAGCTCGCGCGCCTCGAGCTCAGCGTGGAAGGTGTCGCCTTCGGGCCGTAGCGGTATCACCCCGGCTCTCGAGGATCGCCTCTCCGGGCCGATCTCCGGCGCCGGGTCCTGGGCGTCCTCCCCAAACGGCCCACGCGCGCGCGCACGCAGGCACGCCCGCACAGGCGCGCACGGACACGCGGGCGCACAGTCGTATAGCCGTATAGCTGGGCTTGATTCCTAGCCACCTAACGGGACTTGGAACCGCCCGCGGGCGGCCCCCCCCGGCCCCCAGGGAAAACCGGCTAGAACAGGGAAATCCCGGCGGTTTTACCAGGCCGGCCCGCCGACGTCGCCCACCAAAATGGGAAGAATTGGGCCGGCGTAGCCCGGGATCCACAAAGGGGGGCCCCCTTTTTCGAACCAACGGGAGCGGCTCGAGAAAGGCCCGCGTTTTCGGGGGCTTGTGAATTAGTAACAGAGCGGTTCGGTGGGGTTGTTGCGGTCTCGCACCGACTTATTTCCCCCCCGGGTACCTGGGCCAGTGGGCTAAATTGGGCCGAACCCCGACCGGCTAGGCCACCGTTATTAAACTTGCGTGGCCCCCCGGCCCAGGGGGGGGCCGGCCCCCGGGCCGGACAGCACGCTGTCAGCGTGGACAGCCTCGACCTCGGGCGCGGAGCGCGCGCCATCGCCGAATCCGAGACTGGACAGCCTCGAGCGGCGCCCACGAGCGCGGAGAGCGTGCGGGCGCCCGGCGACAGTCCCGGGACAGTACGAGCGGCGCCGGGCAGTCGTGACAGTCTTGCTCTCGACCGCGGAGCGCGCGCCACGAGACTGGACAGCCTCCAGCGGCGCTCTCGAGCGGCGAGGACCCGGCGACAGCCTCTGTCAGTCTTCTCAGGTCTCGACCGCCTCGCGCGAGCTCCCGCCGTCCCGCCGTCGCACCTTTCACCCTTCCGACAGCTTCCGTAAGTCCCGGAAGGTTCCTAAGGGTTAAACGGCCTCGCGCGAGCTCCGCGCGTCCCGCTCGAGCAGTCGTCAGTCTTCGGACAGTCGTGGAAGGTGCACCGGCCTCCCGCGCGCACGCGCGCGCTGGCCCGGTGGTTGCGCGTAAGTTCGTCAAGGTTTCCGGGGCTTGTCGGGGCCCGGATAAGAAGGCGGCCGCGCTCCCGAAGAAGGCGGCCGCCAACCGATCAGACTCAGCGAGACGCAGGGACGTCCCAGCGGCTACGGTACGCCGCCTCCGTCCCCACCGCCATTCGGCCCGGGGCCGCCGCCGAACGGGAGCCCGCCGGCCCGGATCTCATCCATCAGGGCGTGGAGGCCCGTGGCGATCGCGCCCCGGAGCAGCTCCTTCCCGGTTGCGAGGATGTCGGCGAGGAGCTCCCTGCGCCGGTCGATGACGTCCTTCTTCAAGGCCGTCACGGCTTTCGCCTCGAGCTTGTTGAGGGCCACGATTTGCTCATCGGTGAGAGAGGCCAGGGCGGCCTCGAACTCCTCGATGGGCTCTTCCTCCTCGCCCACGGCGATCTTCCGGGCGAGCGCCGCGAGGAAGTCAAACCCGCCCTCGGCGAGCGTGAGCTTGTTTCGGTCGAGCCAGGCCTTCAGGTACTCCACCGCCTGCTCGGCCGTCATCGACTTCCCGATGAACGCCGGCACCTCGCCCTTCTCCACCATGTGGAGCAACGCGGCCTTGGAGACGTGCTTGAGCCCGTCGAACCGCTCCTCAGTCAGAATCCCAGCCGGTAGTTCCAACGGCATCGGCTACTCCTCCCCTTCTGGGCCGCCCTGGAGGGCGCGGCCGTCGCGCCAGGCCGTGACCCAGTCGGTGCGGAGCTCCCCGCGGAGCGCCGGCAAGACCCCGCGGGCCCGGTCCCGGTCAGCCATCTCGTAGCAGTAAGAGCCCATCCGGTCATGCCGGCCGGCGAGCTCGCCGATGTGCTGGCCCGCGAAGAAGGGGGCGTTCAGGCTCTTCGCCGTCCCGGCCTCCTCGTCTCGCAGCGCCTTGGCCGCGTCCTTGTGGGCCGCGCACCGTGCCGGGTCGAGCGGCTCCGCATCAGTCGCGTCGAGGAGCGCGATGATCTCCGGCCCGGCCAGGGCCTGGTAGCGGTCGCCGGCCCAGGTCACGCAGCCGACGACGAGCAGCAGAGGCAGGACCAGAACGAGCCCTCCGCTACCCAGGATCCGGGTGTTGTATTGGTTGTTCCGCCACTCGGAGAAGGCGAGCGTCCCGATGGCGACGACGAGGCCGGAGAAGGCGCCCGCGACCGCCGGTGGGACCTCCACCGGCAGCAGGCTGAGCATCCAGACGAGAATCGTGGCGAGGGCCGTCAGCAGCCCTCCTTCGGTGGCCGCCCGTCCGTGGCCCACCGGGTCTCTGGTGGGCGGGACAGGCGCCGGGTTCGGTTGCGTCATGTTGGGGGACCCCCGAGCTACGACCCGAACCGGCGCCGCATCTCGGCGTCGATCTCGGGCCAGGACATCACCCGCGAGGGGGCGCTCTCCGGCCGGCCTTGGACGTGGACCCAATCCCCGATGGCCGGGCCCATCGGCGTCAGGCCGAGTGCCTCCGCGCGTTCGGCATAGAAGCGGTAGAAGGCGTCGCCAGGGCCGCCGACCTGCCCGGGCACGGTGTCCCAGGAGATCCGGCCGTCCACCAGCGCGTAGGAATCGAGGGCCAGGGCCCATTGGTGCCAGGAGTTCCCCGGCGCTGCGTTGGTGGCCCAGCGCCCGAACTGCGGGCCGACCCGCTCGATCATGCCGGCGCACCACTCCGCGCCGGCGCCGCGGAGCCAGGCGATGCCCTGCTCGACCTCGAGACGGCTCCGACTCTGGCGCCAGAGCTCGGCCTGGCGTCGGGGGTGCCGGATGGTGAAGAACGCCACCATCGGCTTGTTGGCGGCCTCGCAGTCGGCGAGGAGCTCGTCGGCGGGCCCGCGAAACTCGACCTTGAGGACTTTGGTGGATGCCGGCACGTCATTCGCTCGGCTTCGGCTTCTCGAGCTCTGAAGCCGGCAGGGGTGGGTGCGGAATGCGCTTCGTGACCTCCATCGCCTCGAGGAGCGCGTCGAGCTTGAGGTTCGCGTGTTCGGAGTCCTGGCCGATCCGGCGCTGTTGCGCGTCGAGGAGGATCTGATTCCGGCCCTGCCGCGAGACGTCCTCCTCGATCGCCTCGATGTCGCCCTCGGCGGCCTCCGCCCGGAAGACGAGGACGCCCACCGTGACCAGGGCCGTACCGCCCGCAAGGATCGCCGCCACGATGAGCGTGGTCAGTAGATTGCTGAGGTCCACGTGCTGAGTGCCATCTCCGTTGTCGACGACTCGCCCCGCGCTCTTCATGGTTGCTCCCTTCGGTCTGGGGGCGCCGTGGGGGGGGCGGCGGCCCGATTCTAGCTTAGCTGTCGCGTCCCCACGCGACCCTAGTTGATTCGGACCATGCCCATCCTCGCGACATCGACGGCCCGGTTGGACCCGGAATCGTGGTAAACCTCGAGCTCGACGGTGTCGCCGTCGGCGATAATGATCGCCGTCGTCACGGGCTGTTTCGTCGAGCCGAACTTCGCCGAATCCTCCCGGAGCGCGACGACCTCGCTCGAGTTTCTCAGAATGCTCGTTCTCCGATCCCCGGTATTCGAGCCGGCGCCGGTCTCGTTCCATTCGACGTAGGCGCTGAGGAGGTAGATGCCGCCGAAGCCTGTCGGGCACGTGAACGTCGTCGACGGAACGGTGATCCAGCCGGTTCGGTCAAGATCTTCGGTGTCGAAGCTGATCAGAGTCGGCGTCGCCGTAACGATTCCGGTCTGTGGCACCGACCGGCTTCCGAGCGCAGCGCCTTGGAGCGGGAAGTTGACCTGCCCGAGATCCGTGATCTCGACCGCCTCGTTGCCCGCCGTCGAGATTCCGAGATCGTCCGCGCCCTTCCGGTACATGCCGCTGTTGGTGTCGCCGAGGAAGCTGACGGCCGGGGTTGCCTCGGCGCCGTCCGGGAGCTTGATGCCGTTGGTGTCCCAGAGGACCTTCTGGACGCCGCCGAGTGCCAGCGCAAGCTGCGCCGCGGCCGGCCGGTAGAATCCGGTGTTCTCCTCGTCGCTCCAGGCCAGACCAGGATCGGTTACGTCGCCGTCATCCCCGACGAGGAACTGCGGCTTGCTGGTGTCGTTCTTCGCCCGCCAGACGAGATCGCCCAGGACCGCGCAGCCGATCTCGTTTGTCACCGGCCAATAGAACCCAGCGCCTGTAGTCCGAATCGCCGGCGCCCCCAGCGTCCCGAGGAGCGAGAAGACGATGCCGTTCGTCTGGATGTCGAACTTGAGGACGCCGCTCCCGGAGTACCCCCAGCGGTTCGCGCCCGGCCGGTACCACCCGGTGGCCGAATCGATGGTGGCACCGCCGTCTCCGAAGACGAGCGACGGCGCCCCGACGGTTCCCGGCAGGAAGACCATCGGCCCGTCGATGGGCTCGCCCTCGTCGCCCTCGTCCTGGCCGGCGAGGAAGAGCTCGAGCGCCCGGATGCGTGCGGCCACCCGGCGGAAGGTGTGGGCGGCGAAGGTCGGCGTGTTCGGCGTGACGGCCCGATCCTGGCACTCGGCCCAGGAATCGCCGTCGATCAGGACCGCGACCAGGTGGACCACGGTGCCGGCTGTGAATTGCGCGCCGTCCCAGGTCACGGTGGCGAGATCGACGGCCCGCTGGTTCGGGAGCGTCTCGATGAAGGGCTGGCCGTTGTAGTCGAGGGCGACGTACCGCGTGCCGGCGCCGCCGGAGCTCGTGATTCCCGTGATGTCGGAAATCAGCGTCTGCTTCTCGAGATTGATGAGGACCTGGCCCTTGCGAATCGTGAGCGTCCCCGTGACCACCGAGACCTCGTAGGAAGCCGGCCCGAGGACCCCATACATCGGCTCGGCCGGGTCGATGGGGTTCTGGTCGTCGTCCCACCGGACCGTGTCGACGGCGATGGTGGCGTTCGGGCCGGAGACGGCCGAGATTTCGTCGATCATCTGGTTGATCGTCGTGCGCTGGAGCAGGAAGTTGGTGTCGAGGTCGGCCGCATACGTGAAGTAGTTCGACGCTCCGCCCCCCTGGCCGCCGTCGAAGTCCGTGAAATAGGCCGAGGTTCCAATCGGGATCTTGGTGGCCATCGGGTCCTCCTACTCCTCCCAGCCCACGAGCCGGGCGAAGACGTGCCAGCCGCAGTCGGTCGGACAGACGATGCTCGGCTCGACCGTCCCGTCAGCGGCGATTGTGTGTGCGGCGAGCGTCGCCCGCGTCCCGCAGAACCCGCAGCAGACCATCGGCGCCACGCGCGCCTGCTTGAACCACGTGCCCGGCGTGAACGCCTCGTAGCTTCCCGCCTTTCGGATGTCGACCCGGTCGGCCATCAGACCGGCACCCCGTCGCCGTCGACGATGCGGATCAGCGGGAAGCTGTGGAGCGGGTCGCCGTCGGCCCAGTACGACGTCCCGGGCGTGGGCGGCGTCGGGCCCTCGTAGAACTCGAAGGGCACCCGCTCGCCAGAGAGCCCCTGGTTCGCCGTCGCCGTGGGGGCCGACACGCCGAGCTGGTAGGTCTTCACCTTCGCGATGGAGTTGACCCGGTCGCCGGGCCCGATGGCGTCGAAGCGCCCCTGGGTGTTCCGGGCCAGCTTCACCGTCATGCCGAGGCCGGCATAGAACCGCTCGCCGCCAGCGCCCGCCTTGACGCTGACGCTGCGGAGTACTTCGCCGGCGCCCACGTCGACGTCGACGACCCAGGTGGCCGAGCTCAAGCCGTCGAGATCCTCGAGGCGCCGCACCGACAGCACCGTGCCAGTGATGTGCTCACTCCGTGCGCCGATCTCGCGGCGCATGAGCCGCTTCAACCCGGTGGTCGTCTTCCCCCACGGTGACTGTCGCGGGCTCACGGCTCGAGCCCCGGCGTCACTTCGAACGTGCTGTAGCTCGCGAGGATCTCCTCGGCTCCGCGCAACAGGACCCGCGTGATGGTCTCGATGAGGAAGCGGCGGCCGTCCGGGTTCTCCCAGACGTCGTCGGGCTCGAGCCGCAGGTCGTGGAGGGCCGTGATGCTCCGCGGGTTCCCCTTGGCCTGCTGGCGGAAGAGCACCACGCGCGCGATGGCGTCCCCATCGTCCTGCTCCTGCACGAGGTGGTTCTCGATGGTGACGCGGTTGAGCTCCTCGGACGTCAGGCCCTCGAGCTCCGCGATGGCCCGCAGCTCCTTGTAGACCCACTCGACCGGGTCGCCGATGAATTGGTACTGGCCCCTTCCGATTTTGCTCATCATGAAGACGACCGCTGCCATCGCAATCGCCTGGATGATCCGGCCGACCGGGATGGTGACGCCCCCGAAGACGGCCGTGACGACGGTGTCGGGAATCGCCGCCAGGACGACGTACACCGCCGATAGGAACACGATGATGTAAGGCGCATAGCCCGTGTCGAGCTCGATCTGGGCCCCCACCGAGATCGTCGTCTGGTTCTCCGCGAGGATGAGCGTCCAATCCTCGCCGCCGCCGAGCGAGGAGAGCCCGCCGTTGACGCTCTTCTGGACGTCCATCTTGATGTTCTCCGCGAGCTGCGTGCGGTCGTCGCTCCAGTACACGCGGATCTCTTCGCCGTTGGTGAAGAAGCCGGTCGTGACGTCGACGTCAGCGAGCGGCTGGCGCTGCTGGACGACCTTGGTCTTCTGGCCCTCGAGGCCGACTACCTCGACGGAGTTCACGGGGTTGAGCTCCGAATACGGCCGGGCGATGTGCCGGATGGTGCGCAGGTCGGTGTAGATGCGGGCCGGGCTCTGCGAGATCTCGCCGGCGCTCTGGGTGAGCTTCCCCTCCCCGTTGAAGCGCGGCAGGAAGCCGTCGACGAACATGACCTGCGCGATGCTGACGAGCGGGCTCTGCTCGACGAATTGGATCAGGAGCCCGGTGGTCTGCGAGCCCCAGCCGGAGAAGAGGACTTCGTCGGAATCGAGCCCCATGACGGCCGTGGCGACCTCGGTGCCCATCGTCAGGTAGGCAGCGCCCCGGGCGAACTCCTCGCTCGAGCGCACCTGATTGACGTATTCCGCCGAGCGGTCGACGGCCGCGATGGAGATCAGCGAGCGGCCCACCGGATCGGCCGCGCGGCCACGGTCGACGCCGGCCTGGCCGACCAGGATGCCGGTGAAGGTGAGCGGCCAATCGGCCTCGGCCACGTCGGCGTCGCCCTCGACGATCCTGATGACGTTGCCCCGACGGACGAAGCGGGCCGGTGCCGTGGGGTCGTCGGCCGAGAACTGCGGGTCCCATTGCGAGACGGCCGAGCCCGGCGTGTTGTCGATGATGGTGAGGGTCGCGCGCGAGCTCGCCACGCCGGAGCCGACGAAGTCGCCAGCCACCTCCTGGATCTCGACGGACTGGACGTTCTCCGTGATGTCGAGGGGGCCCGTGAGCGTCTCCAGGGTGAGATCGCGGACGATGTCGCTGATGGTGTCGTCGGTCGAGCGGACGTCATAGAGGTAGACCTTCCACGCCGGCCGCCGCGTCGGGTGCAGCATCCGTTGGTCGAGGGAAAAGCTGAGCGAACGAGGCACTAGACCTCCGAGACCAACTTCATGACGAGGGTCACCGTGCGGTCGATGAGCCCAGAGCCCTCGTTGGCGAAGGCGTCGTCGAGAAATGCCAGCGGATCGCCCTGCGCCGCGCCCTGGCCGGGCGGGAAGAACTCGGTGACGTCGAACATCGCCGTGGCCTCCCCGCTCCCCACGGCCATGCGCACGAGCTCGACGTTCCACGTCTTCGCGTTCTTGTCCTGCGGGCTCCACTGGATGTAGATCGGGGCGGCCGGGACCCACTCGGGAGGATTGATGAGGTACTCGTAGAGCTGCCGGAATTGGAACGCCGGCATCGAGAACTCCGTGTCCCCCCCGTTCCAGACCTCGGTGATGATGACGTCCGCGACGACCTCCTCGAAGCGGACGACCTGCGAGCCCTGGAGCGCTCGGAGCACCGACGCGATGGGCGCACGGAGCGCCTCGTTGTCCATGTTGAAGGTCCGATCCGGCATCTTCCAGTAGAGGATCGGCGGGAAGTTGACGGCATCCGGGTGGACCAGGCGCCGGCGCGCGGTCGCGTCGCCGGTCGGCCCATAGCCCAGGATCGTGACGACTTCGTCGACCGTCGTGGGCGTCCCCTGGAAGATCTCGTAGAGCCGCGAGCCGGGGATGGTCGTCATACTTGAGCCTCCACCGTGACGGTGTTGCCGATCTCGCCGATGTTCGTGGGCGCCGCATAGCTCGCGGACACCTCCCCGTTCTCATCCGTCTCGCCCGGCGGCGCCGGCTGCTGGAGCGTCCCCGGTCCGGCCGTCTGGGAGAAGCCCACCGGGACGTTGGGCACCAGGAGCCCGGTCTCCTGGCCGCGGACCGTCGCCTTGAAGCGCGCGCCGCCCCGGAGGTAGACCGAGGGCGCGTGCGTGAGCTCGAGCACCGGCGTGAACCCATCGGTGTTCCAATCGAGGAGGAGCTTCGAGGAGTAGCCGGCGACAGGATCCTCGCCGACGATGGCGACCATGTGGCCGCGTCGCCGGACCGCGTTAGCCGGTCCCAGGCGGCGGATCCAGAAGCCGATGGACCCGGCGCTGAAGGAGACCTGGGGCGAGCCACCCACGTAGGTCCCAGCGTCGATGAATCGGCCGGCACCGCCGCCGGAGAGGAAGCCGGTGAGATCGGGGGGCGTCGTCTCGTTCGGGATCGTCACGAGGTTCTGGTTCATCCAGTTCGTCGCCGCGATCTGGTGCGTCACCGGGCCCGGGTCGAGGTCCTCGATCCAGAGCCGGAAGTCGCTGAGGGTCCCATACGCATTGTTGTAGACGACGTAGCAACCCGAATACACATCGATGCCCAGCGCGCTCTCGAGCGGCGTGGTGTCCTTATAGGGGTTCATGTAGGTGTTGAGATAACTCCAGACCTGATCGCCGATGGCCATCGACGTCGGGAGCGGGTCGAGGAGGTCGATCCAGCTCGAGCCGGTCGAGAAGTCGGTGACGCGCGTCGACCAGGTGCCGGCGTTGCCCCACCGGACGTAGAGGACGGCGTCCTCCCAGGTCGAGATCACCGACGAGAGGAACAGCCGCGTGTCTCCTGCGCCGGCGGCGACGGCGACCGTGACCTGGGCGTGCCGGATGAGGGCGTTCGTCCGCTGGCCTCCGAGGAAGAGGTCCGGGTCGAAGTTCCCGGAGCCCCCGGAGCCGTGGAAGCTGATCGCGCCGCTGGGGTCGCCCGGCATCAGTCGTCCGTGATCGAGACCGTGATGCGGTCCCGGTCGCCGGCGAGCTCGTCATCGTCGGGATACTGCACGCGGCTCTCGCAGAAGCCCTCCGTGTCGGTCTCCGTGGTCTCCTGGAGGAGGGTCCCGTGCGGCGGCTGCGCCGAGACGGTCGAGTGCCGGTAACTCGCGGTGTAGCCCGAGGCGGCCGGAGGCGACTGCGGCCCAATCCAGGTGATGGTGCCCGTGGAGAAGACGACCGTGTAATCGACGCCGTCGACGAGCGGTGTCCCGTTGAGCTTGACCTCCAGGATGTCGGGATCGATCGGCGGGTGGGCCACCACGTTGAAGGCCGGCGCCCCCGAGGTGTCCAGGGCCTCGTCGATGGTCGAGCGCCGGGCCAGAGACCACGTCCCGGTGATGCCTGCGACGCCCTCGCCGAGGTCGCCCATCGCGCGCGCCTTGAAGACGCTGGTCTTGTTGGTCTCCACCTCCGTCTGCGCCGTCGGCGGCTCGAGCTGGTAGAGCTCCGGCGTGATCGAGTGCCGCACAATCCCGCGCTGGTTGTCGTAGATGCCCCATTTCATGTCGTTGTACGTGATGATCGTCCGCGTCGGCTGGTGGTACATGGGCTTGATGCGCCGGGCGGAGGGGCTCCCGCCGTCGTCCGCGGCGCCCGTGCTGTTGAGGTTCGTGCCGAAGGCCTGGAACGAGATGTAGTGGATGACGCTCATCAGGGTCTCGCGCAGGTGCACCCTGTTCGGCGTCCCCTCCGCCGGAGCGACCCCCAGCGGGTTCCAATCGAGCACCTTGACGTAGACGTGGCTGGGGACATCCAGGTATGGCGGGACCGAATCGCCGAGGTAGTCGCTCTGGAAGAGGAACATCTGGCCCTTCGGTGCGGCCGGCACGGAGTCGTCGTCGAGGACGAACTGCGGGACGCCCAGGTTGAACTGCTCGCCGTTGAACGGGGGCGCCTCGAAGAGCGCAGCCGGGAAGTTGGTGAAGTGGGTGGGGACGTCTATGAAAGTCGCCTTGCCGGTCGTCAGGTCGATTGAGCACATCCCGATATAGACGACGTTGTCGGTGTGCCGAGCCTGGATGCACCCAGCGATGGCGTAGCCCAGCGATTCGAAGATGACGAAGTTCGAGCGCTGGCCGTTGGTCCAACCGCCGATCACGCCGGTCCCGCCGCCGCCGCC
>JAAESI010000093.1 GCA_024229515.1 Pseudomonadota bacterium | reverse complement strand
CGCTCGAGGCCAACGAGGACGGCCCCGGCTACACCTGCTTCGGCGACTCGGGCCTCGACTCCGGCCTCGTGGTCGGCGGCTGGGCCCCCGGCCCCTCCCAGGTCTCCCTCGGCGGCGACAGCGCCCTGCGCATCCGGGCCGGCAGCAAGCTGGTGATGCAGGTCCACTACAACACCGTCGAGGCGGTGCTCGACAGCGGCGGCGCGCCCGACCGCTCCGAGCTCCACCTCTGGACCCTCCCCGCGGGCGAGGAGCCGGACAAGCTGACGACGCTGTTCCCCGTCGCGCACGGTGGCCTCTACATCGAAGCCGGCGACGCCGAGAGCGTGCAGACCCGGACCCAGCGCATCCCCGTCGACAGCACCGTCGTCGGCACCTCGCCGCACATGCACCTGCTCGGTCGCGAGATGCACACCCGCATCCTCCGCACCGACGGAAGCAGCGACTGCGTGACCCGGGTCAACGACTGGGACTTCAACTGGCAGCGCTCCTACTTCTACAAAGAGGAGCTCCAGCCCACGCTCGACCTGCACGACTCGGTCGAGATCACCTGCGTCTACGACAACTCCGCGGCCAACCAGCCCGTCGTCGACGGCGAGCAGATCGACCCCCGCAACGTGACCTGGGGCGACGGCACCTTCGACGAGATGTGCCTCAACTTCCTGATCCTCGAGACGCCGTACGCCGGCGATGGCTCCGGGGGGATGTGCGGCGGCTTCCCCGGCTGCCTGGAAGGTTGCGACCCCGACGACCCGACCTGCGCGGTCGAGTGCATGGGCTCGATCGGCTACCCCTGCCTCAGCTGCGGCCTGGAGAGCATCCTGTTCAGCAGCTGCGTGCAGTCCGAATGCGGCGGCCCGCTGCTCGCGTTCAACCAGTGCTACCAGGACCGCCCCGCGGGGGTTGGCTTCCTCGACACGATGGTGGACCACTGCGAGGACGAGTGGACCGCCGCGGCGGCCTGCGTGGACCCCGTCCTGCGCGCCGGCACCTGCTCGGACGACTTCACGGAGTGCCCCGGACTTGCTCCGTAGCGCGCTGATTCCGGTCGGGTTCGCGCTGCTCGCAGGCTGCGTCTCCTACGAGCCCGGCCCGCTCATCGATCCCGGCGCGTGGACCGAAGTCTCCGCGGACGACGATCCGTTCACCGATCGCCCCGACGCCGTCGACTGCAACCCCGGCGGCTGGGGCGAAGAGCTCCCCGGGATCTTCGAGCTCGAGACCGACGAGTGCGAGTACGGGACCTTCACCCAACCAACGCTTCTGGACGTCGGCCCCGGCGCCACGATCGAGCTGCTTGGCTGGCACCTCGACCTGTTCGCCGAAGAGCCCACCGACGGCCACTTCGTGGTCCAAATCGGCGACGTCGTGATCTTTGAGGAGCGCCCTGAGATTCCCGGCTCCGAGGAGATCTGGAGTCCGGTGCTGGCCTGGCCCGATGGGGCGGGTGCGGTCCCCGCCGAGTCCCCGGCCTGGTTTCACGTGCACAACCACGGGGTCAACTCGTGGCGGCTCGCGCAGGTCGACATCGTCGACCCGGAGTGATCAGCCGTTGCAGCGGGCGTCGACGTAGCGCCACCAGGCCTGGCTGAGGCCGTCGTTGGCGTCGCCGCGGATCGACCACGCCATGTTGCAAGCGTCGGCGTCCCCGACGGTCCACGGCGCGAGCACCGGCATTTCGTCGCCGTACGCCTGAGCCGGCTCGTTCTGAACCAGCGCCAAGGCGAGCCCGAAGATGATTCCGAAAACTGCTCCCCCGATCATGGCTTCGTACTTGCTCATGGTGTGCCTCCCGTTCTTGCATCAGGAGCACTGCACCCCCCGTGCCAGGTTTCGGAAACGCTGTACGTCGTCGATCAGACCGGGCTGACGGACGCCCTCCGGACGTCCGCGGACAGCGGTAAGGTGCCGTTCATGTCCGCTCGCTCCCTCCTCTTCGCCCTGGTGCCCCTGCTCGCCGCCTGCCCCGTGCCCGAGGAGGAACCGTGCGTCGCCGAGGCGGTGCCGTGGACCTCCGGCGAGCTGGCGTTCCGCGACGCCACCGACGAGTGGGGGCTGGACGGCGTGCTCGGCGTGCGCGTGTCGGTGACCGACCTGGAGGGGGACGGCTGGCCCGACCTGCTCACCCGCAACGGCGGCGGCCCCGACGACTACGTCGAGACCCAGAACCGGTTCGTGCTCCGCAACGACGGCGCCGGCGGCTTCGAGGATGTGTCGGAGTCCTCCGGCCTGTTCACGGGGCGGGTCGACGGCGTCTCGGGGAGCCGCCACGGCGAGCTCCTGATGTCCGGCGACGCCGACAACGACGGCGACCTCGACGTCTGGACCGGCAGCAACCGCGACGACATCGGTGCCGAGGGGGTCGAGACCTCCGAGTTGATGCTGAACAACGGCGACGGCACCTTCACCCTCGCCGCGGACAACCTCGAGTGGGCCTCCGTGCTCTCCATCCCCGTCGGCGCCACCTTCGCCGACGTCGACCTAGACGGGAACCTCGACGTCTTCGTCGCCAACAACAAGCGCGGCGGTGACAGCTTCCCCCTCCAGGACCGGCTATTCCTCGGCTTCGGCGACGGCAGCTTCGTCGAGTCCACGATCGAGATGGGGCTGGAGACCCGCCGCTGGGACAACATCGACCGGCTCAACAACGCCGAAGGGCACAGCTGGGGCTGGTCCGCGGCCGCCTGCGACCTCAACAACGACGGCCTCCAGGAGTTGCTCGCGGCCTCCTACGGCCGCGCCCCCAACCACCTCTTCCAGGCCCGCGAGGGCGGCGAAGAAGGGGTCGAGTTCCGCAACCATTCGGTGGACGCGGGCTACGCGTTCGACCACCGGGACGAGTGGTGGACCAACATCAACGCCCAGTGCTACTGCGAGGACAACCCCGGCGCCGAGGACTGCGACCTGGCCCCCACGCCGGAGAGCTACAGCACCTGCCAGCAGCTCTTCGCGGGCCTCGGAGGCCAGTACCGCTGGACCCACAGTAGCGACCGCGAACCCTGGCGCCTGGGCGGCAACAGCGCCTCCACCACCTGCGCCGACCTGAACAACGACGGCTTCCTCGACCTGTTCACCGGGGAGATCGTGCACTGGGACGTCGGCCCCAACTCCGACCCCGCGGAGCTCGCCTACAACACCGGCGAGTCCGACGTCCGCTTCGAGCGCCCCGACCGCGAGGACATCGGCCTGGTCAAGGACCGCGAGGGCACGCGCTGGGACGACGGCGACATGAACAACGCCATCCTCGACTTCGACAACGACGGGCGGCAGGACATCTACCTGTCCTCCAGCGACTACCCCGAGACGCGCGGTTGGCTCTTCCACCAGTTGGAGGACGGCACCTTCGAGCGGGTCGACCTCGAGGACGGCATCGACCACTGGCGCTCCGCCGGCGCCGCGCCCGTCGACCTGGACCGCGACGGCGACCTCGACCTGGTGCTCGGCCACACGCGCATGCGCTGCGGTGGCAGCTACTCCGACGACTGCTACGACCAGCCGATCGTCAAGGTGTTCGAGAACCTCGCCGACGGCCGCAACCAGTACGTGTCGCTCCGCCTCGAAGGCACCGGCTCGACCAACCGCGCCGCCATCGGCGCCCGCGTGACGGTGCAGCGCTGCGAGGAGACCCTCACCCGCCAGGTCGACGGAGGCCACGGCATCGTCGGCACCCAGGACGACACCGTGGTGCACTTCGGCGTCGGCTCGGACGAGGAGGTGGAGGTCACCATCCACTGGCCCGATGCGGCCCGCTCCGAGCAGACCTTCACCGTCGCCACCGGGGCGATGTACGACGTCCGCCAGGGCAATGATCCCGTGGAGTGGACGCCCTAGGTGTGCTACTCAGCGGGCATGCGCATCACGTGGCTTTTGCTCGCAGCGTCCTTGCTGCTCCCCTCGCTCGCCTCCGCCGCGAAGCCGACCCTGCCGACCCTGACGGAGAAGCAGCAGACCAAGGTCGAGGCCGGCAAGCTCGTGCTCCTGTCCGAGGACACGGAGAACGGCACCGCGATGGTCACCGGCCTCATGGAGATCGAAGCCGACGCCGCCGAGATCTGGCACATCGTGCTGGACGAGGGCCACATCATCGCCAGCAGCGGCGCCACCAAGGAGTGCAAGACCTACAAGGACGAGACCGGCTCCGACGGCCTCCGCGACCTGCGCATGGCGTTCATGCTCAAGGTCGGCTTCAGCGAGATCCGGTTCCACTCCCACCGCACCGTGAACCAGCCCGACGGCTGGATGACCTGGCAGCTGGACCCCGGCATGGGCAACGACATCAAGGCGACCGTGGGCAGCTACTCGCTGTGGCCGGCGTCCACGCCCGGCAAGGTCCTGTTCCTCTACAAGGCCCGCATCGAGACCGGCAAGAAGGTCCCCGAGTGGCTCGAGGAGGAGCTCACGGAGTCCTCCCTCAAGAAGTTCCTGATGTACGTCAAGGACGTCGCTGAGTCGGCGTGAAAGCAGTCCTCATCGTCAGCTTCGGAGGCCCCGAGGGCCCCGACCAGGTGCTCCCCTTCCTCCGCTCGGTGACCCAGGGAAGGAACATCCCCGACGCCCGCCTCGCCGCCGTGGGCAAGCACTACGACCACTTCGGCGGGGTCTCCCCCCTGCCTCGAGCCTGCCGCGAGCTCGCCGGTGAGCTCGATGAGCGGACCTACCTGGGGAACCTCTACAGCGCCCCCCGCATCAGTGAGGCGTTCGACTCCATGGCGGCGGACGGGATCACTTCGGCCGACGTGATCGTGCTGTCGTCCTTCGGCTCGGACGCCAGCTGCCGGCGCTACGCCAAGGCCGTGCGGAAGGCGGAGATCCCCACTCGACGGCTCCCCCTCATCGGGGCGTGGCCGGGCTTCGTCGAAGTCTGGCGCGCGGTCCTCCCCAAGGACGATCGCAGGGTGGTGTTCACCGCCCACTCGCTGCCGGCGTCGATGGCCGACTGCAGCCCCTACGAAGCCCGGATCCGAGCGGCCTGCGCCCAGGTCGGCGCCGAGCGCACGTGGACCCTGGCGTGGCAGTCCCGCAGCGGGAACCCACGCCAGCCGTGGCTCGGCCCCGACGTCAACGAGGTGATCGAGGACGGCGACGTGGTCGTGCCCCTCGGCTTCCCCACCAACAACCTCGAGATCGAGTGGGACCTGGGTGTCGAAGCGGCTACCATCGCCGACATCGAGGTCGTCCGCCCGCCGCCGCTGGGGGAGCTGGCGCGCGCCGCCCTGGCCTCGGACGTCCGCCTCCCCGAAGTCTGCGGACCGGCCTGCTGCGAACGGTGACGTAGAGTCAGGTCATGGTCGAAGCGCTCGTCACGTTCGCCACCATCGGGATGGTGGCGGCCGTCGCCGCCCTGGTGGTCGGCATCACCCTCCTGACCCGAGGCAAGTGGAAGGCGACGATGCTCGCCGTCGCCGACGGCCTGAAGCTCCAGTACGACCCGGGCAGCTTCACCAAGTCGGCCAGCGCCTACGGCATGCACGACGCCTTCCACGTGAAGGTCGACTCCTACACCGTCAGCTCCGGCAACAGCCAACAGGTCTACACCCGCATCGTCGTCGGCACCGACCTGCCGCGGTCGCTCCGCTTCAAGAAGGAGGGCATGTTCAGCGGCTTCAAGAAGATGTTCACCGGCTCCGACGTCGAGGTCGGCATCGACGTCTTCGACGAGGCGTTTCTGCTGGACGGGCGCCGCGAACTGGATGTGCTCAGCCGCATGGGGGGCCGCGCCCGGGCCGCGATGTGGCAGGCGATCGGCTCCGGCGGGGCCGAGGTCAAGGACGGCGAGATCGTCTGGACCACCGGCGGGCGGGTGAAGGACCCGGGCAAGCTGATCGCGACCACGCGGGCGCTCCTGGAGTTGGCCAAGGCGCTGTCCGATCACCCCGGGCGTAACGGCGAAGCGCTGCTGAACCATGCCTCCAACGACCGCGACGCCCGGTTCCGACGCACCTGCCTGCAGGCCCTGATCCGCGAGCTGCCCAACAGCGAAGCGACCCGCACCGCCGTGGAACGGGCCGCCCACGACGCCGACGCCGGCATGCGGTACCTGGCCGCCAAAACGCAGGGCACGGCCGGACACGAGCTGATCCGGGCCCTGTTACGGTCCGGCGATCTGCCCGAGGATCTGCGCAGCGAGGCGGCTGCGCTCCTGGGCCCGGGGTTCGGCGGCGGCCTGGCGCTGGCGCCCGAAGGGGACGCAGCCGGTCGACTCGCGATCAAGGAAGAGGCCGGCCGAGGCGCGCTGAGTGAGGCCTCGGAACCGGCCCGGCGACCGCGAGGCAAGGTCAAGCAGTAGCGAACCTCGATCTCAGCCGTCAGACTGCCGCGTGGTCTACGCCGTCCTCATCGCTGCGGTCTTCTTCGGCGCCCTCACCCAGGGGGTGGCGGGCTTCGGCGCGGGCATGGTCGCGATGGCGCTCATCCCGCTCGTCATGGACGTGCCCGACGCGGTCGCGGTCATCGCCGTCGTCTGCCTCGTCGTCAACTTCAGCATCCTCGTGCAGATGCGCAGCCACGTGACCCGGGAGCGGGCCGGGCCGATGATCGCGGGCGCCTTCATCGGCGTGCCCGTGGGCCTGCTGGCGCTGAAGCGGTTCGACCCGTCGGTGCTGAAGATCACGCTGGGGATCATCCTGATCGGCTACGCGGTCCAGTCGCTCATGCGGCCCCGCGAAGGCGCTCAGGGGATCAGCCACGCCTGGGGGTTCATCATCGGCATCGCCGGCGGAGCCCTCGGCGGTGCCTTCAATACGGGCGGTCCCCCGGCGGTCATCTACGTGACCCTCCAGGGCTGGACCAAGGACGCCACCAAAGCGACGCTGACCGCGTTCTTCTGCTCGATCTCGACCCTGCAGATGCCGCTGTACATCGCCAGCGACGTGCTCACGGCTGAGCACGTGCCCTACATCGCGGCCGCGCTGCCGACGCTGTGGATGGGCCTGTGGGCGGGCACGAAGGTCTACGACACGATCGACCAGGAGGTCTTTCGGCGGGTCGTGCTGGCGATGATCGCCGTGATGGGGGTCGCGTTCCTGGTCAAGGAGCTCGGCTAGCGATGGCGGCCCTCGGCTACCGACCCGAGATCGACGGACTGCGCGCGGTCGCGGTCCTCCCGATCCTCCTGTTCCACCTCGATGTGGAAGGGCTCGCGGGGGGCTTCGTCGGGGTCGACGTCTTCTTCGTCATCAGCGGCTACCTCATCACCCGCATCGTGCGGCGGGACGTGGCGGACCAGCGGTTCAGCTTCACCCGCTTCTACGGTCGGCGGATCCGTCGGCTGTTCCCCGCCTTGCTCGCCGCCATCGGGGGGACCCTGCTGCTGGCGTTGCTGTTGATGACCCCGGCGGCCCTCGAACGCACCGCGGACGCCGCCGTCTTCGCGACCTTCTCGCTGGCCAACATCCAGTTCTGGCTGAGCAGCGGGTACTTCGACGAAGCCTCCGGCCTCAAACCGCTCCTGCACATGTGGTCCCTCAGCGTGGAGGAGCAGTTCTATCTGCTGTGGCCGGCCCTCCTCTGGCTCACCGCCCGGCGGGGCGGCCGCTGGGTGACTCCGGTGGCCATCGCGGGGCTGGGCATCGCGTCGTTGATCTGGAGTCAGCACACGCTCTCGGTTGACCCGTCGATGTCCTTCTTCTTCATGCCGTCGCGGATCTTCGAGTTCGCCCTCGGAGCGCTGATGGTCTGGGTGCCCGTCTCGGACCGACGGCCGGCCGTGGTGCGGGAGGGTGCGATGGCCCTGGGGTTGGGCGCGATCGTCTGGAGCATCGCGACGTTCGACCACGACACCGCCTTTCCCGGCGCCTGGGCCCTGGTGCCGTGCGTCGGGACGGCGCTGGCCATCTGGGCGGGCAGCACGCCCCGGCTGGGGGTGCTGCTGAACAACCGGGCGTTCATCTGGATCGGCAAGCTGTCGTACTCGCTGTACCTCGTGCACTGGCCGCTGATCGTCTTCTACAAGCAGGCGCAGTACGACGCCCTGAGCTGGCTCGACTGCGGCCTCCTGCTGGCGGCGAGCTTCGGCGCCGCCTACCTCCTCCACCGCCACGTCGAGCAGCGATTCCGCCACCGGCCCACCGAGCCGGGCCGGTGGGGTCCACGGGGCTTCGCCCTGGGCACGGCGGGCCTCACCGCCCTGCTGTGCGTCGCGGCGGGAGGCGCCTCCACCCTCGACGGGCTCCCCGGTCGGTACCCGGCCCGCTTCCAACAGTTGATCAACCAGGGGGATCGGGTCACCCTCGAGGACGTGGAGACCTGGGACCTGGGCACCTGCTACCTGGGCGGCTCCTACGGCAAGCAGCACCGATTCGAGCTCTTCGACGAGGAGCACTGCCTGGCCCTCGACCCCAGCCGAAAGAACGTGCTGCTGCTCGGGGACAGCGCCGCGGCCCACCTCATCCGCGGACTCCGCGCCGTCCACGGGGACGAGGTGAACTTCCTGCACGCTTCCGTGGCGAGCTGCCGGGGGTTCGCCCGCACCCGCAGGGGCAACTGCCGCGACCTCCACCGGCAGGTGGTCGGCCGCTGGCTCCCCGCCCACGGAGAGGAGCTCGACGCGGTCTTGATCGCCACGCGGTGGGAGGAGGAAGAGCTGCTGAAGTGGGCCGACGAGCTCGTCGACACGGTCCGCGCGGCGGGCACCCGGGCGGTCGTCATCGGCCCCCCCGCGGCGTTCCAGACGGCCCCCGCGACCGTGATCGCGTCGCGCTACAGCCCCCTGGTGGTGAGGCTCCAGAGCGTCGCCGGCGACACGGATCTGGGCAGCCTGCGCATGCCCCCCTCCAGCGTCGAGGAGTTCGCCACCCGGATGAACGGGTTGCTTCGGCCGCGGGTGGAGGCGCGGGGCGCCACCTACATCTCGATGTTCGACAGCCAGTGCGGCCCCGACGGCAGCTGCGCCGCGACCGCGCCGGGGCCGGACGGATCGCTGACCTTGATCCACCGGGACAAGCTGCACTTCACCCCGAACGGGAGCCTCTGGGCCGCGGCCCAGCTGTCGGTCGAGGAGCTGACCGGGGAGGCTACTCCAGGGTCTCGCAGAAGGTGACCGTGTCCGTGGCCGGCCCCAGCGCCACGGGCGTCGATCCGTCGTAGGTCGTGACGTCGGTGAAGCCGGTGGCGCTGGTGAAGTCGACGGTGACGCAGAAGTCCGCCTCCAGCGGCCCGATGATGCCTCCGTCGGTGCAGCAGGAGACCCAGTTCCAGCTGACGGTGCCGTCGCCGCCGACGTCGTCGAGCGACGTGGTGCCCTCGCCGGGATCGTCCTTGAGGAGCATCGAGGCGCCCACCAGCCCGGTGAACTCGGCGGTCGCGCTGCCGCCCCCCGAGTCGTTGGCCGCGTCCAGGATGATCACGAGATCCACGTCGCCGTTGGGGTTCAGGTACAGCATCTCGACGACGCCGTTGCTGACCTCGAAGCCCGTGTTCGAGCTGGCGTTGTCCGGCGAGCCGTACGAGTACCAGGTGGTCGAATCCGTCAACTCCACGGAGTGCGGGGCGATGAAGGTGGTGATCGAATCCTGGGTCGATGACCAGCACAGGTCGCCGGTGGGGGCGCAGTCGTTGTCCGCCCCGTCGCACACCTCGGTGTTGCCGTCGAAGTTGTTGATGTCCGTGTCGTCGCAGTCGCCTTCGCACTCGGCCTGGCCGTCCGTGTCGTCGTCGATCTCGGTCGCCGGGACGGAGCCGTCGCAGTCGTTGTCCTCGCCGTCGCAGGTCTCCGCGGCCCCGGGGTAGGTGACGTCGGAGCTGTCGTCGCAGTCGGCGCAGTCCAGCGAGCCGTCCGTGTCGCTGTCGGTCTCACCGCCGCCGTCGTCGTCGAGCGTCACGAAGTCGGCGCCGCCCGCGCAGTCGTTGTCCGACCCGTCGCACACCTCGACGTTGCCGGGGAAGTTGTCGCTGTCGCCGTCGTCGCAGTCGGCGCAGTCCAGCGAGCCATCCGTGTCGCTGTCGATCTCGTCGCCGCCCAGCAGCGTGTCGCAGTCGTTGTCAGCGCCATCGCAGAGTTCGGCGTTGCCGTCGAAGTTGTTGATGTCGGCGTCGTCGCAGTCGCCCGCGCAGACGGACTGGCCGTCGCCGTCGCCGTCGATCTCGTCGGCGGGGATCACGGTGTCGCAGTCGTTGTCCTGGCCGTCGCAGACCTCGGCGTTGCCGTCGAAGTTGTTGATGTCGGCGTCGTCGCAGTCGCCTTCGCACTCGGCCTGGCCGTCGCCGTCGTCGTCCGTCTCGTCCGCCGGCACGATGGTGTCGCAGTCGGTGTCGAGGCCGTCGCAGATCTCGGGGGCGTTGCCGTAGACCGTGTCATCAGCGTCGTTGCAGTCGCCGTCGCACTCGTTCTGGAAGTCGCCGTCGTCGTCGCTCTCGTCGGGCTCCACGACGCCGTCGCAGTCGCTGTCGGGGATGATGTCGCAGATCGCGGTGTTGCCCGGGAAGATGCCGGCGTGGCTGTCGTTGCAGTCGCCATCGCAGCCGGTGATGCCGTCGCCGTCGCCGTCGGTGTTGGTGGCGTTGGCGTCGTTGTCGTCGCAGTCGCCGTCGCAGCTGGTCTCGCCGTCGCCGTCTTCGTCCAGGGTGTTGAGCGTCGCGTCCGTGTCGTCGCAGTCGGTGTCGGCGGGGTCGCCGTCGCCGTCGCCGTCGGCGAGGCCGGAGTCGTCGTCATCGTCGTCGTCGGCGCTGTCGTCGTCGTCGTCCGAGCTGCTGTCGTCGTCGTCCGAGCTGCTGTCGTCGTCGTCCGAGCTGCTGTCGTCGTCGTCGCTGCCGGAGTCGTCGTCGTCGGTAGCGTCGTCATCGTCGGTGGCGTCGTCGTCGTCGCCGCCGGAGGTGTCGTCGTCGTCGGTGACCACCGAGTCGTCGTCGTCATCCGGACATGCGGGCAGCACGGCGAGCATGAGCAGGGCCAGGAACAGTCGAAACGTATGAGTCATGAGGGCCTCCAAGAGGGCAAGGCTACTCCACCACGCGAGCGCGTGCCCGGGTCTGTCCACGCACACCACGGTGGGCGCTCGGCCGATCGGCCGGGCGGTTGGGAGCCTGAGCGAGGATGCGCCGCCCCACACCGGGGCGCCACCGGGGACCCTCGCCGCCAGGGTGGGATGAGCCGCCCACACCGGGGCGCTACAGGGGACCCTCGCCGCCAGGGTGGGATGGGGCGCCCCAGGCCGGGGCGCCGCAGAGGACCCTCGCCGCCAGGGTGGGATGGGGCGCCCCACACCGGGGCGCCCACGGGCACCCTCGGCCAATTCAGGGCCGGATCAGTCGACGCACACCGCCGACGTGTACTCGACCTCGACGCCGTCACCGTTCTCCGGGACGTGCTCTTCGTCGAACACCACCGCGTTGCCAACCGCCTCGTAGGTCCAGCCGACGTAGACCGGCACCCCGTTGAGCCGCACCTCGATGGTCTCCACGACCGGCTCCAGGCTGAGCGCAAACGTATCGGTGGCGGGATCAGCTTGGGTGAAGCTGTCGATCCCGGCCGCGCCCAGGTGGGCGATGCCGAACTGCTGCGCTTGCGCCGAGGGTTCCGTCGGGTCGTTCGAGGCCACCGTGAGAATCCCCGAATCCGGCTCTACGTTGACGGGCACGTAGTCGATCGTCAACGTGGAGCCCTGGCCCGGGGCCAGCTCCAAGGGGAACGTCAGCGCGTGGGTCAGCGTCAGCTCACCCGTCCCCGCCAGGTCCGCGTACTCCACCGCGGTCACCGTCAGCGGCACAGAGCCGACGTTGGTGATCCCCAGCTCCAGGCTTCCGCTGCACCCCAACTGGTGGTTCCCGAAGTCGTACGACGGCGGAGACAGCTCGATCTCGGGGGCGATCCCCCCGCCTTCGAGGGCGACCTCCGCCTCGGGGCGGCTGGGGTCGTTCGAGAGGATGAGCAGCTCGCCCGAAGCCTCACCGTGCTGGACAGGGGTGAAGGACAACTCGAGCAGCGTGGCGTCCCCGGGGGCCAACAGCTGGGCGAAGCTGCCCTCGTTGGTCACCGCGAAGGGGCCCGCGGACAGCTCGAGGGCCTGGATCTGCAGGGTGTCCTCGCCCACGTTGACGACCCGCACCTCGCCACCGGCCACGTCCCCGACGTCCACGGAGCCGAAGTCCAGCGTCACCGGGTCGATGTCGATCTCCGCCCGGGGGGCCGCGTCGTCGTCGTCCGTCGCCACGTCGTCATCGTCCGTCGCCGAGTCGTCGTCGTCCGCGTCGTCGTCGTCGTCGTCGTTGCGCTCGGGAGGGCAGCCAGCGAGCAGCGCCGCCATCAGGATCAGGAGGAGGGCGCGGTTCACTGCAGCAGCCTGGGAGCGAACAGGGCGCGGAGCTTCGCGGCGTCGGGCACGGAGCGGCCGTCCACCGGCTCCTCGGTCCGCTCTGCCACGAAGTAGCGGCTGCGGAACCAGTGGCTCGGGGCGCCATCGCTGTGGGGGAGGATGGTGATGTCGACGGGGAAGGCGCCGCCGTAGAGCACCCACTGGAAGTGATCGCGAGAAGTCGGCGTCAGGGTCGTCTCGTACGCCACCCCCGCGGTGTCCAACAGGGGGGCATCGATCACGAGATCCCCCCCGTCATCCACCGTCAGGAACAGGTCCCCGACGTTGAAGGGATCGTTGTACGTGCCCGCATACCACGGGGCCCCGCGCAGCCAGCGCCGCACCGATCGAGTCGTCGTCGTCGTCCCGGCTCGCGAGGGCCGAGGCGACCGCTCCGCGCACGCCTCCGACACCGTCCGCTTCGGCCAACTCGGTCCACACCGCGCCGCCCAGGGGGAGGTGGTCAGCGGCCGCTTCGGCGTTCAGGAACTCTTGGAGGAGCCAGGTCTTGCCGACCCCGCGGGGCCGATGAGGGTAACCAGCGAGCCCTCGGCCCGGACCGCGCGCCGGAGGGCGGCGAGGTCAGCCTCCCGTCCGAAGAACGTCGATCCCGGGGATCTCCAGCGCGCCGCCACCGAGAGATTCTAGTCGTCTCCGCATGGCTCGGTGGGAGCGCACAGAAAGCTCTCGGACTCGCCCAGGAGGTACAGCGTGCTGGTCGCGGTCTGCAGATCCGCCGGCGTGTTGTTTTGGAAGCCGGTGCCCCAGTCCGTGTTGACGCTTTGGATGGTCGTGAACTCGTCCAGGAGCACCGCGCCCGTCTCGGTGCTCGAGTTGCCGCGAATCGCCGAGTCCACCACCTCGAAGAAGAAGTCGCCGCCGAAGTGATCCATCCGGATCGCGCCGGCGTGGATCGCGGCCGTGCAGCCCTCGATCGTGGTGTCCAGGAGGGTCAACGTGCCGGCCGGGTCCCACCAGAGCATGCCGATCGCGCCCGCCCCCCAGCCGCTCCGCAGCGCCGTCATGGTCGTCCGCGTGAAGGTCACGTGGAACGGCCCGCCGTCCTCGCCCCAGCCGATCACGGCGCCGGCGCCGACGTAGCCCGCGTCCTGGTTGTGGAAGGTGGAGTCCACGACGTCGAGCGTGCCGGTCATCAGGCGCCCCTCGACGAAGACGCCGCCGCCCGTGTAGCCGCAGCTGTTCCCTTCGAAGCTGGTCTCCGAGATGGTCATGTCCAGGGCGGCGTCACCGTTCAGGAAGAACGCGCCGCCGTCGGACTCCGCCGTGTTGGCGTCGAACCGGCAGCGGTCGATCGTGACGGTGTGCTCGTCGAAGGCGTCCGTAGCGGTAGACGCCACGGCGCCCCCGTCGAACGCGCTGTTGCCCTCGAAGACGCAGTCCGCGAACAGCAGCTCGGTCGGGCCTCGAACGTGGACTGCGCCACCGGCCTCCTCGGAAAAGCCGCCGACGAAGGTCAGGTGCTCCAGGTCCAGGGAGGCGGCGCCCTCGGACTCGATGATGCGGCCGACGCCGCCGCCGTCGAGCGTGGTGGACGCGGCGTCCTCCGCCTCCGAAGCGAGCGTCACCGACTGCCCCTCGTCGATGCGCAGAGGATTGCTCAGGACGTGGGTCCCCGAGCAGATGCGGACGGGGAGGCCGAGGTCGTCGTCGATCGCGTCCTGGAGGCTCAAATAGCCGCCGGTTCCGGCGAGCGCGACCACGTCGTCGGTGGTGCAGTCGGCGTCGGGGATGACGACGACGTCGTCGTCATCGTCGGCCGAATCGTCGTCGTCGGCCGAATCGTCGTCGTCGTCGTCGTCGGCCGCGTCGTCGTCATCGGTCGTGTCGTCGTCGTTGGCGGTGGTGTCGTCGTCGTCGGGTGGATCGGTCGGGCAGCCCGCCAGGAGCAGGAGCAGCGCGATCCCGAGCCCGGCCGTCAGCCGCGTCACGGGGTGAACCAGATGGGAGAGCTCCAGGCTCGTTCGCGGATGGTGCGGGGCACATCGGGATTATCGCAGGCTTCGGGGCGCGCATCCTCGGGCAGTTCGAGGCAGAGCTGTCGGCTCCAGCGGCAGGTCGGACCTTCCAACGCGCGGGCGTAGTAGAAGGCCGGCGCCGAGGGGTCGAAGTCGTTGTCCTCCCAGACGCTGCACATCGTGGCCGCACCCTCGCCCGCGGGCTCGCACGTGTCCTCATCGACGCTCATGTCGCTGTCGGCCACAGCCACATCCAGCACCTGCTCGTGGGACACGCCGTCGGTATCGATCCAGCCCTTGATCACCTGGACCTTCTCCAGCGCCCGCCCCTCGGCGTCCTGCATCGCCTGCACGACGAAGCGCGGACCGTGGCCGACCTCGGCGCCGTCGGGGAGCCGGCCCCCCATCGGCACGCCACCGGCGTAGGCCTGCTCCAGCAACTCGCCGGAGCTGCACAGCGACTCGGGGTAGTCCCAGCCGCCGAAGAAGCGGAGCGCGATCCGGGGGCCGCTGGTGCCGTAGGTCTCCCGTCGCTCGAGGGCGTCGAAGATCGCGTCGCGGTCGTTGCTCTCGGCCCACACCGCGGCGAGGCCGCCGGGGTTGGTCTTGACCCCCAGGAGCCGCAGCGGGGGGTCGCTCAGCAGCTTCTCCGGGGTGTCCTCGGGGTCGCCCGCGTGGCCGGGCCAGTCGGCCGACTCGGTGCTCAGTCCGGGGGTCCCCAGGTGCGTATCGGTGCTCGCGATGACCCCCAACTCGAGGGGGTTGACCCCCAACGCCTGCTCCTGGGCGAGACCCGACAGCAGCGCGCCGCGGAGGTAGTCCACGGCGTCGGTGCAGCCGTTGCCGATCATGCCGCCGCTGCCGGTGCCGCCGCCGCAGTCCTTGGGCGTCGTGCCGTACACCGACTCGAACGCGCACTCCTCGTCGACCGTGCCGAGCCCCGGGGCGCACTCGCTGCTCCCCTTGTGCTGGAAGATCTCCATCAGCGGCTCGGACACGTTGCGCAGGGCCGCCGAGTCCGCCTCCTGGCCGACGGGTCCGTAGGCGGCGAACTCCTTGCCGTTGCTGAGGTTGCTGTTGTGGGGGATGGCGAGCACGTCGCAGCCGGTGCCGGCGTCGGTGCAGCCGGTCCGCAGCGCCTCCCACAGCTCCCAGGGGCCAGGGGCCTCGAAGTAGGTGGCTGGGGTCTCGGGCACCGTCGCCCCCCGGAAGATGACGTTGCGGTGCAGGTTCGACAGCCCCGGCGCGCCCGTCCACTCGTAGCCGACGAACGACGTGAAGCTGCAGGCGGCGGTCCGGTCGTAGGCCCGCTCGGCGGCGTCCTGCACGCGGGTCCAGGTGTCGCGCAGCTGGACGTCGCAGTCGATGACGCCGCAGATGTTCTCGTTGCGCTGGGGCTCATCGGTGGTGAGCACGATCCCGAGCACCTGGACGGAGTTGGTGCCCCCCTCCCGAAACTCGACGCACCAGGGATCGCCGGCCATGGCGCCGTCCTCGTGGATGCAGGCGGTGACCTCGGCGAGGAACTCCGCGTGGTCGGTGAGGGCGGCGAAGTCCAGCGGCCGATCCAGCTGCACCGTGGCGCCGGCGACGGTGACGGGGTCGCCCTTGGCGAAGGCGTAGGCCTCTTCCTGCGTGGTGTTGACGCCCTCCAGCACCGCGTCCCAGGACAGGGAAGTGTGCACGTGGAGGTCGCCCCAGTACAGGTTCTTGAGCTCGTTGCGATCGGCGCAGGGCTCCCGCTCGTCAGTGGTCACCACCGGTGGGACTTCAGGCTCCGGTTCGGGGCACGCCGGCGCGATCGCGAGCAGGATGAACGCGAACGCAGCGGAGGCCCGGGCCCTCACAGCACGTACCCCGCGACTCGCTCGATCGTCCACGCCATGGCCACCGTCCCGATGCAGTAGACAGGGATCAGCTGCACGGCGCGAGGGGCCTTTCGCAGCAGGATCACCGGACCGATGACGGCGGCGACGAACGCCAACTGGCCCGCCTCCACGCCCAGGTTGAACGACAGCAGGGGCATCCAGATGGACTCCTGGGGGAGGCCGATCTCGCCCAGCGCGCCCGCAAACCCGAAACCGTGCAGCAGCCCGAAGGCGAACGCCACCAGCCACGGTTTGCGGTGGGTGAGGGTCTCCTCGTCGCGGGCCAACTCCACCGCCAACAGCACGATCGACAGCGCAATCACGGACTCCACCGGGGCTGACGGCAGCGCGATCGCGCCGAGGCTCGCCGCGCCGAGGGTGATCGAGTGGGCGAGCGTGAAGGACGTGATGGTGGCGAGCAGGTCACGGCCCGACGAGATGAGGAGCACGAGCCCGAGCACGAACAGCAGGTGATCGGTGCCGATGAGGATGTGCTCGATGCCCAGCCACAGCCACGTCATGAAGCCAGTGGGCTGGGCATGCTCGGAGCTGGCGGCGTCGCCGCTGAGGCCCAACTCGAGCATCGGAAGGTCGCGCGACATCATCGCGAACATCGGCTCGCCGTCGGCGCGGGCGACGCGGACCACGACCTCGGTGCGGTCGTCGCGGATGCCGTCGAGGTGCACCTGGGTGGGCTCGTCGCCGGCGCACGTCAGGTGCCAGTCCAGACCCGCCCGCTCGAGCGCGCAGCCGCCCGAGGTGCGGGGGAACAGCGCCGGCTCTGCCTGGGGGGCCGTCCAGTCGACGGCGTAGGTGCCCTCCCCGAGATCCCGCAGGAGCAGGAAACCCGGCTTCAGCGTGTGGGCCGAAGCGAGCGACGGGAGCAGCAGCGCGGCCGCAATCAGGCCGAGCAGGAGGCGCGAACGACGGCTCACGGGCGCCCCTCGATCGTCACGTCGTACTTGCCTCGGAGCTCGGACGCCTTGACGGAGACCGCCTCGTCCACGGCCTGCTGGTTGAGCGCCCAGGCGGCCTGTTCACGCAAGGAAGCGGCATCCGCGGCCTCGCTGTCGGCGCGCTCATCGACCCGCACCACGTGCCAGCCGAAGGTGGAGCGCACCAGCGACCAGTCGCCCACGCTGAGGTCCTTGATGCCGTCGGCGAAGCTGGGGCCGAGTTCCCGCTGGTAGCGGTCCAGCGGACGCATCGTCAGGGGAGATCCGAACGCGGTGGGGTCCCCGCCGGGGGGCAGGTCGGCGCCCCCGTCGACCGCGTCGAGGGCCGAGCGGGCGTCGTCCTCCGCGTTGGTGCGGCGGGTAGCGTCGAAGAAGACGTGGGTGAGGGCCACAGACGAGGTCGCGGCCTGAGGGTGGGCGGCGATCCAGGCGTCGACGGCGGCCTCGTCGGGGGCGGCGGGGGCGGCGCCCTCCTCCAGCAGGTAGCGCATCTTCTGCACCACACGGCGGCGGACGATGGGATCGCCCTTGTCGAGCCCCGCGGCGCGGCCGGCGCGGTAGAGGATCTCCTCCTCCACGACGGCGTCGACGAGGGTCTGGAGCTCGGCCTCGTCGGGATCGCGGCCCTGGACCTCGACGAAGTCCAACTTGGCGCCGTCAACGACGTCGGACGAGACGAAGACGGCTTCGCGGGCGGGACCCTCGGCGGCTTCGCCGTCCTCTTCGCCGCCGCCGGTGATCGTCCAGAGGCCGAACAGGGCGACGCCGAGCACGCAGAAGTGGATGAACGGTTCTTTCAGGAGCGAGTCAGGCGCTGGCATGGGCGGCATCTACAACGATCGCCGCGCCACCGCAACAAACGGGGATCAGTTCACCGGGAGCGGTCCCCGGAAGAGGGTCTGAAGCTCGTCCCCCGTCAGCTCGACCGCAGGCTCGCCGGCCTGCACCGTGACCGTCGCGCCGGTCTGGAAGAGGGGCGCGTCGACGGGGAAGGTGGACTCGTCGGGGATGATGTTGTCCGACAAGACGACGTCCGACAGCGTGGCGTCGAGGCCGAACCCCTCCAGCAGCACGCCGAGGCGGGCGTTGGCTCCGAAGGTGGACTCGCGGACCTCCAGGAGCATCGGCGCGGGGGCCGGCTCCACGAGCACGCCGCTGGTGGCGGCGAGGCCCACCCCGGAGCGTCCTTCGGCGCCCTCGATGTTCGCTTCCAGGGTGTCGGTGACGGTCGAGTTGAGGACGACGACGCCGGCCGGCTCCAGCACGAAGATGCCCGCGTCGGACGCCCCGGTGACGGTGACGGACTCGAGGAGGCCGGACGAGCCGGCCTGGACCTGGACGCCGCGCCCGAGCAGGCCGTTGAACTGGGTGGTCCCTTCGACGGTTGCGCGCCGCACCGTGAAGTCGGCGACGTCGCTGATGCAGACGCCGCTGCGGGTGGCGTCGCGGACCACGACGTCCTCGGCCACGAGCTCGGAGATGCCCCAGGCGAGCAGGCCGTAGCCGAGCGCGTCGCCGGCGGGGTCGACGTCCACACCGCGGATGTTGACGTCCGACAGGGAGGCCCGCGTGCCGGTGCCGGTGACGGAGATCCCAAGGCGGGTGGCGTCCTCGACGTCGACGGAGTTGACCTGCACGGGCGTCGCCGCCCCCGCGCCGGCCCCGATGCGCACGCCGGTGTTGGCGTTCTCGATCACGAGGTCGCGCAGGAGCACGCCGTCGGCGCCGCTGACGTCGATGCCGACGGCGCCCTCGGCATCCAGGATGGTCTCGCTGCCGCAGCCGACGAGGGCGAGGCCGTCATCGTCCGGCCCGAGGCTCAGGGAGCCGACGTACGTGCCGGGCGCGATGAGGAGGAACCGGTCGCCGCGGGTGCGGGCCAGGTCGAGCCCTTCTTCGATGGTCTGGAGCGGCTCGAGACGGCTCCCGTCGCCCCCCGCGGAGGCGAACAAGTCGACGACGACCGAGCCCTCCACGGGCGCGATCGACCACTCCACGGAGCACCGGGGGGGAGCGCTGTCGTCGTCATCGAACGCGATCCCCGAGCAGGCGGCGAGGGCGTAGGCGATCGATCCGAGGACCAGGATCCGGGTCAGGGAGGTCATCCCCGCGATCATACGGGTCCGACTCAGAGGGCGACGAGGGCAGTCAGCCGCCTCCGCAGGTCGTTTCGGGCGCGTTCGTGCCCGTCGAGCTCCGCGACCTCGAGGGCGATGGCGTACGCGGCGCCGGCGACGTCGGGGCGATCGGCGGCCGCGGCGCCCTCTCCGACGTCGAGCAGCAGCTTCGCGAAGTCCTCCTGGCCGCGCAGCCGCTCGGCCGCTCCCTCCAGCGTCCCGAGGGCCTCGTCGACGGCGTCCCAGCGGCCCGCGCGACCGAGCACAGCCGCCCGCACGAGCTCGATCCAGGGGCGCAGGGAGCTGTCCTGGGCGATCCGGTCCAGCGCCCGCATCCGACGCTCCGCCATCGCCAGCTTGTCCATGGCGAGCTCGGCGATCGCGAGGTTCAACAGGGCGGTGATGGCGAGGTAGGTGACCCCGAACGCGTTCGCCACGGCCAGGCCGGCGGAGTAGTCGCGACGGGCGGCGGCGAGGTCTCCGCGGCTGCGCGCCAGCTCGCCCAGGGACAGGCGGGTGACGGCGGTCTCGCTGCGGGTTCCCGCCTGCGCGGACCGGTCCAGCGAATGACGCAACGCCTCCTCGGCCTCCGCCATGTGCCCCGCGGCGAGCTCGAGGTGGCCGAGCTCACGGAGCACCTGCACCTCCACGTCGGCGTCCTCGATCGCGACCGCCGCCGCCAGCGCCCGGTCCAGCCCCGCACGCGCGTCATCGGGGGCGCCGAGGTGCCGCTGGAGGCGGGCCAGCCGCCACCGGCAGGCGACCCCGGTGTGGGCGTCCCCCGCGGCCTCGGCGCCGGCCAACGCAGCCTCGAGGGCGGCGGCGGACTCCTCCAGCTGCCCCGAGCGGCGCAGCGCCTCGGCCCGGACCACGAGCAGGTCGTAGGGCGCGTCGGGCCCGTCGATCAGCGCGAGCACCGCGTCGAAGTCGCCCTGGACCATGGCGATGCCGGCGCGCAAGGACAGCGCCTCCTGCGCCTGAGCGTCGGTGAGGGGCAGCCCCTGGAGCTCCCCCAGCAACTCGACCGCGGCGGGCACGTCGCCCTCGGCGCGGGCAGCGCGGGCAGCCCCCAGGCGAACGGCGACGCTCCGGGGCTCATCGCGTGCGAGTCCGAGCTGAGCGACCCCGTCGGACGCGTTGGCCCAAGCCGCCCGGGTCGCCGCCACGTCGGTGTGATGGAGCGCTTCGGCCGCCTCCTGGGCGACGGTGAGAGCGAGGCCGGGCGCATGGGCGTCCAGCAACAGTCGGCTCGCCGCCACCGACAGCGTGGGGGCGCCGTCCTCCACTTCGAGGAGCGCGTCGGCGCAGGCGAGCCGGGCCTGGTTCCCGATCTCCGCGGTCGCTTCCGCGAGGGCCGCGGCGGCGAACGTGGGATCGCCGAAGTCCAGTCCCCAGGCATCCTCGGAGACCACGCCCGCGCGTCGCGCGCCGTCGAGGGCGGAGGCGGCGAGGGCTCCGCCCCCGAACAGCTCCCAGGCGCGGCGGAGCACCGACGGCGCGACGGGCCGAGGCAGCAGCGCCAGGAGCATGAGCAGGCTCCCCACCCCCTCGGCGTCGTTCGCGGCGAGGGTCTGCAGTCGGGCAGCGGCGAGCTCGGGAGCGGACAGGGTCGGCGCCAGCGCCGGGTCGTCCGATGTGGGCACGACGGCGGCGAGGCGAGCTGCCTGCACGGCCACCCGGGGCATGCCGCGCGCGGCCCGGACGATCGCGTCGGGATCGATCCCATCGGGGAGCAGGTCGCGGGCGAGAGCGGCGACCTCCTCCTCGGACAGCGGGGGGACCACCAGCTCGGGTGAGCCCTCGGGGGCGGGCCCCTCGGCCGCGGGCTCGTACAGCAGGAGCAGGGGAAACGGCGCCGCCTGGGCCTGCTGCAGGAGCGCCACGGCCTGCCGGGCGAGCGCCGCGCCGGCCCCCCGGTCCTCCATCCAGACGACGACGAGGCCGCGGTCGGCCTCCACCCGGAGGAGGCGGTCGAGCACCGTCGAGGCGGGCACCGTCGAGCGATTCGTCAGCCACTGGGCCAAGAGCCTGGCCAACTCCTCGGGGCGCGGGTCGACCCAGCGGTCCAGCCGGGCCCGCAGGGGGGCGCCGCGTTCGCGACCGAGGCCCAGGAGACGTCGCACCGCGCGCACCATGGCGTCGGACACGCGGTCCGGCTGGTCCGCCTTGATGTGGAGGGTGCGGGCGATCCCGGCCTCCTCCAGGGTCTGCGAGAGCCACCGCGCCAGTCGGCTGCAACCGACCCCAGAGGGCCCGCGAAGCACGAGGCTGGTGGGGGTTCGAGGCGCCGACCGGGCCGCGGTCCACAACGCGAACCGCTCCGCCTCGCGCCCCACCAGGCGGGGCTCCCGCACGCCCGCGATTCCGGCGATCGAGGGGTACGGAGGAGGGGCGGCAGGCTCGGGCGGGTGGGGTCCGAGGCCGGCACCGGAACCGACCGGAGCGGGGCCGAAGGCGGAGTCCTCGAGATCGACGAGGAAGGAGTCCCCCGTGGAGGACGGAAGCCTCGGAGCGGCTGGTTCCCCGCCGTCGGCGTCCAGGTTACGGAGCTGCGCGAGCACGTCCGCGGCGAGTTGCGGACGCTCCTCCGGCTGGCGGGCCACGAGGCTGCGCAAGAGCGGCTCGAGGCCCGCGGGGGCGCCTTCGGAGCGGGGCACCCAGGGGGTGAGGCGGAGCTGCAGCTTGGCGGTCAGCAAGGGACCGAAGCCGCCGTCCGCATCGAACGGGGCGCGCCCGCAGACGGCCATCCAGGCGAGCACCCCGAAGGCGTACAGGTCCGCCGCGGGATGCACCGCACCGACATCGGAGTCGAACTGCTCCGGCGGCATGTACAGCAGGGTCCCGGCCCCCAGGCGGGTGGTGGAGTACCAGCCGTGTTCCTGCAGCACCTTGGCCAGCCCGAAGTCTGCGACCTGGGGGACGAGGGCGCCGCCGTCGGTGCGCGTCAGGAGCACGTTGGCGGCCTTGATGTCCCGGTGCACGACGCCGCGCGCGTGGGCGTGCCCGAGGCCCTGGAGTACTCCCGCGAGCAGCCCAGCCAGCTCGCCCCAGGGTCGGGGCGAGTCGATGAGGGAGTTGAGGGAGCCCTCCTCGGCGAGCTCCATCGCGAGGAACGGGAGGCCGGACGGGGTCGAGCCCGCGTCCAGCACCTGCACGATGTTGGGGTGCCGCAGTCGGGCTGCGGCGTGGAGCTCCAGCGCCAGCTCGCGCTGGAGATCGCGGTCGTCCTCGGCGGCGATGGGGAGCTTCAGGGCGACATCGCGCCCCAGCTCGTCGGACCACACCCGCCAGACGACGGCGAAGCCTCCCTTGCCGATGGGCCGAGGATCCCGGTACCCGGTCGGCAGGTCGAGCACGCCGAGAGTCTACCCCTCGACGATCGTCACGCTGTTCATCTTGACCGGCGTGCGGGGGCGGTCGTTGCGATCCGTGGGGGTCGCCTCGATCGCCTTCACCACGTCCATGCCCTCGGTCACGTTGCCGAAGACCGGGTGCTTGCTCGCGCCCGGGGTGAACCAGTCCAGGTAGTGGTTGTGCACCGTGTTCACGAAGAACTGCGAGCCGCCGCTGTTGGGGCGGCCGGTGTTGGCCATGGACAGCGTGCCGGACTCGTTGCTGAGCTTGGCGGCGTGCTCGTCCTGGATGGTGCCGTGGGGCGGACCGCCGGTGCCCGCGCGGGGGCTGCTCGCGTCGGAGCTGTGGGGGCAACCGAACTGAAGCATGAAGTTGTTGATGACGCGGTGGAAGTGCAGGCCGTCGTAGAAGCCGCTCTTGGCGAGGTCGACGAAGTTGCCTCCCGTGATCGGCATCTGGTCGAGGAAAATCTCGGCCTTGAAGGTGCCAGCGGAGGTGTCAAAGACGGCGGTCGGGTTGCTCATGGGGACGCTCCTCGAAAAAGTCGCGGAAGGGTACCGGCTATCGTTCGCGCATGCGCATCACCCCGTCGACCTCTGCTGTTGTGCTCCTGACCCTCCTGCTCGCCGCAGCCCTGGCCCACGCCGCCACGACCTCCTGGCCGTTGGACGACGCCGCGGATTACGACTTCGATCCCGCCGAACTGGAGGTCGCCTCCGGGGCCGCCACGATGGTCCCGGCGTTGGGCGGAACGGGCACGGACGGTGACCTCACGGTCGCGGGGGGCAGCTTCGACCTGAGCGTGGACACGACGGCCAGCCGGACGGTCGCCGACGGGGCGACGTGGGCTGTCACCGACGTCGTCGCGGCGGGGTCGACCGCATTCACGCTCCAGGGGTTCGCGGGCGGGCTCGCCGCCGGCGACGAGCTTCTGCTGCAGGCGGTGCAGGGCACCCCCACGGACGCCGGCGATGCAGGGACCTGGGAGCTGGTGATGGTGACCGCGATCGAGGTTGGCGGGGCGGTCACGACCTCGGCGCTGGCCCATGACTACGACGGCGTCGCGTACGCCGTGGCGGCGCAGCGGGTGCCGAACTACGACAACGTCACGTTGACCGCGGGCACGCTCAGCGGCGGGGCCTGGGACGGGGTCACCGGGGGCGTGATCGCCTTCCGGTCGGCCGGAACCCTGACGGTCGACGCGGCCTCGACGATCAGCGCCACGGCGTTGGGCTTCCGCGGGGGAGCCGGCGGGACCGGAGCGGGCGGCGCGGCCGACGGAGGGGAGAGTTTCGGCAGCACGGACGGCTTCGGGGGCACCGTCGGCACCGATGGCGTCGGGGGCGGCGGAGGCGGCGAAGGAACCGCGTACGGCGTTGGCACCTTTGGCGGAGCGGGCGGTCTGGGCGCCGGCGGGGGTGGCGCCGACGGAACCGTCAACGCCGACGACGGAGCGGGCGGAGGCGGCGGAGGCAGCTACGGCGGAGGCGGAGGCGGAGGCGGCGGAGGCACGGGGTGCGGGGGCACGATCGGCGGCCCCGGAGGCCTGGGCGGCGCGACGGATGTGGTCGCAGGCGGAGGCGGAGGCTCGTCTTGTCCGGGGGGCGACGGGGGAGACGCCGGCAGCCCGGGGACCATCCACGACCATTGCTACGCGGGCGCGAACACTACGGCCTTCGGGGGCGAGGCTGGCAACGTCGCGTTCGGCGGCGGAGGCGGCGACACCTGCGGGGCGCCGTACGGGGGGGCCGGGGGCGGCGGCGGCGCGATCTACGGCGACGTCGACCTGAACGCCCTGCACCTGGGCGGCGGCGGCGCAGGCGGGGGCGGTTCGACCCACGGTGTCGACGGCTCGGCCGGCGGGACGGGCGGCGGCGCGGTGTTGATCTTCGCGGGGGTCGCGGACATCGCGGGATCGGTCGAGTCGGGCGGCGAGTCGGGCGGCGATGCGGCGGTCGCGTACCGGGGAGCCAGCGGGGGCGCCGGGGCCGGCGGCTCGGTGTGGGTGTCGGCGTTCACCTTGAACGTGACGGGCACGCTGTCGGCGATCGGCGGGGACCCGAGCTCCAGCGACATCGGCATCGCCGGCGGCGGCGGGGGCGGCGACGGCCGGATTCGCGTCGACGCAGGCCTCTTCAACGGACTGGAGCCGACCGACGGCGGGTTCGTCGCGGCGGTGGAGGCGGTGAGCAGCCCCGCGGCCGGCTCGGTCGGGGCGGCGGCGCTGGACTACCCGGCGCTGACGGAGGTCTGCGCGACGGAGTTCGTGGCGCCCGGAACCCCGGTGCTGTGGCAGGGCTTCACGTCGGTCGATGCGGCTGACGGCGGCACGATCACCTACACGCTGTCGGACGACGGCGTCTCCTACTGGTGGTGGGATGGAGGGGCCTGGGCGGCCTCGTCCGGCGCGGCGGAGAGCAGCTCGGCGGCCGACATCAACACGAACATCCCGACGATCGGCCTGGACGACCTGACGTGGTGCGCGTGGCTGGCCGGCGACGGCAGCCAGGAGGTGTCGCTGCAGGACGTGGAGATCGAGTGGCTGGCGGACACGGACGGCGACGGGTTCGACGATGCGTCGGACTGCGGACCGACGGACTCGTCGATCTACCCCGGGGCGCCGGAGCTGTGCGACGCGATCGACAGCGACTGCGACGGCTCGCTCGTGGACGAGGACGTCGACACCGACGGAGACGGCACCCCTGATTGCGTCGACGGCGACCTCGACGGCGATGGATTCGACGCCGGGCCGGACGACTGCGACGACGCTGACGCGAGCATCTACACGGGCGCCCCGGAGCTCTGCGACCTCGTCGACAGCGACTGCGACGGCGACCTCGTGGACGGCGAGACCGACACCGACGGCGACGGCACCCCCGATTGCGTCGACACCGACGTCGACGGTGACGGGTTCGACGCCGGGCCGGACGACTGCGACGACACCGACCCGAGCGTCTACGCGAGCGCCCCGGAGCTCTGCGACCTCGTCGACAGCGACTGCGACGGGTCGATCGTCGATGAGTTCCCGGACTTCGACGGGGACGGAGACCCCGACTGCATCGACCCGCCGGGCGACGATGACGACTCCGCGGGGGACGACGACGATTCAGCTGGAGACGACGACGATTCAGCCGGAGACGACGACGACTCCGCCGGCGACGATGACGACTCCGCCGGCGACGACGACTCCGGTGAGATCATCGTGGTCGGTGGCGGCCCGGACTGCGGGTGCGACGCGGTGCCGAGCCGCGGTTCGGGCGCCGCGGGGCTGCTCATGTTGCTGATGGCGGTGCCGGCGGTGCGGCGAAGGAGGCGCTGAGCCGCCGCTCGTTGCGCGCCCACATCGACGGTGTCCCCGAGTACTGAGCGCCACCGCGCTCGCCGCGCGCCCACATCGACGGTGTCCGCCGGAACTGAGCGCAGAGGGCCCGAGTCAGCTCGAGGCGGGTCACGCCCCGAGCTGATTCGTTCCTAGTTGTTCGCGGTCGTCAGCGTGTAGCTGCTGGCGGCGTAGCCGTGCACGGCGATGTGCAGGGTGCCGCTGGCGCTGGGCATGACCTCGATGGTCTCGTTGCCCGGCTACGACGCCGACACCGACGAAGTGCTGTACCACGAGCCTGCCGAGGACAACGGCGCGTACCGGCGGATGGACCGGAGCCTGTTCCTGTCGCTGTGGCCGCTCAAGTACAAGAAGGACCGGTGGACGGTCATTCGCATGCGATTGGAGCCCAGCGCGGCGCTCAAGGATCCGATCGACGCCCGCGTGCGCGAGTTGAAGGCCGAGCGGGGGGATGAGTGGACGGTGCTGGCGGAGCCCCCCTGGGTGGTCGTCGGCGACGAGCCCCCCGCCACGGTCCAGCGCCGCGCCCGGAGCACGGTCCGGTGGGCGACTCGGCTGCTGAAGACGCAGTACTTCCCCGACGACCCCGACGAGGTCTGGACCGTCTGGCTGTTCAAGGACGACGCCAGCTACATGCGCAACGCGCGGGAGCGCTTCGGCGACACCCCCGACACCCCCTTCGGCTACGCCAGCGACACCCACAACGCGTTGGTCATGAACATCGCCACCGGGGGCGGCACGCTGGTGCACGAGATGGTGCATCCGTGGATGGACGCCAACCTGGGCGACCCGCCGCCGTGGCTGAACGAAGGGCTGGCGTCGCTGTACGAGGCCTGCCGGGAGCAGGACGGGGAGATCGTGGGGATGCTGAACTGGCGCCTGCCGGGGCTGCAGCAAGCGATCCGGGCAGGCACCGTGCCGACGTTCCAGGCGCTCACGCGGCAGACCACGAGCGCGTTCTACAACCGGGACCCGGGCACCAACTACAGCCAGTCGCGGTACCTCCTGTACTACCTCCAGGAGCGCGGGCTGTTGGTGGCCTGGTGGAGCGCGTGGACGGCCAACGTCGACGCGGATCCGACCGGCGACGCGACGCTCCAGAGCGTCGTCGGGGCCGACGACATGAGGCGTTCCAGGCCGACTGGGAGGCCTGGATCCTCACGCTGCAGGCGCCCTGGCTGATCAGTGGCCGTGCGTGCGGATGTCGGCGCCGGCGAGCCAGGCGCGGGCGTGGTGTCGGTGAGCACCGGACCGATCACGAAGATCCCGGAGTCGGACAGCCCCTGGGAGTCCGCAGCTGGCTCGCAGACGACCCCGTCGGCCTTGTAGTAGGCGCTGTGGCAGAGCTCGACGTCGCCGCTGCCATCCCAGACCAGGAACCCGGTGTGGAAGGAGAGGCCAACGGCGTACAGCCCGGGGCCGACATCGGTGATGTGCTGGGCGACGTCTGCCGGTTCGACGCCGCGCAAGGTGGTGACGCGGCTGCGGTCGGCGAAGGTGCGGACGATGTGTTCGGACGCCTGCTTGGCCATGTAGACGCGCTCGACCTTGAGGCCGGCGTGCTCCAGAAGCGTGCTGACGTAGTAGCCGCAGGCGATGGCCCCGGAGCGAGGCTCCTGGGTGGTTCCGTAGAACTCCCATCGCGTGCCGAACCAGGCGGGCATGAGGTCGTCTCAGATGCCTGCGAAGAGGATCGTGCGGGCCTCTTCGAGCACGACCTTGCGCTCGATCTCCGAGGCCGCTTCCCACCGTACGGCGAGGGCGGCGCGCTGCCCCTCGAGCTTGGCCACGACGGTGGCGTAGGCCTCCGGATCGGGCGCTGGAGGGCCGGCAACGGCAGGGGTGGCGAGCAAGGTTGCGAGCGCCAGGAGCGGCGGGCGGAGCGAGGGCGTCATTGAACCGTAGGACCCATGGGACCCGGGGATGGTTCCTTCAGCCGTCCCAGGGCGTGTCGTAGCTGACCTCGCAGAGCTCGAACGTGCGGTCGAGGTCGAGGCCCCCGGAGACGTTGCCGCCGTTGTCGTTCTGGAGGCTCTCCCCGGACAGCGCGATGTCGACCCCAGCCGCTTCGACGCCGGAGACGTCCAGCGTTCCCGAGACGGCGGTGTGAGTCTCCTTGGTGCCGTCCAGGGCGGTGAAGCCGAAGAACAGATCCCCAGGGTTGGCGAGGTTGCAGTTGTAGGCGTCGGCGTGCACCTGCCAGGCGTCCAGCAGGTACTCGACGCGAGCGGCGCGGCCCCAGGCGCCGGTGCCGTCGGGCGGGTTGTCCCAGGTGGCGATGACGTCGTGGCTGCCCGCCACCGGCTCACCGGCGGTCGAGGCGGAGTTGGTGAGGGTCACCGTGACGGTGGTCATCCCGGCCTGCTGGGGGCCGGGGGCAGCGGCGATGGTGGCGCGGTTGGCGGCCTCGATCTCGCACAGCGCGCTCATGAACGCGAGGTTGTCGAACTGGTAGCCGCCGTACTCATCCACGAGCGCCTGCTCGGCGGCGAGCGAGGTGGCGTTGGCGGAGCTCCACGACTGCCAGAACTCGTCCAGAGCGGAGCAGTTGGTGTTCCCGGGGCCGTCGATGGTGACGAAGCTGTGGGTCACGGTGGAGAAGGACTCGCCGACCTCGGTGAGGCGGAGCCAGTAGGCGCCCGAGTCGGGATCGGTGGCGTCGTCGTCGTCCGTCGCGTCGTCGTCGTCCGTCGCGTCGTCGTCGTCGGTGGCGTCGTCGTCGTCGGTGGCGTCATCGTCGTCCGTGCTGGCGTCGTCGTCATCGCTGGTGGCGTCGTCGTCGTCGGCGGTGGCGTCGTCGTCGTCGTTGGCGAAGTCATCGTCGTCGCCCGTGGGACAGCCGACGAGGAAGAGGGCAAGGAGGAGCGCGGATCGGTTCATCGTGGCTGGATGATTGCAGAAGCCGGAGCGCAACGCTCGGGTCCAGGCGGGCTCCCCCACGAACCCAGTCGCGGGACCACCGGGCTCACACGGGAGAGGCTAGCCTCGCCGGATGCCCGAGGGGGACACGATCTGGAAGCTCGCGGCGTCGCTCCGGCCGGCCCTCGTGGGGCACGACGTTGCGCGAGGTGCGGCTGCGTGACGTGGCCGACGGCGAGGCGATGGCGGGTGCCGAGATCTCGTCGGCACGAGCGGTCGGCAAGCACCTCCTGATCGAGGCCGGCGGCACGATCTTCCGCAGCCACATGGGCATGGACGGAACTTGGCACAGCTACGCGCCGGGGGAGCGGTGGTGGAAGCCGGAGCACACCGCGGGGGCGGTGCTGGATCTGGGGGAGCGGCTGTTCGTCTGCTTCGACCTCCCCAGCTCGGACGTCTTCCCCTCGGCGGAGCTGGCCGTGCATCCGGTGCTGAGCAAGCTCGGTCCCGACCTCTGCACCGAGGAGGTCGACTTCGACGAGGTGCTCAGGCGAATCCGTGCCCCCGATCAGGCCGCGCGCGAGGCCGCCGAGCTGCTGCTGGACCAACGCGTCGCCGCGGGCATCGGCAACGTCTACAAGTCCGACCTGCTCCTGATGCACCGCATCGACCCCTGGGCGGAAGTCGCGAGCCTGTCGGACGAGTTGCTCCTGGCCATCTACCGCGACGCGCATCGGCTGCTGCGCAAGAACCTGACCACCCCCCGCCGCATCACCGCGCCCCGGTTCCTGCGCCACATGCGGGACAAGACGCCCGGAGCGGGGCTCTGGGTCTACAACCGCAACCGTCGGCCGTGTCGGATGTGCGGAGCAGTCGTGCAGATGGCCCGGCAGGGGGAGCTCGCCCGGCTGACGTACTGGTGTCCGAGCTGCCAGACGGAAGGAACCCGCAGGGGTTGATCGCTACGGGTCGACCACCCACACCCCACCGGCACCGTTGCCCGCGTCCCGATTGGCGGGGGAGCCGATCAGGAGCTCGTCGCAGCCGTCGCCATCCACGTCCGCGGCGGCGATGGACCGGCCGGACTCCTCGCTCGAGGATCCCAGGAGCACGAGCCCGCCCGCGCCCAGGTCGGTGAACGCACCGAGCGGACCGTAAGCCACGCGGACTGCGCCACTGCGCGGGGTGTGCGTCTGGTCGTCGGGCGCCCCCAGGGCGACGTCGTCCTGGGCGTCGCAGTCCAGGTCGAAGCCCGCCGCCAGCGACGTGCCCGCGCGGGCCGACAGCAGCTCTTGCTGAGGGCCGGTCAGGACGTCGCCGGTGTCCCACGGATCGAGCGAGCCGATGAGCGGCCCGACGAGATCGAACGCGCCCCCCTGGACCCCGAAGTCGTCCAGCCCCGGCGCACCCATCAGCAGGCCCGCGCCGTGGGGAGCCAACACCGCCCCGAGCTCGTCGTGGATCTCCGCCGTCCCACAGCAGCCCCCCACCGCCGTGGCGAACGCGTCCGTGGTCGAGACCTCCCCCCGCAGGGTTCCGTCCAGCACGAACACCCGGGCCCGGGCCGCGGGGTTGATCCAGATCGCGCCGAAGTAGTCCGGGGCCCCCACGACCACGTCGGGCACCCCATCGCCACTCCAGTCCGAGACCCCCGCGACCGCGCGCCCGGACCGGTCCCACAGCTCTTCGCCGGCGATGTCCATCAAGGCGTCATCCGCCAGCTCGACGTCCCCCTCGACCGCCCCCGAGACGACGTACGCGGCCCCCGCGCCGTCGAACAGCATGTACGCCTGCACGTGCTCGTGGAACTGCCGGTAGCTGCCTCGGCAGGGCGCGCCCACGACGAGGTCTTCGACCCCGTCCCCGTCCACGTCCCCCAACGCGGCAGCGGATGCGCCGACGCACTCGAACGCCTCGCCCCGAAGCGTCGCCCGGGCCGTCGCCAGCGACACGTCCCCGGTCCATCCGCCGGCCCCCGCAACCACGTACGCCGCCCCCGCGGCGTGGCCCGTCGCGGTCTCGGGGTCGACCTCGGCGGAGTCGTCATCGTCGCCTCGACCTTCCTCCGCGATGTCCCGTTCGCCCGCGCCCGGCGCCCCGATCAGGAGGTCCGGCCGGCCGTCCCCGTCCACGTCGCCCACGCCCGCGATCGAGCTTCCGGCCGCGTCGCCCGCGGCGATCCCGCGCAGCGTCGCTCGAAGCACCGGCCCGTCCGCGGATCCGAACCACAGCTGCACGCCCCCGGCCCCCGCATCCAGGCCTGGAGCGCCCACCGCCACGTCCTCGAAGCCGTCGCCGTCCAGATCCCCGACCGCCGCCACCACCGTGCCCGCGGCAGCGCCCGCGCCGGGCCCCGCCAGGAACGTGGCCGCGTCGCTCAGCTCGTGGCTCCCCTCCAGTCGAGCCGGAGTCGGAGCCTCCGTGCTGTCGTCGTCGTCGGTGGGACCGGTGCCGCAGCCCACGGCCAACAGGAACACCACCACCATCGCCGAGCTGCGCACCTGGCGATCATGCCGCACCTACGCCCCGGCCCGCCCGCGCCGAGGCCGACCCGGGTCGGCGGGCCGACCGATACCCGTTGACTCGATTCGGGTCCTACGGTCTAACCAAAACATGCGCCGTGCCTCCCTCGCCTTCCTTGGGCTCGCCCTCCTCGCCAGTACGGGCTGCGACCGCGGCCAGTTCGCCGAAGGCTTCGCCACCGACAACGAGTTCCGGCAGGAGAGCTTCGAGCAGGTCGAGGCGGTGCCGGTCGACATCCTCTTCGTCGTGGACACCTCCTGTTCCATGGCCGACGAGCAGGAAGCCCTCGCGGAGAACTTCCCCCAGTTCATCGAGTTCTTCGCCGACGAGGTCCTCCCCTTCCGCATCGGCATCACCTCCACCAACATCAACGACCCCGACTCCGACGGCCTGGACGGCGCGCTGAACGGCGACCCCCGGTGGCTCGAGCCGGACACCCCCAACTTCGAAGCCAAGTTCTTCGAGCACGCGTTGATGGGCATCGACGAAGGCCACGGGGACGAGGCCGGACTGCACGCCGCCTACGTCGCCCTCGAAGAGCGGATCGACGACGTCAACGCCGACTTCATCCGCGACTGGGCCAACCTCTCGATCATCGTCGTCAGCGACGAGCCCGACTTCTCCACCCGCGGGGCTCCCAACTCCGGCGAGTTCACCGACGCGGACGCCTTCGCGCCCTGGCTCGACGGGTACAAGGACACCCCCGAAGCCAGCCAACTCAGCGCGCTGGTCGGCATCAGCGAGGACGGCATCGACGCCCCCGACGGCTGCCTGCACCCCTGGGCCAACCCCCAGGACAACCACAACGGCAACGGCGGCGAAGGCGCCGAGCGCGGCGACGGCTACCTCGAAGCCGCCATCGCCACCGGCGGCGCCACCCACTCGCTCTGCAGCGAGGACTGGGGCGAAATGATGGGCCACCTCGGCCTCACCACGGCGGGGCTGGAAGACACGTTCGTCCTGTCGGAGGTGCCGCTCCTGCACACCCTCCGGGTCAGCGTCGGCGGTGTCCACAACATCGACTGGGTGTGGGACGCGGAGGCCAACGCGGTAACGTTCGTCTCCTACGAGACCCTCCCCCGACCCGGCGAGACCGTCGCCGTCGAGTACCACGTCCCCGAACCGGACTGAGCATGCCCAACCGACTCCTCCTCCTGGCCGCCCTCTTTCTGGCCGGTTGCATCGGCACGATCACCATCCCTGGCGTCAACGGCGGCACGGGTGATGACGACGACGACATGACCCCGGACGACGACGACGACACCGACGACGACGACACCGACGACGACGACGACGCTACCGACGACGACGACGACATCATCGACACCCAGGTCGACTGCGGCCCCGTGGTCGTGCCCGACAACCCCGGCGAGGGCTGGATCTTCACCGGCGAAGCCGAGTTCTTCGAGGAGGGCGGAGACTACCTCTACACCGGCTGCGAGGCCGGCCGCCTCTTCAACAACGGCCAGCTCGTCTGCGAAGCGCTGTGGGAGGTCGAAGGCTTCCTCGGATTCTGGGAAGCCGAAGAGAGCTGGGGCGCCTTCCGCCTCGACTTCTACCCCGTGCAGGGCGATGGCGACTGCGCCATCGAGCAGATGCAGTGGCGCTACCGCGTCTTCTTCAACTGGGAGCAGGCGCGGGTCGTCATGGAGTGGTCCGAGACCGGGGGCCAGCCCAACTGGCAGACCCTGGGCGAAGGCGACATCTTCGTCGCCCAGGAGGACTACGTGCAGTTCGACTACACGTCCGTCTTCTTCGGCCAGTAGCTGGATCGCGACAACAGGGCTTCCTGACCGCCCCTCGCCGGCCCGGACCACCGATGGCGGCGTTGGTCGGCGGTCGTGGGGGCCAGCCCCACTCCCTTCTCCCGTCTTGCCATCGCGGGCCCGATCACGGCGATCATGCGGTCCGAAGCCCAGTCGGCGCGATCACAGCACGAACGGGATCAGCGCCTTCCGCTCGGCCGGGTAGTCGGGGAACTTCTCCTGGTACCAGCGGTGGTGCTTCAGCGCCCGCGGCACGAGGTTGCCCGCGCTGAACACCGCAAACGCCACCCCCGCCAGCGACCACGTCGCGATCGCCCAGCCGATCCACTCCAGCAGCTCGCCGGCGTAGTTGGGGCAGCTGATCCGCTTGTAGAGCCGCCCCTGCGGGATCTTGTAGCCCGTCTCCCCCGGCTTGCGGAGGTTGCGCAGCGTCGCGTCGGCCCGGTGGTTGATCGTCATCCCGACGCAGAACAGCAGCGCTCCGATGAGGAACCGCGGGTCGGTCAGCCAGGAGTCCTCGTAGCTGCTCAGGTGCCCGATCCAGCGGGCGTTCACGTACGCGTTCAGCGTGTTGAAGACGACCGCGATCAGCGCCACCGACAGCGGCATCGTCTTGCCCGAGTCCCGGATGAGGAACGGGAACACGAACGTGCGAAAGACGTAGTGCAGCTGCCACATCCCCAGCAGCACCAGCGGGACGAGCTCGGCCTTCAGGTCCCCCATCAGGTAGATGGCGGCAAACCCGAGGCAGGCCGGCACCTCCATGATGATCCAGCCGACGCGGTTGGAGACCTCGGGCCCCCAGCCGCCCCGTCCGTACCGTCCGTACGGCGCCGTGATGAACAGCAGCACGAAGCCGATCACGACCCCGAGGCCGATCTCCGTCCACGCCGCCGCCTGATGGATCTCCAGCTCGGTCACGCCAGGCCGACCTCGCGACGCCAGGCGAACAGATCCCGCATCGACTCAGCCACCGAGCGGGGCTCCCACCCCAGCTCCGTCCGCGCCCGCGCACACTCCATCGACGAGCTCGCCCGCAGCGGCCCCAGGTACTCCGACGTGTACATCGGCTTGAACCCGAGCTTGGCGGCGGCATCGACGAACGGCCCCGTCGCGCGCGCCAGCCACATCGGGCAGGTGAACCACGGCGGCTCAGAGCCGGTGTTCTCCTTCACCAGCTCCGCCAGCTGCGCGATGGAGAGGTACTCCGAGGACAGCAGGTAGCCCCGGCCGGCCTCGCCCTTCTCCGCCGCGAGCATCGCCCCGCGAGCCACGTCGCGGACATCGACCCAGTGGAAGGCGCCCTGGATCAGGGCCGGCAGCTTGCGCCGAGCCATATCGACCAGCGCGCCCCCCAGCGGCGACGGGCTGTAGTCCCGCGGCCCCAGGATCCCCGCCGGGTTCACGATCACGCCCGACAGGCCGTCGGCGATCACCTCCCGCACCGCCGCTTCCCCCCCGGCCTTGCTCCGGTCGTACGCCGGGAGCCGAGGACCGGGGCGCGGGCTGTCCTCGGTGATGGGGTGGTGATCGAGATCGAAGGCGTGGCACGAGCTGACGTGCACGTAGCGCTTCACCCCGCACTCCAGCGCCATGCGGGCGGTCGCCCCGGCGCCGACGACGTTGGTCCGGTGCACGATGCCGCCGGGATCGCCCAGCAGCGAGATGATGGCGACCGTGTGGATGACGAGGTCGGCCCCCTCGAACGCCGGTCGGAGCGTCTCGGGCTCCCACACGTCGGCCTCGAAGATCTCGACGTTCAACCCCTCCAGGGGGCCCCGATCGTTGCGCACGACGGCCCGCACCGAGTGACCGGCGGCGAGCAGTTCATGGACGAGGTTGTTGCCGACGAAGCCGGCGGCACCCGTGACGACGACGGTCACAGGCGGCTCAGCCGTGCATCTTCTTGGCGTTGGTGATGATCAGCGGCACGAGCCAGACGGCCAGTCCGGCGAGCAGAAGCACCACGGTGATCGTCATCCCGACCTCGCCCGCGTCAGGCGGAGCGGCGGCGGTGGCGGTGGTGGCTTCGTGGGCGGAGGAGGCGGCGGCGGCGGCGAGCATCGGCGGAATGTAGCGGGGGTCCCGGGCGGCCACAAGGCTCACGGAACCTCGGGCTCGGGGAGCTCCGAGGAACCCTGCAGCAGCAGGTAGTTCGTCCACTCCTCGGGGTCATCGAGGGCCGGCCCGACGACCCACTGCACCCGGCGGACTCGCATGAGTCCCGGCTCATCGACGGGTCCGTGAGAGCGCGGTGACCGGCGGTCCGCGGCGAAGGCGTCGAACCGCACCACGCCCTCGACACCCCTCAGATCCGCCTCGCCCGCCCACAGGCGCACCTCGTTGATCTCGAGGTCCTCGGGGAGGGCCAGATCGACCCGGTCGCGGGGCACCAGCAAGATCTCCTCGTCGCCGCTGCAGAGGGCCCGGTCGGCGAGCGCTTCCAGCTTGCCGTCCCGCAGCGTGAGCGTGCACTTGGCGTCCAGCGCCCCCGCCTCGACCTGCCAGCGCTCGGCCCGCAGCCGGCTCAAAGCCTCCGGATCCACCGCGACGGCCCCGAGCCGGCGGAAGGCACCATCCAACTGCCCTGCGAGGCGGACTCGCTGGACCTCGTAGATCTCCATCAACCGCTGCTTCTGAGCAGGCGAGAGGCTCCACGTCGTCGCCACCCGGGCGTCTGGCCCCTCGTACCAATGCTCCCCCGACAGGAGCGCGGTCACCCCCCGGGTCAACGGTCGCGGGCACGTCGGGTCGTACCGGACGGCCACGTGCTGCACGCTCGAACAGGGCGCGTCCCACTCGCAGGGAGCATCGTCCCCATCGATGGCCCGCCGAATCCCACAGAGGTAGTGCTGCGCCGCCTGCCGCTCTCGGGCGTAGCCGCCGTAGTTGATGGCGACCAGGGGCAGGGTCAGCCCCTCGGTCGCGGGCGAGACCCGCGCGGCGGGCTTGGGCCGGGCCCCCGAGTCGATCTCCAGGAGCACCACCCCGCGGGCGCGCAGGCCGCGCGGCCCCGCCAGCAGCTCCTGCACCAGCGTCGGGTGGGCCGCGATGCCGTCGAACAACGCCGCCATCGACATCAAGCCGCTGTTGTCCGTGACTCCTCCGTCGGCCAGCCTCGTGCGCCCCGCGGGCAGCTCCCAGTCGGCCCCGGTGCGATCGCTGACGAGCACCTGCTCCACGCAGCTCTCCGCCAGGTTGGGGTTCTGGTCGGCACACGCCTGAAGCGCCCCCGCGAGCTTGGACTGGAGCACCGGCAGGTCCACGCCGAAGGGGAACGCCGACGACGCCCGCACCATCTCGGGGAGGGTCAGGATCGCCCCCCCCGGGTCCTGCAGAGCCAGGGTCGGCCTCCCCGCGGCAAGCAGCCCGGCGGGCACGGGCGGGCGGCCCCCCACGAGGCGCGACCCGGTCGTCGCCGCGGACGTGTTGAGCATCGCCAGGGGCGCCGGACGGCCCTCCCCCCACGGCCGCTCCGCCTCCGGGTCGAGCGCCTGGAACCGGCTCCCCCAGAACCGCATGATCGACTCCCCCCGGGACCGACCCGGCAGCAGCAGTCCGCGCATCAAGGCGGCGTTGTGGTCCACCAGCATGCGGTCGACGGTGCGGCTTCGGGCCGGCCACGGCGCCCCCGGATCGCTGCCCTCTTCGGGCATGAAGAGCTGCCCCGCGTACGCGTTCTCCATCGTCGGCCAGGGCTCGGCGGCGGGCGCCAACTCCTCGCAGCCGACGTGAGGAACTGCCCCGCCCCGAGGCTCCCGCCGGAGACCCCGCTGAGGAGCACCACTCGGTCGCTGAGCGGGGCCCCCGCGCTGTCGGTGAGCTGACACAGTTCCTGCAGCACGAGCGTCGAGAACAGCGCCGACCGCGATCCTCCGCCCTCCAGCGTCAGCAACAGGACGGGGCCGTCGGGCGCGGCATCGAGCACGGCGCGGGCCTGGGTGATCCAGCCCTACGCGGCCGTCGGCTCGGACGGCACGATCACGTGGGGTGCGCTGGCCGTCCCCACCCCCACCGCGCCCGCCGCCAGCAACCCAACCGCGAACGCCTTGCCCAGGAGCCCATCGAAGGCGTCGACGAACCGGCCCAGGAGGATCGGCAGGCTGAGGAGGAGCACCAGGGCGGGAATCGCGTAGGACCGCGGGCTGAAGCCCTCGGCCGCCAGCAGCGTCCACCACAGAGCCTCCAGGACGAACGCCCCGACCGCCCAGGCGAGGACGCCGTCGGCGACGAGCCGGACCTTGGTGCGATTGGAGGGGGGGCCCTTCACCGCCTCGACGAGGCGCCCGATCGCCGGGATCCGCTCCAGCGCCGACCGGAAGGTGATCGGCATCATCAGGACCGCGCGGAGCAGGCGCCACGCCAGCGGGGCGGGGGGGATCGCCTCGGGCGCCCGGCCGGCATACCCGGCGACGCACGCCAGCGAGCCGAGGCAGGCCAGGAGCAACGCGAGGTGCAGCCCCCAGACGCCAAGATCGCCACTGCACGCGGCGATCCAGGGCCACGGCGGCGGCTCGAAGGCATGCCCGACTTGATCACTACGCAGTGCGACGACGAAGACGAGCCACCCGCCGATCGTGAAGATCCGAACCTCTGCCCACCCCGCCGCGCGCCTCAGTCGTCCCCGCCAGGTCGGAGAGAGTTCCAGCCGCCCAACCACGAGGCACGATACCCCCCGGCCGGGCTACGCTGGGCGGGGATGATCACGCTCGTCACCGGGGGGGCCGGCTACATCGGATCACACATGGTTCGCGCGCTGCTGCGGGCGGGCCGCCGCGTCGTGGTGCTCGACAACCTGTCGACCGGGCACCGCCGGGCGCTCCCCCCCGACGCCGCCTTCGTGGAGGCCGACGTGCGCGACACCGCCGCCGTCACCGCCCTCCTCCAAGAGCACGATGTCGACGCCGTCCTGCACTTCGCAGGGTTGATCGAGGTCGGCGCGTCCGTCCGCGATCCCATCGGCTACTGGAGCACCAACTTCGGCGGGACCCTGTCGCTGCTCGGCGCCATGGAGGCCTCGGGGGTCAAGCGGATCGTGTTCAGCTCCACCTGCGCGGTCTACGGCGAACCCGGGGTGGTCCCCATCGTCGAGTCCTGCCCCCGCCGCCCGATCAGCCCCTACGGCCGCAGCAAGCTGGCGTGCGAACACGCCCTCGCTGACGTCGCCGCCGCCGACCCCGCCTTCTGCGCCGTCGCGCTGCGGTACTTCAACGTCGCCGGGGCCGCCGCCGACGGCAGCGTGGGGGAGGACCACCAGCCCGAGACGCACCTCATCCCCCGGGTGCTCAACGCGGCTCGGGACGGGGGCGGGATCACGATCTTCGGCACCGACTTCCCCACCCCCGACGGGACCTGCGTGCGCGACTACGTCCACGTCGAGGACCTGTGCGCCGCCCACCTCGCCGCGCTCGACCGCCTCACGCCGGGGCTCGCCGCGTTCAACCTCGGCATCGGCCGGGGGTTCAGCGTGCGCGAGGTGATCGACACCGCCCGCGCCGTCACCGGCCGTGCGATCGAGGCCTCCGCCGGTCCGCGACGCGCCGGCGATCCTCCCCGCCTGTTCGCGGACCCGACCCGCGCCCGCGAGCTTCTCGGGTGGTCCCCCCGGGCCGTCGAACTTGAGCCCATCATCGCCAGCGCATGGCGATGGACTCGACAGGTATCATCCTGAACCCATGAGTGCGCCAGACCCCTGGGAGTTCGTCTCACACGGACGCAACGCCGAAGCCGGCCGCGCGTTCGAAGCGCAGGGACGCGTGCCCGAAGCGATCCAGGCCTACCGTCGGGGCAAGGTCTGGGACGAAGCCGCCCGGCTGCTCGCGCAGCAGCAGCACTTCGAGGACGCCGGCGACTGCCTGCTGCAAGTGCTCCCCCCGCGCCCCACCCCGGTCGGCGAACTGACGCCCGTGCAGCGGCGCGCCGCCAGCAACGCGGCCCTCTTCTACGCCCGCGCCGGCAAGCTCCGGCTCGCCACCGGGCTGCTCATGAGCCTGGGCGAGAGCGAGCGCGCCGCCGAGCTGCTCCGGCGCGCCGGACGCCAGGAGGATGCGGTCCGGGCCATGCGGGGCCAGCTGCTCCCCGACGGCCCCTGGGAGCCGGGCATGCTCAGCAGCAACCTGTACGGACGGGAGGAAGACCCCACCACCGGCAACGTCAGCCGCGACCCCTTCGAGCAGGCCGAGCTGCACGTGCGCCGGGACCGCCCCGAGGAGGCGCTGGATGCGCTGCTGCAGCTGCCATTCGACCACGGCCGCTACCCCGAGGCCGTCACCCGCGTCGTGCGGCTCGTCAAGAACCACGACCTGATGTCGCTCAAGGTCGACCAGTTCGTCTCGCCCTTCGTGAAGGACACCTGGGGCCACGGCCACATCCCCGCCCACATCGGCACGCTCTACACCCTCGCCCGCCTGTACGAGAAGCTGGGCTTCGAGGACATGGCCGGGGCCACCTTCGAGAGTGTGCTCAAGCTCGATCCCCTCTACCGGGATGCCCGCGCGCGCCACGGCGGTCTGGTGCGGCCCAAGTCCCTGTCGGACGACGAGCTGGAGCTCATCCTCGGCGACGACGCCGCCTTCCACTCCGTCGGGCGCCACCGCCGGCCGGCCGCCGCGCCCGACGTGAACGCGGCCCAGACCGAGATCTCCACCACCATCTCGCGCCACGCCAGCCGCACCCCCCGCGAGCGGACTGAGCTGCAGGCGGCCGTCGACAGCAAGTCCCTCGAGCTCGGCCTCGGCCCCCTCGGCACCGGCTCCGTGGTCGCGGAGCGCTGGCGCATCGAGGACGCCATCGGCGAAGGCGGCTACGCCGTCGTCTACGCGTGCACCGATCTGGCGGTGCAGGAGCCCTGCGCGCTCAAGATGTTCGTCCGGGGCGGGGACGACCCCCAGGCCCTCGCCCGCTTCAAGCAGGAGATGCGGATCACCCGCAAGCTCGCCCACCCCAACATCATCTCGGTACACGAGTTCGGCGTCTGGCGCGACGCCTACTTCATCACCATGGAGCTGCTGGAGGGGATGGATCTGCACGACCTGATGGCGGCTGAGGGTGGCGCGCTGCCGATGCGCATGTCCCTGGACCTGGCCGACCAGGCCTTCGCGGGGCTCGCCGAAGCGCACCGCCAGGGCGTCGTCCACCGGGACATCAAGCCGCGCAACCTCTTCATCTGCCAGGACGGGGGCCGCCTCAAGGTCACCGACTTCGGCATCGCCAAGATGGGCAACTCCATCGACGGCCACACCGCCACCGGCCAGGTCGTCGGCACCCCCGCGTACATCCCGCCCGAGCGGCTGCGCAGCGACGACGCCGACCTCGGCCCCTCGGTCGACCTCTACGCCGTCGGGGTGTGCCTCTACCGCATGCTCGCGGGGCGGCTGCCCTTCTCCGCGAGGCACATCGAGTCGCTGTTCATGAAGGTGCTCGAGGAGATCCCCCTGCCGGTCTCCACCCACGCTCCCGGGGTCCCCCGCGCGGTGGACGAACTGGTCGCCGGACTGCTCGAGAAGGACCCCGCCAATCGCATCGCGTCCGCCGAAGAGGCGCAGCACGGGATCGCGATGATCTGCGAGATGCTTGACATATAGTCAAGCGCCTTTACTATCGACTCATGATCGTCGTCGCCGCAGTGTTGGGAGCGCTCGCCTGGAGCTTCATGGAGTACGTGCTCCACCGGTTCCGGGGGCACGCGGCCACGGGGACGTCGACGTTCAAGACGGAGCACCTCACCCACCACGCCCGTGACTACTTCACGCCCACCGGCAAGAAGGTGGTCATGGCCGCCGGCCCCGTGCTGGGCCTCGCCCTCGCGGGTTCGCTGATCGCGGGCCCCTTGCTGGGGCTGACGTTCGCCGCCGCCTTCACCGCCGCGTACGTCCACTACGAGGTCGTGCACCGCCGCCTCCACACCCACGCCGCGCGCGGCTGGTACGGGCGGCTCATCCGGCGGCACCACTTCTTCCACCACTTCGGCGACGCCCGGGTCAACCACGGCGTGACGAGCCCCGTCTGGGACATCGTCTTCAGGACCCGCGCCCGGATCGACCAGGTCGCCGTGCCGGCCAGGCGCGCGCCTGTCTGGATGGTGGACCGGGAGGCGGGCGTGCTCCGTCCCGGGGCGGAGATCGACTACACGCTGAAGGTCCGCCGACGCACATGATCGTGCGATGAGCAACCGCGCGCGCGATCCCCGATAATCAAAGCTCCTCTCGGAGGAGCAGGATGCGCCGTTGGATTCTCGGACTCGTCGCCATCGCGGCGGGTTGCACGCCGCCCGTCGAACCCTCGGGGCCGGCGCCCGTCGTAGGCAGCTCGGGCGCACCGATCCCGTCCTGTCCGAATATTCAGCCGGGAGTTCCGTCCATCGATCAGGAGCGCACGTCGAGTTAGCGATTCGTGGCCAAACGGCGACGAACTTCTGATGTCCCAGGTTCCGTTTGCGCTTCAGTTCGTGGTTCTGGTGGTCTCCGGCTGGCTCACTCGCCAGCAGCAGTTCGCGGTCGAGTACCTGCTGGAGGAAATCCGGGTGCTTCGAGAGCAGCTCGGGAGCCGACGCCTGCGCTTGACCGACGCCCAGCGGCGACGTCTCGCGGCGTTGCTGCATGGCTCGAGCGATGGCAAGAACGGCCTTGAGCGAGGCTGCTGGTCAGGCGCTGATCGCCACCGACTCCGGCATCCCGAGGTAGGTCATTCGATGGAATCGTGGGACTCGGAGGAGCGGCAGGTCAAGAAGCCGAGCCATGCACCAACGCCATGCAACAACGCCATGCAACAACGCCGCGGGGTGGGGTCGTGGGCATGGGTCCTCCGGGGTCTGGAACCCCTCGTCCCCCCGAGATCGTCCGTGTGCTCGCGATCCCCCGTGCTACAAACCCCTCGATCCGAACGGGACGGGTGCTCGCGCAGGCCGCGCGAGCTGGGAAGACGGTGAAAACCCGTCGCGGCCCCCGCCACTGTGACCGGGAAGGTCCTCCGCATCGGCCACTGGAGCATGGGCTCTGGGAAGGCGCGGAAGACCGCTGGACCCGGGAGCCAGGAGACCGACCGGTCCCGGGATCACGAGGCGCTGATGTGCGGAGGGCACCCACAGCGTCCCAGCGGCCTGCCGTGGGCCCGATTCGCTGGGACGACCATGATCGTGGCGACGCTTTACGTCGGCGTTCCCGCGTGGGCGGACGACGACGAGGACAGCGACGAGGACGAGGGCACGCCCGAGGTCACCGAGACCACCGAGGTCGAGGCGGATCGGACCCCCGATCCGGCCGCTGAAGCCCTCGCCAGCCCCTACTCGGTGGTCACCGTCGAAGTCGACGAGTCGGTCGCCCCCTCGGCGTCCGTCGCCGACGTGCTCGAGGACGTGGCCGGCCTCCACGTCCGACGCTTCGGGGGGCCCGGCGACCCGGCCTACGTCACCGTCCGAGGCTCCACCGCGCGGCAGGTCGAGGTCGTCGTGGACGGCGTCTCCCTGAACCCCCACGGCGGCTCGTCGGTGGACCTGTCGACGCTGCCACTGAGCTCGTTCGACACCGTGCAGATCCACCGCGGCTTCGTCGCCGGCGGCTCCGCCATCGGAGGCCGGGTGGAGCTCACCTCCAGGCCGGGCACGGCCGCTCCCCCTCGGTTCGAAGCCGGGTTCGGCTCGTGGACGACCCGCCGGGCGGCCGGGGGGATCGGCGTCGGCGGGGATCTGGGCGGGGGCGCCCTCGGGGACCTGCGGCTGGACGTCGCCTACGCGGGCACGGGGGGGAACTTCCGCTATTTCGACGACGGCGCCACCGAGACCGTGCGCGACGACGACCAGGTCCTGGAGCGGCGCAACAACCACCACGACCGCGTCGACCTCAGCGGTCGCGGGCGGCTGGTCTCCGGCCCGATCCGGCTGACCCTCACGGAGCGGTTCGGCCACGCCGACGGCGGGGTCCCGGGGCTCCACACCGACGTCACCACGGCGTCGCGGCTGACGACCTGGAGCAACCTGCTGGACGGCGCGATCGACCTCCGCGCCCACCCCCGACTGGCGCTCCGGGCAGGCTTGTCGTGGCGCTTCGACGAGGCGACGTTCGTCGATCCCGCCAATGAACTGGGGCTGGCCTCCCCGGACCAGCGGACGACCCTGCACCAGCCCCTCGGCTCGTTCCGGGCGCGCTGGCAGGCGGCCGACTGGATCGCGCTCCAGGGAGACGCGAGCACGGCGGTCGACCTGTTCCAGAGCCGGCAGCTGGAGTCCTCGGCCCAGGACGATCCGCTGCGCGTCCGGCTCGCCACGTCGCTGACCGCCACGGGGGACCTGCGCCTGCTCGACGAACGCATCTCGGTCGTCGCTTCCGGGGGCGTGCACCTGCTGGACAACCGCCTCCTGGGGCCGGTGCCGCTGAGCGACCTCGCCCTCGCCGGAGACGGCTCCGAGTTCGCCGCCGAGCCCACCGGAGGCGTCGCCGTGGCGGTGCGACCGCTCCCCTGGCTGACGGTGCGCGCCTCCGCCGCCCACGCCTACCGGCCGCCGTACTTCAAAGAGCTGTTCGGCGACCGCGGGGGGGTCGTCGGCAACCCCGAGCTGCGGCCCGAGACGGCCAACACCTTCGACGCGTCGGTGCGCGTCGCGGGACGGCCGCATCGCTGCTTCGCGGGGGCGCTGGAGGCCGGCTACTACCGGTCGGACGCCATGGACCGGATCGTGTTCGTGCCCAACGGGCTGGGCATCTCCCGGCCGACGAACTTCGACGGCTCGACGGTCCACGGCTTCGAGGCGGCCGGCTCCTTTGAGGCGTTCCACCTGATCACCGGCGCCCTCGCCGTGACCTACGCGGACTCGACCATCACCGACGGCAGCGCCGCCCACGTGGGCAACGAGCTGCCCTACACGCCGACGTGGGAGATCGACGCCTCGCTAGGCGTGGCGATCCGCTCCTGGGTGCGGGTGCAGTGGCGGCTCAACTACACGGACGCGACCTACGACAGCCGGCTGAACCTGTTCGAGCAGGCGCCGCGCGCGATCCACTCGCTGTACGCGCGGGGGCAGCCCGAGCCGGGCTGGCCGTGGCTGGCGGTGGAGCTGAACAACCTGGGCGACTCGATCTCGTTCGAGCGGCCCCGCGACCCCCTGCACCCGGACGACCTCGTGGTCATCCCGGTGGAGGACTTCCGGGGGAACCCGGTGGCGGGGCGGTCGGTGATGGTGACCCTGGGATGGAGTGCTGAACGATGAAGTGGCTACCGATTCTGACGATCCTGCTGGCGGGCTGTCCGTCGGGCGACGACGACGACTCGCTCCCCCCGGTGCTGGAGGGGCCGCGCGCCATCGTGGCGACGACCGACTACACCGACACGTTGCTGGCGGCGGTGGACCTGGAGACCGGCGAGGTCACCGACGCCCTGCTCGCCATCGCTTCGGGGGACGTCATCGTCGAAGTGATCGAGGGCGACCTGTACGTGGTCGACCGGAGCGGCGGCACCGTTCAGCGGTTCGATGACGGAGACCTCACCGTCGCCCCCGCACTGGAGTTCGCGGTGCCGGACAACCCCCAGCGGCCCCTGCTGTGCGCCGACAAGCTCTTCCTCCCCCGGTACGACGCCAGCGTCATCGGGATCTACGACGCCTCCACGGGGGCCGAGGTCGGCAGCATCGACGTGGCCCCCTACGCCGAGCCGGGGGGCGACGGCCGCGCCGAGCCGGCCTCGGGCTTGATGGTCGACGACGCCACGATCGCGATCCCCCTGCAGCGGTACGACTTCACCAACCTCGCCCCCGGCCCCGACGGACGCATCCTCGATATCGACTGCGCCAGCGAGACCGTCACCGCCGAGCACATCGTCGGACCCAGCCCGGTCCCGTTCGCCGACCCCGACAGCGACGGATGGCTGGTGCTCGAAGGCCGCTACTTCGCCGACGATGGCTTCCTCCGCCGCTTCGACCGCACCGACGGCTACGACCCCGAGCCGCTGCTGGACGAGGCCGACCTGGGCGGCGACATCACCGGCATCGGCGCCAGCCCCGACGGCCTCGTGTACGGCGTCTGGCACTACGGCGAGGACCCCGAGCGGTTCGAGGTCCGCTGCCTGGATGGCGGCGTCGCCGACGACGATCTCGCCCACAACGTCTGGAGCTTCCGCCCCGCCCCCACCGGTGACGTCTGGGCCTTCCTCCTGCCGCCCTACACCGACACCACCCTCCCCTCCGGCATCGCCGTGATCGACCCCGCCACCTGCACCCTCCCCCCGCAATCGGACTGGCTCACGTTCACCCTCCCCCCCACCGCCGCAGCGTTCCTCGAATGAGAACCTCGCAAGAACGCAACCTCGCAGGGTCTGACCCCCTTGCGAGGTCCCGCCCAAAGTCGCGGGGTCAGACCCTGCACAATGCACAAGCTGGACTGCTCGCCCTCGGCCTGCTCGCCGCCTGCGGGAGCCCGGCGCCGGCGCCGATCGCGGCGCCCTCGGAGGTGGTGTTCGTCCGCGACGGCGTCGTCGTCGACGGCACCTTCGAAGCGGCGGAGTGGACCCCCGGCACCGAGCTCCGGGGCGCCATCGCACCCCAGACGCCGGAGTGCGTGCCCCTCTTCTCGGTGGATCTCGGGGACGTCAGCCGGCTCGTCGCCATGGGCGGAACGAGCCCCGACACCTCCCTCGCGTTCTCCCCCGACGGGACCCGCCTCGCGGTCGGCAGCTACCGCGGCGAAGTGCTCGTCCTCGACGCCTGGACCGGAGCCATCCAGGCGCGCACCCGCCTCGCCGAGACGATGGTCAAGCAGGTCGCGTGGTCGCCCGACGGAGCCACGCTGTACACCGGCGAGCAGTCCCCCGACGCCTACGTGCACGCGATGGATCCGACCACGCTGGAGCCACGCTGGTCGCTCCGCCTGGCCGACCACGTCGGCTCCTCTCCCGCGCCCGACGGCGAGGACATCTACGGCGTCTACACCCTCCCCGCCGCGTACGAGCTCGTAGTCCTGCCCGACGGCTCGCTGCTGGTGGGGGCCAACCACGGCTGGAACGATCCCGACGGCACCCGCCGCAACCAGGCCCGCCTCCTGCGGGTCGATCCCAACGGCAGCGTCGCGGCGACGTGGCCCACCATCGGCGCCGCCGAGGTCACCTTCAACACCCTCCGCGCCGACCCCGAAGGGGGCCTCGCCATCGTCGCCGTGGGCCGATCCGCGGCCGGGGATCCGCCCCTCGGGCTGCCCGTCGGGGGCGTGCAGGTGGTCACCCTCGCCGATCTGTCCCCCGTCGCCTCCTTCGTGCCCCCGCCGCTGGCCCCCCACTTCACCCAGACCTTCGTATGGGAGGCCATCGACGTGGACGCGGGCGCCGACGTCGGCATCGTCGGCCTGTCCGACGGCCGCCTCTTCGGCTTCCCCCTTCGGGGCGACGCGGCCCCCTGGCTCATCGAGGTCTCCACCCCCGTAATGGCTGGCTCCGTTCCCATCAGCGCGTCCATCGGCCACGGCTGGATGCACGACGGCCAGGTGCTGGTGATGACCTCGGGGACCAACATCCCCTACGGCTCCGCCAGTCCCGAGGCGAGGCCGTCCTCCCCCCACCCCAAGGCCAACGCGGTGTTCGCCTACGGACTCGAGGACCAGGCGCTGCGCTGGACGTGGACCGGCGCGCCCAACCTTAACGGCCTCGTCCACATCGGCGACGTCGCGATCGCCGGCACCCGCGGCCGCAGCTCCGATGCCCGCCAGGACCAGTACGGCGCGCTCCCCTTCGACCTCGCCACGGGGCGCAAGCTCGCCCACTGCGGCACCGAGGGGCCGACCTTCTTCCGCCCCACCGGCACGGCCGACGGCCGCATCGCCGTGGCTGAGCATCCCTTCGGGAAGGGTGACGGCTCCCTCGGGGGCGCCTACCGAGTCACCGTCCTGCGATGACCCGAGGCGTCCTCGTCGCGGTTCTGCTCCTGCTGTCGGCGTGCGCGCCGGCGCCCTGGGAGCTGTCCGCGGTGGCGGACGCCGATGGCGTGGAGCTGACCTCGACCGAACCCCTGAGCCGGGCCGAGTTGGAGGATGCCGACGGCGTGCCGCTGACGACCCGACGCTTCCCCGCGCCGCTGACGCAGGCCCGCCTCGACGCCGGGTGGACCGCCGGGGAGACCTACGTGGTCCGCGCCCACGGCGCCTCCGGCACGCGCGAGGTCACCCTCGTCGCGCCCGCCTCCGGTCCCGTCACCGTCGGCGTCGAGGCCCCCGCCGGCCAGGAGCTCCGCCCCCTCGGCGACGGCGACGTGGTCGAGTTCGGCGCGCTCGTGGGAACCCCCTCGCGGGTCACTTTGCGGCTGACCGCCCGCGAACCGTGGAGCGGGAGCGTGCGCCTGTGCGGCGTCGGGCACCCGGTGGAGCTCCCCATCAAGGGGGAGCAGGCTGACCTGACGGCGGCCACAACGGCCGACTGCGAGGTGGTGGTCAACGGCGCCCGCGCAACGCTCCGACCCCTGCCCATGACCTTCGAGGAGGCCAGGTCCGCGGTGCTGTTGGAGCGCGTCGTCTTCCCCGCCGAGCTCAGCGGCGAGCCCGATCCCGGCCGACCCGCCGGCCGCATCACCCTGCCGTCGCCGGGGTGGGAGCGCATGCTCCGGTCCTCGGCGCTGGGCGTGCGCGGGCGGGCCTACGAACGCCCCTGGGCGCAGCTCGCGGTGACGCTGCGAAACATCGACAGCCGGCCGGTCAACACCGTCGTCACCCTCCGCGTGACCGCCCCCGACGGCTCCCCCGGCCCCGCCTTCGAGCCGGTCCTGCGCCGGTTCGAGGGGCAGACCCGCGAGGTCACCAGCCTGCTCCGCGTGCCTCCCGGCGGCACCGCTACGGCGATGCTCCCGGTGTTCGTGCACGACGACCGGCTCCCCCGCGGCGCCAGCGAGTGGACGCGCGTGATCGAGGTGACCCCCGTGGGGGCCGACCACAGGCTGTGGCAGGAGACCGACGCCCTCTACGTCAGCCGCGGCAGCTCCGTGCGCGCCGTCGGCTTCGCCACCGTGCTCCTGACCACCGTCGGCGGCTTGCTCCTGCTCGCCTTCCGCCTCGGCCCGTGGCTGCGCCAGTCGCGCACCTCCGAGCTCATCACCATCGCGCTGTTCGCCAACCTGATCTTCTGCGCCAGCGCCGCCAGCCACCTCCTGGGCCTCGGCGCGGCGTCGATCCTCGGCCCCTTCAGCTCGCTGATCACAGGGCTGATCCACGACGCGCTGAAGTACGCGCTGCTGGCGACGCTGGTGACCCTGCTGCCCCGCCCCGGCGTCGTCGCCATCGCCATGCTCGTCCACTACCTGATGAGCGGGTTGGCGCTGTCGGGCTTCCACCCCACCGATCCCCTGATCGTGGGCTCAGCGGTCCTCTGGCTCGAAGGGGGGCTCTGGGTCACCGGGATCACCCGCAACGGCGACTGGCGCGACGACCCGCGCTTCCTCCGCTTCCTGCGCCTGGTCGCGGCCTTCGGCACGGCCTCGGTGGCGGCCGGAGCGGTCGCGCTCGTGTCCGCGGCCGTGCTCTACCGGCTGTACTTCGCGGGCTGGTACGTCGCGATGATGCTGGCCCTCCCAGGCGTCCTGTACACCGCCATCGCCTGCTGGATCGCCACCGGCTTCGCGGCGTCGCTGCGGAGGATCGAGGCATGAGCGCCCTCGTCCTGACCGACGCCGCCTACCGCTACCCGGGCGGGGGGGGAGCGGCCGTGGGGCCGGTCTCGCTGGAGGTCGACACCGGCGAGTTCGTGCTCATCACGGGGCCGACCGGCTGCGGCAAGTCGACGTTGCTCCGGCTCGCCGCGGGCATGCTTCAGCGCCACGGCCGCGGCGAGGTCCTGGGCACCGTCACCCTGGATGGCGTCGACCCCGGGACGCTCGCCCCCGCCGACCGCGTCAGCCGCATCGGCTTCGTCGCCCAGGAACCGGCCGACCAGGTGGTCGCGGGCACGATCGGCGACGAGATCGCCTTCGGCCTCGAATCCGCCGGCTGGGACGCCGACCGCATCGACGACCGGGTCGCCGAGGTGCTCGCCCTCGTGGGGCTACCCGCCGACCCCAGCCGCTCGCCCGCCGCGCTGTCGGGGGGCCAGCGGCAGCGGCTCGTGGTCGGAGCGGCGTTGGCGGCGGGAGCGCAGCTGCTGCTCCTGGATGAGCCGATCGCCTGGATCGACCCGGAGTCCGCCGTCGACCTGCTGAAGCGGCTGCGCGGCCTCGCGGACGAGGGGGTCACCGTCGTCGTCGTCGAGCACCGCATCGACGCGGTCCGCCCCTACGTGGATCGCGTCATCGAGCTCGCCCCCGCGGACACCTACACGCCTCCCCCGGCGCCGGCCCCCGCCCCGCTGGGCGACGAGCTCATGCGGGGCACCCAACTGCGGTGGCGGTACGGGGCGATCGAGGCGCTCAACGGCGTCGACATCTCCGTGCGAGCGGGGGAGCGGGTCGCGCTCCTGGGCCGCAACGGGGCGGGCAAGTCGACCCTCCTGAGCATGCTCGCGGGGCACCTCGGGGACGAGGTCACGATCCACGGAAGCGTGGTCGACGTGCCCCAGGATCCCGACCTCGCCCTCTTCTGCGAGACCGTGCGGGACGAGCTCGCCTACGGCGCCACCGAGGCCCGCCTGAGCGATGCCCAGATCGAGGCCCGCGTCGCCTCCGCCGCCGTCGCCCTCGCCATCGACGACCTGCTCGACCGTCCGCCCCAGGCCTTGTCCCGAGGCCAACGACTGCGCACCGCGGCCGCCGCCGCGATGGCCTGCGAGCCGACCGTGCTGTTGCTGGACGAGCCGACCTCGGGCCAGGACCGCGCCCAGGTGGATCGCATGATGGCGGCGCTGGTGGGGCGCACCGTCGTGTTCGCGACCCACGATCAGCGGCTCGTCCGCGAGCACGCCACCCGGGCCGTGATCCTGGAAGAGGGCCGGGTCGTCGACGACGGCGATCCCGCGGAGGTGCTGGCCTGATGGACCCACGCACCCGCCTCCTCCTGCTGCTCCTGGCCGGCGTGCTCGCCGTGGTCCTGGAGCACGCCGCGTCCCTGGCCCTGCTCACGCTGCTCTGCTTCGTGCCGCTGCTGCTGGCCCCCATCGGGAACACGTGGCGGGTCCGCGCCCTCACCCTCGCGGCGGCCGCGATCTGGACCACGGTGCTGTCGCAGGCGCTGTTCTACGCCGAGGTCCCCCGCCGTCCGCTGCTGGACCTCGGTCCGGTGGTGCTGTGGCGGGAGGGCGTGACCCACGGTCTGGTCCAGTCACTTCGGCTGCTGTCGATCGCGACGGCGGGCCTGGCGGTGGTGGCGACGACCCCGCTGGACCGGCTGCTCGCCGCCCTGGTGGCGCTGCGGGTGCCGTTCACGCTGTCGTTCCTGGCGGTCACCGGCCTGCGGTTCGTGCCGGAGGTGGGCCGGGAGATCCTGGTGGTCCGACGGGCCCGCGCCCGCCGCGGCCGACCGGTGTGGCAGCGCTCCCCCGCCCGGTGGCTGGCGCTGGAGGTCTCGCTGCTGCGCCCGGTGGTGGCGCGCGCCGTACGCCGAGCCCGCACGATGGCCGAGTCGCTGGATGCCCGCGGCTTCGACGCCCACGCCCCCCGCGCCGTGCGCCGCCCGCTGCAGATGCGTTCCTGGGAGCCGGTCCTGCTGGGCAGCGCCGCGGCGGTCACCCTCGCGGCCGTCGCCGCCCGGCTTCTCTATGCTGCCTACGTGGCCGAAGTCGCCTACTTCCCCAGCCTCCGGCCGCTGTACGGGTTCGTGCGCTCGTGGCTGTGAAGCCGACCTTCGATCGCCGCACCAGCGACGCCATGGTGTCGCCGGTGGTGACCCACCTGCACCTACTGCGGCACGGCCGGGTGGACGCCGGGCCCCGCCGCCTCGCCTACGGCTGGACCGATCTCCCGCTGTCGCCCCAGGGACGGGCCGAATCGGAGCGGCTGGAACGCTTCGTCGCCGAGTCGCTCCACCGCCCCGCCGGCGTGATCAGCTCCGACCTGAAGCGGTGCCGCGCGTTGGCGGAGCCGTTGGCCGAGGCGCTGGACGTCCCCCTGATCGTCTCGGCCCAGCTCCGCGAGCAGTCCATGGGCGACTGGGAAGGTCGCGCCTGGGACGACCTCCAGGCTGAGCACGACGTCGCCGTGAACGACTACTGGGACGACTACCTCAACGCCCGCCCCCCCGGGGGCGAGAGCTACGCCGACCTGGCCGCCCGCGTCGACCGGTGGTGGGTCGCCGAGCACGGCCGACTGGAGGGGGGACGCTGGGTCCTGGCGTGCCACATCGGGGTGATCCGGGCGCTCGCCTGCCGCCTGCTGAACCTCCCCTACTCGGACGCCCTCCGGTTCGCCCCCGCGCACGGCTCCCACACCCACTTCTCGGTGGCGGAGGCGGGCGCCGTGCTGCAGGTCCTGGGACAGACCCCGACCGTGTCGGCGGCGCAGGCGGAGCAGTACTCCGTGGCGGCGGTGAGCCGCGTGCGAGGACGCCGGATCGCGCTGTGCGGCAGCGCGGGCACGGGCAAGACGACCCTGGGGCGGCGGCTCGCCGACGAGCTCGATCTGCCGTTCCTGGAGGAGGGCATGCGTCGGCGCATCGAGGACGGCCTGGACGTGCACGCCCTGAGCCACGAGGAGCACCGCGGCATCCTGCAGGACCTCTGGGCCGAGCAACTGGACGGCGAGGCCCGCGCGATGGAGGCCCACGGCGGCTTCGTCTCGGACCGCAGCCCGCTGGACTTCGCCGCGTTCGCCCTGTTGTTCCACTCCTACAACGAGGCGTTCTGCGAGGAGTTCGTGCCCCCCATCGCCAATCGGGTCGACGAGTACGACGCGATCGTCGTGCTGCCCTGGGGGGTGCTCCCGCTGGAGCAAGACGGGATCCGCTCCACCAACCGCTGGTACCAGAAGCAGTTTCAAGCCACGGTCGAGGGGCTGCTCCGCACCGGCGCGGATCCCGGGCGGGCGTGGTTCCTCCCCGGGCTCACCGAGCTGGAGCGGCGCGTCGACTGGGTGCTGCAGCGGCTGGGGAGCCGGTAGCCGACGGTCGTTCAGGCGCGCTACCTTGAGCGCTCGATGAAAGCAGCGCTCCCCTGGATCGGCGTCGTGGCCGCCGTGTTTGCCCTCCTCGTCAACGAGGTCCCGCCCGAACCCGGCAGCGGGGACGAGACCACCGTGCTCAACTTCGCGAGCCAGGCGCCCAAGGGGCTCCAGGAGGTCGACCCCGACGAGATCGGCGTGGACTGCACCGACGCCCCGCGCTGCCCCGACGACTACCTCGGGCTCGTCGAGCGGATGAGCAAGGACGGGCAGAGCGGCGCGGATTGGCTGATGACCGATCTGGCCTCCCGCGATCTGCTCTATGCCGAGCTCGACAACGTGCCCGCGGGGGGAATCCAGCAGATCCGCATGGTCTTCGAGGACCCCCACGTCGGCGTCTTCGAGGCGCTCCTGCACGTCCCCTCGGGGCAGCCCCCGTGGTCGGGCACCATCGCCGTGCCGGGCCGCAACCGCACCGCCGCCGAGCACCCCGACCGCCTCGCCCTCGCCGAAGCCGGCGCGATGGTGATCGTGCTCCAGCCCCGCGGAAGCGATGGGGGCCCCACGGAGGCGCGGCTCGGGGTGCAGTTGGCGCCGGTCGGCCTGACCCTCGCGGACCTCCGCGCCTACGAAATCGCGCTGCTCCGCCGCTACCTCGCCGGTCGGGGAGACGTGACCGCCGCGACCATCACCGTGCTCCCCGCCGAGGCTGTCGCCGACCCAGGCTGACGTCGGGAACAGTCCCCCGGGGGCTCGACAGTGGCAGCGCTGGTTCAGGTCTGCAAAGCTTGTTGGTCTGGGGGGTCGTAGGGGAGCCATGAAGCTCGCGTCACTGAACGACGGAAGTCGGGATGGAAGCCTCGTCGTCGTGCGCAGCGACGGTGAGGTGTACGTGGACGCGTACGAGGCGGCCCGCACCCTCAGCGACCTCGTCGACGACTGGCTCGCGGGGGCGACCGACCTCCGCCAGATCGCGCAACGCGTCGAGCTCGGCGCGACCCCCTGCCTGCCGCTGGACCTGGGCCGCACGCTCGCTCCCCTGCCTCGCATCCACGGCTGGATCGACGGTGGCCAGGGCGAACCGGGCGAGCTGCTCGGCACCGACGCGACCCTCGCCCTCCCCGAGGGCGTGCGCGCCTCCGTCCGCCCCGAACTGTGCCTCGTGCTCGGGGACATCCCCCGCTCCGCGCTGAAGCCCGGCGACGCGTACGTCCGCGTGCTCCTGCTCGCCCTCGCCGTCGAGGTGTCCAACATCGGCACCGTCCCGGGCGCCCCGCCGACCGGTCTGTACCGCCGCCCCGCGACCGCGTTCGCCCCGTTCGCCGTGTCCACGGAGGCGATCGCCGCCTACATCGAAGCGGACGCGCTCCATCTGGACGCCACCATCAAGCACAACGACACGGCTCGTGAGCCGCTTCGACCTCGGAGACGGCCTGTCGATGCGGGAGACCGTCGAGGCGGCTCGCCGCCACCGGGCGATCACGTCGGGCACGGTGGTCGCCTCGGGGGCGATGGTCGCGCCGTCGGTCGACTGGAACGTGGGCGACGTCATCGAGCTGGAAGCGTTCGGCGGCGGCCGCTCGGTGTTCGGCAGCGTTCGCATCACCCGCGCGTAACGACACCGCCGCGACGGCGTCGGATCAGACGATGCGTCGCCTCTTCGCCCTGCTGCCGCTGCTGGTGGCCTGTTCGACTCCGACGACGCCCCCGGTCGCCTCGCCGCCGGTGGATGTGCCCGATCCCGGGCCGACCCTCACCCCCGAGCTCGCCGATCCCACCGTCACGGTGGAGGGTGTCTCCCCGGGGGACGACTTCAGCGGGCTGGCCGATCTCCCCTGCGCCACCGGCGCCGACAGCTGCGCCGCCCTGGGCCCCTACCTGGGGGAGAGTTGCTGCGCGTACGGCGACAGCGTCGTCGCCATCAGCACCGCCAACGCCTCCGAAGCGGTCGATCTGGAGACCGACGGCGAGCATGTCTGGGCCTGCGGCGGGTTCGGGGTGCGCATCTCCGACATCTCCGATCCCAACGCGCCGGTCTCCGTCGGCTCGGTGGGGGGACGCTGCCAGCGGATCGGCGTGGGTCCGCTGCGCGACGACGGCGCCCGCATCTTCTGGCTGTCCCACCACGGGGACGGCTGGATCCCGACCCCCAACCTCATCACGTACCACCTGAGCGCCGACGACGCGGTCACGGTCATCGACACGATCGAGGACCCCGAGGTCAACTTTGAGGGGCTGCTCGAGCACGACGGCTTCCTCTTCGTGGCGGCCCACGCGGCGGGGCTCCGCGTCTACACCTACGACGCTGACGGCGTGCCGACGTTCGTCCACAGCATCGTCGAGGGGTTCGACAACGCCAGCAAGATGGCGGTGCACGGGGACCGGCTGTACGTCACCGACGACGACGAGCTGATCGTGGTCGACATCACCGACCCGACCGCCGCCGCGATCGTCGGCTCGCCCCTCACCTCGGGCGCCCCCCGGGACGTCGCGGTCGAAGGGGACCGGATCTTCGTCGCCGTCGGCGCGCGCGGGGTCGACGTGTTCGACGTGGGGCCCGACGGCGCCCTCGTGGAGGTCACCAACCTGCCGTCGGACGGCTCCAGCCAGGCCGTCTCGACCTCGGACGGCGTGCTCGCGGTGGCGGACTGGAGCCACGCCTCGATGTACGACGTCGCGACCCTGGTCCGGGTCGGCACCGAGCGCACGCGCACCTTCCCCTTCTTCGAGCAGGACCTCGGCATCGTCATGACCGGGGACGTCGCCATCGTCGCGGAGTGGGAGGGCATGCACCTGCTCCGCTACGCCCCCGGGTACGTGGCCCCCGACCTGTTCGTCACCGACGAGCTGCTCGGCTTCGACGCGGCCGAAGCGAGCACCCGCACCCTCGACCTCCGCAACCGCGGCCCGCTGGACCTGGTGGTCTCCTCGATGGGCGTCAGCGACGACGCGTTCACCCTCAGCGACACCGGCCTGGTGGTGCCCGCGTACGACGAACGCAGCGTCGACGTCACCTACGCCCCGCCGCCCCCCTCAGGGTCCGCCCAGACCCTCCGCATCATCAGCAACGACGTCGACGCCACCGACAACCCGCTGCAGATCCCCCTGCACGCCATCGACTCGGCGGGGCTCGATGTAGGCGACTCGATCGACTACGAGGCGTTCGAGTTCCTCGGCGGCGAAGCCCTCGAGGGCAAGGTCGTGGTGCTCGCCTACTTCGCCCTGTTCTGACCGGTCTGCGGTCTGGAGTTTCCGGACATCGAGACATCCGTGCATCAGGTCTACAGCGACGAGGACGTGCTCGTCTTCGGCATCCACCAGGGCGACTCGGCGGACCTCCTGATCGACTTCCGGGTGCAGACCGGGGTGTCGTTCCCGCTGCACCGCGACGAGGGCACGCTCAGCCGCTTCGCCTTCCCCCAGGGCGTCGGCTACCCCTACCCGCGGGACATCGTGGTGGGGCGCGACGGGGTGATCCGGTCGATCAAGAACTCGTTCAACGTGCCGGAGATGACGGCGCTGATCGACGAGTTGATCGCGGAGCCGAATCGGTAAGGAGGCGCCCGCCGGTGCATCCTCCGGACATGCGCATCGTCCTCCTGCTGAGCGCGTTCCTGAGCGGATGCACCGTCGGCACCGTCAAGGTCACCGACAACGACGCGTTCGGGCTCCTCCAGAGCGCGGTCGACCTCCAGTTCGAGTTCGCGGGAGACGACATCGAGTGGACGTCGCACGCGCTCGTCGCCACGTCGACGCCGAACTGGTGTGAGAAGGCCGCCGAGGGCTTCCCCGCGGCCCAGCGAGCGTGGGACGAGCTCTTGCTCGAAGAGTTTCCCGACGCGGACAGCTGGAACGACGCCTGCAACTACTGGGATGGGCTGTGGTGGGAGCTGGACGGCGTGTTGGACGAGACCTTGCACGAGGACCAGACCCTCGCGGTGTTCTTCCTGGAGACCGCCGACCCCGAGGCGAGGGTCTGGGGAGCGCCCGAGGCGGGCTCGTTCGACCTCGACGGCCCGATGGAGGATCCGGCCTCGGCGCGCGGTCGGATCGATTGGTTCAAGGAGGATCCCTACGACGCCGCTCGGACCGGCTACGTGTGCGGGAGTCGCGGGTTCATCAACGACGCCGTCGACGCGTTCCTCGAAGCCCGACGGTCGCTGCACATCCGCGACGCCGAGTTCGTCATCGAGCCGAGCGAGGACGATGACGGCTGGGACGTGACCGTCGAGGGGGCCCGCCTCGATGAGTGGGCCGCAGGCGAGCAGGAGGTCGATCAGGACCGAGGCGGACTCGATCTGGAGGGACATTTCACCCCGTGCCGGGTCGAGCTGCCCTACGAGACCTCGCCGTTCATCCTCCTGTGACGAGACTGGCCAACTCCGAGCGGCCGTACCTAGCTTGCTCGGCATGCGCTCCTTCGCCCCCCTTGCCCTCGCCCTCTTGTTCGTCGTGCCCACCGCCGTGTCGGCCGACGACGACCCCGTGTTCGCCGAGATCGGTCGCCAGCACGGCGAGATCGAGCAGGCCGTACGCGACGTCGAGGCGCTGAGCCGCGACGCCAACCAGAAGCAGGAGATGGAGCGCCTCAGCTGCCTGTCGGATCGGCTGATGTACCTCAAGGGGCTGTCGCTGGCGGGGAGCACCGCGGTGGACGAGTACGCGGTCGCCCAGCACCAGGCCGACGACCAGGGACGCACCGACGCGGTCCAGAAGGTCGGTCGCGCGTGGGCCGCGATGCCGCCCTACCTCGAGGAGGCGAAGGCCTGCGGGACGGAGACCGAGTGGGTCTCGGACGAACGCTGCGTCGCCGACGAGGTCCGCGTGGGCGTGCCTTGCACCAAGTGGCGGATCACGTTCCCCGAGCGCCGGGGGTTCGCCTTCGGAAACGTCGATGGCGGCCACACGGTGGCCGGCCGGGCTCGTCCTACCGACTGATCTCCATCACGAAGTCGAGCATCGCGTCGCCGTCGAAGACGCTGCGGGTGGCGAAGTTCTTGCCCTCCAGCATCACCGGGATCCAGTGGATGTCGTCGGCCCACATCTCGTCGTACGGCACCGCGTCGTTGTCGATCCAGAGCGGGATCGCTTCGTCGGTCTCGGTCGGCACGCCGGTGTATTCGGCGGCGGTGTAGACGGTGACGTAGAGCTTGTAGCCGTCGACGAACTGGAAGCTGTGCTGACCGCGGCGGACGGGGTCGAGGGCGGTGACGCGGAGCTCCTCCTGAACCTCGCGGACAGCCGCCTGGAGGGACGTCTCGCCGGGATCGAGGCGGCCCCCGGGGGCGTTGATCTTGCCCGCGCCGAGGCCGCGCTTCTTGCGGATGAGGAGCATGCGCTCGGCCTCAAGCACGAACAGGAGCGTGGCTCGCTCGGTCGGCTCCCAGGCGTCCCAGTCAATCGATGCGACCGTGCGGGGGATCTGTGCGTTCACGGCGCGCATACTACGGCGCATGAGCGAACCCAGTCTTCAGATGAGGTTCGGGGCCAAGGGCATCTGCTTTGGCTGCGGCCCCGCCAACGAACAAGGGCTCCAGATCGCGTCGTTCCCCCAGGGTGACGTGGTGGTCTGCACGTGGGGCCCTCCCGAGTCGCACCACCAGGCGTTCCCGGGCGTGCTCAACGGCGGGATCATCGGCGCGCTGCTGGACTGCCACTGCAACTGGGCGGCGGCGTGGGCGATCCACGAGGCCAACCCCGACGACGAGTTCCCCTGCACCGTGACCGCCGACTTCCACGTGAAGTTGCGGCGCCCCACGCCGTCGGACAAGCCGCTGCAGCTGCGCGCCTGGGCCGCCGAGCTGAACGGCCCCAGGGCGCTGATCGAGTCGGAGATGACCTGCGACGGCAAGGTGACGGCCCGCTGCACCGGGACCTTCGTGGCCGTCGGCCCCGACCACCCGGCGTACCACCGATGGTAGGCATGGACGCCTTCCCGGTGACCATCGAGATCCCCACCCGGTGGGGCGATCTGGATGCGTTCCAGCACGTGAACAACACGGTCTTCTTCGTCTACTTCGAGTCGGCGCGGATCGCGTACTTCGACAAGCTCGGCTACCGCGACCTGGTGGAGAGCACGGGCAAGGGACCGATCTTGGCGGAGACCTCCTGCCGCTTCCGACGGCCGCTGAAGTACCCCGACCAGCTGACCGTCGGCGCGCGCGTGACCGACGTGGGCGAGGACCGCTTCACGATGGAGTACCGCATCTGGTCCGCCGAGTTGCAGACCGCGGCCGCCAAGGGGACCGGCCTGATCGTCAGCTACGACTACCGCGCTGAGGCTCGCTGCCCGCTGCCCGACGTCATCCGCGAGCGGATCGCCGCGCTGGAGACCTAGGGCAGCTGAACCATGCCGCGCTCGGCCTCGAACGCGACGACGCCGAGGGTCAGCGGGCGGCTCGTGATCTGGCCTCCGACGGCCCACAGCTCCCCCGAATCGGTCAGCACGCAGCCGTGGTAGTCGCGGAACGTCAGCGGCACCAACTCCGACTCCCACACCCCGCCGCTGAAGCGGTGGACCGAGCCCGAGTTGCCGACCGCGACGGCCTCGCCGCCGGAGGCGCAGACACCGTTGATCCCGCCGCTGGGGAGGGACTCATCCAGCCACTCGGTGCCGTCCCAGCGGGCGATGACGCCGCTGCCCAGGCCGCCGACCGCGATGGGGTCGTCGCCGTTGGCCGCGACCGTCAGGAACTTGCTCGCCTCGAGCCCATCGGGAGCCGCGGTGGTCGTCCACTCGGCGCCGTCCCAGTGCATCAGGATCCCGGGCTCGCCGACGACCCAGACGTCGTCCGCGGCGGTGCCGTCGACCTTGAAGTAGAGCTCGCCCTCGCTCGCCCCGTCGACCGTGACCTCGGTCCAGCCGTCGGCGTCGCGGTGCCACAGCGCCGGCAGGGCGCCGCCCCCAACGACTCCGCCCACGGCCCAGACGTCGTCCGCCGCCGCGCCCCAGACGCCGAAGAAGGTGGTCTCCGCGTCAGGCCCGGAGTGGACCGGCAGGTCCCCGCTGGCGCGATTGAGCTCCAGGATGGTCCCGCCGGTACCCACCAGGGTCACCCGGTCGGCCGTGGGGTGCACCCACCACAGCTCTTCGCCCGCGTGCGCCCCGAGGGCGAGCGCGGTCCAGCCTTCGCCGTCCCAGTTCCAGGCGCTGGGGCCCGAGCTGCCGTCCTCCATCTCGCTGCCGACCATCCAGACGTCGTCGTCGTGCACGGCGCGCACCGACAGGAACGCCTCGCAGCGATCCTCGTTGACGAGGCAGAGCGCGTCGTCGTCCTCGCACACCGTCTCGGTGGGGTTGGTCGGACAGCCGCAAGCGAGCAAGAGGAACGCGGGGAGCAGAATCAGGCGTCGCATGGGTCGGATGGTCAGTCCCCTAGGGCTTCTTGTCGAGGGTCTTGATGTACTCGGATGCCTTCCAGCCCCCGAACAGGATCGCCACCAGAAGCAGCACCTTGAACAGGAAGCCGAAGATCCGGGCGAGCAGCCCTCTCGGCTCCTCGATGATCGGATCGCCCCAGCCCGCGTCGTTGCGGTCCGGAATCATGTCTCGGGCGTCTTCCTGATCGACCCCGGGGGCCATCGGAGGCTCGCCCCCGAGGTACAGGCGCACCCGCGGCTGGGTGTCCTGGTCGCCATCCCGCGCCGCCACGAACAGATCCGGGCGGCCGTCGGCGTTGGCGTCGCCCGTCGCGAGCGCTTCGATCAGCACCTCGTCGCCGGGCAGCGGAGGCTCCGCGGTGAGCGTCCGGTTGGCGTTGCGCCAGACCACCAGGGGGGCCTCCCGGCCGACCACCAGATCGGGCCACTGGTCCCGGTCCAGGTCCACCCAGAGGATCTCTCGAGCGTGGGATGCGGGCTGGTTCCAGGCGACGCGCTCGAACACCCCGGGGCTGGCCTGACGCCACAGCTCCTCGGGGTCGTTGGGGCGGGCGATGGCGAAGTCGAGCTTGCCGTCGCGGTCGTAGTCGGCCCACGCGACCGCGGAGGCCTGCATCGCCGCGGGGGTCTCCCAGTGGCGCAGGAACGAGCCGGACTCGTTGCGGAACAGGATCTCCGGCGACGGCTTGCCGGAGATGGCCGCGAGCAGGTCCAGATCGCCGTCCTGATCGAAGTCGGCGAAGGCGATGTCGTCGGTCTCGTCACCGAAGAAGACCGAACGCGCCTTCTGGAACCCGCCGCCCTCGTTGACGTAGATCTGGTCGGTGCCGCTGCCGGCCACCACGAGGTCGACGTCGCTGTCGCCGTCGATGTCCGCGAACTCGCAGTCCTTGCTCTGGGTCGGCTCCGCAGCGGTCCAGCCCAGGTTCAAGACGCCGTTGTCGTTGCGGTAGATGCGCGCCGGCGAGCCGTAGCCGGCGACCGCCAGGTCCACGTCCCCGTCGTCGTCGTAGTCACCCCAGGTGACGCACTGGCTCCCCTCGGCGACGGGCGAGGTCCAGACCCGGTCCAGCGTGCCGGCCTCGGACAGGGTCACCACGATGTCCGGCTCCCCCGTGCAGGCGATCGCGAACTCGTCGCGCCCATCCCGATCCAGGTCCCCGGCCGCGGCCTGAAAGCCGTGGCAGGACGGCCCGTAGACCGGCGGTTGCAACACGATCGCGAGCATCAATCCAGCGGCAGCACCCACTCAGCGTTCCTCCGTCAACAGCGCGGCCGCAGCCGGGACCAGCGCTTCGCTCAGCACGCGGTGCCCCAGTCGTGAGGGATGCACCGCGTCCCAATAGTAGTCCCACTCGCCCACATCGCCCTCGCGAGCGGTGCGATGGTCCTCGATCGCGGCCGGAAGATCGACCACCGTCGCCCCCGCCCGGCGCCCCGCCCGCACCGCCGCGCGGCGGAGGGCTTCGTCGAAACAGGTGGAGATGGACGGCGATTCGGGCCGGCAGACCGTCGCGGGCTGGCCCTGGATGCCGATCAGCGGCTCGGCTCCAGCGGCCCGCACCGCCCGCGCCATCCGGGTCAGGTTGTCCGTCAGCATCGCCTCGACGATCGCGCCGATGCGCCGCCGCTCCGCCGGCGTGGTGGGGCGATCGTCTAGGAACGCCCCCGTCGGATCCGGCTCCGCGTGGCCGATCCGCACCCCCAGGCGTTGGAGCGCCCCGACCGCGCGCGAGCGATCGCTCAGCCCCCGAAGCGCCATCGTCGCCGGCGACCACGCCCGGTGGTCCGCAGCCGTGGACAGCGGCGAGAGGTCGTTGAAGCCCAGGTAGAAGACGACCAGATCGGGCGAGGTGGTCAGCATCTGGTGGGTGAACTGCAGGATCTCGTCGCTGACGACGCCGCCGACCCCTCCGTTGATCACCTCCACCGGGCGCTGCAGCGTGGCCGCGAGGCGGCCCCCGAGCAGGGTCGCGAAGGCGTCCTCGCTGAGGTAGTCCGCGCCGAACACGCTCGACTCCCCCATCACCGCGATCCGCACGGCGCCGTCGACGGGGGCCGCCTCGAACACCGCGGGGCGGGCGGAGCCGCCTTCGATCTCCAGGTACGGCGCGCCGTCGATCTCGGTGGGCCGCACGAGCAGTCCGGGCCCCACCGCGCCGCCCAGGTTGAACGACGGACGGGCATCGATCGGCGCCTCCGCTCCGGCCAGCGCGAGCACCGCCTCGGCCCCCAGCCAGGCCCCGGGAGCGAGGCTCAGGGCCGCCACCGCGAAGAGGGCCCGTCGACGCTCCGGCCACGCCCGGGCGGCTGCCAGCCAGCCGGCCGTGAGCCCCAACAGGACGAGCAGGGGCACGAGCCCGGGGGTGCGGCCGCGCCCCGGCGCGACCACCACGCGATCCTCGTCCGCTGGCGCCACCACGAGGTCCGGGGGCGGGCGATGCCCCGACCGATGCACGGGCGGGGGCCAGGGCACGTCTCCATCGGCCAGTCCGAGCTGAAGGCGCGCCTCGCGGGCCGCCGCGCCCAGCGCGCCGCCCTCGTCCGAGAGCACGCTCAGGTACCGATTCCGCAGCCCGTCGACGACCCACAGGCTGGCTCGTTCGCCGTCCTGATCCAACGACGCGAGGCCCTGGGGCCCGCGCTTCAGGACCGTGACCCGCCACACGTCGAGCCCGGAGACGAGGTCGGCGCGAAGGGCCTCGGTCATCGGTGGGGGTTCGCCGTCCTGCAAGGCCCCCAGGGGTCGGAGCCAGTCGTTGGCGAGCCGCTCCGTCTCGCCGTCGATGAGCCCGCTCAGGTCGACCGCCTCGATCGGGCCGACGATCGCGTCGAACGGGAGGTCCTGGAGGCTGCGCACCGCGCGGTAGCCCAGGTCGGGGTCGTTGGGGACCACCTCCACGTGGGAGCGAAGGGCGGTCAGGAAGAGCCACCCCGCCAGCGCGGGGTCCCGCCGGCACTGGGCGATCCGCACCGCATCGATGCCGGAGGCGACCCGGCCGGTGGCGAGCAGCTGCTCCAACTGGTCCACCTGGACCGGGGCCGCACACGCCTCCTGCACGGCCGCGTGTCGGGCCGACGTCGTCGCCGGCTCCGCGAGCACGCCGAAGTGGCTGCTCAGGAGCATGACGGCGGCGATCGCGAGGGCTCCCACGAACCGATCGTAGCCTTCGTACAATGACGAGGTGAGGCCCGCCGCCGTTCCCTTGGCTGTCGCCGGGGCGCTCTTGCTCCTGCTCGGCCTTCGGCTGAGCGCGCAGCCCCTCGACGCCTACGGCCTCAACGGGGCCGAGTACAAGCAGCATGCCGACCGCCTGCGCTGGAGCCAGACGCTCGAGGAGGTGCTGACGGCGGAGCCCCCGCCCACCCTCGGCGACGCCATCGGGGAGCTCGACCGCGAGTTTCCTCCTGGCCTGTACGCCTTCGCCGAAGGGGCCGCGCCCGTGGTCGGGCGGAGCGCCGAAGCGATGACCTGGACCGCGCCGGCGTGGCTGCTGCTGCTGGCGTTGGCGGTCGCGAGCGTGGGGTGGAGCCTCACCGGCCTGCGCAGCGTCGCCGCCGCCGCCGCTACGGGCACCCTCCTGGTGCCCGGGCTGCACGGCTCCGCGGTCCGGTTCTACTTCGACCTCCCCATGACCGCGCTGGTGTGGACCGCCGTGGCCGCGTTCCTCACCCTCCGGGACGAGCGGCCGGTGCTCGCGGGGGTGGTCACGGCCGGCCTCGGGCTGCTCGCGACCGCCTTCAAGTGGCCCGCGATCCCGGCGCTGGCGCCGCTGCTGATCGGCGCAGCGCTGTGCGGCTGGACGGTTCGCCCCGAGCTGCGCAAGCGACGGATCGGCGCCCTCGGCCTCGCCGCCGGGCTCTGGATCGCCGGGGTGGCGGCGTGGGCGGGGGCCTCCGACGCGCCCGGCTCGCTGGAGTCGATGGTCGCGGAGGCGTCCGTGGCCGACGTGAGCCTGGAGTCAGGATCGAGTGACGTCGGCCTGACCGCGGTCGTGGGAGGCACGCTCGAGCGGCTCGTCCGGCCCGGCCGCGATCGGCAGATCGTGATGCGCACGCAGTGGTACCTCGCCACCCTCGCCACGTCCGTGCTGAGCCCGCTGTTGGCCCTCGCAGGACTGGCCCTGCTGGTCGTCTGGTTGCGGGAGGATCGAAGGACAGCGCCCCTTCTGGGGGCCGCTGTGATCGGCCACGGGGCGTTCTTGCTGCTGCTCGTCAAACCGATCGACGACCGGTTCCTGCTGCCCACCGTCCCCGCCCTGGTGGTCGCGTGCGCCCTCGGCTGGAGCGCACTCCCCACCGACCGGCTGCGGCGGGGAGCCGCGATCGGCATCGTCGGGGTCGGCCTGCTCGTCGCCGCCGACTTCCACCACGCCCCCGCGACCCCCCTGACCGCCTCGTTGGAGGTGTGGCCGGGCACGTGGGCAGCGCGGCAGGACGTGGCCGTGCCGGTGCAGTCGTTCGAGATTCGGGGAGTCGGCGCGGCGAGCTCGTTCGAACGCCGCGGGTGGGGACGTCGGGACGAAAGCGCCAGCCATCGCGACGGCCTGCGAGCGCGGGTGCGCCAGTGGATGGAGACCTGCCGCCCCCAGAACGTCGCAGCGCTGGAGGGGGCGTCCGTGGTGGGTCCGACGGGCGATCACACCTGGCTGGAGTACGAGCTGGAACGTCTGCGGCGGACCGAGGCGCAGTCCCCCGACATCGCGATCCGGAGCTACTCGTGCGAGGAGCCGAGGGTCGAACCCGGCTCCGCGGTGCTGACCGCTCACTCGCCGGGTGCGACGGCTCCGGGGGACTGCCCGCCGCCGGGCGGCTGGACCGTGGTCGAGGTGCTGGAGGACCCCGCCGGGGGGAACGCGGTATCGGTCTGGGGCACCGACCCGAACTCGATCTGCCGCCACCAGGAGCGGTGAGGGGTGCATCCCCCGGACGTCACGCACCCTGATCCGATGAGGTACTGCGCGATGCGGCGGCCGTACCAGCGGTAGACCTCGGCCCCGGGGTGGAGGTGCCGGCCATCGGGCGTGTCGGGCACGTCCTTCTGGGCGCTCAGGTCGATCAGCGGAACGTCCACCGCCTCCAACCACGCGGCGCTGCCGCCCTCGGCCGGGTAGAGCACGACCACGGGCACGTCGACCTCCTCCAGGAAGGCCTTGAACTCGCGCTCCGCGAGCCGCTCGGCGCGACCATCCAGCTCCACCATCGGACGCCCGTACTTGCCCGATTCGTCCACCCGCACACGCCGGTTCTTGAACATCACGAACACCCGCCCCAGGGTCGTCTTGTCGAACCAAAAGGCGGGGCCTTCGGGGCCGTACAGCAGGGTCTCGCGGTAGAGCCGGGGGTCGCGCCGGAAGGCCGTCAGCGTCGCCTCGGGCCCCTGCAGGAGCACGTTGCGCGGCCCTGTGTTGCTCATCTGGAACAGCAGCAGATCGGGCTCGTAGCGCTCCAGCGCGCGGCGCGCCATGCCCAGCTTCTGCCGGGTGACGTAGGCGCTGACGCCGAGGTTCCAGGCCTCCGCTGGGCGGGCGAGGGCGGCGTTCAGCTCGGCCTCGAGCGCGGCCGGCCAGGTGAGCTCGTTGCTGACCGCGGCGCCGTAGGTGTTGGAGCCGCCCATGCAGGCGATGCGGAACGTGCCCTCGGCCTTGGCGGGGGTGCGGGGTGGGTCCCGGTGACCCAGGGCGTTGACGGTGACGACGCGCGGATCGGACCACCACGCGTGCTCATCCTCCCGCTGCTGGCCGTCGGGGGCCCGGTACGACTCGGTGCTGTCGGGCTTGAGCTCGAACACCAGGTCGAGGTCGTCGGAGACCTGGTGGACCTCCGGATCGACCGAGTTGAAGTACGCCAGGTCCGCGAGCCAGTCCGCCTCCACGCCGACCGCGCGCACCGCCACTTCGGCGAGCACGGGGGCCAGGAGCAAACCGATGCCGAGGGCGGCGAGGCGGGGTTTCCAGCTCACGGGGCCAGCCGACCGGCGAGGAACTGCACGCCCGCTCCCACGCCCGCGGGGAAGCCGTACTCCTCGGCGTGGATCGCCGCCGCCGTGGTCGTCGGCTCCTCCAACCAGGGGTGCCAGGGGTACAGCAGAGGGGACGTCTCGTCGGAGATCGCCCCGGATTCGGCCCCGGGCACGCCGTAGGTCGACATCAGGTCTCCAACGAACGCAACGAACGAGTCGTCCACCCGAACCGCGAGGTGGCCCACCACGGAGCCTCCGCTGTGCCCGTGCAGCCCGATCCGGGCGGGGTCGACCCGCGGGTGGGCGCCGAGGGCGCGGGCCGCGACCAGGACCTCGTAGGTGCGGAGGCCGACGAGGCTGTGACCGGCGAGCAGGAGGGTGCGGGCGAGCGCGGCGGAGACCTCGTCGCCGGCGTGGGCGCGGGGCCGCACCACGAGCACGGCGAGGCCGGCGTCGGCCAACTCCCGGCCTCCGCGCTGCGCGATGTGCTGCTCGGCCGTCTCCCCGTGACCGGGGTGAGCGACGACGCCGCCGACGGGATCGCCGCCGGGCGGCAGCAGCAACAGCCCTTCGAGGAGACCAATCCAGGGATCTTCGATGATCACGGCCCCGCCCTCGCCCACCGTCATGACCGGGCTTCGGGGGGCCAGGTCGGCCAGCAGGGGGCCCAGGTTCGCGGCGTCGATGAGGCCAGCGCGCAGCGCTTCGGGGGTGGGCCGCTCCTGCACGGTGTTGGTGTTGGCGGCGGTGATGGCGGCGAGCTGTTCGGTCAACGCGGCGTCCGTGACGGGACGAGCGAACGCGGCCGCCTTGCCGATGAAGGCCTCGTAGGGAGCGACACAAACATCGTCCGACGGGCACCCCGACGCGTTCGACGCAGGGGTCTCGTCCGTCGGGTCGGGGGGCGGGGCCACGGGCTCGGGCGCGGGCGTCCCGCATCCGATCACCACCACCGCCAGCGCGAGCGCGTACTTCACGCCCGTATTATCCGGGCGTGGTTCCTGACGTCTCCCCCCGCCGGGCGTGGTCGTTCTTCGCTGCGGTCGCGGCGGCGGTCCTGTTGCTCGTAGCGTTCCGGATCGCGGACCAGCCGATTCAGCAGTACGGGGACAACGGCGCACCCTGGATCGAGCACACCAAGCGGGTCGAACTCCTCGATCTGGCGGCGGCCGCGAATCTGGGCCCGACCGAGCTGCTGCAGGCGTGGGACGACCACATCGTCAGCCACCCCGTGGGCCTCCACCTCACCGGCGCCATCAGCGGTCCGCGCGCCGAAGACGTGCTGTGGATGGGTCCCCTGTGGCTGCTGCTCCTGGCCGTCGGCGTCGCTGGAGTGGTCTGGGGGACGACGCGCCGCCACGACGCCTCCGCGGCAGCCGCCGCCCTGACGCTCCTGGTCCCCGCGCTGCACGCCACCGCCACGCGCTACCACTACGACCTCCCCATGACCGCCCTGCTGTGGGCAGGCGTCGGACTGCTCGCCGCCAGGGGCTCCGACCGACCCGTGCTCAGCGGCCTGGGCGCCGGCCTGCTGCTCGGCTTCGCCGGCTGGGTGAAGTGGACGGCCATCCCCTTCGTGCTCCCGATGCTGCTGGGCATCGTGCTCCTCAAGGGCCCCCCCAACCGACGCAACCACGGGGCCGCCTGCCTGCTCGCGGGGGTGATCGCGGCCGTGGTGATGGCCACGTACGTCGGCATCGCCCCGACGTCGTTCGGCGCCACCGGCCTCGCCCTCGGGGACGAAGTCGGCGGCGGTCCCCTGAGCGCACTGCTGGCGGGGCTTCGCAGCCAGACGGGCCCCCGCATCGGTTGGTACCCGATGGCGTTGCTGTTCACCGTGCTGTCTCCGCTGTACGCCGTCGCGCTGGTGCCGACGCTGCAGCGGTGGGTGGAGATGCGCGGCCCCGCGGGGCGGTTCCTGTTTCTCACGATCGCGGGGCACGGCGCCTTCCTGCTGCTGATCGTGGACCGGCCCGACGACCGGTTCATCCTCACGCTGGCGCCGACGGTGCCGATGGCGGCGGGGATCGGCTGGGGCTACGGGTCGGTCAAGCTGCGGAAGTGGGGGGGCATCGCCGCCCTGGCGGCCGGGCTGTTGGTCGGGCTGGACGCGCACGTGGCGGGGCCGGCGTTCTGGAACGCCGACCGGGTGGTGATGGCGAGCGGGGACCGGCAACCCGGCATCGTCGTTCGCGGCGTCGGCATGGCCAGCTCCTTCGAGCGGCGGGGCTGGTCCCGGCGCGACTGGACGCCCCCCGCCGAGGACGACGTGCGCGAGGAGCTGTGGGCGGCCGTGGCGCGCTGCGGCAGCGGCGACGTCGGCTACATCTGGGGCGTGTACGAGCGCGGCGACGCGTGGTGGCTCCGCTACCGCGCGGGGCTCGCCGCGGTCGAAGGTGATCCCCTCCGCACGCCGCTGCGGGTGCTGACCCCGATGCGGGTCGGGGGCCAGCGGTTCTGGTGGGTGGACCCCGATGGCGTGCCCGAGCCGTCGGTCTACGACGGCGTCGGCTTCTCCCCCGACGACGAAGCGTTCTGGGACCTGCACGAGGACGTCACCGACGCGGTCCCCTACGCGGCCGCGACCCTCTTCTCGCCCGACGTGGTGATCAACCGACCGTCGGCGCGGGACGAGCCCATGCTGCGCGGCTGGCGGATCGTCGGGCAGTGGCCGGTCGGGGACGACGAGGTCGCGCTGTACGCCCCTCAGGGGGGCTGCGGGTCCAGCACGAACTGACGCACGACGTCGGCGTCCGCCTCTCCGTACTCGAGCTTCAGCACCGGCATGCCCAGGCTCGGCCAGTCGACGATGAGCTCCTGGAGCATCACCAGATCAGGCGCGCACTCGTCCATCCAGACGTCGCCCTCGACGTTGAGGTAGTTGCTCACGAGGTCGGTCACGAGCCCGGCGAACCGGGGCTCCACCCGCGCCGCGAGGTTGGCGACCAGGGCCCCGCCGCTGTGGCCGGCGATCACGACGCGATCCTTGGCGATGTCCGGGCGGGAGCGGAGGTACTTGAAGGCGACGAGGACCTCGTACACGCGGAGCCCGACGAGCGTATGGCCGGCCCGGAGCAGGTCCCACGTCAGCGCGGCTGCGTAGTCGTCGCCCTGGTGGGCGCGGGCCTCGATCACGAGCACGGCGACGCCCTGATCGGCGAAGTCGGCGCCGTAGCGGTTGGCGAGGTGGTCGGCCGGCGACTCCCCGTGGCCGGGGTGCACGATCACGGCGGGGAACGGGCCGGCGCCCGACGGGATCCGCAGCGACGCGCCGAACTCGCCCACCCACGGGTCGTCGAAGACCACCACGTCGCCCGCGACGGCGGCGGACACCCCCCGGCCGGCGAGGTCCTTTTGCAGCCAGCCCGCGCGCGCGCCGTCCAGCACCTGCTGCGTCAGCTTCGCCCGCCCCGGGCTGGCGCCGGGGGCGACGGGGTGCTCGTCCAGGAGCGCCAGCGAGGCCTTGAGCGCGGCCTCGGTGACCGGCGCGGCGCGCCCCTCCGCCTTGGTCAGGAACGCCCGGTAGCCGGCGTCGCAGTTCATCCGGGTGGCGCAGGGATCCAGGTCCTCGGGCGGCTCCTCGGGCGGCGGCGGGTGGTAGTGCTCCTCGGGGTCGTCGGGCGTGTTGGGCTCACCCTCGGCCGGGGCGCTGTCCCCTTCGGGGGGGGGGAGGCGCTCCCGCTCGGCCGGGGCCGCCTCGACGGGAGCGGCGGTCGACGGCGGCGCCTCGAGGGGGTTCGGAGGAGCCGAGCAGCCCACCAGCAGAGCCGCGGTCAGGAGCAGCTTCCTCAAAACAGGTTCACCTCATCGATGAGGCCGCCGTCCCTGAAGTACTGGAGCAGCTCAGCGGCCCCGTCGGCCCCCAGGTCGGCCGCTCTTCGGGCCGCTGCGATGGCCTCGGGACGGTTGCGCTGCTTGCCGTGGGCGAGCGCCTTGAGGTGCCAGGCGGCGCCGTGGTCGGCGTCGGTCGCGAGCACGCTGTCGAGATCGGCGAGGGCCTCGTCGACGCGGCCGAAGTGCAGCCTCAGCAGCGCCCGGTTGTAGAGCACGGTAGTGTCGGTGACCCCCGCGCCAACCGCGAGGTCGAGGGCGCCGAGGGCCCCCGGCAGGTCCCCGCTGGTGCGCCGCGCGGTCGACAGCTCGACGAACGCCTGGGGCCGGGCCCACCCCGCCTCGATCGCCGCGAGGCAGCTCGCCGCCGCGGGATCGAGCTTCTTCAGCTCGATCTGCAGGCGGCACCGCAGCCCCAGATCGGCCGCTCCCGCTTCGCCCGTCGCGACCCACGCCTCGACCGCTTGGAGCGCCTCGGCGGGGCGACCGAGCTCGCGGAGGGGAACCGCCCGGCGGCCCTGCACGCGGAGCTCGGCGGGGTGGCTCGCCGCGGCGGCATCCAGGTCCTTGAGCGAGCGGTCCCAGTGCCGCATCGCCTCCCGGGCGGTGGAGCGCAGCAGGCGGACCTCCAGGTGGTGGGGGTGCAACTGGAGCAGCGTCGTCAGGTCCGCGATCGCTTCGTCGAAGCGCTTCAATTCGACGTACATCAACGCCCGTCGGAGCCGCACCCGGAGCTCGAGCTCGCCCGGTTCGAGCCGCTCCAGCACCTGCTGCAGCACGGTCAGGGCGTAGGCCGAGTTGCCCTCGTCGGCGTAGTCCGCGGCCTCCGTCAGCTGCGCCCACACGGTGCGACGCCGGGAACAGAGGGACTTGGAGTCCACCGGGTTGGTGCCGGCGCTGGCGTCCGCGGTGGCGACGGTGCCGCCGTCCCTCCCGAAGGTCGCTCCGCCCTGGCTGTCACCGACGAGGCCCACGACGCGGCCGGCCGAATCGAAGATGGGGCCTCCGATGTCGCCCGCGCGGGAGGAGCCCCGCAGCTTCAGGGCGCCGACTGAGACGGTGTCCAACGTCGCCGAGCGCAGCCCGGAGACGCCGCCCCAGGCCCACAGGGTGCGGCCGGGAGCAGGCGTCTCGCCGAGCTCCGCGGCCTTGGGGCGTTGGGACTTCTTGGGCTTGATGAGCAGCACCGCCACGTCGGCGTCGTCGTCGAGGCCGACGAGGGTGGCGTCCAGCAGACCGCGTTCGAAGGGGAGCTCCACCTGGATGGAATCGGCGCAGCCCAGGGCGCGGGCCGACGTCAGCACGCGGCCCATGCGGTCGATTTTGACGACGACGCCGGAGCGAACGACCGGACGTCCGTCGTGGTCCGAGTGCACCCGAACGGTCGCGTGGGCCGCCAGGTCGACGACGGTCGGAGGGACGTCCTCGCCCGCGTGCGCGGGGGGCACTGCGAGCAGGAGAGCGGAGACGGCGAGCGCGGCTCGGATCAACCGGACCACCGCGCCGGGTTGGTGGTCGCGCCCCACCACAGCGGACCGCCGCTGGACTGGAGCGTCGCGAGGCCGGTGCTGGGATCGACGAGGAAGATCTGGCCGCTGCCGTTGAAGCCGTAGATGAGCTCGTTGGTGTTGTAGTAGGCGACGCCGTACATGTCGCCTTGACCGGTGGGACCCACCTCGGAGACATCGCCGGTCAGCAGGTCCATCACCACCAGGGACGTCGCACACGGCGGGGTCGTGCCCACGCACATCAGCATGTAGAGCAGGCCGTCGGGGAGCCCGACCATGTCGCCGGCGAAGCTGTAGCCGGTGAGGACCTCGGTCACGTTCGCCTGGCCGGTGGTGGTGTCGACCTCGTACAGCTGGCTCCCGGCGCCGGCGAGCAGGGTGCCGTCGGCGAGGAAGGTCATCGCGTTCATCTCCGTGAAGCCGAGGTCGAACTTCCGCTCGGTGAGGGCGGCGGTGGCGATGTTCACCTCGTAGATCTCGAAGAAGCCGACCGCCCACATGTCGCCGAACAGGTCGACGCCGATGTCGGTGACGCCCTGGCTGAAGGTGTTGTTGCCGCTGAAGTTGCCCAGCAGCGTGGGGGCGTACGTGTCGGGATCGATCTCGTACAGCGACGCGTCCGTGTGGGCGTAGATGAAGGCGCCCGGCGGCTCGACGGTGTCGTCGTCGTCGGTGATGTCGTCGTCGTCGGTCGCGTCATCGTCGTCGGTCGCGTCATCGTCATCCCCGCCGCCGCAGTCGGGGCTGGCGTCGCAGTCCTGATCGTCGCAGTCGAAGTAGCCGTCGCGGTCGTTGTCGGCGCCGTCGCTGCACTCGCCGGGGTCGTCCCCCTCGTACTCGGTGCCTTCGGGCCGTTGCGTGGGGCAGGCGCTCAGGACGAACGCGGCAAACAGGAGGGGAAGCGCGCGCATCATCGACTCCTACTTCTCCGCCCGGCTGCGAACGGCCTTGATGTAGCTCTTGAGCGAGCCCTCGCTGAGGTCCTCCTCGACCCAGTCGGGGACCTTGCGGCCGGTGTCGACCGACGTCCGGTACAGGAACCGGGTCTTGCCGGGCGCCGAGCCGGGCCACGTAGAGAAGGAGCCGACGGTGCTCTTGATGCCGTTGGTCTTGTTCGGGTCCAGGGTCCACACGAGGTAGTTCTTCGACGCGAAGTAGTCGTGGTGCACGCTGTAGATGATCTCCACCCAGGCGACCTTGACGAGGTACTCGACCCCGACGACGCGGGAGCCGGCGCCGTTGGTGTCCTCGTACCGGTCGGCCGACTTCATCGCCCCCGAGGTCTCCGGGATGGACTCGAAGTCGAGCAGGATCTCCCAGATCTCGGCCGGCTCAGCGTCGATCTCGATCAGGCCCGTGACGATGCCCGCGCCGTCGGCGTTCTCGTCCCGCGTGGTCCACAGCAGGAGCTTGCCGTCGGACAGCTTCGCCTCCTCCTTCTCCGTCAGGGTCGGGAGCGAAGGCTTGCTGGAGGAGCCATCGTGCGCCGAAGCGGCCGGCAGGAGCAGCAGGGAGGCGAACAGGAGCGGAGCGAGGAGGCGCATGGCGGGATGCTAACCCAGGTGGGCCCACCTACTCGAAGCTGCGGTTGCTCTGGGCCGGCGCGGTCGGGCGGATGACCTTGATGTAGCCGTGCTCGGTGTCGACGTGGCAGGTGTTGCAGGCGTCGACGACGGCGTCGTAGGCGGGTGCGAAGGCGGCCTCGTCGCCAGCCGCTTCGGTCAAGGCCGGGAGCATCGCGAGCGCCGCCTCCAGGCGATCGGCGACGGGCACCCCGTGCTCGGTGGGGCGGACCCGGGAGACGTCTTCGACCGCCTCCTCCAGCTCGTGGATCTCGTACTTCAGCAGCGGCGCGTTGCCCGCCGTGCCGGCAAACCAGATGTTGGCCATGCGGCCGGCGAGGGCGTCCATCACTTCGGCCAGCTCCACCTTTTCGGCGGCCCCCGCGGGCTCGGCGGCGGCAGGCGCAGGGGCCGGATCCTGGGACGCGGGGGCGGGAGTGCAGGAGGCGAGGGCGACGAGCGAGAGGGCGAGGAGGAGGGGCTTCATACGCGGACCCTGCCATCTTGAGAATGACAGTCAATATCAACCGTCATACTCAGCGCGTGGACTAGGCCTCCCCCATGGCGCCGGCCCGGGCGACCAGATCGAGCATGCCGAACTGCACGTCGAGTACGTGGGTGCCGCTGGAGCCGCTCAGGAGGGCGTCATCGAACGGCACCGGGTTGCTCCGCTCATCCCCCGCGGCGGGGTCGGCGGACACTTCGAGGCCGACCGCGGAGCCGAACTCGCAGTTGGCGGAGAAGTAGTCGCGGTACAGCACGTAGTCGGCGTCGCCCACGTCGACGTCGGCGGGCAGATCGAGCAGCGAACCCTCGCCGAGGCTGAAGACCGCCCCCGCCAGCGGCGCCTCCCCGGCGGCCACGGCGCCCGGGTGCACGCAGACCTCGTCGTCGCCCTCGCCGAATCGATCGGAGGGGCCGGGGACCTCGTTGCCGGCGGCGTAGGAGCGGAAGCCGAGCAGGCGGGAGACGATCTGCCCTCCCTGGGAGTGGCCCACCAGGAGCACGCCCCGGTCGGGGTCGGAGGCGGCGGCCCAGACATCGAAGGCGCGGGCGACGTCCTCGAAGGCGACGTCGAAGCAGGGCTCGACGGCGTCGGCCCGCCCCACGTAGGTGCCGAGGGTGACCTGCCGGTACCGGGGCGCCCACACCTGGCAGACCTCCGCGAAGCGAGCGGCCTGGGTGCGCACGACGCGAAGCTCGTCTTCGTCGTCGGTCAGGTCGGCGTGAAGCTGCGGGCGGAGGCGCAGATCGACGGTCGGGTAGACGTAGAAGCAGTCGAAGCCGGGGTCGACAGCGACGGTGCGGTCGGCCGCCTCGACGGAGTTGTCGGGCAGCACCTCGACGGTCTCCAGGGCGCCGGTGCAGGCGTCGTCGTCCAGATCGGGGTGGCAGAGCCAGGACTCGGGTGCGGCGTAGTCCGCGGCGGTGCTCGCCTCCACCGTGCAGTCGGCGTTGCAGCCGGTCAGGGCGGCGCCTGCCACGAACAGGAGGACGAGTCGTGCCACTACTGGAGGACGCCGATCGCGGCGAGGGCGCCGAACCCCCCGCAGGCGAACATGCCCCACAGCACCACGGTGGTGATGGCAGCGATGGGGGTGCCGACGAGGGCGCCCATGAAGCCGCTGGCCGCCGCAGTGGCGACGTTGTCGCCCTCTTCGGTCTTGCCCACGATGCGGGAGAACCCCCAGCCCACGAGCATGCCGAGGACGAGCGCGGGGATGAAGGACGCCGCCGCGATGGCGAGGATGATGAGGGTCTCACCCGTGGAGCCAGAGTCCATGCCGGGAGTCTAGAGCGTCCGCGAGGCCAGGGTCCGGAGGGGGGTCACCTTCTGCAGACGTCAGCCTCGTCGAGCTCGAGCCGGGCGCACTCCTGACCGCAATGCTCCGCGCTCCCCCCAGGCGCTCGTGGATCCGCAGCAGCTCCTCGACGCGATCGTTCTCGAAACTCTCCGACGGCGGCCGGGCCTCTCGCAGGCGGTCCTCGACGGCCGTCGTCCCGGCCTGCCCGCGCCGCCCCAGCTCCTGCTCCACCCAGGTCGGCGTCGAGACTTCGAGGGCCCGGCGGCCCAGGGGGTACCGAATGGCTACGGTCACCAGCTCGGCGTCGGTCCGGTTCTGCGGGTAGGCCCCGAAGGTGATGGCGCCGACGCCCACCGCGAGCAGCGCCGTGCGAGCTGCGAGCAGCCGAGGGGCTTGCGTTCCGAGGGCAATCGCGGCGAGGACGGCGAGCAGGCCGAGGCCTGCCGCGAGGGCAACCTTCATGACGACGAGGCTGCCCATGTACAGGGGGCCGGCGATCCCGATGGCGGCCACGGGCGCCAGCGGCGCGAGCCAGAAATGCCATCGCAGGGGCGGCAGCTCGGTGTCCCGCAGTCGGCGGAGGGTGAGGCGCACGACGAAGAAGTCGGTCAGCAGCAGCATCACCAGCGGCCCGGGCAGGCCCCAGCCCCAGGCGCGTTTGAGCATGAGGCCGTCGAGGCAGGCGCCGCAGGCGTGGGCCGTCGCGGGGAACAGCAGGAGAAGGGGCACGGCGAGCAGGGCAAGGCGAGCGTGGTTCGCGGGCAGGCTCATGGCAGGAGTCACCGGGAGCTAGGGGGTCTCGTCGTCGCCCCTGGACTGCGCTCCATCGAGCTCACACCCGAGGAGCACGCTGTCTGCGTGTTTGCGCATGGACTTCGCGATCCCGAGTGAGTCGACCCAGATCTGGTCCGCCTAGAAGCCGTAGATCACCCGGAGGGGGTGCCCCCAGGTGGTCCTCACGCCTTCGTCGATGGCTGCCCAGGTCGCACACGGGATGGCGTCCACCTCCGGCTTGCGGTTGATCTTCCCGGAGCCGTTGGAGTCGTAGTTCGCCCGGAGGATGTACGCGACCTTGAGGTCCCACGCATGCTTCCCGGGTGTCTCGATCAAGGCTCGGATCGCGGTCTCGGCGTCGTCCTGGGCTGCCGCCGCGGGGGGCCGGACGACGAAGGAAGCTGCGGCAAGAAGGCAAAGGTACGGAAGCGACCTCATCATCCTCTCCTCGAGGCCGAGTCTATCAGTTCTCGAATCGGTCCCAGGGCGTCGCTCTGGGGAGCGGAAGCCGGCTCAGGGCCTGAGTCCAGGAGCCTACCCGGGGCTCACTCGAGCTTGGCGAGCATCGCCACCACCCGCCGCAGTTGCTGCTGCCGGCTGGCGCCGTCCCGAAGGTCCAGGAGGTCCAGCACCGCCGAGGTCTCCATCGCGGAGCCCCGCGCGTAGTTGAAGTGCTTGCGCCGGTTGCCGCCCTGGCTTCCGACGGCCTCCGCGATGTTGAGCACCACCGAGTCCGCCGCCCGCCTCGCCTGGTCCTTGAGCGCCGCCTCCCCGGCCGGCCATCGCGTCGCCCGGACCCACCGGGCCACCTCCAGCGCCAGCTGGTAGGCGATGAGTTGTTCGTGGGGCATCTGCTGCATGTCGAGATCTCCGCTGCGGAGGGGGGCATCCCGACCGCTCCCCCTCTCCGCCAGCCGCATAGAGGCCCGGGTCAAGGGGTCGCGCAGCGACGGCGAAGCCGCCCGCCCCTTGATGCGGGCCTCGCGGCTGGCAGGAGAACGGAGCGAGTCGAGAAGCCCCCCTCCGCCCGGTGGTCTCGAGGGCCGAAGATGCCCGACAGCGTCACAGGCTTCCGGCTGTCCGTGGGCCTCCCCCGCAGGCTTCCCGCTCCCGGCCAGCTTCCCCGGAGCATCGAACTCAGGTCCCTCCACCCCCTCCGTCCCCGCACCGTCAGATTCCGGCGCGAAGCGCCTCCTGCCGCCTCCCTTTCCGGCGCGAAGCACCATCCGGCCCGAAGGGCCTCCCCTTCCGACCCGCAGGGTCTCCCCTTCCGACCCGCAGGGTCTCCGGCGCGAAGCGCCTCCAACAGGACGGTACTGCGGCCCGAGAATCGGCCCTGCGGGCCTCGGATCGACCTGCGGTCGGGAGGGGCCGACAAAAGGGAATGGGGCAGGGTCTGACCCCGTAGCGCGGCAGGGCCGAAGGACCCGGACGGCCTAGAAGCCGTCGAAGCAGAAGTCGCTGACGCAGTACTTCCCGACGACCTGAACGTCGCCGGGGCAGGCGGGGCCGGAGATGAGCGCCTGACCGCAGCTGAAGCCGCCGGGGCAGTCGCTGTTGTCGGAGCACGGAACGCCGCACGACGGACCGTTGGGGAGGTTCCAGCAGAAGTTGCCGTCGCCACAGAACGGATGCCCCACGGCGACCGTGTCGCACGCGTTCAGGTCATCGCCCGGGTCGTAGACGTTCTGGTTCGGGTTGCACGAGTTGCAGAAGGGGAAGCCCGCGTCCACGCACACGCCGCCCTGGCAGGTCTCCGCCAAGTCGCAGTCCAGGTGCCCGTTGCGGCACGGCTTCGGCTCGCACTCCCCCTCGCGGCAGAAGTTGCCCGCGGGGCAGTCGTTGTCGCTGCCGCAGCCCTCCGCGCAGAAGTGCTCCGGCCGGACCTCCTCGAACTCCTGGGGCAGCGCCTGGCAGTGCTGCAGCAGCTGGCAGTCCCCGGGACCCTCGCACGGCGTGGCTTCGCACAGACCCTCTTCGGAGCAGGTCCAGACGAGGTCGAAGCCCGTCTCGTCCTTCTCCACGCAGTCGTTCTCCGAGACGCACGCGTTCTCGGGCGGACAGCCCGACAGCACGAACCCGGCCAGCACCGCCGTCAGCGGCAGCAGCATCCACTTCGAAATCACGTCAGCGTCCTTCGTACGTCACGGTCATGCGCGCGCCGATGGGGGGCAGCACGTCGGTGTCGATGAACCGGATCCAGTGGTCGTCCGCGGCGGTCTCGTAGACCCACAGATACTCCCCGTCGATGCCCTCGGGCGGCAGCTCCGTGCCGTCGCCGTTGAAGTCGGCCGTACCCGGCAGGAAGATGATGACCTCCAGCGCCGTCGGATCTCGCGGCTCCTGGCTCAAGTAGAAGCGGTCCCGCAGGCCGGACACGGCCAGGCCGATGTCGCCCACCAGCCCGTTGAAGTCGTCGCCGCAGATCGAACGAATCACGCCGTGCGTCTCGTTCACCAGCTCCCAGTACCGCGGCGCATCCCGCGCGCCCTCGAACGGGTCCTCACCGGTCTCGCCGCAGGGGGCGGGCTGGTTCGTCACCTCGTGCACGCCCGTCAGCGCCGACGCCGTGAACATGTCGCGGTTGCGCTGCCCCTTGAGGTCCCAGAAAGCATCCAGCCACTGGTGCACCGGGTAGTTGGAGCCGTCGTCCTCATCGCTGACGAAGATGACCGACAGCGCCGCCTCTTCCCGGTAGAAGCCCGCGTTCGGACCCGACGTCAGCGTCGGCGACAGGGCCGACCAAGCCGCCTGGATGCCCTTCTCGAAGCCCGAGCCTTCAGCCCCCACCAGCACGTTCTCGCGGAACACCGCGGCCGGGTCCGGCGTCGTACGCGTGATGATCGGAGGGTCGCCCACGAGGCGGCCCGCTTCGACCTCCATGTCCGTCGTCGTGATGCCGATGTGGAAGTCCGTGTCGGCCACGAGGAAGAACTCGGTGAACGCCTCGAACTCCTCGCTCAGCTTGTCCTGCTCCGCGAGCATCGAGCACGAGTTGTCGACCACCAGGAGGATGTCGACCTTCTCCGCCGGGTCCTGCACGAACGCGTCCGTGACCGTGAAGTCCGGAATGATGAGGACGACCTCGTTGCAGGCTTGAGTAGCGGTCGTGCCGGCGAGCAGCGCGGCGGCGAGGCAGGTCTTGAACATGATTCTCATCGCTCCTGCCGCCTCCTGAACGCAAGGAAGATGCCGACCAGCAGGGTAGCGCCTGCAGACTCCGCCGAAAGGCCCGATGTCGACGACGCGCAGCCGTCGCAGGAGAGCTTGTAGCCGGCGCCCCGCCACACGATGCCGATGTCGCAGGCGTCCCCGAGGCCGTTGCCGTCCACGTCCGACTGATCGCTGTTGGGGTGCTCCAGGCAGTTGTCGCAGAGGTCGCCGACGCCGTCGCCGTCGCTGTCTGCCTGGTCGCGGTTCCACACCTCGGGGCAGCTGTCGCAGCGGTCGCCGACCTGGTCCAGGTCCGCGTCCGTCTGGGTCGAGTTGCTGATCCGCGTGCAGTTGTCGCAGCCGTCGCCGACGCCGTCCTCGTCCACGTCCTCCTGGCCCGGGTTGAACCAACCGGGGCAGCTGTCGCAGAGCTCGCCGACGCCGTCGCCGTCGGTGTCGGACTGGCTCGGGTTGTACAGCCCCGTGCAGTTGTCGCAGGCATCCCCGGCGTCGTCGCCGTCGGCGTCCACCTGGTCGGGGTTGGGGTCCTGCGGGCAGGCGTCACAGACGTCGCCGAGGCCGTCGCCGTCCGCGTCCGCCTGGGAGGCGTTGGCCTCGAACGGGCAGACGTCGCAAGCGTCGCCGACGAGGTCGCCGTCGCTGTCGAACTGGTCGGTGTTGGCCACGTAGACGCAGTTGTCACACACGTCGCCGACGAGGTCCTCGTCGCGGTCGGTCTGGTCGTTCACCTCCTCCACGCAGTTGTCGCAGGCGTCCCCGACGAGGTCCTCGTCGGTGTCGAACTGGTCCGGGTTGGCGACGGTCAGGCAGTTGTCGCAGGCATCGCCGACCGCGTCCGCGTCAGCGTCGAACTGGTCCGGGTTGGGCACCCGGAAGCAGTTGTCGCAGTCGTCCCCGACGGTGTCCTCGTCGAAGTCGCTCTGCATCATCTGCGGCACCTCGACGCAGTTGTCGCAGGCGTCCCCGGTGCCGTCGCCGTCGGCGTCCAACTGCTCGGGGTTGTAGGTGTCCCCGCAGTTGTCGCACGCCAGGATCAGGATGAGGTTGGCGCCCGTGTCCGGGTCGGTCACCTGGATGGGTCCCGCGCCCAGCCCGTCGCCGTCCAGGTCGTTGTTGATGACCGGGTACAGGCAGCCGAAGTCCTCGTACCAGAAGTAGTAGTCCTGGTTGTCGAAGGGGTCCTCGTTGTCGTCGGTGTTGGCCGAACAGACGGGGTCGCCGAGGTCCACGGCGTCCTCGATGTTGAACTCGATGCCGTTGCAGTTGAGGTCGGTGGCCGAAGCCGCCGCCGGCAGGAGCAGGGCGAGGGCGGACAGCGCCGCCATCAGCGTCGTGATGCGGGTCATCGCTGGTCTCCTTCGCTGCCCTCATCGGGCTGGTCGATCACGACATCGGGCACGATCGGTGCGCCTTCTTCGCTGTCCTCGGGCTCGGCCATCTGCCACGGCACGGGCGGCTTGTTGGCCTCCCAGTCGGGGATGATCTCGCCCTTTGCCACGTCGATCCAGTGGAGGATGCGGAACTCCACCCGGCGGTTCTCCTCAAGCGCCGCTTCGGCGTCGCCGCCGGCGGTGGGGTCGGCCTCGCCCATGCCGCGGTGGCTGATGCGCTTGATGTTGACGCCGGCCTCGACGAGGTAGCGGAACACCGACGCGGCGCGGCGGTTGGACAGGTCCCAGTTGTAGTCGACCTTGCCCTCGAAGCTGGCGTGGCCCTCGACCAGGAGGTACGCGATGTCGCCGCGGTCCTTCATGATGCCGAGCACCTCGTCGAGGATCGGGTAGGACGACTCCAGGAGCACGTCCGAGTTGAACTCGAACTGGATGGGCTCCTTGATCTGGATGCGGTCTTCGCCTTCGACGAGCTCCGCGAGCACCGGCTCGGGCTCCGGTTCGGGCTCGGGCTCCGGTTCGGGCTCCGGTTCCGGGTCCTCGGGGATGTCGGCGAACATCTCCTCCTCGGGGATGATCTCCGGCTCCTCCACGAACGGCGGGAGGCGGCGGTAGGTGACGCCCAGGAGGATGCGCGGCAGCGACGTGCCGTAGCCCGCGTTCAGCCCCGCGCCGATGGCGATGTCCACGCCCAGCTGCTCGATGGGGAAGAAGCGCACGCCCGCGCGCAGCTCCACCGGGTTCTCCGACTTGCTCGACAGGAAGCGCAGGGTGGAGGCGCGGCTCTGGAGTTCGGCCATGAGCAGGAGCTTGTCGCGGACGGCCCAGCCCTTCACGCCGAGCACGATGCCGAACTCGACCCCGAGGTGGAGGTCGAAGCCGCTGCTGACCCGCTGGCGGATCATGCCGTTGAGCTCAAACACGCCCGAGATGCGGGGCACGCCGAACTCGGCCACGACGGCGGGGGCGATGCGGGGGAGCCGCTCGCCCGCGAACGCGTTCTTGGTCGAGGTCGGGAAGTGGAAGTCCGACCGCACGGCGACGGCGAGGTAGCCGATGTCCATCAGCTTGTAGGAGACGTCCAACCGCAGGTCGCCGAGGGCAAAGCCGGGCACCGGGAAGTCCAGGAAGTTGCCCGACTGGGCGTACAGCGGGATGGACACGCCCAGGCCGAAGCCCTCGAACATCGTGACGTAGCCGCCCAGGTCGAACCGCACGCGGTCCGAGACGACCTTGGCGATCTCGTCGGTCTGGTTGATGACGACCAGGGGAGCGCGCTCGTACTGGAGGATCATGCCGGCGCGCACCGTCCACTGGCGGCCGGGGCGGGCGCCCGGGGTCGACAGCAGGCCCCACGGGGCGAAGCTGGGCCGGAGCAGCTGGATGTCCATGTCGCCTTCGTCTGCCTGGGCGGAGACGGGGGCGATGGCGAGGAGGGAGGCCGCGGTCAGCAGCAGGAGGAGGCGCCTCATCGGTTCGTCCTCCGCCGCATCATCGGCAGGAGCAACAGCAGCAGGAGCAGCGCCGGCTTGCCCGCGCCCGGGGCGACCGCGTTGCAGTTGCAGTCGAACTCGGTGCAGAGGTTGTCGGGGCGGTCGCACTCCGGCGGGATGGCGCAGTCGGGGTCCTCGCCGTCGCAGTCCTGGTCGATGCCGTCCTGGCAGGTCTCCGCCATGTACGGGTTGACCTCCTGGTCGGCGTCGTCGCAATCGCCGCACTGCAGGGTCGTGCCGAGCGCCTGGCAGTCCTCGCAGGGGGTGAACGCGTCGCCGTCGCGGTCGGGCACGTCGGGGGTGAGGAAGCTGCAGTCCTCGTCGATGGAGGTGCAGGTCTCTTCGTCCGCGCCGGGGTTGATCCCGGAGTTGTCGTCGTCGCAGTCGGACGAGTTGGGGGCGTAGGTGCTGCCGGGGTCGCTGCACGACTGCACGGGCGTGCCCAGCGGGTTGCCGTAGCCGTCGCCGTCGCCGTCGGGCCAGTAGCGGGGGGGCACCACGCCGTTGTCGATGAGGCCGTCGCAGTCGTGGTCGATCTCGTCGCACTGCTCGTCGGCGTCCGGGTTGGTCGCAGCGTCGCCGTCGTCGCAGTCGCCTTCGCAGGGCATGAAGCCGTCGGCGTCGAGGTCCTGCTCGTCGGCCGGGAGCGCACCGTCGCAGTTGTCGTCGACGCCGTTGCAGACCTCCTCGGCCAGCGGATTGACGGTCGGATCGAGGTCGTTGCAGTCACCGCCGGGGATGTTTCCGGGGCAGCCCGCGGGGTCGGCGCAGAAGCCGTCGTCGTCGACGTCAGCGAGGGCGGCGGTGCCGTACAGCAGCATCGCGGTGCCCTCGAACTGCTCGTCCACGCTGTTGGCCCAGGCGCCGGCGATGAAGTCGTCGTGGCCGTCGTCGTTGACGTCGCCGGCGGGGGCCAGCGCGGTGCCGAAGAAGCTGTACAGCGTGCCGTTGGGGTTCAGCAGCATCTTGCCGGGGAACTCCAGGGGGCCTTCGTCCAGCAGGCCGGGGAAGGCGAAGACCATCCCCTGGTACGGCATGTCGAAGTCGGCGTGCGAGGCGCCCACGACCACGTCGCCCATGCCGTCACCGTCGAGGTCGCCGACGCCCGCGACCGCGGAGCCGAGGTGGCCGCCGCTGTGGAAGCCGTCGAACAGCCAGTCGGGGGTCGCGGAGATGACCTCGTCGCTGCCGAAGAAGACCATCGCCTGGCCCTGGTCCATCAGCAGGTCGTCGTACCAGGGCATGCCCACGAGCAGGTCGTCGAAGCCGTCGCCGTTGGTGTCGCCAGCGAAGTCGATCGACTGGCCGAGGCGGGCGATGGGGAAGCCGGAGACGTAGGACCACGCCTCGGTGGGGAGCACGCCGTCCACGGAGCCGAGGTGGAGGACCACCCGGCCCTCGCTCTCGAACAGGTCGGCGTGTTCCGGTGCGGAAACGAGCAGGTCGTCGGTGCCGTCATCGTCGTTGTCGGCGTTGCCGCCGGAGGCGACGTCGTAGCCGAACCGGGCGAACTCGGTGCCGCCGTACAGGATGGTCGAGGCGCCGAGGATGGGGAGGCCGTCGGGGCTGCCCTGGTAGACGAAGACCGCGCCTTCGTCCTCGCCCGCGTCGTGGTCGAAGTCGGGGGCGCCAACGATGAGGTCGCCGAAGCCGTCGCCGTTGACGTCGCCGCCGTCGAGGCTGAACCCGAAGCTGCCGCCCTCCTGGCCACCGAGCCCGACCCAGCAGGGGATGAGGCCGAGGCCGACCTCGCTGCCGCAGAAGACCCGCACCGCGCCGGCGTTGTCGACGACCGCGCCGTCGTCCGCCCACGCGCCCACCGCGACGTCGTCGTAGCCGTCGCCGGAGATGTCGCCCAGGAACGTGACCGCGCCGCCGAGGAAGCTGTAGGCCTCGTTGTTGGTGTACTGCCAGGAGTGCGTGGTGGTGAAGGAGGTGCCGTCGCCGGAGTACAGGAAGGCGGTGCCTTCGGACTCCTGGCCGTCGTCGAACCCGGGGATTCCGAGGATCACGTCCTCGAACCCGTCGTTGTTGACGTCGCCGCCACCGTCGATCGACATGCCGAGGGACGCGGACGGCTGCCCCGAGGTCGCGGTCCAGCCCACGTACGGGGAGAAGAACGCGGCGTGGCTGGACGAGCCGTCGACCGCGGGGGGCTCTGCGTCCGTCGCGCAGGAGGCTCCGACGACGGTCAGGGCAAGCAAGGGGAAGAAAATTCGACGCATGAGTGCTCGATTGTAGGGTCTAGGCGAGAGGCCGGCACGTTCAGGGACGGTTACGTTTCCGCAAAGTCCCTGACAGGGGTGTGCTGCAAGGCCCAGACCGTTGCCTTGGGGCACAGGTCAGCCCGGTCCGCGAAGTCCGAAGATCAACTCGACGCGCGTCCCGCCCCCCGCCGGCTCCGACAACGTCAGCGTGGCCCCCACCTCGTCGGCCCGTCGCCGCATGCCGCCGAGCCCGTAGCCGCCGCCGACCGAGTCCGAGGGCGCCTCGATGCCCCGACCGTTGTCTTCCACCACGAGGCTCCAGCGGCCCTCGCGAGCGCGCGCCTGAAAGACGAACCTGGGTCCCGCCGCTGTGGCGGGCCGCGTTGTGCATCGCCTCGAGGTCGACGAGCAAGACGGTGCGGATGACCGCGACCTCCATCGGCCGGGCCGGCAGGTCCGGGGCCACGTCCACGATCAGCTCGGGATCGCCGCCGGGGAACATCGCCGAGCCGCGCTCGGCGAGCCGGGCCGCGAGGCTGTTCAGATCGCTGGAGTCGGTGCGCAGCGACCAGACGATCGCCGACAGGGAGCGGCCCAGTTCGGCCGAGGTGTCGACGATGCGGCCGAGGATCTCCTCCCGCGCCTCGTCCGGAACCAACGCCGCGGTGCCCGCGAGCAGCCCGATGCTGCCGAGCCCGGAGCCGACCTCGTCGGGCAGGTCCATCGCCACCTGCGTGCGCAGCCGCTCGACCCGCAGGAGCTGCTGGAGGCGGAGCTGCCAGGCCGCCCCGAGGGTCAGCGCGAGGGCGCCGAGCAAGCCCAGGAGGAAGCGCCAGTCCTGGTACCAGGGAGGGCGCGCGGTGAAGACGAACCGGGCCGGCGCGGGGGACCACCGCTCACCGTCCAGGGTGGCGCTCACCTCGACGGTGTGGCGGCCCGGGGCGGGGTCGACCAGCAGCAGTTCGGGCCGCTCCCGGGGGGCCGACCAGGGCTTGTCGGGGCCGGCCCGGAAGCGGTACTGCACCATCCCGGGGTCGCGGTACGACAGCGCGGTGAACCGCAGGTCCACCACCGAACCGGGGGCGGCTTCGATCTCGGCCGAGGGGTCCACGAGGCGGCCGTCCAGGCGCGCCGACGCCAGCCGGGTGTCGGGCACGGGAAGCTCGGAGTGGACGACGTTGCGGGGGATCCGGGTGACCCCCATCTCGGAGGCGACCCAGAGCGTGCCGTCGGTCGCTTCGACGAGATCGAGGGGAGCGACGCCGACGAGTCCCTCCCAGCTGCCGACGGACTCGAGCACGTCGAACGCGGTCCCCGGGCGACCCTCGTCGGCGACCCGCAGGAACACCCCGTGGCCGAGCAGCCACATGCCGCCCCGGTCGCTGCGGCGGATGCCGCTGATCCAGCGCGAGTGGAGCCGGTCGGTCGCTTCCACACCCGGATCGGCGCCACCGCGCTGGTCCGGCTCCCGGTCGACCCGAAGTTCGGGATGGACGCCGACTTCGGCTGGATGGCGGTGCGCGACGAGGTCGACGAGCTCTGGATCGCGGACGCCCGCGGCATCCTCGGACGCTTCGAGCTGCAGCTGCATCCGGTCGAGGAGATGACCCTGGCGTTCGGCGTCGGCCGGGACGCCACCCTCCCCATCACGGCGCTCCTGCCCGGCATGGAGTTCGCCGGGTACTTCCTCTTCGATCTCGCCACCGACCGGGTGGAGTCGTTCGCCGACTTCCGCTTCTCGAGCTTCAGCGACCTGGGAGACCCCGGCTTCGTCGAGTTCGGCTGGACGGGCGGGGGCGGGGTCCGCGTCCGCATCGTCGGCGGGCTGTACATCACCGCCGAGAACCGGATCTACGCGACCAACCCGAACAGCTGCAACAGCGACGAGTTCCTCGGCCAGGAGCTGATCGTCGGGGTCGAGCTGCGCGATCCGTCGCGCAGCTCGACTCCGAACACTGGTAGCGGGAACCTTCCCGACCCGCCGCGGTCCCAAGGCACGGGACTGAAACCTTGGCCGGAGGACGTCCCGCTCCCGATCTGCGCCTTCGTTCCGCCTCACGAGCCGGCGGGATCCGGAGTCTTGTATGCGTGCCTCGAACACCGGGGCGGCGAGGGGAACCGCTCGTCCCGGCCGCCATTGGAAAACCGGTCGCTGCTTGCGAATCGGTGTGGTCGTTGGAGGCCGCATCGTCGAAGAGCGGCTTCTGTCCCCAGGCGGCAAAGTCACCGTCGGCAGCGATGCCACCAACACCGTCGTGGTGCGCGCTGCACCGCGAAAGTTCACCCTCATCGAAACCCGCGAAGGCGGCGGCGGCCAGATCCACCTGGTCGGGCCGATGCGCGGAAAGATCACCCGCGGTCAGGACGTCGTCACCCTCGCGGACGCGGCGGGAGCGACCCGCAGGGGCAAGAAGACGGCCCGGCTGGGGCCGCTGGATCGCGGCAAGGTCAAGGTCGGCGACACCACCGTCCTGTTCCAGTTCGTGCGCACGCCCCCCACCCCGGCGCGCAACCGCAACGTCAAGCGGTTCGCGGGGTGGCGGTGGGACACCGTCGACTGGCTCTTCCTCGCCGTCATCCTGCTGTCGGGGCTGTTCCACACCGCGATGGTGATGTGGGTCGAGAGCCAGCCGCCGCCGACCACCGTCGCCATGCGCGAGATCCAGGACGTCTTCATCAAGATGATCGAGATCCCGCCCGCACCGGAGCCCGAGGTCGAGATCGCCGACAACGACGGCGACGGACCCGAGACGGCCAAGCCCGACAAGCCCGAGCCGGACCCCGAGCCCGCCCCCGTGGCGGCCAACCCGGCGCCGGCGGCGCAAGCGGACCCCGATCCCGAGCCCATCGAGACCGCCGAAGAGCGCCGCGCGCGCCTGGAGGAAGAGGTGCAGATCGGGCTGATCGGGGCGATCGACGCCTACGACCGGCCCGGCGCGCGCCGCATCGAGGACATGCTCGCGGACGCCGGATCGCTGGACGCGGACGTGGGTCGCGCGGTCGCGGAGGCCGGCAACGGCGCCCGGGTCCGCGAGGACGGCGACAGCTTCGGGCTGCGCGGCGGCAGCGCTCACGACGGCGTGGTCGGTGGCGGCGAACTGGAGATCGCCGGCGGCGGCGACGGCGGCTCGGTGCAGAAGGAAGCGGTCGACGTCGAAGTCGACGTCGAGGAGGCCCCCTGGACACCGCCCGAGACCGGCGGCAGCTACAACATCCCGGGGCAGATGAAGCGCTACCTGGGCCGGTTCAAGCAGTGCTACGAGAAGCAGATCAAGGACGACGACAGCCTGCAGGGCAAGCTCGTCCTGTCGTGGACCCTCGACCTGGACGGCCGTCCCTACGGCATCGAGGTCGACTCCAACTCGACCGGATCAGCGGCCCTCGCCACCTGCGTCGTGCGACGGCTCAGCAAGGTCGTGCTGAAGAGCCCCGGCGAGGAGATCGACGTGATCGGCTACCCGCTGGTGTTCAGCCGCCAGTAGGCGTCAGCAGGATCTGCACGGGGGTCCCCGGACCCTCGAGGCCGAAGCTCGCCAGCGTCGACAACGTCAGGTCGTCCACGGTCAGCACGGTGCTGAACTGGAAGCCGAGCCCGGTGACGGGCTCCCCTGCGATCACCCACTCGTACAGCCACATCTCGTTGGCGCTTCCGTCGTAGTCCCAGTGGCCCGGTCCGCCGGCGCTGTTGCTGTCCGACGGGGTGTCTCCGCACCCCTCCTCGGCGTGGAAGCTCTGCGTGAACGAGAAGATCATCGACCCTCGCGGATCCAGGTACAGACCGCCGTCCATCAGGGTCCACTCGCCCTTGCCCGTCTCGTGGCAGCCGTTCAGGAAGGTGTCGTTCCCCTTGCCGACGTTGACGGTCAGGCTGGCGATGTCCCAACCGCCGTCGACCTCGCTGGTGGGGATGGCCATCCGCTCCAACACCAGGATGTTGGGCCCCTCGTAGTCGTTGGGGTTGCGCGGGTCAGCGTAGTCGAACGCCATGGTGGCGTCGTCCCCGCTGACCTCGATCGTCCAGACGTATTGGCCCGCCTTGGGGATGTCGAACACCAGCGTGGCGCCGTCCTCCAGCGTGAGGGCCCCCTCGGCGAAGACGTGGGTCAGGGGCCGGTTGTCGCCGATGGCGGCGTTGGAATACGTGAACGTCCCCGCGGTGTCGCTGCCGGCGAGGATGTCCAGGTAGCCGCGGATCATGATCTCGATGTCCGTCTCGTTGACGGTGATGGTCGTCGGCGTGCGGGTGCCCGTCAGGGGCTCCCCGTTGACGGTCTGGGTGAGCGACGCGATCTGCCAGAAGCCCTCCAGGCCGCCGAGGATCAGCTCCGGCAGCGCGTCGTCGTCGTCCGTCGCGTCGTCGTCGTCCGTCGCGTCATCGTCGTCGGTGGCGTCGTCGTCGTCCGTCGCGTCGTCGTCGTCCGCCGCGTCGTCGTCGTCGCTGACCGAGCTGTCGTCGTCGTCGTCGGGGCACCCGGTGAGCATCAGCAGGGACAGCAGGATCGTCAGCGGCAGCAGCATCGTTCGCATGGGGGTCCCCTCAGGCGAGATCATAACGTCCCGGGCCGAGCCGAGACCGCTTGGCACGACCCGATCGGGCGCGCATCATCCGCCGCCGTGTCCGAGACCTCCGCCCCCGCCCCCTCCCTCCTGGGCCGCCTCGCCGCGGTCTGGGGAATCATCGGCGTCATCTGGCTGCTCGCGGATGCCGTGCACGGCGTCGGGATGGTCGCCTGGGAGGCGATTCAGGGCGATCCCTTCACGCCGCTGCAGTGGGGCTTTGCTGCGCTGTGGGTCGGCTTCATGGCCTACAGCGAGGGCTACCGCGGCTTCCAGAGCCGGCTCGCTCCCCGGGTGGTCGTGCGCGCGGGGGTGCTCGCCCGCGACCCTCAACCGCTGCGGGTGCTGCTCGCGCCGGCGTTCGTCATCGGCTTCTTCGCCGGGAACCGCCGTCGCCTGCTCACCTCCTGGGGCATCACGATCGCCATCGTCGGCGTCGTGCTCGTGGTTCGGCAGTTCCCCCAGCCGTGGCGCGGGATCATCGACTTCGGCGTCGTGGTCGGCCTGGGCTGGGGCATCGCCGCGGTGGCGTGGTTCGCTGTGCAGGCGTTGTTGGGGAACCCGCCGGACATCGACCCGCAGATGCCCGAGGCGCCCGATCAGTAGGGGCTGAGGACCACGTAGACGCGACCGGCGTCCGGCAGCGTGCCGTCCGCTTTCCAGGCCCCCAGGACGAGATCGTTGCGGCCGTCGTCGTTGACGTCCGCGCCGTCGCAGAGGTACTGCCCGATGCTGTCGCCGGCCTCCTGGCCGTAGAACACGGCGTCCGCTGCGTCCATCGGCAAGGGGCCGGCCGGAGCAGCCGCCAGGGAGCTCCCCAGGAACAGCCACACCGCGCACGCGAACTCACCCCCGGTGGCGTCGCCGTAGCCGCCGATGAGGAGGTCGTCGAGCCCGTCCCCATCCACGGCCCCGGCCGAGGCCACCGATCCTCCGACGCGGACCAGATCGCCCGGGGCGGTGAAGATCTGGTCAGCCTCGGCCACCGAATGGGTTCCGCCCAGCGCCAGCGACGCGCCGAGCCAAGCCAAAGGTAGGCGCGGCCGCCGTCCACGTAGGGGACGTCGTTCCAACGCGCCCCCACGATGAGATCCGCGAGGCCGTCGCCGTCCACGTCGCCCGCGGATGCGAGGTGCCGACCGAGGTGATCGGACGAATCTTCCCCGCGCAGGATCACGTCGGCGGAGGCCGCATCGAAGATCCCGCCGGAGCTCACGGACTCGCCCAGGAACACGTACACGCTGCCCGCGTCGCCCCCGCTGGCGTCGGAGTAGGGCGCCGCGATCGCGACGTCGTCGAGTCCCCCGCCGTCGATGTCGCCGATGCCGGCGGCCCACCAGCCCAGTTGGGAGTACTCCTGCTCGGATTGGAGGATCACGTCCGCCTCGCCCAGCGAGAAGGTGCCCCCGGCGGCGATCGACGCGGCGAAGAAGATGTACCCCTTGCCCCCACTGATGAGCGGCTCGTCCACGTCGTAGCCGCCGAAGATCAGGTCATCGACGCCGTCGCCTTCGACATCGCCGGCGCTGTCGAAGGCCCAGCCGGACTCGTCGTAGCCGTCCTCCCCGACGAAGACCGCGAAGGCGTCCGCGAGGGAGCCTCCCTCGGCCAACTGGCTCCCCAGCAGGAGGTAGGTCCGGCCCGTGAGGGGACCGTGGGTGTCGTCGCCGTAGGCCCCCACGAGCACATCCGCCCGCCCGTCGTTGTCCACGTCCCCGGCGGGCGAGGCGGACCAGCCGGCGAAGTCGTGAGCGAGCTCGCCGGTCCACGACGCCGTCGACACCGATCCGACCGTGATGGCGTCGCTGTCGAGCACATCGGCGCCCGAGACGAACCAGAGCTCGCCCGCCGCCTCGGCGGCGGCATCGCTCCAGTTGGCGCCCACCACGAGGTCGTCGACCCCGTCCCCATCGGCGTCGCCGATGCGGGCCGGTTCGATGCCGACGACGGCGTCGCAGTTGGTGTCGATCCCGGAGGGGTCGTCCCACAAGCCGTTGCCGGGGAACCAGGCGAGGTTGGCGTCATCGCAGTCCCCCTCGCAGGGGGCGAACCCGTCTCCGTCCAGGTCCTCCTCGTCCTCCCCCAGGAGGCCATCGCAGTTGTCGTCGAACCCGTTGCAGAGCTCCGGGTGGTCGTCCAACGACGCCTCGAAGATCGACGCCACGGCATCGTTGCAGTCGCCCTCGCAGGGGGTCTGCCCGTCTTCATCGAGGTCCTGCTCGTTGCTCGGCACGTACCCGTCGCAGTCGTCGTCGATGCCGTTGCAGGACTCGGGCTGGCGGGGATGGCGGGTCGCGTCGGAGTCGTCGCAGTCGCCGTCGCAGGGGCGGGAGCCGTCGCCGTCGCCGTCGCCCTCGTCGGGGCCGGGCTCTCCGTCGCAGTTGTTGTCGGCGCCGTCGCACACCTCCTCGGCGTCCGGGTGCACGTCGTCGTTGGCGTCGTCGCAGTCGGTGCCGCCGCTGTCATCGGCGGAGTGGCCGTCGCCGTCGGCGTCGATCCCGTCGGTGCCGTCGCAGTTCTGGTCGATGCCATCGCCGAAGGGATCCAGCGCCGCCCCCCGCTCGGGATCCTCGGGGGCGCAGTCCGATGCGTCGGGGATTCCGTCCCCGTCGAAGTCGAGGACGCCGCCGCCGCAGGCAACAAGGAGCACGGAGGCCAGAAGGATCAGGGGTCGCATCGGGCTCGATCCTACTCCGCTCTCGGGCCGCTCCATTGGGTTACGCTCGCGCAAGATGCGGAATCTCTCACTCCTCTCACGCCCCGCTGGGGACAGCCAATCCACCGAGGAAGCCGCTTCGGCAGCCACCGGCCCGGTCCGGGGAGTGCGTGGAATGCCTGCGGTATGCAAGACCCAATCGCCGGGTGCGCTCGTTATGCGAAATCTCACTTCTCTGCTGTTTCTGTTGTTCTTGACTGCGTGCCCTTCCGTCGATGAAGACGGGGACACGTTCTCACCGGACGATGAAGATCCCGCTTTCTTCGACTGCAACGACGACGATGCGGCGATCAACCCGAACGCCGAAGAGATCTGCGACGACATCGACAACGACTGCGACGGCGAGGTCGACAACGGCCTGCCGCAGTTCTCCGGCCGCGAAGACGTCGACGGCGACGGCTTCGGCGCGGGCGACGCGGTCACCTCCTGCTACGCCCTGACCGACACCCAGGTCGACGCCGACGGCGACCTGGACTGCGACGACACCAACGCGGACATCAACCCCGACGCCGAAGAGGTCTGCAACGAGATCGACGACGACTGCGATTCGGAGACCGACGAAGGCTTCGATGACGACGCCGACGGCTTCGTGGACGGCGCCAACACCGACTGCGCCGCCAACATCGACGCCGCCGAGCTGGACTGCGACGACGGCGACGACGCCATCTACCCGGGCGCGCCCGAGGAGTGCAACGACCTCGACGACGACTGCGACGGCACCATCACCGACGAAGAGACGGACGAGGACGGCGACCAGTTCACCCCCTGCGAGGACGACTGCGACGACACCGTGGCGTCGATCAACCCCGCCCAGGTCGAGGTCTGCGACGGCTTCGACTCCAACTGCGACCTCGCCGTCAACACCGACGAGCTGGACAGCGACGGCGACGGCTACCTCCGCTGCGAGCCCTTCTTCGACCACAACGGCCCGGACGAGGACCCCAACATCGGCGGGTTCCTCGGCGGGAACGACTGCGGCGACAACGACGCCACGATCAACCCCGGTGCGGCCGAGGCCTGCGACCTGATCGACAACGACTGCGACGAAGAGACCGACGAGGACTTCAACGTCGACGGTGACGAGTACTTCGACGGCGTGACCGACACCGACGGCGACGGCACCTCCGACTGCGAAGAAGGCGGCTACACCGAGCTCGACTGCGACGACAACGAAGCCTCCACCTACCCCGGCGCCCTCGAGGCCTGCGACGCGGTCGACTCCGACTGCGACGACAGCCTGGTCGACGAGTTCGACGACACCGACGGCGACGGCGACCCCGACTGCACCGACGTCGACACCGACAACGACGGCGAGCCCGACGTCACCGACTGCGATCCCCTGGACGACACCATCTACCCGGGCGCACCCGAGGTCTGCGACCTCATCGACAGCAACTGCGACGGCAGCATCGTGGACGGCGAGACCAACACCGACGGCGATCTGACCCCCGACTGCATCGACGACGACGACGACGACGACGGTTTCCCCGACGACGTCGACTGCGAGCCGCTGGACGACAGCTTCTTCCCAAACGCGCCGGAGCTGTGCGACGCCCTCGACAGCGACTGCGACCTCAGCCTCGCGGACGAGTTCGACGACTTCGACGGCGACGACGACCCCGACTGCACGGATCCGGACGACGACAACGACGGCGACCCCGACGTCACCGACTGCGACGACAACGACCCCCTCGCCTACAACGGCAACGTCGAGATCCCGGACAACTTCCGCGACGACGACTGCTCCGGCGCCGACACGGTCACCTGCTTCACCGACGGCGACGGCGACGGCGTCGGCATCCCCGACTCCCCCACCCTGGAGGAGGACGGCCTCTGCGGCGACGACGTCGGTGAGTCCAACTTCGACACCGACTGCGACGACACGGTGGCGACCACGTTCCCCGGCGCCGAGGAGTTCTGCGACACGGTCGACAGCAACTGCGACGGCGATCTGGTCGACCAGTTCGACGACATCGACAACGACAACGTCCCCGACTGCACCGACGGCGACGGCGACGGCGACGGCTTCTCCACGGTCGCCGGTGACTGCGACGACACCAACGACACGGTCTTCCCCGGCGCACTCGAGCTGTGCGACGGCGTCGACAACGACTGCGACGCCCTGGTCGACGGCGCTGATCCCGACGTCGAGGGCGCGGACTTCGACGGTGACGGCGACGCCGGCCCCGCGTGCGGCGGCAACGACTGCAACGACAACGACCCCACCCTGTACAGCCTCGACCTCGACGGTGACGACATCAGCCCCTGCGAGGGCGATTGCGACGACACCGACGCGGCCTTCTCCCCGAAGGCGACCGACGTTCCGTACAACGGCATCGACGAGGACTGCAGCGGCGCGGACCTCACCGATCAGGACAACGACCTGCACGACGCGGGCGCCGTCGGCGGTCTCGACTGCGACGATCTGGACCCCTACGTGCACCCGGACCACCCCGAGGTCTGCGACGGCGTCGACAACGACTGCGACGGGGACATCGACCTCGCCGACAGCGACTTCAAGTTCGACGGCGACGGCGACGGCTACGCGACGGACGGCTGCGGCTCGTCCGGCACCGACTGCGACGACCGCGACCCCCACGTCTTCCCCGACGAGTCGTACACCTCGGGCGCCGTCTCGCAGTGCCTGCCGGCGGTCTACCCGGGCTACTTCTACGAGTGGAACTTCGCCCGCCTGAGCCTGCCCCACCTGTTCGTCGATCCCGACTCGGGCCTGCAGTACATCTACTTCCGCGGCAACGAGCGGCAGACGGACCAGGCGTTCGGCTACGCCACGTCCGCCGACGGCGAGACCTGGACATCCCCGGTCGGTCCCATCTTGGAGGGCATCGAAGACGCGTGGGACGAGCAGAACATGAGCAACCCGTCGGTGGTCCGCATCCCCGACGGCGAAGGGCTCGCGCGTCCGTACGTGATGGCCTACCACGCCAAGGACCCGACGAACCTGCGGCAGGTCGGCCTCGCCTCGGCGACGGCGCCGGAGGGGCCCTGGGAGCGGCTCAACCCGCTTGACGGCACCACCCCGATCGCCGACCCGGTGCTGCCGCCGTCGACCGATCCGACGTTCCTGGACGGCAACCGCACCCTGCACCCGTCGATCCGCTGGGAACCCGTCAGCAACGACCTGCACCTTTGGTACAACGCCCGCTCGACGACCTCGACGACGCTTCGGGTCTTCCACGCCGTCTCGACCGACTACGGCATGACGTGGGCGCGCACGGCGGACGACGTCACCCCCGGCCCCGACGTCATCCTGGAGCCGGTGGACGCCTGGGAGGGCAACAAGACCACGCAGATCAGCTGGCTCGAGGCCCCTCCCGGCCCCGGCGCCCCCGAGTTGCTCTTCTGGTACACGGGCAACCTCGACGACAACATCGGCTTCGCGTACGGCGATGAGACGGACTGGACGCGCAGCCCGGTGAACCCGGTGTACGTGCCCGCGAGCGACTGCAAGCGCTTCGACGGCTTCGCCACGTCCGCCCGCGGCGTGCGTTGGGACTCCGGCCCGGACGAGTACCACTGGTACTACGGCGCGACGACCGAGGTGACCGAGAGCAACCCGTCCGCGCCCTGCCCGTTCGGCAACTGGGATCCGGTCTACGGCCGCGACAACGTCGGCAACAAGGCCAGCTACGTCGGGCACGCGGTCAACACCGCGCCGTCGGTGTCCATCGTCACGACGACCACGTCGGAGATCGGCGGGACGATCACGGACTCCGCCCCGGACACCGTAAGCGTCGATGTCTGGCAGGACGCGATCGACACCGGCACGTTCCTCGGAGCCGCGTCGCTGACGCCCACGGGGAACACCGATCCCGACGTTCAGACGACGACGTGGAGCCTGTCGGGGACCTTCCCGACGGGGTCGATCACGTTGGTTGTGCAGGCGCTGGATGAGGGCGGGATCGCCCGAAGCGACGAAGTTACGGTGACCATCCCGTAGAAAAGCCTGCAGCGCGCGTCAGATTCTGTACCCTGCCTTCCGCCCACAGCAGACCAGGAGGTCCCCATGGGACGAATGACGTACGAGAAGCGGCAGCGAGAGCGGGCCAAGCGCGAGCGCAAGGAGGCCCGAGCGGCCCGGCGCGACGAGCGGCGCGCCAAGGGCGAAGCGCAGATCGAAGAAGAGACCTTCACGACCGAAGAGTTGATGGCTCAGTTCCAGCAGCTCAATCGCGACCACGAAGCCGGCAACATCGACACCGAGTCGTTTACCGCCCAGCGGGAAGCGATCTACGTGCAGCTCGGCGTTCCGACCTAGCGAGCGTCCGCGGCGCTGTCGTCGTCGTCGCCAGCGGCGCTGTCGTCGTCATCGCCACCGCCCTCAACCTCGACTTCGAAGTCGTTGCGCTGCGACGTGAGCCCGTGCGGCTTGCCGCCGGCCGTTGCGGTCAGGCGGTAGTCCACCCGCTCCGAGCTGCACAGCACGGAGTTGAGCCCGTACACGACCAGGAACAGCGACGCCTCCGGGTAGGTGTCCACCGTGAGCGTCGGGCAGAACGTGTCCGGCGCCTGGGGCACCGTGCAGGTCTCCTCGGTCTCACCTGAGTGGTCGATGTCTGCTGAGTCCGCCGTCACATCGGTGTGGTCGAAGAGCCCGATCAGCGGCCTCCATCGCCGCGGCGATGGAGGCGACCTCGGCCTCCCGTCCGACGAAGCTGGTCGCCCGCGCGGGGAGGTTGCCGGCGGCGCGGGCGTCGGTCTTGATCCGGTCGAAGCGACGGACGGGGAGGACCTGCCGGAGCTGCTCGGCGCGCCCGAGGCCGCGGAGTCGGTGCTCGCCCAGGTCGATCACGTCCATGGCCTCGGACAGCGTCCCCACGGCGGTAGCCCAGGCGGCGTTGGAGACGAGCACCTGGCCTCCGTGGCCGGCGCCGCTGACGCGGGCCGCGCGGTTCACCATGGGACCGAAGTAGTCCATTCGGCCGGTGACGGGGTCGGGACGGGCGTGGGGCTCGCCGGTGTGCACGCCCATGCGCACGCGCACCCCTCGGCGGCCGGGCTCGATCGCGCACTCGGGCTGGGCCAGCAGCAGGTCCGACCAGTCGGCATCGATCAGGCGCTGCTGGGCGGTCATGCAGAAGGCGACGGCGTCGGCGCTCGAGGCGAAGGCGACCATGAAGGCGTCGCCCTCGGTCTTGACCTCGTAGCCGCGGTGGTCGTCGATGGCAGCCCGCATGAGGGCGTCGTGCAGCGCGAGGGCGTCGCCGAACCGATCCCCCAGCCGCTCCCACAGCGCGGTGGAGCCCTGGATGTCGCTGAAGACCAGCGAGACGGTACCGGTGGGGGCCTCGGTCACCGCTCAGTCGACCCCGTTGAGGACCGCGGCGACGGCGAACAGATCCCCGACGGCGTAGTGGTCGACCGCGAGCAGATTGGGGAGGTGGTCCTGCTCGGCGGCGCAGGTCTCGGCGCGCCCCAGGAGCACGTCGTAGGCGTTGGCCTCCTCGGCGTTGCCCTCGGTTGACAGCGGGTTGCTGACCCAGTGGTTGACGAGGAACAGCGGGTTGTCCGCCGCCCCGCGGTTCAGCTCGCAGGAGAAGGCGTCGACTGAGTCGAAGCTGTAGGGGGTGTCGAACCAGAGGTCCCAGGCGTGGTGGTACCAGGCCGGCGGGGGAGCAGACGCCTCGGCGCCGACGACGAGCCGTTCGCCGGCATCGATCATCGTCCCCAGGGTCGGCCAGGGGCCACCGTCGTGGGTGTAGACGAAGTCGATGAGCCCGGCGTCGACGAAGGCCGTCTCGGTCGTCTCGGGGCTGATGCCGTCCTGGAAGATGATGGCCAGGACCTCGTTGGGGTTGGCCTCGAGGAAGGCCACGATCTCGCCCAGTCCCTCGACCAGGGGGAGGCTCCCGAGCAGGCAGTTGACGTGGCAGAGGTACGGCACGCCGAGGTAGTCGTGAGTGTCCAGCATCATCCCGCGCACGCCGTCGTCCAGCTGGCGGGTCAGGCCGAACTGCTGGTTGGGGGCGATCCAGCCTTCGTCGGCGTTGGACATGGAGTTGTGGGTGGCGGGGAGCACGACCGCGTCGAAGGGCCGGTCGCACAGCTCCGCGTAGCCGTTGCAGAGGCGGGCGGGGGTTGCGTCGTCGTCGTCGTCGGCCCCGGCACTGTCGTCGTCGTTGGCGGTCGCGTCGTCGTCGTCGTCGTCGTCCACGGCGCTGTCGTCATCGTCGTCATCTCGTCCGGCGGACGCGCACGCGCCCGCGAGGACGGCGAGGACGGCGAGGACGGCGAGGACGAGGACGGAAAGCGGAAGACGCACATCGGAAGGGTACCGGAGGGGTGCAACGGTGGCAGGCTGCGCCGATGCCCCGCTTCCCGATCTTGTTCGCCCTCGCCTCCGTGCTCGTCGCCTGCCCCCCGATCGAGGAGCCCGCGCAGGACGAGCCCACGCCGGAGCCGCGACGCCCGGGGCCGGAGTACTCCGGCGGCGACTGCCCGACGCTGGAGGAGGATTGGAACATGGGCTTCGAAACGGGCGGCTTCGAGCGGCAGTTCCGCCTCGACCTGCCGGACGAGCCCGACGGCAAGCCGGTGCTGTTCGTGTGGCACTGGCTGGGCGGCTACCCCGACGAGATCGTCGAGTGGGTCGCGTTCGACGACCTCGTGGACGACGAGGACGTCATCGTGATCGCCCCGGAGTCCCGCCACCTGCAGGTCGAGTGGAACCTCCAGTCTCCGCCGGAGACGAACGAGGACTACGCGATGTTCGAGGATCTGCTCGCCTGCCTGGACCAGCAGTTCGAAGTCGATCTGGACCGGGTCTACAGCACGGGTATGAGCGCGGGCGGGCTGATGAGCACCTACATGACGGCGTACGGCACGGAGTGGCTCGCGGCCACGGCGCCGATGTCGGGCGGCACCTCCGAGGCGGCGTACGTCACCCCGAGCGGCCCATCCCGGTCTTGCTGACCTGGGGCGGACCGACCGACCTGTACAACGGCTTCAGCTTCGACGACGCCAACCTGACCTTCTCGGAGCTGCTCCGCGAGGACGGTCACTTCGTCGCCCACTGCGTGCACAGCGGGGGCCACGACGTGCCCACGGGGGCCGCCGCGATGGTGTGGGAGTTCCTCGCCGATCACCCGATGGGGGTCGACCCGGAGCCGTACCGGGACGGCATGCCGAGCAGCTTCCCGGACTGGTGCGAGGTGCCCGAGCAGTCGCTCGAGGACTGACGTCAGCGCTCTGACACCGGCGGCCCCGGTCAGGGTGTCAGGTCGGTGACGACCCGGACCGCCACGGGATTGCGTCCAGCGTTTCTGCGGCTGGCACGGGATTTGAAGTGCTTGTTCCTGCCGGCCTCCCGCCGGTGGGAGACGGTCATGAGCAGGATCAACGGCGGCTTCAACGCGAACCGTACCTACCAGCTGGTCCAGGAGGCCCTGGCGCAGAAGAAGGCCGACAAGGCCAAGGCGGCGACGCGCGACTTCGCGATGCCCAAGACCCAGGGGAGCCAAAGCTCCTCGGCGGTGGGCTCCAAGGTGGACTCCGCCCTGCAGCCGATCCACAACCTGCACGACAGCGCCGGCAAGATGGTCATCGACATGGCCACCGGACGCGACACGAACATCCACAACACGATGGTCGAGCTGAACAAGGGCGACATCGCGCTCAAGTACGCGGTGAACGTGCGGAACCGAGCGCTTCAGGCCTACGAAGAGATGATGCGCATCCAGGTCTGACCCCAAGCGCAGTTGAGTGCCGCCCAGGGGGGGGGTCGGGCCGAGCCCCACCTGCTCGAGGCGCTCTGAGCCAGGGAGCCTGCACAGAGCTCTGTTACATGGCGTTGGTGCATGGCTCGGCGTCTTGACCTGATGGGCCTGCTCGGCCCACGGTGCTCGTTTGAGGCTCAGCCTCCGGAGACGACGCAGATGGCCGCGCGCACGAAGAGCAAGGTGACTCCGAAGTACAAGACGAAGT
>JAAESI010000092.1 GCA_024229515.1 Pseudomonadota bacterium | reverse complement strand
GGAGGCGGCTCGGTTCTCTCGTCGTGGGGTTGGTGTAAGCAACCGGATTCTACGACGGAATCGGAAGATCGGACGCCTCCGATACCTCTTAACTGCCTGTAATTACGAATCTAATTCGTTTTGAGACGGGAACTAGCTAGTAGATGGTATTGCTGGTCAGCAGCGTGGGCTTGAGGATGTTGGTGGCCCGGTAGTTCGACAGGTTCCCATCCCCGTCGATGTCGCCGTACCCATTCAGCTCCATGGTGGCGAGCTCGCCCTGGAGGGCGGAAGCCTCCACCTCGTACTGGCCGTAGACCTTGCCGTCCGGGGTCCAGCCCAGCTCGTTCCAGTCCAGATCCGTGGTGATGGTCGCGGGAAACGGGGCCGCCACACGACCCGGAATCTCCGTCGGCGACAGCAAGCAGCTGGTGAAGAGACTCCACTCGGCGTGGTAGCCGATCTCGACGGAGCGGATGCCGTCCAGATTCATGGGGATCTCAGCGCGCTTGGTGCGCACGAGCATGGCCCCGTATTCCGGAATCGCGATGGTCGCCAGGATCCCCACAATGGAGACGGTCACCATCAACTCAATCAGCGTGAATCCCCGCACGCGCTCGGTTCGCCCGGGGTGCCGTAATTCGTGTCGTCGCCCACCGTGCATGCCCAACTGTATCCAGAAACAGTCTCGGAAACGCACCAATTATCATAATTGTCATTTAGCTCAGAATCCTCTGATTCCAACCGCAGTTGCCAGGGGATACCCGACGGAAACCCGCCGTCGAACTGGACGATATCCACCACCACATTGCCGGGGCAGACGAGGGAGAGGCTCTCGGGGTCGTCGTTGTTGAAGCTGATGTTGGTGGAGTACGTGTAGTCCGCGGGCAGGGCACAGGCTTCGAGGCTGTCCGACGCGCTGGACTTGGCGAACACCAGCCGGTCGCCCGGCGAGGCGCTCAACCCCAGGGGGGCCTCGATCACGTGCTCGTCCACGTCTCCGTCGGCGTTGCCGTTGACCAGGGTGCAGCCGAGCAGACTCACCGAGGAGATCCCGACGTGGAGCATCTCGAACCACTCCTCGTTGTGGCCCACGCCAGCGGACGAGCGGACCATCACTTCCGTGAACACGAGGTCGCCCTCGCCAGGCGCGTCCTCGGGCACCGGGCAGGCGGGGTTCGGGGCGCCCGGGGTGCCCCGCGCGATGAACGTCTCCGGCGGGTCGTCCTGGGTCGCGGTGAAGTAGACGTCCTCGTCTGCGGCGAGGCAGAACCCGCTGCCGTCGGCCGACAGCGCCAGGGAGCGTCCCTCGAAGTCGGAGCCGTAGGTGCCCCAGTCGTACAGCAGGCTGTCGACCTCGACGGCGTCGCCGCCCCCTTCGCGGGGGCACTCGAGCCACAGGACCTGGAGCGCGGAGTTGTTGAACCCCAGCGCGCCGTACGGGTAGTCGGAGACGACGGAGCCGTCGGGGGTGATGTCCGTGTCGGTCTTGGACAGCAGGAGCACGCCGCCGGGCTCGATCGTGGTCTCGCCCAGGTCGGGGTCGAGCACGTGCAGGTTGGCGTCGGTGCTGCCGTCCTCCGGCACGTCGCCGAGCGTGCAGCCCCGCAGGTCCAGGGGCACGCTCCCGGGGTTGGTGAGCTCGAACCACTCGCGCAGCCCGGTGAACTCGTCGATGAGGATCTCGCTGATGAGGATGTCGCCGGAGGCCTGCGGCGTGGCTCCACCGGGGGTGTCGCAGAGGGTGACCGCACCGGGGGTCCCGTAGTCGGGAACGCCGTCCACGGAGGCGTAGGCGGCGTCTTCGTCGCTGGGGGCTTCGCACCAGTTGAGGGGATCGTCGTTGGCGGTCGCGTCCGCGGCGGAGGCGAGCTGCCAGGAGTGACCGCGGTGCAGATCGAGGCCGTTCCAGTGGAAAGCGACTTCGTCGGTCAGCGTGCGGGCGCCGGTGCCATCGGGGCACTGCAGGGCGACCGATTCGGTTTCGTCGGCCTGCGCCAGGGTCACGTCGGACCACTCGACATCGGCCGGCAGGTCCTCGGGGATGGCGCCCAGGCCGGCGGCCGATGCGAGGATCGCGTACTCCCCGGGCTCCAAGTCCACGGGCACCGTGATGTCGTATTCGTGCTCGCCGGTGCCGCCGTCCACCAGCTTGCAGCCGGCGAGGCTGACGGAGGCGTCCGAGGCGTTGATCACCTCGATGAACTCGGGTCGGCCGACGTTGGGGTGGGCCAGGATCTCCGTGATCACCAGCGCGCCCACGGGCACCGCGGGCAGCAGCGAGATGTCGATGTCGTCGTCGTCGTCCGGCCGCGGGTTCGTCGTCGGGCAGGCCGACAACGCGAGCGACAGGGCGGTGACGATGGCGAGGGTGCCGCGCATGGGACTCCGTCGAAGGGGGTAGGCTCGGTGCGCTTTCCGCTCCATGGAGCGTATCAGAGGAGTTGTGGTGCTCATGTGGCGGTCGCTCTACGGGTTGGTGACGTTCGCACTCCTTGCGTCGGGGTGCGCCGGGTTGAAGGAGGCCCGACAGGAACGGGAGGACATCCAGATCGAGGCTGACGAGGCCGAGGAGAGCCTCGCCCAGCTCAAGCCGAAGGACGCACTGCTCGCCATCGCCAGGGCCCGTGACGCCCGCCGCGACTCCGACCAACTCCACCTCCTCGCCCTGCACGCCAAGCCCGGAGTTCGCATCGCCGCCCTCCGCGCGGCCGCCCTCGTGGGTGATCCGAGCTCCCTGGGCCCGCTGCTCGCCGCCCTCGGCGATCGCGACCCCACCGTGCGCGCCGCCGCCGCCTGGTCGCTGTCTCAGGTCTGGTCCTGGCCGCTGACCGCCCTCGAAGGCCAGACCTCGATGGGCCGCGCCGAGGAAGCGCTGCTCGCCGCGTTGGAGGACGAGGAAGAACTGGTCGCCACCCTCGCCTTCGTCCGTGCCCTGGGGGAGGTCGGGAGCGACGTCTCCGAGGAGGAGCTGTGGACCCTGGTGGTCCGGCCCGCGCTGCGCGACGAGGTGCTCCTCGCCCTCGCCATCCGCGGCAAGCGGGGCGCGACGCCGCCCCTGGGTGCGCAGCAGGTGGCCGTGCTCAAGGCGGTCGCGGGCGACGGTCCTCTGCCGTTCGCGGCCGCGTACCTGCTCGCTCGAGCGGGCGTCGAAGAGACGTCGGGGGCCAACGCCGCCAAGTGGCTGCAGGAGACCGAGCCTGCCGATCCCGCCGCCGTCTCCTGGCGCCTGCGGGCCATCGGCAAGGTCGCTCCGGCGGGCCACCCCGCCTTGCTGTTACTCGATTGGCACCTCCGCGGGGGCGACACCAACGCCCGGGTCTCCGCCTTGCGCGGCGCCGCCCAGCGGGGTGTGGAGGTGCGGGCGCTGCTCCAGTTCGGGCTCCAGGACGAAGAACCGCTCATCGCGGCCGAGGCTGCGCGCGCTCTCGGCGCCCTCGCCGACGCGGAGGCGTGCGATGCGCTCCTGGCGTGGGCGCCCACCGCCCCCCGGGCCCGCGCGGGTCGCCTCGACGGGTTGACCGCGCTCGTGAGCAAGAGCGAGGACGCTGAGCTGATCGATCGAGCCCGCGCGGCCGGAGCAGCCGCGCTGGCGGACGAGAATCCTCACGTCCGCGCCTCTGCCTACGGCCTCGTTGCGGCATGGAAGGCGCCCGAGGCCGTCGCTCCCCTGCTGGGGGCCGTCCCCACGGAAGCCGACCCTGGCGCCCTCCTGGGGCTCGCGTTGGCGATCGCGGGGAGGTCGGACGGCGAGGTCGAAGGCCAGCTCCTGATCTGGCTCGACGGCGACGACACGCTCCTGGGCGCCGTCGGCGCCATGGGCCTCGCCGAACGGGAAGGGGCCCACATCGTGGAGCGCCTGACCGCCGCCTACACGGCCCGAACGCTGGACCCGACCGAGGCCGAGCGCCGGCTGGAGATCGCCCGGGCCCTGGCCGCGCGGGAGGACGTCGGCCCCGACGTGATCACCCAACTGCTTCAAGACGCCGAGCCGGGGGTTCGAGTCGCCGTCTGGAGCGCGCTCGCCAAGCGGGTGGGACGGGCGGAGTCAGGGTCGGCGCCCCAGCAGCGCGAGTTCCCGGACCTGCCGGACGCCTCCTTCGGCGTGGGCGACGTCACCGGCGCGGTCATCACCACCTCGCGCGGCGACCTGACCTTCGACCTGTTCCCGGACACCGCGCCGGGGGCGGTCGCGAGCTTCGTGAAGCTGGCCGAAGACGGCTACTTCGACGACCTCATCTTCCACCGTGTGGTGCTCGACTTCGTCATCCAGGGCGGGGATCCGATGGGCACCGGCTGGGGCGGCCCCGGCTACACGCTGCGCGAGGAGTTCTCCGCGCGCCCGTTCGACCGCGGCACCCTTGGGATGGCCCGCTCCGACAAGGACACGGCCGGCTCCCAGTGGTTCGTGTGCCACTCCCGCCAGCCGCACTTGGACGGCCACTACACCGTGTTCGGGCAGCAGACGGACGGGTTCGAAGTCCTGGACGCGGTGCGCCCGGACGACGTGATTCAGTCAGTGACGATTCGGCGCTAGGCGCCGCTTACGAGTTCTTGGTGAACTCGACGCCGGTCGCGATCAGCTGCCAGTTCTGGCCGGCCTTCTCGACGAGCTCGGGGCGGTTGGACTCGCCCTCGAAGTGGTCGACGGTGTCCTGCGGGACGTCGATGGAGACGAGCTTGCCCTGGACCCTGGCCCAGGCGCCGGTGCCGTCCTTGTCGACGGAGAAGCCGTGCTCCTTCACGGTGACGCGAATCTGGTTCTCGCCATCGGACATGATCATCCAGCAGCCGGCCTTCTGGCAGACGTCCAGGACGGTGCCCTCGACGAGGATCGGCTCCTCGGAGGCGTAGTTGGCGGGGTCGGCGAGCAGGTCGACGGCCTTGATCGCGGGCGTCTCGAGGGTGAACGCCTCACCGAAGTGCGAAGGCTTGACGTCGGGCTCGTTGACCACGACTCCGCCCGAGGCGGTGCCGGCGACGGCGTCGGCGGCCGGGGTGGGCTCGACCTCGGCGGGGAGGTCGCCCGTCTGGCAGGCGACGAGCAGCGAGGCGACAAAGAGGGCAGCAAGCGAACGCATGGGGATCTCCAATGGACTTCCTCAATAGCAGAATCGAACAAATCGATCGAAATGAAAGGTCCTTGCGAATAAACGGGGGGGCTCAGGCGTCCCTCTCGTGTGGAGAGACGTTATTGCAGCCGCTGCCTCCAGACTTTCGTGGCCCCCGGGCCCGCGGTCTGCCCCCGAGGCACCTGCGCTCTGACCCGCCCCAGCGCGGGTTGGCCCGGCTTCTTCAGCTTCGGAGACATCGTCGATGAGCGCTATCGGGTCGAGGAAATCCTCGGCGCCGGCGGCGCGGGCGTCACCTACCGCTGCGTCGATCTGATCAACGGCGAACAGACCGCGCTGAAGGTGCTCCACGGCGACCGCAAGCGCGGCACCCTCGCCAACCGCCTCGTCATCGAAGGCGAGGTCCTCGAGCTCCTGGACCATCCTCACATCGTCCCCTTCCGCGCCCTCAAGGTGGTCGGCGACGGCGCCTACTACCTCGCCACGCTGCACATGGCGGGCGGATCGATGGACCGCTTCGTGCGCCGAAACGGGCCGCTGAGTCCGGCCGGCACCGTCACCGCGGCCCGCCAATTGGCGATGGGGTTGGACTACGTGCACGCCAGCGGCATCGTCCACCGGGACCTCAAGCCCGCCAACGTGCTGCTGGAGGTCGACGATCTGGACCGCCCGGTGATGCGGTTGGCCGACTTCGGCATCGCGCGCATGTTCCGCGATCCCCGCCCGCTGCTGGGCGGCCTCACGCGCACGGGCGCCTTCATCGGCACCCCGGAGTACGCCGCCCCGGAGCAGATCCGGGGAGAGAAGGGGATCGGCCCCGCCGCCGATGCCTTCGCCTTCGGCGCCCTCCTGCACTTCGCCGCTTCCGGCGAGGCTCTGCTGCAGCGCGACGACATCGTCGACTGGAAGGCGTTCAAGGAGCGTCGCTGGGATCCCGTGCAGCGGCCCCGCCTGACCGACCTGGTCGAGGCCGAAGACGCCGAGGCGACCGACGCCCTGGCGCTGCTGGACAGCGCGATCGACGCCTTGATGCATCGGGTCCCCGCGCAGCGGCTGGATCTGGGCATGGCGGCGATGCGGTTCGGCGCGAACCCGGCTCAGTTGGCTCCGATCGATCAGCCGATCCTCGCGCCTCCGACGCTGTCGGGCTCCACCGCCGAGGAGCTGGACGAGGTCTTCCAGTCCGTGCTCGACCCCGACGCGCTCGTGCCCAACGAGCTGCCCGGCGGCGACACCACCGAGTCCAACGCGATCGTGGCGCTGCCCTTCGGCCCGTCCCCGATCGAGGAGCTGGACGAGGACGAGATCACCTGGCCGACCCGGGAACAGCGACGCAACCGCCGACACTCGGTGGCCGCGGTCGCGTTCGCGTTGCTCATCGGCACCGCGTTCGCCTACCCCGGCGGTCCCGGCGCCCTGCTGGGCCCCGATCGGGTCGAGAGCCTGGGCTCCGTGGGCACCTCGCTCATCGGTCGGTTCGGCACGCAGCCAACGGAGTACGAGGCCCACGACGCGGCTGAGGCGCCGACCTCGGCGGCGCAGCGGGAACCCCTCCGCCGGACGAAGCAGATGCCCGTCCAGCGCGCCCCTCAGCGGGTCGCCGTGCTGGCGGTGCCGCCGCCGAGGCGCCCCCACGCGAAGTCCAAGAAGGTCGAACCGAAGCCCGATCCCGCCGCTCAGGGCGTGGCCGAAGAGGCCGCCCCGGTTCGTCGTGAGGCCCCCAAGGTCGTCTCGGTCGAGCCCGCGCGGGGCTGGAAGTCGCGCGCAGTGCTCAGCGAGCCCCCCGTCCCCGAGGCCGACGAGCCCCCGGCCGAGGGCATCACGGGACTGGATGCGTGGGCGTCGGATCGCGGCGACGACCGGCCCCTCAGCGAAGTGCTCGGCCAGATCGAAGCGGAGGAACGCGACAACTTCGGGTACGAAGCGGCGCGCAAGGCACTGGAGGACGATGAGCGAGCGGCTCGGTGGCTTCTGGAAGCCCGCGAGCAGGATTATCGCGTCGATCGCATGCGCACCCGCTGGGACCTCCTCCAGCAAGACGCTCGTCAGCTTCATGATTCTGAGGCGCTGGGCGAGGTTGCTAGAGAAGATGCCATCGACTTGGACGTCGGAATCCTCGAATCCCTCTTCCCCGCGGAACCCCGCATCGATCCGATGGCAACTTCCGAGAACTGCGACTGAATGATCGGGTGAGGGTCTGCGTCGGATCGACGGAGGCCCCACATGACCGGACGCATCAAGCGGCTCCTGCGCAACCTCATCGTCCCCGGCTCGATCCGAGCACGGGAAGAGGACCGCTGGTGCCATGCAGACCCCTTCGACAGCGGGTCCTACAACTTCCAGTTCCTGCGCAGCCGCAGCGACGGCGACTTCGTCCGCCACCCGGACCTGCTGTGGTCGCCCAATCCGTACTGGACGGCGCGCTCGGGCCTGAACGCCCACCTGCGGGAGATCGCCGATCGCCTCGGGGGGAGCGTCTGGTCGGACGTGTTGCTGGTCCTGCATCCCCGGGACCGAGCCCGCACCCAGTCGTCCCTGCTGGAGTCCTGGGATCGCGCCGCCGAGGCCGAGCTGGCGACCTGCTTCGAGCGGCTGGTCCGCACCCAGGGGTTCGTGAAGGCCGCGGGGGAGCGCCCGTTCCGCCTCAAGGTGCTCGCCGACGGCGATGAGGAACTCGGCGCGACGCTGGGCCTTCAGCCCGGGGAGTTCGCCACCGCGCTGCTGCCCAACCTGTACCTGGGGCCGACCTCGGAGTCGGCGCCCCTGGTCGAGGTGTTCGTCGCTCCCGCGGGCGACGGCCGATTCGCCAGCGTGGGCACGTTCTACAGCGACCAGATGGCCTTCACCGTCGGCGCCCACGCCCTCGACAACCACCTATTCGAGGCCTTCGGGGACAGCGCCGTCTACACGGTGCACCGCTTCCCCGGCGAGCCTGGCCTCCACCACAAGCTGGGCGGCGAGCAGTCCGACCGGCTCGCCCTCCGCACCGGCTCAGCCCACGGCGTGAACACGGTCCGCGTCGTCGACATCGGGCGGGACAAGACGCTGCTGGAGGTGATGCTGGTCGCCGTTCGCGAGGCCGGGACCGAGCTTCCCGTGGCCGGTGAGCGGGCCGGCCGGGTCGTCGGTGCGTCCGATCTCCCCGACCTGCCGTTCGCACCGCTGGCGGCCCCCGCCGACGGCTGCACGATCCTCCCCGAAGATCTGGATCTGGGCAGCGTCGGCGCCTTCTCCATCATCCCCGACGCCCTCCCCACCCGCGTCCGCACGCTCAGCGAGCGGGGCTTCCTCTTCCAGCGGGTGCACTTCGGCGGCGTGATGCGCGGCTACACCATGGAGTTGGACCGCAGCGGCACGATCTCGCCCAAGGCGGCGGACCCCGTGGTGAGGGTCGAAGTGCGCGGCGAGCGGCTGCTCCTGGAGGCGGTCGGTCGCGAGGTGAGCCTGGACGGCCGGCCGCTCCGCGCGGGCGAATCCGTCGCCCTCAGCGGCGCGGAGCACACGATCGCCTGGCGCGGGGGCGAAGCGACCTACGAATCCATGCGCAAGAACGACCGACGCTGGCCCTACCTGGGCCGGATCGGGACCCCGCGTCGAAGCACCCCGCTGGCCGATGGTGAGACCTGGAGCGTCGGGCGTGACCGCGAGGCCTGCGACGTCGCCCTCCCGGACCGCCTGACGACGGCGAACATCCTGTGGAAGGACGGTGCGGCGGGAGCGGGCCACGTGGAGGTCCGGGGCGGCCGCGTGCCCAAGGCGCGCTTCCGCACCGACGCGATCCTGGTGGCGAGCCATGCCGCGCAGATCGACCTCACCGGGCCGGTCCCCAGCGTCGCCAACGCCAGCACGACCTGCCCGCTGTACATCGTCCGCACCGACGGCAAGGCGATTCGAATCCAGCAGGGCGAAGAAGTGAGCCTGGGCGCCGGCGACGAACTGCTGGTGGGGAACTCGGCGTTCGTCCTGGTGACTCCTTCGGAGGAGGTTGCCTCGCTGGCCGCGGCGGTGGTCGCGCCCGTGGCGGTGACGCCGGAGCTGCCCGACCGCCTGACCCCGGGCCGTGGACGTCGGCCTCGCGTGGGCGGCGCGTCGGGGCAGATCGTGCAGGCGAATCGCACCTACGGAGCGGTCCTGGGGATCTCGCCCGCGTCGGACCTGGTCCCGGTCCAGCCGATGGAGCGGGACATCAACGAGCTTCCGTCGGTGCCCGACCTGGAGATGCCGACCGACCAGCTGCCCTCGCTGTCGCTGGATCCGACGATCCTCGACGAGACCGACGCCTACTGGCTGTTGGGCGGAGGTGGCGCCGAGCCGATGGGCGCGGCGATGACCGTGCACGTCGACGAGAGTGACGCCGCGGCTCCGAGCGCGACCCCCACCGTCCCCCGAGGCCTTCGGATCCCCCAGGCCCCGGTCCCCGAGGAGCCTCGCTTCCGGCGTCGTTCGCCGGCGATGCAGCTGCCGAGCTTCGGACTCCCGGGCCACGCCCCGGTCGAAGCGTTTGCCGCGCCGTCGCTGGGCGATTGAGGTGGGGACATTCCACCTCGGACTGGCGGCGTTGTTGTTGGTCCTCGCCGGCCTGACGGTCGTGCGGGGCCGCAATCGGGAGCGGCCCTCGGGGTGGCTTCAGATCGCCCTCGCGGCGGCCGTGATCGCCTGGGCGGGGGCGTCGCTGTCGGTCGTCGCCAAGGACCATGGCCCCGGCCTGGAGGTTCGCGGCTACGTGCTCGAGGCGCCCTCGGAAGGGCCTGCTGCGCTGACGCTGGGCAGCGGCGAGGCCGCGGACGTGCCCCTGGCCGACCCCTACGCCGACGATGTGCACCTGGTGGTGCGCTGGACCGACGACGTCCCCGAGATCTGGAACGCGAGCGCTGAGCGTCGGGTCGAGATCGACGGACGGGACATCCACGACGTCGTGCTCGAGCCCGGTGCTCGCCTCACCCTCGACGGGCACGAGATCACGGTCGACTCGATCGGCTCGACGTGGCCGTCCGTGACGGTGAGCATCGACGACGGCGAGCCGATGACCTTCCGCGCTCCGGCGGGGCGCGGTGCCGTGGGGGCGCTGCCTCGAATCGGGGGCCGCATCCGCACGCGTCTGGCCTGGATCGTGGCCGAGGCCGAGGGCGGCCTGTCGATGCGGTCCGCCCCGAGGCCGCTGCCGGGCTCCGGTCCGTTGGCGGCGATCGTCGTCGAGGGCAACGAGGCGGTGCTGACGTTCGCCTCGGCCACGGATCGCGCCCGCCACCCCATCGTCGTGGAGCTCGCCGATCAAGCCCCGTTCCGCCCCGCCGACCGCTGGACCGAGCTGATCGACGGCCAGCTCCTCACCCTCGGCTACAGCCACTTCGCGGTGGGGGTCGAGCGGAGCGGCCGCGTCTCCCTCCGCAGCGTGGGCCCCCCGGCGCGCCTCCCCTGGCCCGGCGCCGACGCGGTGGTCCTCGGGGCCGAGCCCGGCCTGCTCGCGGTGGGCGACGCGGACGGCACATCGCTGACCTTGGCGAGCCTGGATCCGGACGGCCGACGCGGGTTCCTCCGCACCGGCGGCACGTACGTCGAGGGCGAAGCGAGCCGCACCCGCATCGCGATGCAGGCCGGTGATCGAGCGCTCCTGCCGGCCGCCGCCGGGGCTCGCATGCGGCTGCGAGTCGCCTCCCGGGCCGGTCCTTCGGCCGCCCTCGCGGGGTTGACGTCGCCCTCGGACACGGCCGCGTGGCAGGCGCTGGTCGTGCTCGCGATCCTCTACCTCGTGTTGACCCTGGCGGCGACGCGGGCGGGCCTGCTCCACGCGCGCGCCGCGGGGGTGTTCCACGGCTCCGCGATCCTCTTCGCGATCGGGCTGCTCTGCCTCTACCGGCTGTCCGAGCCGGACGATCCTCGACGCGCGCTCCTGGTCCTGCGCCAGCTCCGGCTGGGCGTCTTCGGCCTGACCATCGCCAGCGGCCTGGCGATCGCGGCGGCGTGGCGGAACAGCCGCGTGCCGTCGGTGCCGGGACGCCTGTTCCGCTGGCTCGACGGCGGCGCTGCGGGCCCCCGGGCGACCTGGCTCTACCTCGCCGCCCTCGCCGTGCTCGCCGCGCAGCTGCCCTTCGGGGAAACCGGGATCGCGATCCCAGGCCTCGGTTCGATCCAGCCGATCGAGATCGCTCGCACGCTGCTGGTCGTCTACCTCGCCTACTGGACGGCGCGGGCGATCGAGGACAAGCGCGACCGCGTGCGGGGAGCCGAGGGGCTGGCCCAACGCTGGCGCTACATGGTCCACGCGCTCCCCGTCCTGGCGGTGCTGGGGCTCTGCTACGGGCTCCACGACATCAGCCCCATCGCCGTGTTCGGCGCGTTCCTGGCCGTGCTCTACGGGGCATCCCTGGTGCGGCCGTCGGTGGCGCTGTGGCCTCCCCGGGCGTGGCGTGACCACCTCGGCGTGGAGCTCCTCGCCGTCGCGGCGGTGCTCGCCGGCCTCTCCAGGCTGGTGCTCGGCGACTCCTCGGGGACCGTCGCGGGGCGCGTGCGCACGTGGTGGGATCCCTGGGCCAACAGCGGCGAGGCCTACCAAGCGGTCACCGCGCTGTGGGCGACCGCGTCCGGCGGTCTGTTCGGCCTGGGTTGGACCGGCGAGAACGGCGTGCTCCCCCCGGCGGTGCAGGACGACTTCATCGTGGCGCTGCTCGCGGCCCGTTCGGGGGTCGTCGGCGTCACGCTGCTGGCCGCGACCTTCGGGGTCATCCTCCTCAGCGGCGTTGCTGCCCTCGGCGCCGAGCGTCCGGTGGCCGAGGAGCCGGCCGACCGCGAGCGCGCGGCGGTGCTGAGCGCGGCGACCTTGTGGATGCTCGCGATCCAGGCCGCGGTCGTGCTCGGAAGCGCGACCGGGGGCCTGCCCGTGATGGGCCAGCCGCTGCCGTTCGTGGCGGCGGCGGGCTCCCACCTGCTGCTGTTCTGCCTGCCCGCCGTCGGGCTCGTCCTGACCTCGGCCCGCGTTCGGGTGCCCGCTCGGGCCCGCCGTCCGGTGGCCCCGACCCCGAGCTGGCAGCCCTGGGACTTCGAGTCCGTCTCACGTCACTCGATCACCGAAGAGGGGGCCCGCTGATGCAGATCGACGTGGGGAGGCGCCTTCGGATCGGCCTTGTGCTCGCCGCCATCGTCCTCGTCGCGGCCGCGGGGGTGCGAACCTCGCGCCTCGCGGACGCTCACCCCGACGCGGACGTGCGCGTCGCCGCCGTCGACGTCGCCTCGCTGCGCGGCGGAGTTCTGATCGAGCCGACCGACACCGGCTGGACCCTGCGACTGCTCCGCTCCGGCGCCGTCCGTCCGCTGATCCCCGGGGAGCCCGTGTCGGTCGGGCCGACGCAGTTGGTTCTGGATTCGGCCGATGGGCGCGTGCGGACCGAGATCTTCCGGCGCCCGTGGAGCGTGTTCGCTCCTGATCGGGACGGACATCGGCGCATCGACGTCGGCCCCGACCCCCTCGGCGAAGCCGACGGAGTTCGCGACCGCATCGTCGTGCCCGGCGTGCCCGCCGACGGCGGCTGGCTCCACCTCGTGCCCCGCGACGGCGAGCGCTTCACCGCGTCGGACGCCGGAGCCGCCGCGGTCATCGTCGAGCGCGACGGATTGCTGGTCGACGGGCGGGTGCGATCGGCCCAGGAGCGGGTCGAGGTCGGCCGTCGGTTCGTCGCGGAGCATGGTGGCCTTCAGATCGAAGTTCGCTGGGAGGCCGCGGTGCGCGCGCTGCCTGTGATCGGCCCCGGAGGCGTGATCGTCGGCTACCGCGAGGCGTCGGGGACCGACCTGGTGGTGACCTCGCTGGAGGCCGGCGAGGCCCACCGAAGCCGCCTCGAGATCGTCGACGCCGACGGCGTCATGACCGAGCGCGTCACCCTGTCCAAGCGACACCCCACGCTCCTGCACGGGAGCAAGGATCGGGTCTCCCCCCTGCGCGGACGGGTGCTCCCGCCGGTGGCTCCGAACCAGGAACTCGAGGCCGCCGTGGATGCTGGACTGACCGCGGGCTGGGTTCGCGTCGGACCCGATCGCACCGTGGTGGAGATCCCCCCGAACGCCGACGGCGACGGCCCCCGCGCCGACCTCGGGTGGACGCTGTCAGGCGCCCTGGTCGATCTCGTCGGTCGGTACGACCGCGCCCGCGCTCCCGTCGCCGTGCGTCTGGGGCCGGGGCTCTCCGCCGCGGGTGCGACAGCGTCGGACGGCGCCGCCGCCCGGCCGCTGCGGTACGACGCCGATCTGGACGCGTGGGCGCCCTCGGACCAGCCCACGGCGTCGGGCCCAGTGCTGTTCCGCCTGCCCACCACCGCCCCCGAAGTGACCCTCGCGGCCGCCTTCCCCATCGCCTGGGCGGTGTCGATCGAGGGCCCGTGGCGCACGGAGCCTTCCCCCGCGCCCGGCCGGTGGCGGGAGTGGACGCTGACGGTGCCGGAGTCCGAGGCTCTGCTGGTGCGGGTCGACGCCACCGTGGCTCCGTTCGAGCGGGTCGATCCGGCTGCCGCCGCCGCTGCGATCGCGGGCGCCCCCGACGGCACGTTCCTGGACGATCAGGGCGTGCGCTTCGGAACGCGGGCGTTCGACGGGTGGACCTCCCGCCGGAGCGGCGCGGACCGTGCGGCGGAGCGGCTCTGGGCCTCGGTCCCGGGCGACCGCTGGAGCGCTGAGTTGGACGTCACCGCGGCGGCGGACGGAGTTTCCCGGGCGTACCTGCGCATCCCCATCTCGGCGCGCTCGTCGGGCTGGACGGCGCTGGACCTGACGGTTCCCGGCCGGGTGCTCACCGCGGTCTGGAACGACGAACCGTGGACGCCCACGGGCCTGACCCGCGACCCGCAGGGGGGCTCGAGCCGAATCTCGCTGTCGACGAAGGTCGGCCGGAACCTGCTCGCGTTGGAGATCGAACTCCCCGCGCAGGGGCCAGCGTCCCAAGCCGGCGGCGTTCGCTTCCGCACCGACGGCGACGGCCGCCCCATCGGGCTGGGCGATCGGGTCGCGGATCGTCGCGCCCGGTCCCCTGTACGTGACCGTCACGAGCGCGCGCCGCTGGAGGACCGCGACGGCGCCGACGCGCCCTGGCTCGAGGTCGAACGGGCGGGGTCGGGCGACCTGTCGGTCGGCCAGAGCTGGCGGATCTCCCCCGCTGCGGGCGCCGCAGCGAGTGCCGTCCTGACCCTCGTGAGCCGCACCCGCACGCTCCTGACCCCGGTCCCCGAGCCGGACACCGAGCAGTTGTTGGTCCGCTCCGCCGAGGACGGCTCCCTGGCCGTGACCGCACCGGTTGCGGGCACCCTGTGGACGGCGGACGGACGCCCCCTCAACGTCGTCCCCCACGTCGCCACGGACTGGCCCGCGGGAGCTCGCCTCGTGCTCGACGGACACCTGCTCCGCCTGCGCCGTCCCCGGGCCGCCGAAGAAGCGGAGCTGACCGCGCGACCCCGCTGGCTCGGACGCTGGGACCCGGCCGCCGGCCCGATCACGATCGACGATGACCTCCAGGCCGACACCGCGGCGGCGTTGGCCCAGGAGCTGACCGAGCTGCCCGAGTCCGACGGCGACACCCTCGCGCTCCGGGGCGTGGTCCTGGTCCTGGACGGACGCACCGGCGACATCCTCGCCTGCGCCTCGGAGGACCGCCCCGACGCCGATCCGACCACGGTCGTGCGGGAGCCGTGCTGGGACGACGCGGGCGTACACCCGGGCTCTACGTTCAAACTGGCGACGGCTGGCGCAGCCTTGCAGTCCACCGATCCGACCGTGCGTCGCATGCTCGCCGGCGACGCTCCCGTCGAGCTGATCGGGGGCGGTCCTCGCGGCACCCTCAAGGGGGTCAAGCTGCCGGCCCTGCCGACCTCGGCCGACCCCCTCGCGCTGCGCACCCGGCTGCGAAACTTCAAAGGGCGGGCGGTGCCTGCGGACGCCGATCTGGAGGACGCGATTCGCGGCTCCTTCAACACCTGGTTCGGCTACGTCGGGCTGCTCCTGCACCGACCCCTGCGCCAGGGCTGGTTGGGGTCGGCCGTCGCCGATCGAGACGCTCGCGACGGTGCGTGGCCGGTCGCCGCCTACGCCCGCGAGGCGGGCTTCGATCGCCGGCTCGATCTCGGCGGCGGCTACACCGGCACGGGCGGCCACGTGCCCGTCGATGCCCCCGACAGCGACGCCACCATCGCCGCCCGCGCGATCGGCCAGGACGCCGTCACCGCGACCCCCGTGGGGGTGGCCTCGCTCGTCGCCGCGGCGGTGGAGGGCGGCTCGGCGCCGGCCCCACGGCTCGCCCAGGGCCGCCCGGTCGACCGAACGACGCTGCTCAACCCCGCGCAAGCCGCCCGCCTGCGCTCCGCCATGGCGCAGGTCGTTTCCCGTGGAACCGCCGCGGCGGCGTTCGCCGAGAACCCCCGCCGCGACCGCATCGTCGGCAAGACCGGCTCAGCCCAGCGGATCGACGGGCACGGACTGCAGCGCACCGATGCCTGGTTCGCCGGCGCCGTGCTCCCGCCCGAAGACGTGGACGAGGCCTCGATTGTCGTGGTCGTGTCGCTTCCCGGCGCAGGCCTCGGAGGCCGCCACGCGGCCCGCCTGGGGGATGCCGTGAGCCGCCAGATCGCGGCCCAGCGGGGCTGGTAGCTAGCCGCCGATCCAGCGGAAGGCGGCGTCCGGCGCGGGGGGTGTCCCGAAGGACATGTAGACCGGCGTCCCGGGCACCCCGGTGGATCCGTCGGGTCGGTCGACGCTCCCCTCGGCCTCCAACTTCAAGAGATGAGCGAGCACTTGCCGGGCGGCCAACGGATGGAACATCACCGGCACCTCGGGGTAGAGCGCGGGGACCAGGTCGATGGCCTTCGCGGGGCCCGCCGTGAGCGCGGCGACGACCTCCGCTTCCCGGTCCATCCGGTGGGCGATGTACTCCAGCAGCTTCGCCTCGCCGTCGTCGATCAGGGGACCGTGGGCGGGCACGATCGCGCCGACGCCCTCCTGGATGAGCCGGCCGAGTGTCGCCAGGTAGTCGGCCATGTCCCCTTCGGGCGGGTCGATGACGATGGTCCCCTGCCCGGCGACGAGGTCGCCCGCCACCACCAACCGGGTCTCGGGGTGCCGGAAGGCGAGGTGCCCGCGGGCGTGTCCGGGCGTGTGGAGGATCTCGATGGGCACGCCCCCGACCTCGTCGAGGTCGCCGTGCAGCAGCGTGTCGTCGACCTCGACCTGGCCCGCGAGCCGTTCGGCCGTCGCGGGGTGCGCGAGCACGGGGATGTCGAGGGCGTCGCGCAGGTCGTTGGCGCCGCCCACGTGGTCCATGTGGTGGTGGGTCAGCCAGATCGCGCGCACGGTGGCGGCGCGCGCCTTCAGCACGGCCATCAGCTCGGCCTGCTCGTTGCTGTAGGGGCTGGCGGGGTCGACCACCACGACCTCGTCGGGGTCGCCGATGAGCACGCAGTTGGTGTGGGTCGCGGGGGGCAGCGTAGGCGTCTGCAGGGGCACCACGAAGATGCCGTCCTGCGCCGCGAACGGCTCGTGAGGACCCCGGTCGGGGAGGTGGATCTCGGTCACGGACTCAGCCCGCTTCGAGCTCGCCCTTGTACGCCTCCATGCCGTCCTGAAGCGAGAACAGCTTCCGGAAGCCGGCGTCGTGCAGCAGCTTGGCGGCGCCCGGCGCGCGCAGGCCTTGGTCGCAGGCGACGACCAAGGGGGTTTCGTGCCCCGGCATCTGGTCCAGGCGGTCCATCAGGTGGTCGATGGGGATGTTGATCGCCCCGCGGATGTGGCCGTGCTTCCAGTCCGCTTCGTCGCGAATGTCGAGCACCACGGTGGCGGGGTTGTTCTCCTGGAGCTTGCCCAGGCCGTAGCCGCTGACCAGCGGAGCGAGGCGCCGTCCTTTGCGTCCGGTGCCCTTGGTGCCGGTCTCGTTCTGGCGCTTGACCATGCTGAGCACGGCCTGCGGATCGGGGGCGTCCTTCATCGCGGTGCGGACGATCCCCTTTTTGTCGATGTAGAAGACCGAGCGGAACGTGGCAGGAACGCCCGGACGGGCGGTCCGGTACGCGACGGCGAGCTTGCGTCCCTCGTCCACGAGCAGTGGGAGGGAGTAGCACTGCCCCTCCACGAAGCTGCGATGGGATGCCTCGTCGGCCGCGTTCACGCCGAAGATCAGGCAGTCCTCAGCGGCGAACTGCTCGCGCATGCGGTCGAAGTCGTGCAGTTGTTTGGTGCATCCGGGGGTGTCGTCGCCCGGGTAGAAGATCAGCACGTAGTGGTTCTTGTCGGCCAGGTCGGCGCTGCTGACCCGGCTCCCGTCGTGAGCTCGCAGGTCGAAGGCGGGGGCTTCGGATCCGGCCCCCAGCAGGGCTGCGGGGCGCAGCGTGTCCGATGCGATGCCGAAGAGCTTTTTGCGGATTCCCATGAGGGCGGCAGTGTACCCGCACGGATCGGTCCACCGCTTGCACTGTCACGCGCGCGGAGGACCCATGACCCGCATCGCCCCCCTCGTCCTGTTGCTCCTGACCGCCTGCGCCAGCGACACGACCCTGCAGATCCGCCCCCCGGACGCCCCGATCACCGAGGGGGATCCGTGGGTCTCGCCCCCCTTCTCGGGGCCTGAGGACCCGGTTCGACCCGAGGATCCTCCCGGTGGAGGTGGTCCCTGGGGGAACCTCAACCCCGGCGATCTCCCCCAGGTCTACTTCGCCGTCGCCTACTCCGACTACAACTGCGACGACGTGGACGGCGACGGGCACGACCCCGGCGAGGCCGACCCCGAGACCGACGGTGCGCTGGGCGGCGACGAGGACGGAACGCCCGACAGGGACGACGAGGTGGAGGACGAAGAGCCGCCCGATGACGACGGGGACATCTGGTACGAGTGCCCCGCCCGCCTCGCCGTGATCGACCTGCTCGGCCAGGTCATCGCCGAGTTCCCGCTGCCGGACGAGTCCGACGCCTGGACCCCGTGGTCCTACCTGTCGCTGTCCCCCGCCGGGCCCGGCCAGTTCCTCGCGGTGATGGAGAACTACGGCGTGGTCGACGGCCAGGAAGGCGACGACGCGGACGCCGACGGCTTCTGGCAGGGACGTCCCTGGCACGCGATGCGGGGCGACGCGGTCACCGGCCAGATCGACACGATCGCCCGGTGGGAGATCGGCAGCGGCATGGTCCAGATGACCGCCACCGGCGAGCTCATCGACCTGGGCAGCTGGAACGCGTGGGCCAACTTCGCGATCGCGCCGACGATGCCGGACTGGCTGATGATGTGGGCCGGAACCACCAACTGCTCGGAGATGCAGTCGCTGCGCGCCGCCCATGTCCTGGGCTCCGCGCCGGACCAGGTCTGGACCTCGTCCGAGCTCCTCCCCGAGGACCTGCTCCCCGAGGACGGCGGCAAGCCCCGGTTGTGGCCGTGGAACCTGGACGCGGGCATCGACTTCGACGGCAGCAGCCGCATGCTCCTGGGCGTCAGCAGCGATGGCTGCACCGACGAACCGGGCAGCTACGAACTCGTCGCGTGGAGCCCCGAGGAGGGGCCGCTGTGGCACCAGCCGGCGGCGGCGGAAGGCTGGACGTGGCCTCCGACGGCGAGCTGGGCGGGCCACGACGGGGGTGCCGCGTTGGAGCTCCGGCACGGCTACGCGCCGGACCAGCAGTACCGGCTGATCGACGCCGAGGGAGTGCGCGAAGAGCCGATGCCGGCCGATCCCGACATCCAGAGCCGCCTCGCGGGTCCGCTGATCGACCCCGAAGGCCCGACGTTCGTCACGGTCTCCCGCCGCATCCAGGAGTTCGACTACCGCGACGTGCTGGAGATCCACCACAACGGCGAGGTCGTCTGGACCATCGACGCCATGCGGTTCGGCCTCGCGGAGCGCCGCGTCTTCTTCCAGGACGTCGCGATGCTGCCACCCCTGCCTGATCAGTAGCCGGCGCCGCATCTGCGGCTACCCTGGAGATCGTGGCTGAGTCCCCGACTGACGAGCGTCCCCGACGCGTCCCCTTCCGCCGGAGCTTTGCCGAGACCGCCCTGAAGATGGCGGAGCTTGCACCGACGTTCCCGCCGCTGCTGGTCAGCCACGGCCTCGAATTGACCCACGCGCTCCGGCGCACGCTCGGCGACCACCCCGTCGAGGCGACGCTGTGGGAGGAGCTGCTCGCGCTCCGCCGCGGCCCCGGCTGCGACGGTTTCTGGGCCGCTCCCCTGGCGCCCCGCGAGGCGCCCGAAGACCTCCTCCTGGAGCGCGCGGTCGAAGTCCGCGCCCTCGTCGACGCGATCCGCAACCACCGCTCGGCGCACGCTGGGCAGCCGCTGGACCGCATCCTCCGCAAGGACGCCCTGCGCTACCGGCGCGAGGTGGTCGGCCAGACGCTCGTGCCCGTCGCGGTCCGGCTGGGCGCCTGGTTCACGGTGGTGGCCGTCGGCGACGAGCATCCCCGGGCGTTGCGGGACCGCATCGAAGCGGCGTTGATGGACGACCCGCGGCAGATCGGGAGCCTGCGATCGCGCCGCATCTCCGCGCCCCTGCTCGTCAGCATCGACCCCGTGCCGTTTGGGTGGGCCATCCACCTCCACCGGCTCGGCGTGCAGGGTCCCTGGATGGCGTGGTCGTGCTCGACCGGACCGCGCCCCATGGGGGTGCTGTCAGCTCATCACCTCGTGCTCGAAGGGCCCGGCTTTGCGGCCCTACGGGCCGACTTCCGCCGTCGCGTGCGCGCGCTCCGCGTCGCCCTCGGGCTCGACGGCGCCGACGAGGAGTGGGATGGCAGCGAAGGCTTCGGGGCCTTCGACTCGGCCCCATTCACCCCGTTTGGCGACGACGGCGGGCCCGGGTTCGAGTTCGACGACGGGCTGACCGACGACATGCTCGATCTGCTCCGCGAGATGGAGGCCGAGGACGAAGCCGTGCGCCTCCCTCATCGGCACACCTTCGCGTTCGATCCCCAGCTCCCCCAGGAGCGGCCCGCGGCCTCGGACTGCCCCCCCGGTCTGCCCCCCGCGTTGGAGACCCTCGCGCGCACGCGGCCCCTCGGATCCCTCCCCCACGAGCTGCGCCACGACCAGCTCCGCAACCCGCCCGCGGTGCGGTACGCGACGGTGGAGCGGGGCGCCTTCTCGCTGCCCGACTTCTGCTACGCGTACTGCCGCGCCCAGCACGACGCGATGGCCGTGCACCACCCTCACTACGGGGGCCAGGGGTTCACCTTCATCGTGCCCCGGGTGCCTCGAGGAGACGACGGCCGCCACCGCGCCGGACGCCGCGCGCAGCCGGTCCTGTGCTCGTTCCGCACCCGCCGGGGCGTGCCCGAGGGGGCCGATGTCTTCAAGCGACGCCTCCTGGAGGCCCTCGCGCAGGCCGATCAAGGCCGCGACCTGCTGAGCCGGGTGCTCGACGATGCCCTCCGGGTCGCCCTCCCCGGGGTGGTCAAGTCGGCGGTGGTGCGGCTGTTCGAGCGCGGTCTGCGCGACGGCGGCACGTTCCTGAGCGGTCGCGGCCTCGTCGCCCACATCGCGGTCCCCGATGACCTCGTCGACCCCGTCGCCGAACACGCGGGGATCTACGAAGGCATCTTCGGAGGCAGCTGCCAGGCGCGGGGGGGCGTGGCCCTCACCGCGGTCGACCGGGGCTTCCGCCGGGACCTGTGCGCCGTGGGCACCGGGATGTTCCGCTACCAGGCCCCCATGGACCTCTTCTGGCAGCGCTTCGCGTACTTCCTCGGAGAGGCCGCTATGTAGGAGCCCGGTCTGTCGCGAGACCGCTCCTTCAACATAGTGACTCTGTGCAGAGTCACTAATCCGTGATACATGCTTCGGCATGCTCCGCCGGTCCCTGCCGCTACTCCTGCTGTTCGCGCTGCTGCTGAGCTGCGCGCCGGAGGTGGAGGAGCCCACGATCACGCTCTGGCACAGCTACCGCGGGGGCGAGCGGGAGGCGCTGGAGGCGGTCGCCAACCAGTGGGACGCCGAGCACCCCGAGGTGGCGCTGGAGCTGCTCGCGGTCCCGTCCAAGGCCTACAAGTCGCGGCTGCAGTCGGCGATCCCGCGCGGCAACGGTCCCGACCTGTTCATCGAGGCGCACGAGCTCACCGGTGAATGGAGCGGCAGCGGGCTGCTGATGCCGGCGCTGCTGCCGTCCGCGCACCGGCAGGATGCGTTCGCGAGCGCGTCGATCGACGCACTCACGTTCGACGACGAGCTCTGGGGCGTGCCGATCGCGGTGAAGTCGGTGGCGCTGTTTCAGAACCGGACGATGGTCGCCGAGGCCCCCCCCTCGTTCGAAGCGATGCTCGACGCGGGCCGCGCCGTCAGCGACGTGGCGCTGGCCTACGAGACCGGCGAGTTCTACTTCCACGCCGCGCTCATGCACGCCTTCGGGGCCGAGGCCCTGGGGTCTGACGGCTACCCCACGATCGACACGCCCGAGCTGATCGCCTCCTGGGCGTTCGTGCGCGAGTTGACCGCCAGCGGGGCGGTGCCGCCGGAGTCGGACGGGGCGACGGTCTCGACGCTGTTCAACGAGGGCAAGGTCCCGTTCGTCATCAACGGCCCCTGGCTGTTGGGCGAGATCCGGGACTCCATCGACTACACCGTCGCGCCGCTGCCGATGCTGGAACGCACGGGCGAGCGGCTGCAGCCGTACCTGACCGTGGAGGCGCTGTTCCGCGCCGCCCACTCCGACGCCTCGACCGACTCGGTCATGAGCCTCGTGGGCGCGATCGCGGGCCTGGACGGATCGGTGGTGCGGGCGGGCACGGGGCGGCAGATTCCGGCTCTGACCATCGCGCGGGAGCACCCCGAGATCGCCGCCGACCCGGTGCTCGCAGCGTTCGCGGCGCAGGCGGACTCGGCCGTGGCGATGCCCAACCGGCCGGAGATGTCGACGGTCTGGGAGCCGGCCGCGCGGGGACTTCGGGGAGCCCTTCGAGGCAAGGACCCCGCCGAGATGGCGACGCGCGCACAGCGCGAGATCGAGAGCTTCCTGGGCTCCCGCGAGGACCGCGCCAAGGACAGCAAGCCCGCCCACGTCGCGCCCGTGTCGCCCACGCCGTACGTGGCCGCGACGTCGTTGCTGCTGCTGTTCATGGCGGCCTGGGGGATCAAGACCAGCCGGGAGCGGCAGGTCGTCGCTCGCGCCCGCGATTCGTGGCGCAGCTACGTGTATCTGGCCCCCGCCTTCGTCGGGATGATGGCGGTGGTCTTCATCCCGTTCGTCGTGGGCGCGGGGGTGTCGCTGTTCGCGCACTACGAGGGCGAGTTCACCTTCGTCGGGCTGCGGAACTTCGTGCGCATCCTCACGTCCGACACCTACGCGTTGACCGACCCGATGAACTTCTGGTTCACGTTGGTGGTGACGGTGCTGTGGACCGCGACGAACGTGGCCCTGCACGTCGGAATCGGCCTCGGATTGGCGCTGCTGCTGCGCGACCCGTGGATGAAGATGAAGGGCGTCTACCGGGTGCTCCTGATCGTGCCGTGGGCGGTGCCCAACTACATCACCGCGCTGATCTGGAAGGGCATGTTCAACGAGCAGTTCGGCGCCATCAACGGTGTGCTTGGGCTGGCCGGGGTCGAGCCGGTCGCCTGGTTCTCGCAGTTCGCGACCTCGTTCGCGGCGAACCTGTGCACGAACACCTGGCTGGGCTTCCCCTTCATGATGGTCGTGACGCTGGGGGCGCTGCAGGCGATCCCGCGTGACCTCGAGGAGGCCGCCGAGGTCGATGGCGCGGGCGCCTGGACCCGCTTCCGGCACGTGACGCTGCCGCTGCTGAAGCCGGCGCTGATGCCCGCCGTGATCCTCGGGTCGGTCTGGACCTTCAACATGTTCAACGTCATCTACCTGGTGTCCGCCGGCGACCCCGATGGCGGCACCGAGATCCTCATCTCCGAGGCCTACAAGTGGGCCTTCACGCGGCAGGCGCAGTACGGCTACGCCTCCGCGTACGCCCTGCTCGTGTTCGGGATCCTCGTGCTCTACACGCTGGTCACGAAGAAGGTCACCGGGGGGGAGGTCACATGAACCGGCGCTCGACGTGGTGGAAGCACGCGATCCTCGTGCCGCTGACGGTGGCGACGCTGTACCCGGTGCTGTGGGTGGTGAAGATGGCGGTGACCCCGGGCGAGGAGTTCGGGCTGTCGGCCAACCCGTTCCCCACGACGGTGTCGCTGGTCAACTTCGAGACCCTGCTGAGCGAGCCGCTGTTCTGGCGGCAGCTGCTCAACTCGATCATCGTCGCGGGCATCACCACGGTGCTTGGGGTGGCGCTGGCATGTTCCGCCGCGTACGCGTTTTCGCGGTTCGAGTTCCCGGGCCGCGAGGCGAGCATGAACGGGCTCCTCGTCACCCAGATGTTCCCCGGCGTGATCATGGCGATCCCGCTGTACATCCTGCTGGACGTGACCGGGCTGCTGAACTCGCTGTCGGGCCTGGCACTCTGCTACGCGACCACGTCGATCCCGTTCTGCGTCTGGATGCTGAAGGGCTACTTCGACACGATCCCGACCGAGCTGGAGCAGGCCGCCGTCATCGACGGGGCGTCGCAGTGGACGATCTTCACGAAGATCATCCTGCCCCTGAGCCGGCCCGCGGTCGCGGTGACCGCGCTGTTCTCGTTCATGACCGCGTGGAACGAGTTCATCCTCGCCGCCACGTTCATGTCCAAGGAGGAGGCGTTCACGCTTCCAGTCGCGCTCCAGGCCTACGTGGGCGACCGGTCCACCGATTGGGGGCTGTTCGCCGCCGGTGCGATCCTGGTGTCGCTCCCGGTGATGGCGCTCTTCTTCCTGCTCCAGAAGCAGTTGGTGGAAGGGCTGACTGCGGGGTCGGTCAAGGGCTGACTAGCAGGGGTCGTTCGGATCCCCGGGGGTGCCGCTGTCGCCCGCACCGAAGATGCTCGAGGCGCGGCACCAATTGGCGCCGTTGTCGTTGTCGACCTCGTTCAGGAAGAGCGGGCTCAAGTTGATCGACTCGCCGTTGGGGTCGGGGAAGGTCGTGTCTGTGTAGACCACCCGCGCGATCTCGTCGGCGGGGTCGGCGGTCAGGTAGCCGAGCACCACCTCGTCGTCGCCGTTGCCCATCTGCACGCTGCCCGTGTACTCGTACGCGCAGGTCAGGCCGCCGTTCTGGGCGGGGTCGTCGACGCGGCACATCGTGACGTAGCCGCCGCCGAGCACGTAGACGTCGCCGACGATGGTGTGGCTGTCGCTGCCGTCGTCGAAGATGACCCAGTCAGCGAGGTTGATCGCGTACGCGCCCGGGTTGTGCAGCTCGAAGTACTCGCCCACGTTGTCGGTGACGGCGAACGGATTCTTCATGATCTCGGTGATCACCACCGCGCCGGGGATGGGGTCGGCGCAGGCGTCGTCGATGTTGCCGTCGCAGTCGTTGTCGAGGCCGTCGCAGACCTCGGGGGCGGCGAGGGCGATCGTCGGATCGGTGTCGTCGCAGTCCAGCGTGTTGTCGGCGTAGCCGTCGGGCGCCGAGCAGTCGACGACCTCGTCCAGCAACTCGCTGATGACGACCTCGAACTGGGTGTCGTCGCAGCCGGTGTCGAACTTCGGGTCGATGATGAAGTCGACGTCGTCGCCCACGGCGATGGGGAGCTCCAAGGTCGAGTTGAACGCCGCCGACGGGATGTTCAGGTACTCGAACTCCGGGAAGCCGTTCTTGATCACGCGCACGCTGGCGCCGTCGCCGCAGCTGGTGTCGCGGTCCCAGAAGGTCATGTCGATCTGGATGGTGCCGTCGATGTCGCTGGTCCACGCGCGCACTGCCCAGTCGAACGTGTCGACGCCGGGGTGTCCGCCGGAGGCGTCCAGGAACGGGGTCGCAAACCCCTCGGGGCCCTCGTACTGGCTGCTGCTGCCGTTCCAGGTCAGGGGCGTGAAGGCGCCCGAGGTGAAGGCGGGGTACGAACCGTAGGTCCAGCCGTCCGTGCCGGGGGTGTCGCTGAACTCGGCCACAGAGTCCGCCACCTGCTCGATCGTGCCGCCCTGGCCGTCGCCGTCGCCGTCCTCGTAGAAGACGTCGAAGCAGGGGGCGGAGTCGTCGTCGTCGCCGGCGGAGTCATCGTCATCGTCGTCGTCGCTGATGGCGGAGTCGTCGTCGTCGCCGATGGCGGAGTCGTCGTCGTCGGTCGCGTCGTCGTCGTCGGTTGCGTCGTCGTCGTCGGTCGCGTCGTCGTCGTCTCCGGCGCTGTCGTCGTCGTCGCCGCCGGTGAGGGTGACGCTGACGACGTGGGTGCCGCTGTCGAAGCCGCCGTCGTCGTCGGTCACCTCCACGGAGAACGCGATCGGGCTGGCGAGCTCATCGTCGGCGGTGAGCAGCCACTCGATCGTGGCGACGTTGCCGCTCGGGGTGAGCGTCATCGTCGGCGGGGCGCCGGACGCCAGGGCCCAGGTGAGCGTGTCGTCGCCGGGCTCGGCGGCCACCGCGTCGAAGCTCAGGGTGTCGCCGATGGCGCCCGTGTTGGGACCGGTAAGGGAGATCGTCGGGGCGACGTTGTTCACCAGGACTTCGATCTCGTCGTCGTCGGTGCCGCCGTCGCCGTCGTCCGCGACGCACTCGGCGAGCAGCAGCTCGTCGTCGGTGAACACCAGCGTCTGGGTCCCGCCCGCGACCGGACCGTCGCCGAAGTCCCAAGTGTAGGACATCGACGCCACATCCGTCGCGCTCGGGTCGACCGCGCTGCAGATGAAGTCGAGGGAGTCCCCCTCGTCGATGATGCAGGTGCCGATCGAGCAGGCGGCTGTCGCGGTCGGCGGCAGGTTGGTGATCGTCACCGTCGCCGTCGTCTGGTCCGTGTTCCCCGTGTTATCCCCGACCGTCAGCGTCGCCGTGTAGGTCCCGTCGTCGTCCAGGTACGTGCAGGTGTCGCTGTCCGAGCCGGTGAAGCTGACGGTCACCCCGTCGCTGTCATCGCAGTCGAACGACCAGCCGACCACCGCTCCGTCGATGTCGCTGGAGATGCTCCCGTCCAACACCACGGTCGGGTCCCCCTCGTCCGCCGTCGGCGGCGTCGCGAGCACCGCGGTGGGGGCGAAGATCGCCGTCGTCGTGTCCACGATCTGGTTGAACACCAGCGCCGAGACCGAGGGCGTGAAGGTCGTGCTCAACGCCCCGCTCGTCTGCCCCGCGCCGGTCATGTTCCCCCACGACATCGTCTCGTAGGTCAGCGACGGATCCGTGGAGCCGTAGCAAGTGCAGCTGCTGGGCGTCGCCGCCGTCTGGGCCCCGACGAGGTACCAGTTGCCGTCGAGCATGTTCAGCCCGACCGCCGGCGAGTCGTTCAGCGATGTCGCCCCGTGCGTGCCTCCACCCGTCCATATCAGCGAGTAGGGCCCGCCTTCGCTGGTCGACTCGTAGACGAAGAACGTGATCCCCGTGCCGGCGGCGCACAGCATCCGGTGGCTGAAGTCGGTCAGGTGCCGGTCGCTCAGCGGTTGGAACTGGTTGAACTGGATCGACGAGGTGCAGGCCCCCGAGTTGGGGAAGCTGACGCCGAGCTCGTCATTCAGCAGAGGCTCTGCGGCCGCGGAGCCCGTGAACAGCGTGAGCGCCGCCGCGATGGCGGCGATCCGCATCAGGGGCAGTCCTCGTTGCTCGTCCCCGGCGAGGCCACGCCTCCGGACCACGTGTCGCTGGTCGCCGTCGCCTCGCACCACTGCGTGTTGATGTCGTTGTTGGGCTCGTTGCCTCCGGGCACGAACTCGTCGTCCAGCTCGTCGTTGTCCAGCTGCATGGACGTGCCCGCCGTCGCGGTCGCGTTGAACACCGTGTTGGCGTCCATCGTGTCCACCGTGACCGCGGCGGTCGTCAGCGTGATCGCCGTGGTCATGGACCCGTTGGTCGGGTCCTCCAGCGCCAGCGTGTTCAAGGTCCGGTCGCACGTGAGCGTCGCGCTGGCGCCGTGGCAGATGACCGCCCGGCCGCCCGTCGAGAGGATCGTCGTGGAGTTCGGGATCGCCTCCGTGGTCACGCCGTCCCCGATGACCCAGGAGCGGATGTCGACGTCGAACCAGGTCATGTTCTGGATCTCGAACCAGTCCGGCTCGGTGCCCGCGCTGTCCGAGTAGTACTCGGTCACCATCACCTCGTTGCCGGCGAAGCACTCCTCGTCGATGAGGTTGTCCGCGTCGTTGTCGGCGTAGTTGACCTTCGACTCGTCGGTGTCGACGTTCTCGTCGCAGTCCGCCCGGAACCCGCTGGTCAGCGCGTCGATGTCCTCGCCGCTGTCCTCGCAGTCGCCGTCGTCGTTGTTGTCCCGGCCGCCGCCGATGCAGACACCGTCGTCGTCCGTGTCGGTGCACGCCGGGTCGGTGTCGCCGGTGACGCTGTCGAGCTGCACGCCCGGGAAGACCTCCACGAACGAGTCGTTGCAGTCGCCGCTCTGCGTGTGCCGCGCCCCCGGGCAGAGCTGCGTCGCGGGCAGGTCCACCGTGCTCGTCTGCGTCGATGGCTGGCTCGTCAGGCCGTAGTCGTCCCCGTCCCCGTCGTCGTAGCAGGTGATGTCGTCCCGGTCGTCGCAGTCCTGGTCGATGTCGTCGTCCAGCACCTCGCTGCAGGTGGGGCAGATCGTGTCGTCGGTGTCGTCGCAGTCGGCCGTCGTGGTGGACGTGTGCTCACCGCTCTGCTGGCAGCTGATGCTGCTGGGGCTGAGCACCGTGTCGCTGCCGTTCTCGACGAAGTTGTCGTTGTCGGTGTCGTCGTAGCAGAGCTCGTCGCCGTCGCAGTTCTGGTCGACCTCGTCGCCCGCGATCTCACTGGCTCCGGGCTTGATCGCCGCGTTGTTGTCGTTGCAGTCATCCGCCGTGATCGCGGTGTGCTCGCCCGACTCCTGGCAGCTGATGCTGTTGACGCTGAGCACCGTGTCGCTGCCGTTCTCGACGAAGTCGTCGTTGTCGGTGTCGTCGTAGCAGAGCTCGTCGTCGTCGCAGTTCTGGTCGACCTCGTCGCCCGCGATCTCCGTGGCGCCGGGGTTGATCGCAGCCACCGTGTCGTTGCAGTCATCCGCGGTGATGGCGGTGTGCTCGCCGCTCTGCTGGCAGCTGATGCTGTTGGAGCTGAGCACCGTGTCGCTGCCGTTCTCGACGTAGTTGTCGTTGTCGGTGTCGTCGTAGCAGAGCTCGTCGTCGTCGCAGTTCTGGTCGACCTCGTCGCCCGGGATCTCCGTGGCGCCGGGGTTGATCGCGGCCACGGTGTCGTTGCAGTCGGCCGCGGTGATCGCCGTGTGCTCGCCGCTCTGCTGACAGCTGATGCTGTTGGAGCTGACCACCGTGTCGCTGCCGTTCTCGACGTAGTTGTCGTTGTCGGTGTCGTCGTAGCAGAGCTCGTCGCCGTCGCAATTCTGGTCGACCTCGTCGCCCGCGATCTCGCTGGCTCCGGGCTTGATCGCCGGGTCGTTGTCGTTGCAGTCATCCGCCGTGATCGCGGTGTGCTCGCCGCTCTGCGCGCAGCTCAAGTTGTTGACGCTGACCACGGTGTCG
>JAAESI010000091.1 GCA_024229515.1 Pseudomonadota bacterium | reverse complement strand
GGAGGCGGCTCGGTTCTCTCGTCGTGGGGTTGGTGTAAGCAACCGGATTCTACGACGGAATCGGAAGATCGGACGCCTCCGATACCTCTTAACTGCCTGTAATTACGAATCTAATTCGTTTTGAGACGGGAACTAGCTAGTCGCCCATCGCATCGTCGTCGATGCCGAGCTCCTTGCGGGCACTCTCGGAGATCATCCGGGGGTGCCACACGGGCTCCCACACGATGTGAAAGTCGACCGCCTCGATGCCGTCGATCGTCAGCACCTTCTTGCGGATGTCCATCGGGATCTCGCGCGCGGACGGGCATGACTCGGACGTGAACGTCATTTCGATGGTGACCGTGGGGGTGGTCGGCCGGATCTCGTAGACGAGGCCCAGGTCGTAGACGTTGACCGGAATCTCCGGGTCGTAACAGGTCTTGATTTGATCGACGATCTGCTGCTCGAGGCTCATGGGAGCCTTGGTAGCATCGGATATGGTCGACGTCGACGAGCTGTACATGGAAGGTCTCGATCGGTTCGCCGACGAGGACTACGCCGGAGCGGTGGAGTGGTTCAAGAAAGCCGCCGCCACCGACCCCACCTACCTGGACGCGTACCACGGCATCGCCCGTGCCTGTTTCGAGGGCCGGGAGGAGGATCCGAGCCTGCTCGACAGCGCCATCGAAGCGGCGCTGAAGATCGTGGAACTCGATCCCGACGACGTGACGGCGTACTCGACGCTGTCGCAGATCTACGTATGGAAGGGTGACAAGGACACGGCCGAGCACTGGGGCGGCAAGGCCCGCGTCGCCGGCTGGAAGCAGCAGCTCAGGCGGGACAAAGAGAAGGGTCCGCCCTCGATTTGATCGCTAGCCGTCGGTCTCGTCGTAGATCGACAGGAAGTAGCGGTGCTGCAGCGCGCCCTGCATGAACGTGTCGGGGTGGTCATCGGTCTCGGGGTGCCAGGCGTCGGAGTACCGGCGGAACCAAGTGAAGCCCGTCAGCCCGCGAGGCAGGTCCACGAGCATGTCGGGGGTCACCTCGAAGACGCCGTCGTCCTCGGTCCAGCACTCCACGACCCAGCTGGTCGATCCGTCCTCGCTGAACATCGCCACTACGATCTCCACGCCCGCGTCGTCACCGGCGGTCCACTCGAAGGGGAGGCCGACGTTGCCGTCGACATACAGCACGTCCTGGGCGGGCTCCAGGGCGGGTGCGGTGATTCCGTAGGGGGCGGGGGTGCTCATCGCCTGGGGGATGAGGAGCGCGGGCAGGTCGGCGCCGCCGGGGGCCTCGAAATCGAGGAGGGAGTCGGGCGGGATGGACGTCGGGTTGCCGCTCGAAGCGGTGTACCAGAGGAAACCATCGGACTCGATGCGCTCCAGGGTGAAGGCCCACGGCGCTCCGTTGGGGAGCTCGCCGGAGAACTGAGCCCACTCGCCGAGGTCCAGGGTGACCGGGTCCTTGCCCCGTTCGGCGGAGTCGTTGGGGAGGCGGATGCCGCAGCCGAACCCGTCCCCGCCGTGCGCCTCGGGGATGTAGTAGTAGCCGAAGCCGCCGGCGGCCCGACCCTGCGGGTGCTGGATGGTGCCCACCAACTGCCAGATGCCGAGCGCGCCGTCCCACTCCGATGGCGGGGTGGTGTCGTCGTCGTCGGTGGCGTCGTCGTCGTCGGTGGCGTCGTCGTCATCGCCGCCTAGCTGCCCGCTTCCGGGGAGCTCGGCGGTGCCGGTGCAGCCGGCCAGAAGTAGACCGAGGAACAGGAGCAGGAGGCTTCGTCGGCGCATGCTCGCACTATACTCGGGGCCGGAGGGAACCCATGAACCGCCTGCTGCTGGCCCTGCTGCTCAGTTTGACTGTGTTGATGTCGTGCACCGTGCGTGGGGGTGAGGAGCCTGAGGACGACGACGACGCGACCGACGACGACGACGACTCGGCCGTGGCCGATGACGACGACGCCACCGGCGACGACGACGACTTCACCTTCGAGGACCCGCCCGTGTTCCTCGCCTCCTACGACTTCACGTTCGTGATGCTGGAGAACGAGATCTCGGGGGACTACTCCGCGATCCACGGCCAGATGGACGTGAGCGTCTCGGCGACCGCCTTCCTGGCCGAGATGAGCACGACGGACGGCGAACAGTGGGACCTCGGCGGAAGCCTCACCAACAACGCGCAGTCGTTCCAGGTGCGCGGCTGGATGACCCCGCCTGGTGTGGGCAAGGAGATCTTCGTCGAGGTGGTCGGCAACTTCCTCGCTGACGTGGACGGAACGCCGTCGGAGAGCTGCCTCACGGGGCTCGGCGCCGATGACGACCCCAACTTCGCCGACCAGGGGATCGAGTTCGTCTGGTACGGCTGCCAGCTCGATGCCGCCGCGCCGGCCATCGATCGCGCCGGGTCTCACAACGTCACGGTCACCGTGAACGGCGACCTCTGCGGGGCCTGGACCTCGGGCAGCTGGGTGGAGAACTGGAGCTTCGACGGCCGCAAGCTGACCGTCACCCGCAACTCGTACGTCGGCTGGGGCATCGTCAGCGACGACGGCAACATCTTCCGCTTCACGATGCTGGAGCAGGAGAACCCGGGGCGGAGCCTGAAGGTCGTAGGGGACTTCACGGACCCCGCGGGGACCACCGAAGCGACCGCGCAAGGCTTCTGCCACGACAACCCGGGTGAGCTGATCGCCGCGTCGCTGTTCCTGGACTACTAGTCTTCGAAGAAGAAGGGGTCGAGCTCCGAGCTCGCCGGACTGCCTTCCTCGGCGGTCTCGGGCACGAGGCTGTCCGTGGCCGGCCCGGCGACCTTCCTGAGGGCCGGCGCGCTGGGTGCGGACAGGATGCCGAGCTGATCCGTCACGGGTGCGACGCCGTTGGTGCTCTCTCCGACCGTCGTGTCTTCGAACACCAGCGAGGCGGACTCGGGTCCCGGTTCCTGCCCCCGAGGTTCGGGGCGCGACCGCGGGGGCGCCGTCGTCTCTTCGTCGGGGCTCTTGGGGACCTCTTCGTCGCTTGTTGACGGCTCGATCGCGGCGGGGGCGTCCACCGACTCTCCGGTCAGGTCCGCGAGCAAGGCGCTGGGCTCCAGCCGGCCGCCCTCGTGGGGGGGCTCGCTGTCCTCGCTTGCCGGGGGCGGAGGCGGAGGCGGGGGCTCCGGCTCGCGCGCCGGTGGCGGCTCCGGCACAGGGCCAGTGGCGGCATGGTGGTCCGGACGGGTGGTCTCCAGGGGGGCGGGCTTGGGCATCCGGCCCGTGGATCCCTGACCGTCGGGCCGCTTCTTGCGCTTGCGACGAAGCTGGTCGTCCGCGCCGATCGGACCCGTCTGGTCACCCTTTCGCTTCCGCTTCTTGCGTCGCTTCCTCTTCGGGGGCTCCGGTTCGGGCGCCTTCCGCAGTCCAAGCACCTCCAGGAAGGTGCGTTTGTGCTTGGTCTTGGCCGGGGCAGGCTCGTGCCAGTCCTCCTGATCGACCGTCTCGTCGAGGTCGTCGGAGGGGCCCAGCTGGGCGAGGTTCGGCCGCTTGCCGGGGGCGGTCGGCTCCTCCTCGGGGTCCGGCTCGGGGCTCGGCTGTAAGCTCTCCCCGCGCGCGAGCGCCTCCTTGATCCTCGGGAGCAGATCTTCGAGGGCCTGGGCCGCTTCGGCGCAGTCTTCGAACCGGGCCGTGGGGTCGGTGTTC
>JAAESI010000090.1 GCA_024229515.1 Pseudomonadota bacterium | reverse complement strand
GTGGCCGACGGGAAGACCTCGCCCCACTCGGCAAACGGCTTGTTCGTGGTGATCACCAGGGGCTTGGAGGCCGCGTAGCGCCGCGAGACGATCTCGAAGAGCAGGTCCGCGTGGCGGTTGTCGTACGACAGGTAGCCGAGCTCGTCCACGCAGAGCACTCGAGGCCGGCAGTAGTGTTGCAGGCGCCGCTGCAAGGCCGAGGCTCCGTCCTGCGCCGCCAGGTCGTTGAGCAGCTCACTCGCCGTGAGGCACCTGGCCGTGTGTCCTGCGAGCACCGCGGCGTGCGCGAGGTTCCGGGCCAGCATCGTCTTGCCGACTCCGTTGGGGCCGACCAGGACGACGTTCCGAGCGCCCTCGACCCAGCCCAGCTCGAAGAGCTCGTCGACGTGCGTGCGGTCGATCTGTTCGGGCCAGGCCCAGTCGAAGTCCGTCAGCGCCTTGAAACGACCGACACGGGACCGTTGGATCCGACGCTCCAGGCTCCGTCGTGCTCGCTCGGTCTCCTCCCAGTCGAGCAGGTTGGGCAGCCAGGGCGCCTGGGCGACCTCGTCCCAGCGGCTCAGGAGGCCGTACATGCCCAGGCGTTGCGTGCGCCTGTGCAACTGGTCTTCATGCTCGGTCGTCATCGTTCACCTCCACGGGGTCGTACTTGTGCAGCGCGTGCGGTCGGACCGCGGCCCCGCGGACCCGGTCGTCGTCCGGCAGCTCGATGGGCAGGGACGGCGGTGCGCCCCGCTGCTGGCGTCGACGCTCCAGCACCAGCCGGACGGTGTGCGGGCTCGGTGAGCCGCCTTGCAGGGCCTCCTGGACCGCTATGGCCAGCTCTTCGGTGCCGTACGTGTCCAGCAGGCGCAAGAGCGCCGAGACCGCCGAGCCGATGTTGCCGCCGCGCTCCGCCAGCGCCACCAGCAGCGGCGTCGTCCCCGGGACCGCATGCGAGAGCCGGTCCTTCCCCCGGCCCTGGCTCGCGGCCCGCTTGCTGGCGACGAGCGCCGCGATGTGCGCGGGGTCCTCGATCTGCTCCCCGCGGCTGTAGCTCCGGGCGTGTGCCGCGACCTGTTCTGTCCCATCGAGGATCCGCACCTGGGTCTCGGTCGCGCGCACCACGAGCAGTCGACGGACCCGGTCGGCAGGCACGCTGTAGTCGTTCAGATCGAAGCGGACGTACGGCGTCTTGCCAGCGGCCACCTCGACGCGGTCCTCGACACAGAAGGCATCGTCGGGCCGGGAGAGCAGATGGGCCTGCTCGGACTCAAAGGCCTGGCGCACGCTCAAGGTCCGGTCCTCGGGGCACCGCCGGTCGCTGCTCTGGCCAGAGCACCACGTCGCCGCCTGCTCGTTCAGATCGACCAGGCCCTCGAAGCGACGAGCCGGCCAGAAGGACGTGCGGATGTAGCGGATCGCCCGCTCGACGCGGCCCTTCTCGTTGCCGCGGTACGGCGCCACCGGGCGGGGCTCGTAGTGGTAGTGCCCCGCGAAGCTGAGCAGCGTCGGGTTGAAGCGGATCGCGTCGCCCCGCCGCTCGACGACGGCGCTCTTGAGGTTGTCGTAGAGCAGGACCCGCGGGACCCCCCCGAACGCCTCGAAGGCGGCGACGTGGCCACGCAGGAAGTCCTCCATCTTCGCCGCGAGGCAGAAGCGCAGGAAGATCCGCCGCGACCAGCTCAGCACCACCACGAAGGCCATCAGCGGGCGCGTCGCGGTACCGACCCGCAGCGTCCCGAAGTGCGCCCAGTCGACCTGGGCCTGCTCGCCGGGCAGCGTGCGCAGACGCAGGTACGCCTCGGCGGGCTTGCGGGGGCGGTGCATCGCGACGATGTGCCGGAAGTGGTCCGGCGCCCCGGGGTAGCCGCGCTGTCGCACCATCTCGTACAGGCGACTCGCGGGCAGGGTCGGGTGCTTGTCGAGCGTCTCCTTGATGAAGGGCACGTACGGATCGACCAGGCGCGGCCGCTTCGCTCGAGCCGGCTCGGGAAGGCCGGCGCGGACCAGCGCGCGGCGGACCGTGGTGTGGTGGACGCAGAGCTGGCGGGCGATGGTGCCGACCGGCCATCGCTCGACTGTGTACAGGCGAATGATCTTCGCCTCGACTTCGGGTGGGATCACGGGATCACCTCGGGCAGGCGCACCTCGGCCAGGCCGGCGGTCGTGGACCGTCCGGGGACCGGGGTGCAGGTGGTCAGGAAGGCCGCGACCGGCTCGGAGGACGTCGTCTGCGCCGCCTCAGGAAGTCCCGACGGCTCCACGGGGCACACAGCCGGTCGCAGAAGTCGCAGGGGACCGCCGTCGTCGACGTCGATCTGGCCGTCCGAGCTGGTCGCAACCGGGACGAGGGCAGCGTGCCGTCAGACGTGGTCGGTGGGGCACCCTGATGCGTCACTACCTCGCGTGAGCGACGGACGCGGGCGCGGTAACGAGCCTGTCGGGCAGCGTGACGGAGCTGACCGCGACGGCTCCGCTGGTACCGCTGGCCAGCCTCCCGGAGCTGCTCGCCGCGGACAGCGTCTCGGCACGCGGCGCCGCAGTAGCGCTGACCGCGATCACAGCAGGAGCAGATGACCACCTGATCGCGGCAACGGGCACAGAGGTACAGACGGTGGTCCGGCTCCATCGCGCCCTACGTCAGGCTGGACGCCGAGGCTGGACGCGGGCAGGCTGCCCCCGTCGTCGCTCACGCGTCGTCGTGGTGCGAAGGCCCGGGTGAGCGCCAACTCACAGCCCGGGTCTTCGTCGTTCTGGGGAGCGCGGTCTACATCAGGGGCGCCGCGCAGTCGCCCACGCCCGATGGCTGGGGACGGCGCCCTGTCTGTGGACAGCTCGCTGCGCGACCTGACCACGAGCCCGTTGGACAAGCCTGCGGCTTGCCCACACCGACCACAGCCACAACAACAGCGATGAACAGCGATCAAGCCTGGTGGGGTCGTCCGCGATCGGAGCCGAGCGGCTACGTCCCGCGCAGGTAGCCAGAACTACGCGGCTTTGGAACGCCGCCTACACTAGGACGCCCAGCGCATCGCCAGCCCACGCGACCAGTCGGCCGGCGTGCTTGGTGCAAGGAACCACCGTCCAGTGGGGTGGGTCGGGCTCGTCGTTGTGGGCGCCCACGATGAGCACGCCGCCTTCGGCGTTCGCGAAGCCGGCGACGTGCCGACGGACCTCTCGCGTGACCTCCTTTTTCGACTTCTCGTCGAAGATCGTCCCACTCTTGTAGTCCAACCACAGGGACTCAGCGCGTCGAGATCTGAGGAGGTCGTCGAGCAAGTTGGGCGTTGGGGGAGCACCGGCGAGGAGTCCCTCTAGCAGCTCTAGTGGAGAGGCAAGCTCGCTCACGACAGTTCGCCGCGAAACGCCTTGGCGAGGATCGACTGGTCGAGCGTTCGGAGCGCGTCCGCGAGGAGTGTCTGGACCGAGGCCTCAGCCCGGACTGCTGCCTCCAGCGCCTCGCCTGCGGCTGTGACCACACGGCTCTGTACCGCAGCCACGGCCGCCTCAACCGCGCGGCAGTCCTGCCATTTGGCAGCCGATCTCACCGCTCTCGATGTGAAACGCCTTGCCGGCAACCGACCTCCCACGGGCAGGTGGGTCGATACCAGCAAGCGACAGTCGTCCTTGCGGTCCTCCCGCTGGGGGATCTCGGAGTTTCATCGGTCCGTGAGATCAGGCCATCCGCCAGCCCCCGCGCTGACCCCAAACGCGCGGAGAGCGCGCGGAGCGGATCCCAGAACGACAAAAGCCCCAGGAAACCCAGGGCTTTTGCGTCAGTTTGGTGGAGGCGGCGGGAATCGACACTCTTGTTACCGCGGCGGCTTTTTATCCGCTGCTTCTGCCGGTTCGTTTCCCGACAGGTCGGCATACATTTTCACCCTCGCCGCAGCGGTGG
>JAAESI010000089.1 GCA_024229515.1 Pseudomonadota bacterium | reverse complement strand
TAAAGAAATTCGTGAAATTAAATGAAGAACTATTACTACCCGTTGAATCGCATATACTACGAACTTGCCACTGATAGGAAGTCCCAATTGATAAACCACTTAATGCATAAGAATTCGTATGCACAGTATCATATACCATAGCTCCAAATGGCTGATAAGTTTCTTTGTATCGTACAATATATCCCCAAGAACCAACCACTGCATCCCATGTTAATGTAGCAGCCGTAAAACCAACTCCTAACTCTGTCGCATTAACAGGAGTAATACAAGGAGTTATAGTCGTAAAGCTCTGCATAGAAGACCAAGAAGACACCGAACTACTATCAATAGAGCATGCAGAACGTATCTGCCACTCATAAGTAGTAGAAGAACTTAAACCAATCTTAGTCTTAGAAGTGCCTTGAATATTATTAATCAATATAGACCAAGAAGTAGAACCTTGTGGTCGTAATCTTATATCATAATGATCCATATTAGATACTACAACCCAATTCATAGTAGCCTCATTCAAACCTATAGCAGTAGTAGGTAAAACTACCGGAGCAGTAGGAATAATAACAGTCGTACTTATCGTATTGGAAGTAGCACTACATCCAATAGGAGTAGTTATTGTTAAACTATAAGATCCACTCAATGTAGTCGAATAAGTAGGTGAAGTGGCGCCAGTTATTGCCCCACTAGCATCCGACCACTGATAGGTATAATTAGGATTAGCATAACCT
>JAAESI010000088.1 GCA_024229515.1 Pseudomonadota bacterium | reverse complement strand
CTCAGAGAAGGGAAGCGATGATCGGTGTGAACATCCTCAATCGCATGACCGAGCTCGGGATGCCGGAATCGCGGGCTGTCCGAAGCTGAACCTCCGAGAGAGCCGCTCAGTGGCCCGATCCGGCCTCGCACGGAGCCATGCAACAACGCCCCGTTTCGTCGCGGTGTCGTCGGCTCATGGATGATCCTCCCCGAGGACTCTACTCGATCGCTCCCCAATCCTGACCATAGACAGAACCTGGATGACGACCTGCCGGTTGCGGGCCGCGCCGAGGGCGTCAGCCGGGCAGCAGTGACGCAGGGGCCGGGTCGGGCGACCCTCAGAAGCCTGTTGCCGAGTTGAGGATGCAGAGCCCCCCTCGGAAAGTGCACATCTGCTCCGTCTGACAGCGGCTCGATCCTTCGCAGTCGGCCTGGCTCTTCGGGGCGCAGTTGCTTCGCCCGAACTCCGTCTTGATGTGACACGCGCCGGATTCCTCGCACCGGAGAGACCCGGCGCAGTCCTTGTCGGTGACCGCTTGACAGGAGAGGTCCTGGCTTGCGGATTCCACCGCGGTACACGCCCCGGAGTCCCCGCAGGCCGAGGAAGCACGACATCCTTCGTCGTTCACGACGCACTTCCCGTCCTCGAAGCCACAGATCCCGCTGATCTTGCAGCCCGGAGAGTTCGTGCAGGCCTCGGCCGTCCATTGAGGTTGGACCTTGCCGCATCGGGGGGGATCCCCCGGGATGAAGCTGCAATCGCCGAGGTTCTTGCACCAATCGGACAGGGCGCAGTCCGCGTCCGAAGCGATGACGCAGCTCCGGCGCACGAGCTCTCCGTCGATGCTGTCTCGTGCCGAGCACCTCGCGAATGCCGTGCAGTTGTCGGAGTTCTTGCAGTCGTCGTCGGAGACGACGCAACAAGCAGCTCCCTGGAGGCAGGCCAGCGGGTCCGTCGACTCGGTGCCCAGGTGTCTTGTGCTCAGCGAATTCCAGGACGTGCATTCCCCGGAGTGCTCGCATCGCGATGATGCGCGACAGTCCCGGTCGCTCCGTGCGATGCAGTCGGTGTCGGTGGGCTCGCAGACACGTCCTCTACACAACGTCCCTTCCGGCTGTGTTTCGCAGCGGCCGTCCTGGGTACACGCAGGATCCTGTGCGCAGGGATCGGTCGGCTCCGAAGGCGCCGCGGCCTGGACCGCCGCCGGAGGTTCGCCCCCCTGGGCAGCTTCGGGGTCGGATGAACAGGCGACAAGACTCACGAAGGCGAGCGACAGGCAGAGTTCAGTCAGCTTCTTCATGTGCGGTCTCCTGAACCTGCATCGTCAGAGATGAGTATGCCCTCTGCGGTTGCACAAGAGCATAGCCGACAGGGCCAGGAGCGAGAGCAGCGAGGCCGCCCACAGAACAGCGAAGAGCGTATAGGTCCGATAAGAGGGCCAAGAGGGTCAGGGAGAGGGCGAAACGGGTCATGGAACCTCCTTGCGCAGGCTTTGTGCCCACCCTCAGAAGGTCGTCCCCGTCCGACCTGCCTCGTCCTGAAAGCGCCTGTTGAACGAAACCGCTTCGCGGTGAAGCCAGCCGCAGCGCCCTGCCAGTCTCCGTAGACCCTCGGCCCCGTCGGCGTTGCGCGCCCTTGGCAGGGCCTCCTGCAGCTTGGCGACCGTCTGCATCCGTACCGTCCTCCGATGGCCGGAACCCCTCCGGTCGAGGCCCGCCATGGGCCGAAGGAGGATGCGATGGGTTACTACCGAGACTTGATGGACCGCGAGATGCGGATCCGTGGCTTCGCCGACAGCACCCGAGACGCCTACCTGGGCTGCGTTCGGAGGTTCGTCGGCTACTACATGACGCCGCCCGACCAGCTCACCTTGGAGCACGTCAACCGGTACCAGCTGTACCTGACACAGGAGCGGCGGGTGGCGTGGAGCACGTTCAACGTGGCGGTCTGCGCCCTGCGCTTCTTCTTCGTGGTCGCGATGAAGAAGGGCTGGAACGTCGAGCTTCTCCCCTACCAGAAGACGCGTCGACGGCTGCCGCAGGTACTCAGCGCCCAGGAGGTCCAGGCGCTGTTCGAGGCCGTCACCAACATCAAGCACAGGGCGATCCTGATGACGCTGTACTCCGGCGGGCTGCGCGTCAGCGAGGCGCTCGCCCTGCAGGTGGCAGACATCGACAGTGACCGGATGGTCCTCCGGATCCAGCAGGGCAAGGGCGGCAAGGACCGGTACGTCATGCTTTCAGAGACGCTCCTGGTCACGCTGCGCGACTACTGGCGACAGTACCGACCGCAAGGCCTGCTCTTCCATGGCCTGGGCCCGGACGGACGGCTTTCGCGCGAGAGCGTCGGCAAGGTGATCGGCAAGGCTCGGAGCAGGGCCGGGATCGCCAAGCGGGTCTCGGCCCACACCTTGCGTCACAGCTTCGCCACCCACCTGCTCGAAGCCGGCATCAACATCCGGGTGATCCAACGGCTGCTGGGCCACAAGAGCCTCCGGTCGACCGAGATCTACACCCACGTGGCGAGCAATTATGTCGCGGACACCGCGAGCCCCCTGGACTCTCTGGGGCTGCTCGGTGAGATCGTCGGACGAACCAGCGGGATGGACCGATGACCGCCCTGCCGATGGCTGCGGCCTCCGAGGCGAGCGACATCGAGCTGGCCGACCTGTTCGCCCGTTTCGGCGACGAGCTGTCCATGAGCCCGGAGCGGTCCCGGGTCGCGCAGAACATCGTGCGGTGTCGGACCGCCGCCCTGGGGGGGCACATCAACGCTTGCGACGAATGCGAGCACGAGGAGATCTCCTACAACTCCTGCCGGGACCGACACTGCCCGAAGTGCGGGGGCCTGCAGCAGGCGCGCTGGGTGGAGGCTCGACGCGACGAGCTCCTGCCGGTCGAGTACTTCCACGTCGTCTTCACGATCCCGGACGTGCTCCATCCGCTGTTCCTGGCGAACCCACGGACCGCCTACGGCCTCCTCTTCTCCGCGGTCGCCACGACGCTGAAGGAGGTCGCCCTCAACCCCGTGCGCCTCGGGGCGAAGATCGGCTGGACCGCGGTGCTGCACACGTGGACGCAGAAGCTGCTGTACCACCCGCACGTGCACTGCATCGTTCCCGGTGGCGGTCTCTCCGTCGACGGGGAGCGGTGGGTGTCCTGCAAGCCGGGCTTCCTGCTGCCGGTCAAGGTGCTGTCGACCGTGTTCCGGGGCGTGTTGCTCCGCAAGCTGGAGCGGGCGCTCGACAAGGAGAAGCTGAAAGCCCCTCGGGGCTGGTCATCGCTGCGTCTGCAGGCCGCCGCCAGCAAGAAGTGGACGGTCTACGCCAAGCGACCGTTCGCCGGCCCCGAGCAGGTGCTGACCTACGTCGGTCGCTACACCCACCGCGTGGCCCTCTCCAACCGCCGCCTGGTCGCCCTGGATAGCCGACGGGTCACCCTGACGTGGCGAGACCGGGCCGATCACAACCGCCGCAAGCTGCTCGTGCTCGACGCAGCCGAGCTCCTCCGGCGCTTCCTGCTGCACGTGCTGCCTCGCGGCTTCATGCGGATCCGCCACTACGGCTTCCTGGCGTCGTCGGTACGGCGGAAGTCCCTCGCGTTGTGTCGGCGCCTGCTCGAGGTCCCCGGCAAGGAGGGCGACGGCTTGACGGAGCCCGAATCCTGGCAGGAGCTGCTGCTCCGCCTGACCGGCGTCGACGTGACCCGTTGCCCCTGCTGCAAGTCGGGTCGGATGGTCTGCAGATCGGCATTGCCAGCCCTCAGCCTGTCTGGCGCCAGGGGACGAGCCTCGCCGTAGTCCGGAGCACGCTCCTCATTCGACCGGGCCTTCGTCGGTTCGATGGAGGCGTACGCCCTGTCTACGTCGAGGCCACGGACTCGCCTCGATGACGACTGCAGATCGAGATGATCGGTGCCCGCGATGACCCTCGAAACCTCATCCCTGACCGGAATGCAGCTGCCCGCCCGCCCGACTCGATCGCTTCTGAGCCAGACTCGACCCGACCAATCCCCATAGCGGCCAACCGACCGCGGCATCGTTCAACAGGCCCTTCGGGGAATCGCACAGCGGGAGCATCGCTTGCCGGGGGCGCCTTCGTGCGCGACTCCCCGAAGCACCCTTTCTGTTTCTGTTGTCCGGCCTACACGCTCCAGGTTGGGGTGCCATTCCGGTGCATCTTGACGGACCACCGGCGAAGCTCCGGGAGCAGGCCATCCCAGTCCTGGGTCGGATTGTTGACCTCGCGGAGGAGCCAGAGAATGCGCGTGCGGGCCTCCCACCAGCGTTCGGGATCCAGGATGCCATCGGGGACGCGGACGGGCTCTCTGGCCATCTCCGCCATGTCAGAGGACCCCTGGATGAGCCGTCCGGAAAGCCTGGTTGTGCCAGGCCAAGTACGGCTTCCCGGGTTGCACCCCGCCCTCGGCGTATAGGTCCGATAAGAGCCCTAATGCTACCTCGCCGGAGCTAGGGGCGAGCCCGTGGGAAGCCGACCTCGGCCTCTGCTGCCTTGGAAGCCGCTTCAGCTACACCTGGGGCCACCTCTACCCGGCCAGCTCCCTATGGTTGACGGCGCACTATCCCGGTCCTCCAAGCTGGCAGGTCCTCACCAGCCTGTGCCAAGCGGGGCTGCTAGGCTCTCTGGACACCGCTGCGAGGGGGAGTCATGAACCGAAGCCTGTTGTTCTTGTTGGGCTCGGGGCTGCTGTTCGTACTTCCCGGGTGTGGGCCTACGAACAGACGTGGCGGAGGTGACGACGACGACAGCTCGGGCGACGACGACGACACCGGAGGAAAGGACACCCCCTGGGATTGCTCCACTCTGTACGTCAACTCCCAATTGTTCACGGTCAACTCAGGGCGCACCTACTCCATCGACGTCACCAACGCACACGTAGAGGAGTTCGCAGACTACTCAGATGAAGAAGACCGCCCTTCAGACCCCAATTCGGCGGCGTTCGGACCACGCGGGCAGGCCTGGGTAAGCGACAGCGGCAGCAACACCCTGATGGTTCTCGATGTCTGCGAGGCAGACGTCTGGGTGGTTGGATCGACCGGCTTCAATCACCTTTGCGGCATCAGCTACGCATCCGACGGCGAGCTCTACGGCATGGACAGCAACACCGACTCCCTGGTGCATTTGAACACCGAAACCGGCGCGGGAACCGCGGTCGGTCCTCTCGGACGCGACATCGGCAACTGCGGCATGACCCTGGACTGCCTGACCGGCACCCTGTACGGGGTCGACGGACCAACCGGAGAGTTGTTCGAGGTGAACCCGAAGACCGGCGCGGCGGGCAAAGCGATCGACTTCAACCTGTCTGCCATGCAATCCGTGGGTCTCGAATTCGACCCGGCAGACAGCACGCTGCTGATGACAGACGGACCAGACCTGTATCGAATGGACCCATCCACCGGCGCCCTCACCACCATCGGGGCCTTCGACCTCGGCGGTGGCGGCGCCCACTTCAACGATCTGGCCTATCATCTGGGCGCGCTGCCATGTGACGAATGAGGACGACGGGCACGGCCGGGGTGGTTAGCCCAGGGCTCGGGTTAGGGAACCAAAACGGACTCAATCCGAGCGTGTAGGCCGGACAAAGTGCTTTTCGTGAACGCGAACTGGCCGAGCCGATGCCCTCTCTCCAACCTGGACGACGGGCACATCGAAGCCCCGGCGCCGGACCTCGCGGGCCAGCTTCTCCGCCGGCATGTCGCGGATGGCGGGGCTGGCGATGATCAGGTTGTAGCGATCGGCCTCCGCCTCGAGCCGCTCGAGGGCCAGCTCGCCGGTCG
>JAAESI010000087.1 GCA_024229515.1 Pseudomonadota bacterium | reverse complement strand
GGAAGCGATGATCGGTGTGAACATCCTCAATCGCATGACCGAGCTCGGGATGCCGGAATCGCACGCTGGCCGAAGCTGAAACTCCGAGAGAGCCGCTCAGTGGCCCGATCCGGCCTCGCTCGGAGCCGTGCAACAACGCCACGTTCCGCCGCCGGTGACACTGCGGGCAGGGTGCTGGGCGTCGGCGCCTCTCGGTCAGTGAGCCGAGTTCCGCCGGCGGCGGCGGCCTGCGAACGCGACCAACAGGAGGCCGGCGAGCGCCGAACCGGGGCTGGTCTCGATCGCGTCGCCCACGATGGCTGACCCGGCGCCGCGGCAGCCGGTCTCGCACACGGGGGAGCCGGCGCACTGGTCGTCGTCGCAGTCGAACAGGCCGTCCAGATCGTTGTCCGCGCCGTCATCGCACTCCCCGGGATCGTCTCCCTCCGCGACCTCGTCGGTGACGTCGTCGTCGTCGGTGACGTCGTCGTCGTCGGTTGCGTCGTCGTCGTCGGTTGCGTCGTCGTCGTCGGTTGCGTCGTCGTCGTCGGTTGCGTCGTCGTCGTCGGTTGCGTCGTCGTCGTCGGTTGCGTCGTCGTCGTCG
>JAAESI010000086.1 GCA_024229515.1 Pseudomonadota bacterium | reverse complement strand
TCGGCGAGTCGGACGCCGAAGGAGCCTTCTTCGTGGAGCTCAGCTCGCAGCCTCGCGCCGCGGTCTTGTGCTCGGTGGCTGCTCCCGCTGACCAGCTGACTGTCTTCCCCGATGTCCTGGCCTTCGACGAGCGCTCGTGGGAAGATGTCATGCTCATCGAGGTGTCAGCCGTGGACGACGAGATCGCGGAGGCGCGCCCCCACGCTGCCAATGTCACCCTGGCTTGCGAGTCGGCCGACCCCGCGTACGACGGGCTCACCGCCGCCTTGCGAGTGAGCATCATGGACAACGACGAGGCTGGTCTGCTCCTCGAGCGCGAGGAGCCCATTTCTGTCGGCACTGGATCTGCCGAGCAGTCCGTCTTCATCCGTGCCGTCGACCCGGCGTCCGACGTGTGGACCACGGAGGCGTGCATCGCCGTCTGCCAGAACAGCATCAACGCGTGCCCGCGGGACGTGTGCAACGTGTTCAGCTACCCCAAGGCCAGCGCGCCCTTCCTCGTCGCCGTGGAGGGCGGCGCGACCGACGTGGTGGCCGTCTCGCTCACATCCGAGCCCGTGGCCCCTGTGACCGTGCGCGTGCCGAGCGCGACGCAGGTCATCACCGGAACTGTAGTCGCGGACGCGTGCGTCGCTGGCCCCGCGGGCTCTGGCCAGAGCGGCGCGTCTCAGGCGCAGCTGGAGTCGTCCGGCCCCAACGCCGTGACTGGGGGCGACGGAACCTTCATTGCAGACCTCACCTTCACCGCCGAGAACTGGTTCGAGCCGCAGGTTGTGATTGTTGGCGCTCGTGATGACCGCCTGGACGAGGCTGGCGACGAGCACCGTGTCAGTGCTCAGCTGGTCTTGGTCTCGGAGGACGTCGCGTACGGCAGCATGGCCACCGTGCCTTTGCTGGAGGTGTCGATCCGCGAGGACGCCTTCACGGCACCGCCGGTGCTGTCGTCGGCCAAGTTCGACAACGAGCTCACCTCCCTGACCCTCACCTTCGACCGCGACACCAACGCTGGCGGCAGCGCAGGAGGCGCCTTCGCTTGCTCGGAGCTCCTCAGCCCGGTGGCTGCCCTGGCAGACACTGTCAGCCAGTGCAACGTGCCAGCCATTGCCGCCCGCCGCAGCGCCGTCGCCACGCTCTTCGGCGCCGGCAGCTCGTGCCAGTGGCAGTCGCGCCGCCAGCTGCAGGTGCGCTTCGGTCGCGCGCCCACCGTGCTGCCCGGCCACTCCATCGCGCTGGTGCCCGGCAAGGTCAAGGCATCGAGCGCCGCTCGCCTCAGCTCCGCGGGCGTCGTCAACGTGACGGCTGCAGCGAACGGCATTTTGCCGGTTGCTGACATTGGCCCCGGCTCCCGCACCATCGGCCGCTGCGACAAGCTCACCGTCTCCGTCCGCGAGGCTGGCGGCGGGAACCGCCCGCTCGCGTGCCAGTGGAGCAT
>JAAESI010000085.1 GCA_024229515.1 Pseudomonadota bacterium | reverse complement strand
GAGGCGGTAGCCGTAGGTCTCCGAGTGGGACCAGCAGGTGCCGCCGCCGGTGCCGATGAGCGAGCCCGTGACCGGGTTTCCGTCGAGGGTGGCGGTGTCGTCGCCGCCGCTGCTGCCCGTGTTGGACCAGTACAGGTAGGAGGCCAGGATCGTGGCCCCGACGGGCACTTCGGTGATCTCGATCGTGCCGCTCCCGGAGCCCCCGTCGCGCGACGCGGTGCCCACGCCCTGGGACGTGACGCCGACGCCGACGCCGTCGAAGACGAAGGACTCGTTGAGTTCTTCGTCGCCGTTGGCGAGCGCGAGCGTTGGAAGCAGCAGGAGCGACGCGGCGGCCGCGGACAGGAAGCGGAGGCGGGTCATCGCACCACCTCGCGGGCGACGCTGTCGTCGCCGGTCAGCAGCCACTCGATGTCGAGGGCGCCGTCAGCTCGGCGCTCGATCTCGACCTCGTCGGGGGCGAGGGTGCGGATTCGGCCCTGGCCCACAAGGCGCACGACGTCGCCGTCGATCTCGAGCGCGCGGAACGTCTGGCCTTCGAGCATGCGGAAGGCGATCTTGGCGTCGACGTCGTCGGGGTTGGCCCGGTAGGCGGCCTCGGCGGCGTCGAGTTCGGCCCGGACGTCCGGGGCGAGGTCGAGCACGTAGGTGCCGGACAGCACGGCCTGCGTCGATGTCTCCATCGGGGCAGAT
>JAAESI010000084.1 GCA_024229515.1 Pseudomonadota bacterium | reverse complement strand
ACCGAGGACTTCAAGAAGTCCATGTCTTCGCTGTCCTGCATCTGGACCAGCCATTGCTCCAAGGTCATGCTCAAGTCGGTCATCGCGATCTCCTTCGTCGTTCGCTTGTTTCGTCACTTGCAAACTAGAAGGGCGCGGTGGTCACCTTCAATCTGGTGGCCCGAAAGCCCACCTCACTTTGAGACTCTGCCCGAGCAGCCTTCCGGCTCTCCTCGTCGGAGCCCTGAGAAGCTCGGAAGGTCCGAGAAGATCCATGATGTGAACTCGTGGGGCTCATGGTCCCCATCGCTCTTCCATACTGGGGGTCCAATCAGGAGAAGCAAACCGACGTTACCCAGGTTGGAGAGAGGGCCTCGGCTGAGCAGGACGAGCCGCCCGATCGGCCTCTCCTCGTGCGAGCATGTAGCCACGAGGGTCGTTCATGCGACTTACCCCTCAACCTCGCTGGGGAGCCGACGTGCAATATACGGAGACCGCCTGCCAACAGTTCGTGATCGATCTGAACAAGGTCGTCGCGGGCTCTCGACGTGCCGAAGCCCTCCCAGACGTGGCTGAAGGCCTCGCGCAGGCGATGGCGAAGGCGGGGCTGCCCATCGACCGACTCCAGCTGCCCCTGTCGGTGCTCTTCGGCCTCAAGCACCCGCTCTACTTCGGCATCATCCTGACCTGGGTGAGGGGCAAGGGCAGCAAGGCCTGGCTCCGGCCACTCGAGGAGGGCCAGGAAAAGCGGGCCCGGAGCCTGCTCGCGAAGAGCCCCTTCGGGCCCCTGATGGACGGCGAGGTCCAGCAGGTCCGTCACCGTATCGGAACCCCAGGATGGAGCGATCTGCCCCAACTGCAGGCGCTGGAGGAGGACGGCTTCGTCGACTACATCGCCACGGCGACGGAGCTGCCGGACGGCGCGAGGCAGGTCATCAGCATCGCGACCCGTGCGCAGGGCGGATTCGACGACGCCGTGCCAGAGCGGCTCGAGGCGCTGTGCCCTCCCCTGGCGCTCGCGCTGTTCGCGATCTACCAGACCCAGGTCGCGAGCCAGATCGCGACGACCTACCTCGGGCAGCGCACCGGCTCACTCGTGCTCGACGGCCAGATGGGACGTGGACGGAGCGCGTCCCTGAGGGCGGGGATCGCCTTCATCGACATCCGGGACTTCACGTCGCTGTCCCACACCATCGGCGTGCAAGGCATGCTCCCCCTGCTCAACGCCGTGTTCGAGGCCATCGATGACGCGATCCGTCCGCAGGGGGGAGAGATCCTCAAGCTGATCGGCGATGCCGCGCTCGTCGTGTTCCCCCTCTTGGCGCGGGACGACCCCAAGCTCATGTCGATCCTCCGAGCGCTGCTCGACGCCGCGGCCGATGCGGCGACGGCGACCGCGGCCCTCGGGCGCCCCCTCCGCGTCGGTGTGGGGTTCCACATCGGAGATGTGCTGTATGGGAACGTCGGCTCGAGGGACCGCCACGACTTCACGGTGATGGGACCGGCGGTCAACCTCGCGAGTCGACTGGAGAGCCTCACCAAGCACCTGGGTGCCGATGTCGTCATCTCCAATGACGTGGCCCGTGCGTGCCGCGCGACCTGTGGCACGCCTGAAGAGGCCGCGGTCGTCCTCGAAGCGGAGGTGACCCTCGCCGATCCAGTCACCATCCGTGGCGTCCCAGAGCCCGTCTCGCTCTGGACGATCTCCCGACAGATGAACGCCACCGATGGTCTCGACTGAGCACCCATGCTCGTCGGGTCGCCTCTCGCGGCGCCGTGGATGCACAGGCGAGACGCCACGGCATCGACCGGGGTGACCCGGGAGGTGTCCGTCAGTAGACGTTGATGTAGAAGTTGAAGGTCTGTCCACTCACCGTGGCGTTGGTGCATGGCTCGGCGAACCCCGACCAACTGGTGTACGTGGGCGTGTCGGAAGACCTGAGGGCTCGTGGCATCGGGACGCACTTCCAGACCGGAAAGACAGGCTTCTCCACGCTCCGCCGGTCTGTGGGTGCCCTTCTGAAGGAGGCTCTGGACCTCACGGCCATCCCCCGCAGCCCCGGGGCATCCCGCTCGAACGTCTT
>JAAESI010000083.1 GCA_024229515.1 Pseudomonadota bacterium | reverse complement strand
GCCCCTAGGAGCCTGGAGCGCATAGACGAGTGACGACAGGGGGATCGACCCGCAGGCAGGTTTGTGATCTGCTGGACGCATGGCACGCAAGCGTTACCGGTCGTGGACTCCGGACCAGAGCTTCCTGTTTCCGCCGTCGCCGAAGGACTGGCTCTCGGATGACCACCTCGTCTACTTCGTCCTCGAGCTGGTCGAGGTCCTGGATCTGGGCGCGATCGAATGTGCGATCCAGGGGAAGGACCCGCGGGGGGAGCGCCCTTACAACCCCGCGATGATGGTCGCGCTGCTGGTCTACGGCTACAGCACCGGCGTGTACTCCTCACGGAAGCTCGCTCGTGCGATCGACGAGCAAGTCGCCTTCCGGGTACTGACCGGCGGACAGAGGCCCCACTTCACGAGGGTCAGCGCGTTTCGGCGAAACCATCTCGAGGCTCTGCGGGGCCTGTTCCAGCAGGTTCTGCGACTCTGCATGGAGTCGGGCCTGGTGAAGCTGGGCCACATCGCCCTGGACGGGACGAAGATCCAGGCCAACGCCAGCAAGCACAAGGCGAACAGCTACGAGCACATGAAGAAGTTGGAAGAACGACTGGAGACGGAGATCGGCGACCTTCTGGCGCGCGCCGAGGACTCGGACGCAGCGGACGATGCTCGGCTGGGGACAGGCGTGGACGAAGTCGACCTCCCCCAGGAGCTCCGCCGCCGGGAGGGTCGGTTGGCGAAGCTTCGGCAGGCGAAGAAGGCGCTCGAAGAGGAAGCCCGCAAGGCTCGCGCAGCCCGTCTTCGGGAGCTCGCCGAAGGGTGTGACGAGCGGGCCGACGGCGCCGCCGAACCGAAGCGCCAGAAGCTCAACCGGACTCTCGCCACGAAGCGCCGAGTAGAGGCCGAGGCCCTCTTCGAGCACGACGACGACGATGACGAGCCGCCGTTCCAGACCCCGACCGGTCTGCCGAAGAACCGGCCGCGAACGAAGACCGACGGCACTCCGCACGACAAGGCCCAGCGCAACTTCACCGATCCGGACAGCCGGATCATGATGAGCAACGGGGCGTTCCTGCAGGGCTACAACTGCCAGGCGGCCGTTGACGATGCTGCCCAGATCATCGTGGCGGAGGACGTCACGAATCAGTCCCCGGACGCTGGGAACCTGGTGCCGATGATGAAGCAGGTCGTCGGCAACCTCGGCCGCGCTCCAGATGCCGCGACGGCCGACGCCGGCTACTGGGCGTCTGGCGTCGATGAAGCGTGCGCGGAGCTCGGGGTCGACGTGTACGTCTCGACCGCCGCCGCTCCCGATGGGCCCCTGCCGGAGGGCGCGAGTCCCCACGCGCGGATGACCCACAAGACGCATACGAAACAAGGCCGAGCGATCTATCGCAGACGCAAGTACACGGTCGAGCCAGTCTTCGGTCAGGCGAAGGAAGCGCGCGGCTTCAGACGATTCCACCTGCGAGGCCTGGCCAAGGTCACCGGGGAATGGTCCCTGGTCTGCACCGCCCACAACGTCTTGAAGCTCTTCCGCAGCGGTGCGGTCCTGGCCACTGCCTGAACGGCCACAGAGCTGGAAAACGTCCACTTCGCGTGGCGGACCGATCCACGCGATCTCTTCGTCACTTCCTCGTCACGCATCTCGATGCGCTTCCTCGTCGCTCCTCGACCTCGCGCGCCTCGGCCTCACCGCGCTCGCTCGTCTACACGCTCCAGGCTCCTAG
>JAAESI010000082.1 GCA_024229515.1 Pseudomonadota bacterium | reverse complement strand
GACACGATCAAGACGAGAAGCTGGAGCGCGAACGGGAGCTGAGACATCCGCTCATCCGCTCTCCTCGGCCATCAGCCGACAACTCGCCCGACTTCGCTGAATGATGGACGGAAACCACGATCGAGTTTTGGGACACCACGGCGGCGATGAGTTCGTGCGCCTGCTGGACTCGACCGACGTGGACGTGCTCGTCGTCGCCGGCGATCTCTGCACGTCGGAGCTCCTCCCGGACGCCCTCGGGCGCCTCTGCGCGCGCTACCCCGAGGTGGTGTACGTGGTCGGGAACCACGAGTACTACCGCTCGTCGCCCGTCGAGGTTCATGACGAGCTTGCCCGCGTGTGTGAGCGGCTGCCGAACCTGCGTTGGCTGCATCACGAGACCGTCGAGTTGCATGGCCTGCGCTTTGCCGGCACGCCGCTCTGGTTCCGCCCCGGTGCGGTCGCCGAGGACCACCGCCATCTGCTGTCGGACTTCGCGGTGATCGAGGACTTCGAGCCCTGGGTCTACGAGGAGAATGAGCGGGCCCTCGAGTTCCTCTGGCGGGAAGCGCCCCGCGCCGACATCGTCGTGACCCACCACCTCCCGTCGCAGCGCAGCGTCGCGCCGCAGTTCCTCGGCTCTCCCCTGAACTGCTACTTCGTCTGTGAGTGTGAGTCCGTGCTCACGGACTCACGCCCAGCCCTCTGGGTACACGGGCACTCGCACGCGGCCTGCGACTACGAGCTGCGGGGCACGCGAGTGGTCTGCAATCCGCTCGGCTATCCAGGCGAGGGCGCGCATCGGTTCGACGACCGGAAGATCATCACCGTCGCGGCCCACGATCCGTGCCTGTAGCGGTCCCGCACCCAGGAGCGTCACGGCTTCTCGTTCGAGGAGGCGTCCGCGTCGAACGCGCCGCCGCGGTTTCGCCGGGTCTCGCTCTGTACAATTCGAGCCCTCTCGGGGAGGACCCTGCAATGTCTAGCCTGCGCGTCTATCGCAGCAATCGAATCGAAGCGCTGGTCGAAGTACTGGCGAGCCTGCTGCGTGTCGCGCCGCCGGACGATCCGTTCGCGCCCGTCGAGATCGTGGTCGGCAGTCGGGGGATGGAGCGGTGGCTGCGCCATCGGCTGGCCGAGTCATTGAGCATCTGCGCCAACGTCGAGTTCCCGTTCCCCGCTTCCACCCTGGACGGTCTCATCGGTCAGGTGCTCGGCGAGCCCGCGGACACGGCGGACCAGTGGTCTGCCGATCGCATCACGTGGGCGCTCCTCGAGGTCCTGCCGGCCGCCAGCAAGCGGGAGGGATTCAAGACCGTGCGGGGCTACCTGTCCGCGGTCCCGCCGGACGGCGGACATCCGAACGTCGGCGTGCCGGGCCCGGTGACCGCTCGGGCCTATTCGCTGGCGCGCGAGCTGGCGGACATCTTCGACCGCTACGTCACCTACCGGCCTGAGTTGGCCTGCGGGTGGAGCCAGACCCCGCCCACGCAGGTCCCCGCGGACCCGGTCGGGCTGGAGTGGCAGGCCTCCCTCTGGGCGGACGTACGCGCCCAACTGGCCGACGCTCCCCACCGCGCCGACCGCATCGCCGCGGCCTGCGCGCGCTTGCGCGCAGGTGAGCCGGCGAGCCCGTTGACGAAGCCGCTGCGCTTGTTCGCCGTGTCCAGCCTGCCCCCCGGCTGGATGGAGCTGCTGGGACAGGTGGGGCGCCGCGTGGACGTCGACCTGTTCGTGCTGTGCCCCAGCAATGAGTATTGGGCGGACGTCCGGGGACAGGTGGGGCGGGATCCAGCCTGGCTGCGACGGGATCGGGACAGCCTCGCGGCTGATCTGCGCTCGCCCCAGAGCAAGGACGAGGGCAACCCGCTCCTCATCTCGATGGCCCGCCTCGCCCGCGACTTCCAGATCGTGCTGGAAGCGCAGCCCGAGGACTACGAAGACAGCCGTGACGACCTGTTCTTCGACATGGAGACGACCTATCCCGATCCGTTCGGCGAGGGCGCGCCGCGCGCGCTCCAGTGGCTCCAGACCGATGTGCTTCGGGCACGGGATCCCGCCTCGGTGCGGGACGAGCCCGGCCGCGCGCTGCAGCCCAGCGACGACTCCATCCAGCTGCACTCCTGCCATGGACCCACGCGGCAAGTGGAGGTGCTCCGCGACGTGCTGCTGGGCCTGTTCGAGGACCACCACGGGCTGCAGCCGAGGGACGTGCTGGTGATGACGCCGGACATCGAGGGGTTCGCGCCCCTCATCACGGCGGTGTTCTCCGAAGGGCCTGCGGCCCGGCGCCAGCGCGACGGCGAGCCTGACTGGAGCGCGGAGGGGTGGGGGGATGTGGGCGCCCCGCAGATCCCGTTCCAGATCGCCGATCTCAGCGTTCGCCGACTCAACCCCGTCGCTGATGCCCTCATGCGGGTGCTGGAGATGGCGGCGGGACGGGTCGAAGCGTCCACCGTGCTCGACTTCATCAACCTCGAGCCGGTGCGCCGTCGCTTCGGCTTCGAGCCCGATCAGCTCCCGCAACTCCAGACCTGGATCCAAGACAGCGGGATCCGATGGGGCGCCCACGCGGAGCAGCGGGAGCGCAGCGCCCAGCCAAAGGACCTGCAAAACACCTGGCGCTTCGGCCTGCAGCGGCTCTTGCTCGGCGTGGTCTCGCCCGATCTCGGCCAACTGTTCTGTGACGAGATCGCCCCCTTCGACGCGATCGAGGGGGGCGAGACGTTCCTGCTGGGTCGGCTGGTGGACTGCTGCAACACGCTGTTCCAGGAGCTGGACGACCTGCGAGAGCCTCGACCCGCGGTCGAGTGGCTGGATCGCGTCGACCTCACGATCGCTCGCATCACGGACACCACCGCCGCCGCGTCCTGGCTCACGCAGCGGGTCCGTACGACACTCACGGACTTGCGGGAGGGCGCCGAGAAGGCCGGCAGTACCCGTCCAGTCACCGCCGCCGCGCTGGTCGCCCTGCTCCAGGGTCAGTTCGACGTGGCAAGCAGCGCCAGCAAGCAGCAGAGCGGAGCGGTGACGTTCTGCGCGATGGTTCCGATGCGCAGCGTGCCCTACCGGGTGGTGTGCCTCCTAGGCATGGACGAGGGCACTTTCCCCCGCAAGGCGGCAGGACTCGCGTTCGATCTGGTCTCCCGTCACCCCCGCGCCGGCGACCGGGACCCGCGCGACGAAGATCGGTTCCTGATGCTCGAGGCGATGCTGTCCGCCCGTCAGCACCTTGTCGTGCTCTACACGGGACGGGACGTACGGAGCAACGAGGAGCGCGCGCCGGCGGTGCCCGTGGGCGAACTGAAGGACGTGCTTGATCGCAGCTTTCCGTCGCTGCCGTCGGGCGCCTCTCCCTCGGACTGGATGACCACCGAGCACCCGCTGCAGGCGTTCAGTCCCCGCAACTTCGTGGCTGGGCACCCCGCCCGCCGTCCGCCGGGGGGGCCGCTCCCGTGGAGCTTCGACCGCCGGCTCCTGCATGGGGCCCAGGCCCTGAGGACCGGCGGCGTGGCGGCCCCGGCGTTCTTCCCCCCAGACGGGCAGGACGCGGCAGCGCGGGCCGCGGATGGGAGGGAGCTGGAGGAGATCCCCCTCGTCGAGCTGATCAAGTTCTTCAAGAACCCCACCGCCTACCTGCTCCAGCGCCAACTGAAGGTGAACCTCAAGGAGTACGGGAGCCAGGTGCTCGATCGGGAGCCCGTGGCGCTGGACACGCTCGAGCGGTGGAGCGTCCGGAAGGCGCTGCTGGATGCGTGCCTGGCGGGGCAGACGATGCCCGAGGCACGGCGGGCGCTGACCGCCACCGGGCGGCTCCCGCTGGGCTACGCGGGGCGGGTCTACCTGGACACCCCCGCGGGCATCGTGGGCGGCATGTTGAACGACTCGGCCGTGTGGCCGACCGGGGCGAGCGCGCCCACCGCGCCGCGGGCGCCGCTCCTGCTGGACATCCAGCTTCGGGACGCTCGGGTGACGGGGTCCCTGACCCGGATCTGGGGCGATCTGCTCCTGGACTTCCAGTTCGGCAAAGAGGCCGCGAAGCGCCTGATCGGGCCTTGGCTGGAGCTGCTCGCGTGGCAGGTGACCGATCCGGAGGCGGGCCGCGCGATCCTGGTGCTGGGCGACGAGGAGAAGGGCCAGCCGACCGTCGGCATGATCGGGATGGCCGCTCCCGCGGACCCCAAGGAGCGGCTGGAGGAGCTGGTCGCGCTCTATCGCCGTGGCTGCCGGGAGCCGCTCCCCCTGTTCGAGTCCAGCTCCCTGGAGTTCGCGAAGGCCAGCAAGCTGTCCGCCACGGCCTTGGAGGATGGGGTCGTTGAGGGTGACGAGGCGCTCGTCGCCGCGGTCGGCAAGGGGCTCAAGGCGGCGCGCAAGAAGTGGTTCCCGGGGTTCAAGGGTGTCGGAGGCGACCTGTCGGATCCCCATGTGGCGCGTGTCTTCGAGGGCCAGATGCCCCTGGAGGACTCCGACCAGGAGCCCGTGCCCGTGTCCCTGGACTTCGCGCGCGTCGCCCTGACCGTCTGGGCGCCCATGCTCGCGGTTCGCGCGACCACAGTCCCCACATCGAAGTGGATCAAGGAGGGGGTCCGATGAGCGCCTCCACGATGACCGCGTATTCGCCCACCGAGCCGCTCGTGAGGGGGATCACCCTGCTCGAAGCGAGCGCCGGCACCGGCAAGACGTACAACATCACCGATCTGGTCGTGCGTCTCGTGACCGAACAGAACGTGAAGATGCGCGAGATCCTCGTTGTCACGTTCACCCGGGCGGCGACGGCGGAGCTGAAGGAGCGGATCCGGGTACGGATCGCCGACGCGATCGCGACTCTGGAGGGGCGGCCGGCGGACCCGAAGGACGCGATCTTGTCGCGGCTACCAGGGGCCGCAGCGGCGGCTCTGGCTGAGGGCAAGAACTGGCTACGTCAGCTTCGGGACGCGCAAGAGGCGTTTGACGAGTGCCTCATCAGTACGATCCACGGCTTCTGCCAGCGCATGCTCCAGCAGAACGCCTTCGAGAGCTCGGCCGATTTCGGCCTGGAGCTGGTGCAGGACAGCAGCGCGCTGATCGAAGAGCTCGTGGACGACTGGCTGTCCGCGAAGCTCTACCCCGACGATCCTGAGCGCTACGATTTCCACGTGACCCAGTGCGGCTGGACCCGCGACAATCTGATCGGGCTGGCCAAGCTGGCGCTGCGTGATCCCGACATGCAGGTCGTGCCCGCGCCCGGAGACCGGGACGAGGCGGGCTGGCAGCCCTTGCTGGACGCGTTCGATTCCAGCTGGCGGGGCGGGTGGTGCGACTCCCTGCCTGCAGCGATCGAGGAGGCCCACCAGCGGGGGGACTTCTCGAACCCGAAGCAGAGCAAGTACCGGCAGACCCGAGCGACGAAGGAGGCCATCAAGCTCACGAAGTGGCTGGACTCTGGGCCCACGGTGCTCGGCTCCGCCCTACCGCCAAACGTCGACTACTGGGCGATCCCCGCTCCGCAGGAGCCGCAGGTCGATCCGAAGGCGGTATTCCAACACCCCGCTCTCGATGCGCTGGTGGGCCTGCAGACCTACGCCAACGAGCTCGCGGCGGGCCGGCGCGCGGAGTTCGTGGCCTGGCTCGTCACAGAGTTCGACCGGCGTAATCGGGAGCGGCGCACCCAGTCGTTCCAGGACCTCATGAGGTTGTTGGCCCGGAACCTCAGGGATGGGTCGGATGACGATCGCGAGGAGCCGGTCGATCCAGCCATTCGGCAGGCCCTCGCCGATGCCATCGGGGGGCGGTTCAAGGCCGCGCTGATCGATGAGTTCCAGGACACCGACGACCTGCAGTGGACGATCTTCTTCAACCTCTTCGGCGGCGGCGAGCACTGGCTCTATCTGATCGGAGACCCGAAGCAGGCGATCTACGGCTTCCGAGGCGCCAACGTGCACGTCTACCTCGCCGCGAAGCGCAGCGCGGGGCAGCGGATCTTCACGATGACCCGCAACTACCGGTCGGACCAGCGCTACGTCGAAGCGATGAACCACATCATGGGCCGGGCCGGCTTCTTCGGTGAGGCCGACATCGCCTACGTGTCCGTCGACGCGGATCCGCGTACGGAGGTAGACCGGCTGCGGTATCGCGAGCCTTGGTCGGACGGGAGCACCGCGCCGCTGTCCCTGCGCTTCTTCGATCAGCGCCTGCTCGACGGCGACGTCCCCGTCTCTGACGACGACGACCGCCTCACCAAGGGTGACGTGGGCGACGCGCTGCCGGGGGTGATCGCAGAGGACGTCGTGCGTTTCCTGACCGCCGGCACGCGGATCCACGACCCTGAGCACCCGCAGGCCGACGACCACGGGTTCCGTCCCGTCGGGCCTGGGGACGTCGCCGTCCTGGTTCGTACGAAGGTGCAGTCTCAGGCGGTGCATGGTGCGCTGAGCGACGTCGGGGTGCCCGCAGTGCGGAGCGGGGCGGACAACGTGTACGCGTCCGACGAGGCTCGGGACCTGCAGCTCTGGTTGGAGGCCCTCGCTGCCCCCGGGCGGGACGGCCCGGCGCGGGCCGCGGCGACGAGTCGGCTGTTCGGGCGGAGCGCAGCGCGGCTGGTTGCGCTGGACGCGGAGGTGCCCATGGCCGTCAAGGAGTGGGACATCTGGCTCGCGCGGCTGGCACGATGGCGTGAGGTGGTCGAGAAGCGAGGGTTCCTGACCGCGCTGCGGGCGGCGATGAGCGACGAGGACGTGCCGCGCACGTTGCTCACCCACTTCGGCGGCGAGCGTCGGCTCACCAACCTCAACCACGTGGCTGAGTTGCTGCACGCAGCCGAGGTGGCCGACAGGCTGCACCTCACTGGCTTGCTGAGCGTTCTGCAGCAAAAGCGGTCGGACTCGGAGAAGGAGAGCGACGAGACGGAGCTGCGCCTCGATCGGGACGACGAAGCCGTCAGCATCCTCACGATGCACAAGTGCAAGGGACTGCAGTTCCCGATCGTGTTCGCGCCGTTCCTGTGGGGAGCGCGGCTGCCGAAGAAGAAGGATGCGGCGCTGATCGTGCCGTCAGAGGAGGATCCGACCCGCCGACTGCTGGACCTGCGGACCGACGACGAACTCACGTTGGCTCGCGCCGTGGCCGAGTCCCGCAAGGAGGCGCTGCGGCTGCTGTACGTCGCCGTGACCCGCGCCAAGCACCGCTGCGTCCTCTACACCGGCCATGTCAAGGAGCTCTGGGACGCGCCTGCGGCCCCCGCCTTGCACGGGGAGCCCGGCGAGGGAAGCGTGGATCGGCTGCAGGCCGGGGCGGAGCGCGGGAAGGCCGGCCCGGTGACCCTGCTGAGCGACCTGATGGCCTTGGCGGACAGCTCTGGCACCAAGCTGCCAGACGGCGCCCCCACCATCGCCGTGAGTATGTGTGAGCCACCGACTGGTCTCATGTGGGACGGTGGTGATAGGACGAAGGGGGGGCTGCAGACCCGCGAGTTCCTGCGGCGTGGCCTGGACCGGCTTTGGCGTCGGTACAGCTACACGGCGCTCACGGCGGGCAAGCAGGCCAGCTACGCGGTGGTGGAGCCGGAGCTGCCCGAGGGGCTCGACATGGATGCCCAGGACATCACTGCCGAGCCGGCCGATGACACGGGGCCGAAGCCGTTCGCTCCCCGCTACGAGCTGCCCGAGGACGTCGAGTCCGTTCCGTTGGCCCGGTTCCCGGCGGGAGCCCACGCCGGCACGTTCCTGCACGAAATCTATGAGTTGGCTGACTTCCAGTGGGCCGATCCGGCTGGGGATGGGGTCGCGGGGCGAGCCGCGCTGGAGGCGCTCCTGGACACCGTGCTCCCGCAGCACGGGTTCGACCCGGAGCGGTGGCGTGAGCTGCTCGCAGATGGGTTCACGGAGACCCTGCGTACGCCCCTGGGCGGACCGCTCGGGGCCGTGCGACTGTGTGACGTGCCCCGGGCGGCGCGGTTCGATGAGCTCCGCTTCGACTTCCCCATCGCGGGCGGCGCCAAGCACGGCGATCACGAACACAAGGCGCGGGTGCGCTCCGAGCATCTCATCGAGGCGCTGCTCCTGCGCGCGGCGGACGAGCGGATGCGGGCCCCGTACCTGAACGGGCTGCGGGAGCTCAAGCTGGGCCACCTCGTGGGGTTCATGACCGGGAGCATCGACCTGGTGTTCCGGCATGCCGTGAACGGACAGCAGCGCTGGTTCGTGGCCGACTACAAGAGCAACCGCCTGGATCCCCAGCGTCAGCGCCGGTACCCGCAGCAGCACTTCTGCCAAGTCGGCATGCGCTACGAGATGGAGCAGCACCACTACTTCCTGCAGTACCACATCTATGCCCTGGCGCTGCACCGCTACCTGCGCTGGCGGCTCGGCGCCGATCACTACGACTACGACCGGGACTTCGGCGGGATCTACTACCTGTTCATCCGGGGCATGACGGGAGCGGAGACCCCCAAGGAGGACGCGCTGGTCAACGGCTGCTTCCACGACCGGCCGCCGCGGGAGGTGATCGAGGCCCTCGATCGCGCGTTCGACGACCCACCTCCGGCCGATGAGAGGGGGCCGCGATGAACGCCCGCCAGCCCACCCTGCCGCCACTCACGCTGACCGACTCAGGGGCTCGGGAGGAGCTGAGGTCCCTGCTCCAGCCGTTCTATGGGGCCGGGGCGTTGGCGTCGGTGGATGTGCACGTCGCTGACCAGCTCGGGCGCCTGGCGGGAGAGCGCGATGCCGGGGTCCTGCTCGCGTTGGCGTTCGCCGTGCGCGCCCCTCGTCACGGGCACATCTGCGTCGACCTGAGGTTGCTGAAGGACGAGGACGTCCTGCCCGAACAGCTCAAGCAGGTCGAAGAGGCGGAGGAGCCTCTGGCTCCGCTCCCGTGGCCCGAAGACCGGATCGCGTGGGAGGCCCGCGTGGCCCAGAGTCCGCTGGTCGATGCCGAGGGTCGGCCTGATTCCGCGCGTCCGTTCGTTCTGGATGGGAGGTTGCTCTACACCCGTCGCTACTGGCACTACCAACATCGGCTGGCCAAGGTGCTCATCCGTCGCTTTGGGGAGCGGTGCGACGTCGCCGATCCGGCGCTGCTGAAGACCGGGCTTGGGGGACTGTTCGACGCAGTGGAGGGCGTCGACCGGCAGAAGCTCGGCGCGGCGATGGCCGTGCAGCGCGGCTTCTGCGTCATCTCCGGGGGCCCCGGGACCGGCAAGACCTACACCGTGCGCAACGTGCTCACGCTGCTGTGGGCGCAGAACACGGCCCGGCGGCTGGTCGATGACAGCGTGCCCACGCTGCGGGTAGCGCTCGCCGCTCCCACCGGGAAGGCCGCCGCGCGCATGAAGGAGGCGATCGGGGACAAGCTGGACGAGTTCCTGATCCGCGCCCAGACCGCGCTGCCGACGGGGGCGACGGTCGATGATCTCAGTGTCTTCCTGACGGATCTGCAGCCATCGACCCTGCACCGCCTGCTGCGCTGGAACCCCGCCAACCCCACCCGCTTCCGCCACGACGAGCAGGACCCCGTCCCCTACGACGTGGTGGTGGTGGACGAGGCGTCGATGGTCGACTTCGCCTTGATGGCCAAGCTCGCGCTGGGCGTCTCCCCGGATGCGCGCCTGATCCTGCTGGGGGATCGGCACCAGCTCGCGTCGGTCGAAGCGGGCACCGTGCTCGCGGATCTGTGCGGGTCAAGTACGGCTCAGGGCCTTCGTCTGTCGTCCGAGTTCGTGGCCGAGCTCGCCGCGACCAGCGGGATCGACCTCAGCGCTGATGTGGCGCACACCGAGGGCGCCGGCCCCTGGGACTGCATCGTGCAGCTCAACCGGAGCCTCCGCTTCAAGGAGGGCAGCGGGATCGGCACCTTCGCGAAGGCGTGCCTGTCGATCGATGGTGACGCTGCGGCGGCCGTGAGCGTACCCACGGACCCCTCACGCTTCCCGGACACCCAACTGCTCGCCCACACCGACGGCGCCCTCAGCAAGGCCGCCAAGGACGAGATCACGGCCGGCTACCGGCCCTACCTGGAGCGCCTGTTGGCCGGGCCCCGTACGGGCGAGAGCCCGGTGGAGCATCACGCCGCGGTGCTGAAGGCGTTCGACACGTTCCGGGTGTTGTGCGCGCACCGGCGCGGGGCGCTCGGCGTGGCTGGAGTGAACAAGGAGACCGTGCACCTGCTGGAGGTCGCCAGGATCCGCGGGTTCCGCGTGCGCGGCGTGTTCTGGCCGGGGATGCCGGTGCTGGTGAGGCGCAACGACTACGTCGTCGGGCGGTTCAACGGGGACGTGGGGGTGGTGGTCAAAGACGCCGATGGCGAGCTCACGGTGGCCTTCCCAGGGGAAGACGATCGCGTCGAGTACCTGGCGCCGTCAAGGCTCCCCGAGCACCAGATGGTCTTCGCGATGACGATCCACAAGAGCCAGGGGTCCGAGTTCGAGCACGCGATGGTGGTCCTGCCTGGCCGCCCGTCTCCGATCCTCACGCGTGAGTTGGTCTACACGGGGGTCACCCGGGCCAAGTTGCGGATGACGATGCTCGGGGATCCGGAGCTGCTCGGCGCGGCGCTGAAGAGGACCGTGAGGCGTGCATCGGGCTTGCGTGAGGAGCTCTGGGGACCAGGCGTGAGTCTCGCGACGATCAAGGGAGAGTGATGCGAATCCTTCATACGTCCGATTGGCACCTGGGCCGGTTGTTCCACCAGGTGCACCTCACCGACGACCAGGCGCACGTGCTCGAGCAGCTCCACGCGATGGCGAAGGAGCTGAAGCCCGACGTCATTGTCGTGGCCGGCGATCTGTACGACCGGGCGGTGCCGCCGGCCGAGGCGGTGGAACTGTTGGACGAGACGCTCACACGCCTGATCCTCGACCTTGGCATCCCCACCATCGCCATCGCAGGCAACCACGACAGCGCAGAGCGCGTGGGCTTCGGCAACCGGATGCTGGCGGAGCGGGGACTGCACCTGGCAGGCACCGTCGGTGATTCCCGTTGCGTCACGTTGGGGGATGCAGATGGGCCGGTGGACTTCGTGCCCATCCCGTACGCGAGCCCCGACGCGGTGCGCTCCTACCTGCATCAAGAAGAGCTGAGGGGACACCAGGCCGCCCTGGCGGCGCAAGTCGAGTCGGCCCGGGCCGCGATCACGCCCGGCCGTCGCTCGGTCGCCATCGCCCATGCGTTCGTGGTGGGCGGCGCGGAGAGCGGGTCGGAGCGCTCGCTGTCGGTCGGCGGTACGGGCGCGGTGGAGGCGAGCGTCTTTGCAGGCTTCGACTACGTAGCCCTGGGGCATCTGCATCGCCCCCAGCGGGTCCGGGAGGAGCGGGTGCGCTACTCCGGCTCGCTGCTGCAGTACTCGTTCTCCGAGGTCGATCACGACAAGTCGGTCAGCCTGATCGAACTCGATGGTGCCGGGGCCGTGAGCGTAGAGACGTTCCCGTTGGTGGCGCGCCGCCGGCTCAGGATCGTGGAGGGCACCTTCGACGACATCATGCGCGACGCCGCGAACGATGCTGCGCCCCAGGACTACCTGCTCGTCCGCCTCACGGATCGGGGCCTCGTGATGGACGCCATGCCGCGCCTGCGCAGCGTCTACCCGCACGTCCTGCACCTCGAACGCACCATGTTCCAGGCCACCGGCGACCAGCTGCTCCCGGCCGGTGCGGACCACCGAACCATGCAGCCCATCAACCTGTTCGCCACCTTCTTCGAGCAGGTGACCGGCGGGGCCATCACGGAGCCGGAGCGCGCGGAGGTCGTGTCCGTGCTCGAGGCGTTCGCGGGCACCGAAGGGGGCGCAGCATGAGGCCGCTCTACATCTCGATCAGCGCCTTCGGTGCGTACGCCGACGAGGAGTGCATCGACTTCTCCCAGCTTCTGGGTCAGCCGCTGCTGCTGATCCACGGGCCCACCGGCTCGGGTAAGAGCACCGTGCTCGACGCGATCTGCTTCGCGCTGTTCGGGGACACCTCGGGGGCCGAACGTTCGGGCCAGCAGATGCGAAACGAGCTCGCCGACACCGATCGACTCACCGAGATTACGTACGACTTCGGGTTCCAGGGCCGGGTGTATCGGGTCCGTCGCAGTCCGGCGCAGGAGCGCCCGAAGGCCCGGGGAGAGGGGATGACCTCCCACAGCCATGCCGCGAGCCTATGGGAGCGCACGGGGGTGACGGGGGACGAAGACGGGCAGCACCTGGTGTCCGGGAGCACCAAGGTCGGGCAGCGCATCGAAGAGCTGTTCGGCTTCAGCTCGCAGCAGTTCCGGCAGGTCGTGATGCTGCCCCAGGGGCAGTTCCGTCGGCTGCTCATGGCGGACTCGCAGCAGAAGGAGGAGATCCTCAAGAAGCTCTTCGGTACCGCTCTCTTCGAGCGGGTCACGAACACGCTCGTGGATCGCGCGAACACCGTGCAGAAGGAGTACCGGGAGAGCTCCGGCAAGGCCTCGACCCTGCTGGCGCACGCGGAGATGGAGAGCGTCGAGGTGCTCGAAGGGGAGGTGGATCGTCTCGCCGCTCGGCGTGAGGATCTGGTGGAGCAGGTCGCAGGCGCCGGCAAGGAGCTTGGCCGTCGGCAGGCCGCGCACAAGGTGGGGCTCGAGGTCCAGGCCAAGCTCACGGAGCAGCGGGCTGCGGCCGATGGACACCGGGAACTCGCGGCCCAGGAGTCGACGATCAAGGAGAGGCGCGCGGCGCTGGTCGCGGCCCGCCGTGCGCGGCCGCTGATGGAGTTGCTGGGGCTGGTCAAGGGCCGTGAGCGGGATCTCAAGGCGGCGCAAACCACGCGCACTGCCGCGGCCTCCGCCCTCAAGGGGGCCGAGCTCACGGCGACGAACGCCCAAGCCTCTCTCGACGCGGAGAAGACGCGGGACTCGGAGCGCGAGGAAGCGGGCCGTGAGGTACTGCGTCTGGAGGGGCTGCAGCAGCGCGTCGCGGATCTTGGGGAGGCGCAGACCCGGTTGGCCGCGGCGCAGACTGAGCGCGGGGCCCTGCAGGGCAACGTTGAGACGGCAACCGTGCGAATCACCGCGATCGAGGGTGACGTCGAGGCCCGCGATCTCGAGCTTGTTCGGGTCCGAAGCCTGGCCGAGACTGCTCCTGCCCGGGAGCTGGAGCACCAGGGCGCCCAGGAGCGACTGCAACGCGGTGCGGAGCTCGATGTCGTGCGGGCGCGGGTGAAGAAGGAGCAGGTCAAGCTGGGCGCCGCGAAGGACGGCGAGAAGAGCGCTGAGGCTGCTTCCACCGCGGCGATCGGCGCGCTGGAGGCGCTGTGGGAGCGCTGGCGATCCGGTCAGGCGGCGGTGCTGGCCGGGACCTTGACGGAGGGCGAGCCGTGCCCGGTCTGCGGCGCGAACGAGCACCCCCATCCCGCCGAGGGCTCGTCGAAGCTCCCCACTGACGACGCGATCGAGCAGGCCAAGGCCGGGGTCGATGCCTGCGAGGACCTTCGCCGAGCGGCGGAGAAGGCGCGAGGCAAGGCCGCGGCGGCGCTCGATGCGTCGAAGGCTTCGGCCCACGAGCTCGCCCGGATGTTGGGGGATGCAGCGGACGCGGAGCGCGCTGAGCAGCGGAGCGAGGTGGCCGTGCTGCACGCCGCGCTGATGGAAGCGACCGAGGCGGGAGCGGCCCTGCCGAAGCAGAAGAAGGCGCTCGACAAGCTCCGAGCGGATCTTGCCGCGGCGAAGGCCAGCGCGCTGAAGGCCGATGCGGCGTGTCGGGCCACCCAGGGTCGACTCGAGGCGGCCCAGGCCGTCGCCGACGAGCGCAGGGGTGAGGTCCCCGAGGCGCTCCGGGCCCCCGGCGCGCTGGCGGCCGCGCTGAAGCACGCGCTGAAGCAACGAGACGCCCTGCGTCGCGCCCTCGAGGTGGTGACCACGGCCTGCGCCGAGGCCGGCAAGCGGGCGGCGTCAGCCAAGGCCGAGTTCGGCGCGGCGGAGGCGGCCTGGCGCAAGGCGCAGACTGATCTGGGCACCTCGCAAGACCAGCTAGCGGCGCGCCGGGTCGACGAAGGTCTCGCCGACGACTCCGCGTTTTCGGCGGCGTGCATCGCGGTCCCGGAGATCTCGGCGTACGAGGAGGAGCTGCGGGCGTACGACGCCTCGTTCGCCGCCGCGGCGGATCGCCTGACCCGGGCGAACGACGCGGCCGAGGGCCTGCAAGCCGTGGACGTGCCCGCGTTGGAGGCGGCAGTCGCCGTTGCGTCGAGCGCTCACGGCGTGCTGCTCAAGCAGTCGGGCGCGTGCGCCGTCCAGCACGCGGACCGAGTGCGGCTGCTCTCGGAGGTTCGAGCGGCCATGGCGAGCGCCAAGGAGCTGGACCAGCGGGACCGAGTCCTCGGCGGGTTGGCCGAGGTCGCCCGGGGCCGGGGGCGCAATCAGCGGAACCTCAGCTTCCAGCGGTTCGTGCTCGCGGTGCTGCTGGACGACGTGCTGCTGCAGGCCTCGGAGCGTCTACACCGCATGACCGACGGGCGCTACCGCCTGGAGCGCAGCACGGTCGTGGCGCACAAGGGCAAGGCCGCGGGCCTCGATCTGGAGGTCAGCGATTCCTACAGCGGCAAGTCGCGGTCGGTCGCGACCCTGTCCGGGGGCGAGAGCTTCCTCGCCGCGCTCTCCTTGTCGCTCGGCCTGGTGGACGTCGTGCAGGCGTACTCCGGAGGCGTGCAGCTCGACGCGCTGTTCATCGACGAGGGGTTCGGCACGCTGGACGCGGAGTCCCTGGAGCGGGCCATCGAGGTGCTCACGGGGCTCAACGCGGAGGGCCGGCTCATCGGCATCATCTCCCACGTCGCGGAACTGAAGCAGCGCATCGGGACGCGGCTCGCCGTGATCCCTACCGATCGCGGGAGCCGCACGCAGCTCGTCGTCGGCTGACCTGCCGGCTGGGGGGAAGCGCGGGATTCCGCCTGCCTGCGCGGGCGATCGCTACCGGGGGTGCCCCGACCAAGGGGAGCCTTGGCGGACTGGTCGTCGCGTGCAGCTCCTGCGGGCAGCTCTTCGGTGGTTTCGGGACTCGTGGTGTCCCAAAACTCGATCGTGGTTTCCGTCCATCATTCAGCGAAGTCGGGCGAGTTGTCGGCTGATGGCCGAGGAGAGCGGATGAGCGGATGTCTCAGCTCCCGTTCGCGCTCCAGCTTCTCGTCTTGATCGTGTCG